>JABSRQ010000133.1 GCA_013215055.1 Pseudomonadales bacterium | reverse complement strand
TGCACGGGGAAGCGCAGCGGTTACCGCATGACTCCATTGCTTAGGGGTTAGGCCATTATTATTATTATTCATAAACGTCCGTGACTTATTTTATCTGCTGTTGGATGAACGATTAGCGGGAAGTGTACAGCATCTGTCTGTGAAGACGAAGACTGAGTCATGCAGCAGAATGCTTATAAGGCCGTATTGACACACCCATGCATACGGTAGATAGACACAAACTCGTCGGTGAAGACAAAAGGGGGCATAAGAACCATAACCGCCCTTTCAGAATACTTGATGAAGCACCGCCTCTTTAGAATAGTGAGCTAAGTAGCTGTATGTTGAGAGCTATAGCGTTTAACCGCCTATAAATTAAGCTGTTCTATCTGATCTCTCTATTAAATAGAGCGAAAACGCCAGTCGTTATAGCACTTAATAGCAATGCCTCATGGTGAGCGAACAATGCTTACTTAGGTCTGAATATCAGGTGGGAATGCATGGGCTTCAGGTAACTGGAAGTCCGGAGAAATAGTTATCTCAGCTTTTATTAACGTGATCTAAGTTTTTTTAAATGATTCAGTATTGCCGACCGCGGCCTTCGCAGGCAGAACAAAAAAGGCACGCGGCTATTGCTTGCGGGAAAACATCCAAACAAAGTAAAAGTGGCTTGTGCCAGAGAAATGGTTGGATTTATTTGGGAATCGGTGAATAAGGTAGCCGCCTAAAAAACGGTTGAAAATGAAGAGTATTTTTTAAAGCAAATTGTCAGTACTTGAAGCTGTGATTTGATCAGGAGAGTTAAGACAAAAATTGGGAAGCCCTAGATACGCATTTAGGATTTCGATGTTATCGAAATGTGCCTGAGTATAGGTTGTGGTAACCCCAAAATGGACAGATATTACTACGTTAACCAGCATGCGAATACGTTGGATTTAGTCCAAGGTCACAACCCGCTCTAGGATCAAAAAGCATATACTCAAGTTGACATAGGGACGTCTATACGAAGGAGTATTAAGCCCCTATTCCCATAAACCTGGAAGTACAACATGGCTATAAGGTTTAAGGATAATGCAGGGGTCATCAAAAAAGAAGTGAAAGAGACCTAACAGCATACCCCGTTAATCCAGAAAGTAATAACTAGGAGATGCCAGGCACAGGTCATTCTACAGGCTAATGAATGTACGGTAGATACTGGTTTAGGATGCTTAAATTAAAACAATAACTCTGGCGGTGACTCTTGCGCCTCAGGCAGCTGAAAAGCAGGAAGGAACGCTGAATATAAACTAATAGAGTTAACTCAGGAGAGCCTTCTCATGAAAAAACATTGCTTGGTCTTGATATGTTTATTGTGTGCTTCAACGGTTAGTTACTCTCAGGACAATACAGAGTCTCTGATCAATATACTCAGGGAAAAAGGCATCTTAAGCGAACAGGAAATTCAGATGCTGTATAACGAAGCAGCGCAGCAAAAAAAAGCAAATACCACCCCCTCAAACAGTAAAACATCCCCGTCAGAAATTTCAATACGTCTACATGGTCGTCTGCATATTGATACTGGCTATCATAAAAACGACAAGGCAGAGTTTAATAATGGGACAGAAATACGTCGTGCGCGGCTGAACGCCAAAGGCACTATGGGCGAAGACTGGGAATTCCGAATACAGGTTGAATATGGCAACCAAAGAGGCACACTTAAAGACGCATTCCTAAGTTACGTAGGCCATGACAATAGCCGAATCAGTATTGGTCAATTTGGCCAGCCTGCCAGTTTGGATGATTATACCAGCTCACGATTTTCAACCTTTATCGAACGTGCTTTACCCATCTTGGCCTATAGCCCCGCCTCAAGGCGTATGGGTATTTCATATCTTGTCTACGGCAATCACTGGAGCTTTGCATCAATGCTGGCGGCTGAAAGGGATACGGTTATAGAAATTGGGGATGAAGGAGGGGCATTTACAGTTAGAGGAACCTATAGCCCGTGGAGCGATGCCCATTCAGCCATGCATTTTGGTGCCTGGACACAGTGGGTAGACACCCGCTCTGACCTATGGATTGTCTTGGCGAGGCCAGAAGCCCATATCGATGACATCCGCCTTGTGAATACCGGTCTGCTTACCGATGTGAAAAATACCCTGACTTCCGGTCTGGAAACAAGCTGGGTGAAAGGCCCCTGGTCAATACAGGGCGAATGGATAAAACAAGATTTACACAGAGAAAATACGCCTGACTCATCAACAGATGGTTACTACCTCTATGGCAGTTATTTTATCACCGGTGAATCCAGAAATTATCAGTCTACCTATGGTGCATTTTCAAGTGTAACGCCACTGTCAGAGTCTGGAGCATGGGAGGTTGCCCTGCGCTTTAGTCATGTGGATTTGAACAATGATACGGTATTTGGCGGTGAGGAGAGCAATATCACGCTGGCAACAACTTGGTATATCAACAAAAACCTAAGATTTATGTTGAATTATATCAATGTAAAATCAGAGAAAGATGGCATCAAGGATAACCCTGATATTTTATTATTCCGAACCTCGCTATTCTTTTAACGCTGTTTTTTAAAGAGAGAGCTCATTAATATCCGTGGGTTAACGGCAAACAGATTCAGGCGGTATTATACGTTGTGAAGCTTTGATTATATCGCTATCGCAGGAGATTTCCGCAAGGCAGGATATGCTAATGTTATTATTAAGGTATCGTTTTTGTCATGAAATATTTCTGTTCATTATGTCTGAGGACAGTCTAGCGACATTAACAAAAAGGGTGTTTCACTATGAATAAACTGAACTTGCTTGAGGGTATCAGGGGGGGTTTTTATGCTGTAATGGTTTCATTTTTTTATTTTCCATTATATGTAACGGCTATGGATGTCGTTGTAGCAACGGGTGAAAATCAGGATCCGCCATTTGTTTACGGAGATAAACAATTAATCGACGACTATCCCGGTGTCACAATTGATATATTAAGGTTTATTGAAAGTAAGTCTGATATGGCGTTTATCATTGAAAAGTATCCATGGAGGAGAGTTGTTCATTTTGTAAAGAATAATCAAATTGATGGTGGATTTCATTTTAGTTATAAGGAAAAAAGAAAATCCTTCGTAGCTTACCCAATCCGTGATGGAGAGGCGCTTCCTGATGTGAAATACAGTATTTCTAATCGATCTTATTCACTCTATAGGTTGAAAGGGCAGGATATACATTGGGATGGTAAAAAAATCGTTGGCGATTCAAAAAACGCACTTATTATTGGGGCGATTCGGGGTGGATCCATTACCGAAGATCTAAAAAAAAAGGGCTATACTTTGAATGAAGTGAGTACCGACCAGCAATTGATTCAACTGCTCTTATCAAAAAGAATACATGCTTTTGTTGCTCTGGATAATATGTTGGATGCCAAAATTGAGTTGCTTGAGGGAAGTAATAAAACGCAGATTGAAAAGACCTTTCCAGCGGTTGTTAATAAGCCATACTATATTGCTTTTTCAAAAAAATTCTATCGAGATAACCCCGATAAAGCGTGGAAAGTTTGGGAGATGATTAGTGAGCTAAAAGAAAGTGGAGGTCTGAAAGAAATTTATTCAAAGTACGTGGGAAGGTAATCTAAGACTGAGCCTCACATTTTTAATATTACAATAT
Organism: Pseudomonadales bacterium; assembly: GCA_013215055.1. Lineage (GTDB taxonomy): Bacteria > Pseudomonadota > Gammaproteobacteria > Pseudomonadales > DT-91 > CAKMZU01. Next base: position 9,867 of record JABSRQ010000133.1, on the reverse strand, counting down.
TTTTCACGGTATTAGGGAGTGACATTTTTAGTCGGGGTCAGCGCGCCATAGGTTTTACCTTATTGTAAAAGGTCATTACGGTAATAAATTGAAGGAACGTCGATGTCAGAAAATGCACCGATTACCTCCATTGCTTTTCGATTGTTAGCTTATACCCTATTGATGAGCTCTTTGTTGACATTATTGGTTGTTGTAAGTCTTTTGTTCCGTCAATTTAAAACGGATATATATGAAATAAAAGAACAACTGGCTGTTGTTCGAGATAGCGCTATGCCGGCTATCTCTCATAGTGTGTGGCAATTTAGCTATGAGCAAACTGAAATATTACTCGAAGGCTTGTTGCAAAGAGGAGCGATTGTCGCTGTCGAGCTACGGCATGACTCCGATAAAAATAAAATAATTTCAGTAGGAACGATCCCCGTTGATGACAAATACATTTTGAGTGAAAGCACGCCGATAAACTACCGCGCTGAAAATGATATTTTACACCAGATTGGCGTGATTACTTATGTCATTAGCCTTAAAGGTGCCTATGAAAAACTGTGGTCAAATACGGGTTACATTCTTATCACTCAATTGACTAAAACCTTGTTGATGTCCTTCTTCATAATAGCCTTGGTTCATCGATTATTAACACGGCATGTTTATGAGATCGCACGATTCAACCGAAGCCTGTCGGTAGAGAGTCTTCGCCAACCGTTGAGACTTAAACGTAAGCAGAGAAAAAGAGATGAATTAGATTGGTTAGTGGAGTCTATCAATGAGATGCGTCAGACACTATTGTTTGATATCGAAGAGCGAGAAGAAACACAAATAGCATTGCTGAAAGAGCGTGAAAAAGAAGCGCTAAGTCGGGCCAGAGAAAAATTAAAAGGTGAGTTTCTTGCAACGATGAGTCATGAAATTCGTACACCCATGAATGGTGTTTTGGGGATGTCAGAGTTATTGCATGAAACAGATTTGGATGAACAGCAGAGACGGTATAACGATATTGTTATTTCGTCGGGGAAATCTCTGTTAGGCGTGATTAATGACATTCTTGACTTCTCGAAAATTGAAGCCGGTAAGCTGAGTTTGGAAAGTGTAAATGTCAATGTGAAAAAGTTAGTGGCTGAAGTTTTTGATATTTTTGCCATGCGCTCTAAAGAGACGGGTATTGAACTGTATTGTATTTTTGATCAGTCATTGCCAGAAGTCATTAAAGGTGATCCAACGAGGCTAAGGCAAATATTAGTAAACTTTCTTGCTAATGCCTATAAATTTAGTAAAAAGGGAGAAATTTTCTTAGAGGTAACGAGAGATAGAGCATTAAAAAAATCAATCCGCTTCACTGTCATTGATCACGGTGTAGGTATCGCTAAGGAAAAACAAGAAAGTGTTTTTCAAGCCTTTGAACAAGAGAGTGAAAGTACGACTAGGCAATATGGTGGTACGGGACTGGGCTTATCTATTTGTAAAAAACTGACGCATATGATGAATGGTGAGATTGGCCTTATTAGCGAGCAGTGGCAAGGTGCCTCTTTTTGGTTTTCGATCCCTCTGCTGGCCGGAGACCAGGCTCCATATGTTGTTAAAAACACCAACATATTACGAAATAAGCGCTTGCTGCTTGTTGATGATAGCGAAACGTATCGCCAGATCTGTCAACAGCAGGTTCAGGTTTGGGGAATGGATATCCATGCCGTTCAAAATGCGCATGAGGCGCTGGAATTGTTGGCGCAGTCTCAAGAGGAGAAATTCTTTTATGACTTGCTAGTGCTGGATTTAAAAATGCCTGGGATGAACGGTTTAGATTTAGCTCAAGCCATCCGTGCAAAGTCCGGCTGGCATCAGCCGCCTATTATTTTATTGACTATGGCAGGGAATTTGCCAACAAAGGAAATGCTACCACAGTTTGGAATTAATTACGCTTCTGAAAAGCCCGCTCTGGCAGAAGACCTAGCAATTATATTTTGCAAATCTCTGGGTGATGATTCGAAAGGTTCGACTGATGCTCACCCCGCTACAGATAGAGCAGAATCATTGAAGCGTGATCCACACGTACGGTTACATATTTTGGTCGCCGAGGACAATCCAACCAATCAACTAGTGATTAAGAGTCAATTAAAGAAATTGGGGCATGACTGTGTTTGTGTTGACGACGGTAAGCAAGCTGTACAGTGCATAATCAGCAGTAGTGAAAACCGCGATGTACGACCATTTGATTTGATTTTAATGGATTACGAAATGCCAGAATTAAATGGGATTGAGGCAACAATTGAAATCCGCACTTATGAGAAAAAGCATGGTTTTTCCAAGTTACCCATTATAGCTTTAACTGCACATGCTATGAAGGAGCATAAGAGTAAGTGTTTGAATGCGGGAATGAATGCTGTTTTGACTAAACCCATAGAGCATCGGATTTTGCAGAAGACATTAGAAAGTCTTGAGCATAAAAATGCCGAGTAAAGCGGTGCATATAACAAGCAGAAAACGGAAAAGTTGATGAACCTATTAGCAAGCAACGTCAATTTTAATCTACGGCTGCTCCACGCTTTGATGAGGTCATTTAGCGTAGCCAAAAACACAGTTTTCGATGCTCTTATCGACGCGCCAGCCGATTTAGTTTGAAATGCTCTTATTTACAAGATGCTGTCGCATAGCAACTCACCATGAGGTCAAATGGCGAACTATCTCATTGTGTCCTGTGCCGAGTGACGACGATAGAGCTTACGAATAACGTCATAATCGCTATCCTTTATTTTGACAAAACCCTGCATGTGTAGCCGTCTTAACGCCTCGGCGCCCGCGGGGTTATCTTTAAGGCTCAAGAAGGTATCTATAAGCTTCTGCTTTAAATCAGCACATAAGTTGGAACGAAAAACGAAGGGATTAAGCGGAATAGGTTCTGACTTCCATAATATCCTCAGCTGATCTTCGCCGATGATTTCTTTATCGATAAAATTCTGAAGCCTATGGCTGGAAATAAATCCCGCATCCACTTTTTTCTGGCTAACGGCGACGGCCGTTCTATCATGACTACCGCTGTACAGGGTCTTCTCAAAATACTGCTTTAACGGCATGCTTATCACATCACTGAACTCTGTCATAGGGATTAAAAACCCGGAGGTACTGCCTGGATTTTGTAAAGCCAGGATAGAGCCCTCCAGCGAGGCAATATTATTGAAACCCGAAGAGGCACGAACAATCAACAGAGAGCGATAAAATGCCCCGGCCTCCTGTATCACCCCCGGAATGTGCGAATATGTCACAAACGCCTCTATTCCAGGGAAATTGGTCTTCATGAGAATATAGGAATAGGGACCCAGCATGGCAATATCCAGCTGTCTGTTGTTCATAGCCATTACCACTGCCGCATAGGAATCATAGGTTCTGATTTCTACATCCAGCTCCGTCGATGTTTTCAGCAGAGGTAGCAGCGGTTTATAGGCTTCAATTTCTTCGGTGTTATGCTCAGCAGGGATTATCGAAAAACGTAATACATCGGGGCGTTCGCAGGAAGCTTTTAAAGACGAAGAGAATATCAATAAAATAATCAGCAGCAGTATTCTGATATACATGGTTCTACAACAAAAGTGCTTTTATTTATTGTAGATCTATTTCAGAAAAGCCGAGCTTGAAAGCAGAAATAGCGAATACCGATATTGTACAGCCTTAGTGAGTGAGTATAATTTATGGTGTCGATGTTATAAATCGACGTTAATCAGAACCAGAGGAAATCGTTTCCAGGTAGAGATTGAGCCTGAAAATCAAGACGCCACCGAGGACGTCTTAATCTCAGTAATGCAAATTAATTAAAATCGTATATCTGCGATGCCAGACGATATACCTATGTAGGACAAGAACCACGACTTTCACCTAAGTTATTAATATCCAGACAGGACAGTATGCCACTCGTCGGCTGAAGACTTTCAAACCGAACAAATTGATGTGTTGCCATACAATCGTCATAGGCATTTGCGCCATGTGGGCATCCCCCTACATAACTCCCTACTACGGACGTATCCGCAGTAAGGTATTGTCCTGCACATTGCCAATGGGGTGAATCGCTTTCGCCACAGGCAGACGTCGCCACTTGCACCAAGGGGACGGCGTTGGCCGCTTTTAGGCTAGGCACGGTGATAACAGCAAATTGCGCGGTAACGGTTTTATCACTATCGATGGGCAATTCACAATTTCCAGTACCCGAGCAATCTCCGCCCCAACCCGTAAAATAATATGTTGAGTCAGGAGCAGCCTGCAGGCTAATTACCGTATTTTCTATTAGAGTTTCGCTACAATCCGCGCCACAGTCAATTTCACCACCAACGCTTACGATTCGACCATTAGCAGCTGTCATTGTCGTTAAGGTATATACTACATCCGCTGTAATAACGGCTTCGGACTTCATGCCATGCCATGTGCGAACCGAGTTAGAGCGGTGCTGCCAGTGATACAAACGCATGGTACTATCAACACCTGCACAGTTTGTGTTTAGCCATCCATCGAGAATAAGCTGAATGCGCGTTGCCAAGCGAATCTTACTGCCCGTATCACGTTCAAAATAAAAACCATTGCCTGTCCAGAGTCGCCGGCTTATAGATCAGGCAGTTATGTTTGCAGACATCCTGTAGGCGCGTATGCATCAGCCTCATCACGCCTTGTTTAACAGCTCATTTAGCCTAGCGACCACATCAGGTGCCGCGCGGAAGCGAAAAAATGCACCCTCGGCATCGGCGCGCTCTTCCAGCACATCGCAAGAGGCAAAGATTTCGCCGCGTAATCCCTGCGCGGACCAAGGTAAAATAATCTCAGATTCAACCAGCTGCTGTTGGAAAACAGTCACAATCGCCTGATGCATTTGCGTTATATCGTCCTTACAGCGCGCGCTAAGAACAATACAGCCGGGATACTTGGCTTGCAGCTCTGCGGCACGCTCTTCTTGTGCCACGGCGTCGTGCAGATAGTGAATTTTATTAAACACCCGAATGCGCGGCACACTATCAGCACCGATCTCCGCCAATACTTTATCTGTAACTTCACGCTGCGCCTCAAAGCCTGGGTCGCCTGCGTCAATAACGTGCAGCAACATACGATGCGCTAAGGGCTTCGTCCAACATTGACTTGAACGAGGCAACAAGCCCATGCGGTAAATTTTTGATAAAACCCACCGTGTTATTAAGTAACAAAAAGTTAATAGTTAAATGGAATTACTCGGTAAATTTATTGAGGGAGCTCACTTTTTCGCTTGACCGGAAACTTCTAATGGGTGCCCCCGTCATGTGACTCAAATCAACACATAAAATTCCAGCTTCTAAAGAGGATTGGGCCAGGAATTAGCTAAAGAGCTGAGCCACAGTTTTCATCGGTAAGAACATACGAATTCTACCGTTATATTCACAGAGCACTTCAAAACCAAACTTGCTGTAAAAGCTTTGAGAAGAATCAGTTAAACAGTCCACTACTATGGCGTAAGCTCGCATATGAGAATTTACTTGCCACAGGTACTCCAGAGCCTTTATCAAGCTAGCTTTGCCTAAACCACTACCATGAAACTCCTTATGCACAGCAAGTTGAGCAAGCAAGAACACATGTATTGGGTAGCGTGGTAATTTTTTTTCCAGTTGAGCAGGTAATGTCTCACGGCAAATTGAACTCGGAGCAATACTATAGAATAAACAAATCGGGAACTTTTGATTCAGTAGCGAAATTTTTTCAGGTAGAACCATTGTCCGGCTAATACCGGCCTGCATATGCTTTGCAGCCTGTGTTTGGATAAAAGTATTAAGCGCTACTTCTGCACAGTCAAATGAGCTGCGATCATGCTTATTTTTATCCAGCTCTTCGAATTTTTTTGACCAACTCACTTAAAAGCCATTCGTTTTGGCAAAATTAGCTGCCTCAAGCAACGCTTTATTGGGCGCTTTAGCGTTATCGCAAGCTTCTAGAAATTGATCAAAAGCATTATTTTCTATTGTGATACCTTCATGTTCAGCGATGACTTGTGAAGCGTCTTCGTCCATAAGCCTTACAACATACTCAGTTAAGCTCTTTAAGCCTAAAAGTGCAGAAGCTTTTTCAGCTTTAGCTTTGATGTCTTCATCAAGTCTAATATCCAATCGTGCAGTAGCCATAATCACCTCCAGCTGTACGGAATTATTCCGTACCATTTACAGTTTAATTATGGTTCTTCGTAGATCTGTGTGGAGCTCATGGAGCCATTTTCAGACCGCCGCAATAAAATAATATGCTATTCCTGAAACCGTCAAAGGACCTATAGCCCCTGGCGTTTGATTTCACTGTCTGAATTTTTGAATTTAATCCTTCAGCTACCGCATTGCTGATGCCATGTTTAAAATATGTCAATATATTTGGCAGATGGATTTTGATCATCCGCGCTTTTGCTTTGATCGGCTCCAGACGACTTCTGATCGCCCACGAATACCAGTTATTAAAATAGCTTTCTGCCCAAGCTCCATACTTGTAGTCCCAGAAATACCGAAACGACTCTTTGATCGCCCAAGCTCTGGATACCTTTAACTCGGAATGACGCAAAGCCTCAAATCTTTCCTCATGGTATTCATGCAGATTTTCCGCATTCACTAACCAATGATATTTTGTGCCTATTAAACGGTTATCACCCTGTTCAACAAGCGCTTTATTTTCCTGGCGACGTACTTTATCTACCGCTTCATTCAAATGCTGACTGATGTGAAAACGGTCATGAACAATATCGGCCTGAGGTAACTTTTCATTCACCGCATTGGCGTATGCCTTCCACATATCTAGCGCTACTGCTGTAACCTGTGTTTGCTGCGTGGCTGTTAGCGCCTTTGATATCAGTGTTTTACATGCCGTTTCCGTACGTTCCTCAACGACATCCAATACCCGTCCACCTTGCAGGTCAACTAACGAACTAATATATCGGTGCCCAGAACGAAACTGCTTTTCATCAATACCGATGAAAGGGATTTCCACTTCTTCACGTCTCATGAGTCCGCGTTCTACCGCTCTGACCTTGATTGCTTCAACTTGATGCCAGTTTAGTCCTAAGAGCTTGCGTGCTTCCTCAACGCTACGAGCGGCAATCAAAACACGAATGGCGAATGCTTCAAACATGAGGGTAAATCTGCTGTTCTTACCCGCCCATGGCGCAGCAACAGTTTTCGCCCCATGTTCTTTACAGCGTACCCGCGGTAGCTGACAGTGAAGTTGAGTAGTAAATTGCATGGTGTCCAGGTGTCGCCATGTGCGAACTTTTCTGTTGTCATGTTTAGAGCAGATAACCCCGCACTCAGGACAAGGGCCTGTATCATCGGTGTATTCGATCATGATATCGACTTGCTGCGTGTCGAGTTTTAGATCGACGTTGCTAATCAACCACGGGGATTCAATTCCTAACAACAGGGCATAATGATCTTCAACTTCCATAGCGAAACTTACCCATTCCTAATTTTGTATAAAATGGCATATTTTACTGTAATTTCACACAAATCTACGAAGAACCTTAATTATTAACCTACAGCACTGCAAAGTGTACGGATGAATTACGGATAGTAAAGTCAGTTGAGAATAAGGAATATTAAGCCCCAATAGCGCTAATCCTTGAAGTACCCAATGGCGATGTGATTGAGTGATATGGCAGAATTCAGTCGAATAGTATGGCAATAAGTCTAACTCCATACTCTGTTAATACCCTATGGTTTTACCAGGTGAAATCTAGGTAACGTATGCCCTACAGGGCTATGCCTGCAGCAAGGTAATAATGAACGAATAGTTTATAAAAAAACATTTGGTGGCAGGCCTTGCGCCTCTGGCAGCTGCAGAAGAAAATCTGGCGGGATAACATTATCGTTCAAATCCAAATGCGTTAATATCTTGCAAACGGGGTGGGTCCATACCATTATCCATGCACGTCATCAAAAGGATCTTAGATCACATCAATAAAATTCAAGAGCCCATCCCGCCAGTCTTCCAGTTACCAGAAGCACATGCACCGTCAACAAGACTCAATACTTAACAGTCACCTTAGAAAACGCCTAACTTCAGCATGTCTAACTGCAATGCCTAAGCTTCTTTGGCTGTTAAATATTTAATATAAATAGCTGATCTAACAGGTTAACCTTATATTATGTTACTGACTATAAGCACTGATTTTTCATTGCCTAGAGTGCAGATACAGCCATATAAGGCTACTTACTGCTTGGTGAAATTGCGGTTATATTACTTACCCCTATTACGGAATTGGATTTATAGAAACGATTTAACTAAAGAAACTTACAAAATAGACAAAGATTCATCAATTAAAAAGCTTACGAATTCATCGTGAAGACCTGCATTAAACACGTTAAAAAATCATAAAAAATTCACATATTTTCTTGGCATCAGCCCTGCTATACCTTTTGCAGGAGTATTCTAGACACGTTTAAATCGATGACAGCTATAATTTTTCGATTGTACTTATTATTAAATTAGTTACGAGGAAGCTGCAGTATTTTCCCCGAACACGGCTGTACCTTTTATCAGACTTCAATGTTATTGATCAATGAGTTTTACAGGATTCAAATGTGAAATTTGAATTTTCTATTTTGCTTAAATTTGGACTGCCTAGATTGAAAGAGCAGGCCCGCAAAACTACCGGTCTAAGCGTGAATGTTTAACCTATGACGGCGGGGGTTTCCAGAACAAGCTATAATAGTTAACTATGGAGTCTTGTTTTTTTTCTTCAGGTTAAGCTTAATTCGTTAAAAACAAAATTTCTTCTCTTTGGAGAGATTTCATGTCTATAAAACTTTTTGCTTATATTAAATCCAGGATATCAGCGGTTGTCATCACCCTCCTATTTTCAATTTTTTCTTTGTCACTTCAAGCAGAAACTATCAGCGGCGTGGTCAAAGACCAGCTGGGAAATCCAATAGAAGATGCTAATGCAAGGATTTATCAAGTAACACAAATCGGCAGTTTTATTCAGGTTGGCGATATCATAAAGGTCGGCGCTGATGGCGCTTATGCGTGGACCGTCTCGCCGGGCAATTTTATACTTATTTCTTATTTTAATGCGTCAGAGGTTTCCCTAGTAGGCGCGCCTCAGACCATAATTAGTTCTGAAGATTTTTTGGTTAGTTCCGATACAATCCGTGATTCCCAGTTTGATTTTGTGGTTTTATCCGGAAAAGTGCTTGATAGTAATAACACTCCCATTGCCAATGTCGATATTGAAACCAACATCAGCTGGGTTGGCCCCGAGCAAGGCCCACTACTGAAATCATTACAACAAAGTTTAACCCATAATAACGGCAGTGTTCGCACCGATGTTGATGGCAACTATGTTATGTTGCTGTTTTCTACAGATACCTGCCTCGCTTCTGGTAGCCCCAACTGTGTATACGACATCACCTATACACCACCTGTTGGCAGCGGTTTTTCTTCTGCTGTGCGTTCAGATTTCACTATTAGCAGCAACCAACATCTGGATCAAGAATTAACGCTTGTAGACCAATTAAAGCCTAAAATTATTGCAGGACCTTATGTAAAGAATATTACCGACAATACGGTCGTGATTGAATGGCAAACCGATGAGCCTGTGACCAGTGTGACTCAAATCATCGGCGGTAACATATTTTCCAATAATCAACTGAAAACCCAACACAGCGTAGTGATTACAGGTCTTAATTCAGACACTAATTACAGCGCTCAGATTGATACGACTGACGCAAACAATAATCAATCGACAACGGCAAACGCAGCATTTACAACCGCGAGCAATGCAGATGCTTTAGCCCCTCTATTTATTCAGCCTCTAACCGTAACCGCCATTTCTGAAACTCAAATCACTATGGTCTTTTGCGCTAATGAACCGGTCAATGGGAAGTTTGTGCTCAATGATGT
>JABSRQ010000132.1 GCA_013215055.1 Pseudomonadales bacterium | reverse complement strand
AAAAACGGTGGATTGTCACCGATTGCGGCCGAAGAAAAACTTAATTTACTGTCCGGTATTAGTTGACCACTTCACTACGGCTAAGACCGGAGTAGCGGGGGAAGTTCTATGCATGATCTAGTAAAGTTCAGCCTTGTGATGAACTCGACAGGGGAAGTGTGATGTCGAGCATGGAAATGATCATGCAAGAGGGGACGTGTAGAGGGCTAAAAGATACCAAAGCCTATGATATGCATGGAATCATGGGTCTATTACCGCAATTTTTACCGAAGAAAACAGACTCTAACAACGCCTAGGCAAAAGAGCTTTCATCTGTAATAGCAGCGCTGAATAGTCGTCCTTGAAAAGTTAGATTTTCAAATGCCGGCCATATTAATGACTGAATATATGAGTGCTTTGTCAGTATAAATTGTTATGCGCTTCTAGTTTGAATATACAACTTAATGAGAGCTATATAGATACTGTAAATATTGACCCTAATAGAATGAATTTTCAATCAAAATTCCGCTGGAGGCTTAGCATAAGCAGTGGGCACGCTAGGTTCCACGACACCGTTTACGTTGGCATACGTCTGCCAAAGGGATGATAATCTGCTGAGAATGTCGGGATCTCTAGCCGACAAATCATTCTGTTCTGCAGGATCCACAGACAAATCATATAACTGCCACTCTCCTAAACCATAGGGTTTAGGCATCAATAATATTTTCCACTTGCCATGACGATAATATCGCATACCGAACAGTTCACCGCCAAAACCATGATCAACAAATTTATCATCCTTTCCTTCACGTAATAGTGTCAATAATGATTCACCTTGCATATCAAGCTTGTCCGATTGCAACTTGGGTGGGGTAATATGTGCTAAGGCCATCATTGTAGGCATGATATCCATAACATGAACAGGCGCCTTAATGACTTTATCTGTTTGCTGCATGCCTTGTGGAAGCTTAACTATTAAAGGGCTTAGAATGCCTCCTTGCGACTGATAACCTTTCATCATTCTAAAGGGGGCTGCCAAGCCATAGGCCCAGCCAGGCCCTAGATCAACTGAGGAGCCTGGCAGGCCACGATTATCCAACGCGTTCTTGAAGGATTTTATAAAGTCTTTGCCGGCCTTATCCATGGAAAGGTAGTCTGCTATCGTGGTTTTACTGGGGCCATTATCCGACATAATAATGATGGCGGTATTTTTGTACTGTCCTGTTTTATGAAGATAATCGAATAATCGTCCAACATTTTGATCGATCATATCGATCATGGCTGCATAGATGGCCATATCACGCGCTGAGAGCTCCTGTTCTTTCTTACTTAGCTCATTCCAGGCGGGTATAAATTGGGGGCGTATCTGGGGTTTTACATCTTTGGCAATCAGGCCTCTTTCTTTTAATGATTGTAAACGCGATGTTTGTAATACATCCCAGCCCTTTGTATAGCTATCGGCGTATTTGGCAATCATTTTTTCAGGTGCATGCAATGGATTATGCGGGGCGGTAAACGCTAAATAACCCATAAAAGGCTTGCCCGAGGCCCTGTCTTCATCGATAAACTCTATTAAAGCATCGGTATAACTGGTGGTTGAATAAAAACCATCGGGTAATTTTTTTAACACCTGGCCATTACGGCTATAGATGCTGGGTTTTGACGGGAATAAGGGTAAGTTATCTTGCCAATGACTGGCGCCACCGTTTATGAGTGCAAACGTATGGTTAAAGCCTCTGCTATAAGGCCAGGTAGCTTTGTTACGGCTGCCTAAATGCCACTTACCGGCCATGGATGTGTTATATCCAGCCGCCTGCATCGTCTCAGCCAAGCTGATCACTTTGTTGTTTAGATAGCCCTCATAACCCGGTTTTCCTTTCTGGTTAGAGGCGGTCACACCATGTGTACCTAAGCCAGTACGATGATGATCCATGCCTGACAGTAATGATGCGCGTGTTGAGGAGCAAGTTGGTGTCACATGAAATTGGGAAAATATAACACCTTCATCAGCGATCTTATCGATATGGGGCGTAGCAATTTCGCCACCATAAGCACCGAGATCGGAGTAGCCCGCATCATCCAAAACAATCAATAAAATATTGGGGCGGCTATCTTCGAACATGGGTTTTGCATAGCTGTTAACGCTGATGAGAAAAGAGATGAGAGTAGAGAGACATACAAGAAAGGAGGGCAAGCGATTCATTGTAGGGCAACCTGTAATGTTTTATGCACGGACTTCGTTTTATCAAATGCAAATAAAAGCATAAAGCATGATATTTTTGGCGCTGTATTCAGAGCGCCGAAAATAGTGGCTAGCCAAACCTAGTTTATATACTTTCTTACACTCTTGGGCATGGCTGCTTTTTCACGCTCAAGACGCTTGGCAATATCTAACGTTTCAGGGCGGGCATTAGACAAACCTGTATAGGGAATACCATGCGCATTCTCAACATCAGGGTACTTTTTCTTAAACGCTTCATGGCGTTCACGCATGGCGGTAAACTGACCCTGGAAATGTATCATCGGTATCATTTGCGGATTATGTTCATGCGGATCCTGATAGAGATCGTAGTAGGCAGGTGCTATGCCTGATGCCGCACCTGGTGGCAAACCAATCCAATGACGCTTATAACGGCCTTTAACAGTTGCTGCAAGCGTATGACCTTGATAAATATGTACATAATCTCTTCTACTATGTGTATCCCCCTCAAGTAATAGCTCTGTTTGATCTATGCCATCGATAACCCTATCGGTTGGAATATATTTCTTGGCGCCGGCAATGCTGGCAAAGGTGGTAAATAAATCAGTCACGTGAATGATGTCGCCAACCAACTGATTCTTAGCAATCGTGCCAGGCCACCAAGCCAATGCCGGTACTCTAACACCACCTTCGGTGTAATCACCTTTACCACCACGATACATAATCTCTGTCATCGCCCATCCCGGAGGAGGGTTGTGTGACATAGGACCATTATCAGCCATCGCTACAAACAGCGTGTTTTCTGCGATGCCCAATGTTTTCAGCTCATCCATTACCGACCCGACAAAGGCATCCAGACGCGCATAGGAGTTAGGGATTTTTCCGCCATTGAGTGAGCTTTTATTTGCTTCAGCTTCGAGGAAATTTAACCAGACTGGCTGATAGGTCACAAAGAATGGCTTCTTCGCCTTGGCATTGGTTCTAATGAATTCAAGCGTGCGCTTTTCAGACTCCACCTCGATCTTGTTATAACATTCGTTAGAGGTGCCGCAGAATTCCTTACCTTTCTCACCCTTTTTTCCTTCAACGGTCATGACCCAACCAACAGGGTTTAAGCCGGGGGAGTCCATCGCATAAGGGTCTTCAGGCAGCATATCCGGGTGCATGCCTAGAACGGCATTGACCGCCGTGCCTCCTGGGTTCCACAAAGAGCTGATCTGATTCATGGGAGTGAATAATGCTTCATCAAAGCCCTGGTTATGCAGATAGCTTTCTTCAATATCACCTAAGTGGCCTTTACCATAGAAAGCGGTTGCATAGCCGGCTGATGAAAGCACTTCTGCGATAGTCACCTCAGTGGCAGCCAACCCTCTGGATTCATGTGGCATACCAACAATTCCCATGCCATTTCTAACGGGGGTACGTCCTGTCATAAATGCTGCACGTGTGGGTGTACATGATGGCTCTGAGTACATACGGGTAAAGTTGATACCTTCCTCGGCCATTTGATTTATTTTAGGGGTAGAGTAACCCAACTGCTGCTGAATCATTGCATTGCCAACAGCACCAACTTGCTGATCATCCCAGAGGATATAGACAATATTGGGCGTAGTGCCGTGCTTGGCTTTTAACGCCGATAACTTTTCAGTTAAGCCTTTATCCGCTTCTGCCCATTTTTCGCCATTTTGTGACTTGAGAATATAGTATTCGGCATCATGGATGATTTCTTTGGCGCTAGCCTGTAATGAGATTGCGGCACACAAGACGCTTACGGCAATCTTGCTTTGGTATCTTTTAATACTCATATTCCCTAAGCCCTATTTTTTAACATATCCAGTGGAGAATAGAGTAGGAAATAGGAATTTGCCAAACAGCCACTATCACAAAAATGTCATAGCATAAAAACAGTCTGTTTTTTCTAACATCTCATCAATAGAAACAGGCACCTTGCATAAATGATTTGGTGTAAAATAAGCGCTGTAACTGCCACATTTTTAATCTGAGCAGCTAACGACTAGCTCTTGTCGATTAAGGTCGGTAATTCATCATCAGGCTGCTCGAATACTTTGAATCACTGATTCTAGTGCCCTGTCGAACATCATCGATGATTCCAGCAGTATCAAGGTCTTTTGCATCAATCGATGCGACATCTGGCTGCTATTAAAGCTGCCAAATTTACTGCCGTTGCGTCGAATCAGTATAAAGGTGTCTGTGTGTTTGATATACGCCGCAACTTTCACTTTCTCGGTGCTATCGCCTGTGCTTTCGGCTAACCAGCTGCCCACCGTGAGCTGTTCTTGCAGTTGCTTTAATTGTTCGGGCTCTAGTGCCTGTGTCTGTTCTTCGATGGGCTGTTCTGGTGCCGAATCTACCGCTTTGTTTCTGCGGGCATTAACAGCTGGCGCAGCTTCCATGGCCGAGGGAGCCGTAATCTGCGCGGCGACGCTTCTGGCTGCTTCGTGCAGGGCTCTGACAGTTGATTTCCCCGTATCGCTAGTAGCTATCTTGGTATTATCTGCTTGTTCAGAGACCCGGCTGGTATGTTTAATAAAGGGGATGATTTTTTGCAATCCTGCATTAACATCGATCTTCTGCTGGCCGGTATCCAGCATCATCTTCTGTAACGCGGCGACAGTTTTACGCTTATCGGCTTTGTCACTGCCTGCCAGATTTAACTTTAGAAGGTTTTCGGTGTTTATAGCCTTGCGCCATTCCTTGTTATTCTGGTTGTCATATTTATTATGAATATAAAACAGTACCAGCTGCCAGTGCTGATCAAAGAAGTCGGTCATTTCATCGCCTAACACATAATCTGAAAAAGCCTTTTGATTATGTTCTCTGGCAGTATCTTTAGCGCGATTAAATCTAGCCTTGGATTTTTCGGCGGAGACGATTCTTTTTTCCAGTTTCGTGACTCTGGCCTGATGGCTTTTATTAAACTGGCTGAAATCATTTAACGCGTCATCAAATACGTCATAGCTGTCGTCAAAGTCATTGTTTACTGTGGCCACAATATCGGCCATCTTCTTATACAGAAAGTCTTTGCTGGGGTCTTTATCTGCCGACCAGCCTGCACCTTGTTCGGTAATGGTATCAACGAGTGCCTGGGCCGGGTTACCCGTGTCGGCGAAAAAGTTTTTATCTAATAGTGCCGATCTTAATAACGGTGCCTGCAATTGCTCTAACAAGGCCTTGATGGGGCTAGCGATATGCGCATTGTTAAGCAGGTTATCAAAAAGCATGGACATCATGCCTATGCTATTTGAGTCGGATTTATTTAAGCCATAGTCTTTAAGGCTGGTTTCGTTTTCCAGCTGCTTGGCCAGACTGAGATGGTTTTTAGGGCTTAGATAGCCATCAGCATTTGATTGAGATAAATTCCCTTGCAGTTCGCTAATGGCGTGCAATAATTGTTGTTGGTTTGCAGCGGGGGCCAGAGGAGCTGCCTCGACGATATGCTGATGCTCTTGCTGAGGGATATCGATAGTGTTCAGCAAGTCATCCATCTTGGTGTCGACAAACTTGCCCTTTTCATCCAGCAACGTCTCTTCACTGATGCTGGCCATAAGCTCGTTGCGTTTATTTTTTGACATAAACTGCTTTTGTTTACGCATGTAATAGGCTCTACCATCACTATCATTCAGGTCGGTTAAAATCCCCTTCTCGATAAAAGTATTATTGGCCTGGTTTACACATTGGCGGTAGTTTTTAGCAAAGCAGGTCAGTGTATGCCTGAAGAAGGCTTCTTTCTTCTCGGCATCAACTTCAATAGGCTTGATAGCGCTCTGCAGTGACTTGGAAAGTTTCACGGGGCTTAGCGGCATATCATCAAGCTCCAGCTCATGGCCCAGTAGTTCTTCGAAGCGTAAGGTGGCTAGCGCCAGATCGGCACCCAAAACATCATAGATCTTATCGGAAAACTTTCTGCGCAGTAGCTGGAAGTTTAAGTCCTCATATTCAACCAGCGCCAGATCATGCATGGTGCGTTTGATGGGGGCGAACAAATTGTGGCGGGTTGGTGAGGCAGGTTTGATCAGTGTATTGAAGCATTCATCCTGCTGTTCTATAAATCGCTCTTTAATACCAGGGATTTGCATGTTTAAGTGGTGGTCGGACGTGAATTCTTGTTGTTCACTGACGGCATTCATGGCGTGAAAGACAACATCAATAGTTTGACGCTTAATCACGGCTAGGGATTCATGCATTATTGGTAAGTTTACGCCCATGACTCTACACCACATCACTTAATTACGTTGATAAGCCTCCTTACTCATAAAAAATACTACCGTAGGGTGGCCTCTCACTGAGGGTGTTAGAGAGACTTATGTGAGCTGGTTGGTAAAATCATGACTAAATAGGCAGTTTTTTAAGCGCTGGTCGAACTTTTCAGGCTTTTTTTGGGGTATAAGACGCGAATGTTATTATGTGATTTGGTTATATTCCTGCAAAACGTTCAGAGCAGTTTAGGGAATATCCCATAGTTTGGCCTTCTAATTCCCCCATATTATTTGCCAATAATGGGTGCAACGTTTTAGCAGCAGTTTTTGATACAGCTTAGAAAACGGGAAAGTTAAATACCCGCTGTGAGGCTATTGCAGCCCCTCAGTATCATATCTAAAAACACACTAAAGCGTCTAGATCCATCTCCTAAAACATTTTCATTGAAGAGCGACTTTGAAATTCAATCATCTTTTCTGAAAATATGAATGAAGACATTCGTTTTTTAACGTGAAGATTCAATGTGAAATTGGCATGAAATACTATGCTGTATGGATATCTATATAGATATCCATACAGGCTTTATAATATGCCCTCACTTATCCTTAAACCGACGCCATCTACAAAAACCTATCAACGCCATCAACCTGATAAAACCAGCCTCTACCAACTGATACACGATAATTACCTAGCTTTAGATCGCTATTTCTCAGAGCAAGGAAAATACCTGTCAGCTTATGTAAAACGGGAATTTGATGCCTATTTAAAATGCGGGAAGCTCGAAAACGGCTTCCTACGTGTACGATGTGAAGACTGCCATCATGAACGATTGGTCACTTTCATCTGTAAGAAGCGGGGCTTCTGATCTGGGCGGCATCCCGTCAGTTGTTGAGTGATCATATCTTCCCTCATCAGCCTGTCAGACAATGGGTACTCAGTTTACCCTTCACCTTGCGGTTTCTGCTCGCAGCAAAGCCAGAACTCATTACCCCAGTCTTAAAAATCATAGTAAGAGCCATTTCTTCGGTACTCATCAAAAAGGCAGGCCTTACCCACAACGATTCTGAAACTGGCGCAGTGACACTCATTCAGCGCTTTGGTAGCGCCTTAAACCTTAATATCCATTATCACATGCTATTTCTGGATGGTGCCTATATAAAGCCAAAGACAGGAGCTAGGCCCAAATTCATTCCCGTTAAAGCCTTCACAGCAACTGAATTAACCGCTGTCTTAAATCGAATCAGTCGACGCCTTGTGCGCTTTCTTGAGAAAACAGGCTATTTGGGAAAAGATGTCGAACAACCTTTTCTAAATCTATAAGAAACCGACGATAGCGGCATGCAACAGATTCAAGGCTGTGCCATTACTTACCGTATTGCTGTTGGGTCAATGCAAGGTAAAAAATCCCTAACCGAAGCAAACAATCCCCGCTATCATCGAGGAGAGCTATTCATCAGCCGTAAAAGCAAATGGATTATCCCTGCATGCTGGCGTGATTTTCCAGGCCAAAGAACGACAAAATATGGAGCGTTTATGCCGAACTATTTCCAGAGATGCGTTATCCGAAAAGCGCTTATCCATTGGCAAACACGGGCAAGTGATTTATCGGTTAAAAACGTCCTACAACAACGGCACCACTCATGTGGTTTTCAGCCCCATGGATTTTATCGCCAGGATAGCGGCCCTGAAGGTATAATAAACATTAACGCGTAAATGGTTCAATCTCTATGTACAGTCTCCGCCTTTCATTGTTATAAAGGGTTTAAATAAATATAAATCTGCATGATTAAATCTAACAATACTTCCTGTTAAAACCTTAAGTTCTAACAGGGAGTATTGGCCGTAGAGTAGCCGGCCGGCTAAAAAACCTGCTGGATAAATGTCACATGCCCGAGAATAAACGTAGAGACTGCCTCAGGTTCTAGGTGAATTAACTGAATTTTTATACACTCAGCCTTAAGTACCGGCATAAGTGAAATATATAGATGCAATCCTGCCGAGCAACCGAGAGCAATAATTGCAGCGGGTAAATAACCTTTATGATGGCGTACTGCTGCGAATAGCAATCCAAGCAATAGCATGATGCTGACGATGCCAGTACTGATCCTCGGGGATGGGGGGAATACTGATCGCACATAACCGACGGCAACCAGTTGCGCCAGCATACGAATAACGGCAGCAATTATTTCACTCGGCTTTCATAGATTGCGCAGACTAGAATAATAAGGATTAAGCACCAGGTGAGGTCGTACCAACTTATCGTTGTTATGATAGAACCTTATAAGCTCTTAATAGTAATTATAAGGTTCTTTCGTTAATTTCAAAACGTTAAGGCTGTTAAATTGACCGCAAAAATATTATTAGTTTTTGCTTTTCAATCACGGATAGAATGTCGAAGTTATTTTTAGACGCTAGTGCTTCCCCTCCATGCCAGATGATTGCTTGTTCGATTGTTTCAGCTCTACCATCATGTAAAAAACGCGACCCTTCAACGGCCTCAACTAATCCTAAACTCCAAAGTGGAGGGGTGCGCCACTCGCTTGGCTGGGCATCACCTTCTTTAACATTATCATTTAGATCATTGCCTAGGTCATGCAGTAATAAATCGGTGTAAGGGTAAATAAGTTGATTTGATAATAAAGGGTATTTATCTGAGTTAATCGTTGTCAGGGTGGGTTGGTGGCAATTCGCACAACCAATATGGGTAAATATTGCTGCGCCTTGATCAAATTCATTTTGATCAGAAATTCTTCTTTTTGGGACTGCCAGCAAGGTTAAGAAATCATTAATAACGGCTAAAGAGTTATCGGATACTTCAGGGCTACCCCCACTTGGCTGATTGTCACAAAGCGTTTGTAAATCTGTACAAGGTTCGGCTGGATTCAGGCTGGTGGTTAATCCCATATCTTGCTGCATTGCTCCTGCACTTTGGTGCTTTAACGACGGTTGCATGGCTTTCCAGCCAAAGCGTCCAAGTTCTAGTTGTCCATCTATTATGTGCCAGTGAGCCCGTCCAGAAATGCCATCAGCATCTATATCATATTCATCTTCACGGCTTAATATTTCATCAACGGAAACAAGGTCTAATAAACCAATGCCTACCAGCTGAGGAGATAATCTTGGTCCCAGGTTAATACCTTCTGTTAGCGGAAACTGATTTGTGACAAGAGTAAATACGGGTTGATTATTATCATCAAATTTCCAGCTAACTTGGCCTTCACTACTTCCTGATGTTGCCGCTGTTTGCAGTTGTCCACCATAAAAAGGATCAGCATTACCTAATGAATCACGGAGGCGAAAGAGTAAGCCGACACCTACATCCCCATTTTCCATTAAGCTTGGGGCTCGACCAGATGCCAGGTGACAATGAACACAGGAAGAAGTAATTGTTAAGGGGCCTAAGCCATCCAGTAAAGGCCTGACTCCTGGTGCCGCAGTCCACTCTGCAACGAAAAGTTCTCGTCCTTGTGAGGCACTGGTTAGTTCGGCTAGGTCCAGGTGAGGAATAAATTGAAGAAAAGGAAAGTCGGAGTCGAATTCCGCTGTCGCATTACCTGCATTTGGAAGCCAGACTGGTGATGGATCTACGCTGTGAGCATCGACTTCTTTTATGACTGATTCGTTTGTATAGCTATCACTATCATCTAGACTGCAGCCTGATAGCAGAATAATAATGATATTAATCATGTAAAAAATTTTAAGCATGAATATCTTTTATGAAATAATTTTGGGGAGTGTTTTTAAAAAAATCACGTAACTGAATATAAAGTTACGTGATTAGTCATGTGTTGTTATTTATAAATTGACAGCAGTAGAGGCAGTCGGTATGCCCATCTGTGAATGGTACTTTTCCCCCCTCCTAAAGAACCTTCATAGCTCCACCCCCAGGCGAAGGCTTCTCCATCATTTCGAATTGCGAGAGTATGAAGTGCTCCATTGCCTAAATCTGCAACATTTTCTAAACCAAAGATGGGACTGCCAGGTTGCTCTACATCGCCATCTTGTTCAATGCCTAAGGTACCAAGCATATTTTGACCCCAAGGGTATATTTTTCCATCGCTGCGCTGGGCAAAACTTTGATTGCCTTTGGCCCAGATGGCAATTACATCGTCGAACCAGGGAAGAAGCTTAGGCGCAAGGATATAGCTTTCCCAGGTTTCACTTGTTCTCATACCTACCTGACTACTAGCATTTAATCCCCAGGCATAAATTTTTCCTGAACGGGTTAGCGCCAGAGCATGGCCTTTACCACTAGCTATATTGACAACCGGTTCGTCAATAGCAATTTGTACTGGAACGTTATGGGTTTCTCTATCTTTAACGCCGTTAGCTAACTGACCATACTTATTGCTTCCCCAAGCCCATAGGCGACCGTCTTCATCAATCGCATAAGAGCCGATTGATGCAGATATTTGCACGATATTTGTTAAACCATTAACCGCAACAGGAGCATCTTTATCGTCATTCGTTCCGTCCCCTAATTGCCCTTGACCATTATCGCCAAAGGCTAAAACTGTACCGTCTGCCTTTAATAACAAGCAATGGTCGTTACCGCGGCTGATGGCGATTATGTTGGATAACGCTTGTATTTTCTGCGGGCTGGTATGATCAGTTTCATCTATGATGTCATCATCAGGAGTCCCTAAACCTAGCTGGCCATTATCGCCATCGCCCCAACTCCATACGTTGCCATTACTATCCAGGGCGGTGGATGAATTTTGATTAAACGCTAAAGAAACAAATTTTGTTTCAGTTGCTTCTTCTCCATCAGAAGCTGAAGGCGCTGAGATTAAGGTTGGAATGACTGGATGGGATGTCGAAATTTCAGGGTCATCATTAATGCTGGTGATAAATCCAATACCAGCTTGGCCTTTGTTATTACGTCCCCAGGCATAAATTTTGTCGTTCATTATGACACCCGAGTGGGCTCCCCCTGCGCTTGCGCGAGCACCAAAATAAAAGTTTTCATTTACAGTTGTGACATTATTTGCTTCGTCTGTAGCTAGAATGGAATAATTATTTTTACCGGGTTTGGCATTAATAATGGCACTGAATATGTGACCATTTAGCTCTGCAATAATAGATTCGTCACCATAGATAATGACCACAGATGTTAATGCATTATCGTCTTTGGCTTGGCCGCTAACCAGAACCTGCTTTGAGTGCATACCATGATTATTATTCGGGAATACCTGACTAATTGTGGGGGCTTGAGTATCAGGTTCTGGGGCTGGCTCTTCAGTAGTTGGCTCTTCGCTGCCTTGCTCCACAGTGTCAGGTTTATTAGAACTATTTGAGTCTCCACCGCAAGCGGGTAATAGGAGAGAGCTCATCAGTATTAGCCCTAAATAGAGAACTTTGCTATTTATCATAATAATATTTCCAGAGTGAATTTCTGCTAATCTAAATGAGAATCATACGCAATTGGGAAATTTATTAATAACTTGTTGATTCAGGCATCTCGTTAGAGAAAACCCTTATAATTGAATCTAATTCCAAGATTTTCCATTGGCATACAGCCAGATTCAAATACACTCTATGTAAAGCCTGGTCGAGGGCTAACGCATCGCGATCTTTTTATTTTCTGCTTGGATATCTTGCTGCAGTTGCCACACCAAGCGATTGCCTGTGAGGTAACTCAATGGATAACTCTGCTCACGGCTATACGCGTTAAGCTCAGCTTGTACGCGGCCATCAGTGAAGCCTGTGGCTTTCTTTAATGCTTGGCGGCGTTATCGAATACATCATCACTTAGCCCTGTTAGTGAAACCTGGATATAAACCGACGTTCAGGTAATCTTGCTCTCCTGTCATAAAATACCAATCGATTCCAACTCGGGCGACGAGGCGAGACATTTCACGCTTAGCAATAAAGCGGACCTCATCGACGAGGTGTCATTAATATAACCAGAATCGAGCATGTAATCTTCTAACATGGTCGTCCAGCCTTCAGCGTGTTAGTTGGCTGAGAAAATATGACGAATAAAAGAAGGGTGCTGGCCCGCGGTTGCGAACTGCAAATGCTGCTTGCCATGTTAGACAATGGCCATGAATATATCCGTGTAATCTATGGTGCCGGTTATAAATATGAGCATAGGGAAAAGCTTCTGCATTAGAATCTGGATAGCCATTGCTTAAACGATTTTCAATAAACCTGTATTCTTCATCACATATACGCTGGCTGTCTGCGGCAGAAACCCCGTGCTTAACCCCCCATTCCACACCCGTTTTTTCAAGCGAGTTCCCGATTCGGCACAGGCTATCAACAGCTTCGCTCTGCAACAACCATGGTCACACCGTAATCCCGCCGTCTATTGCTATACACTTTTCTCAAACGCAGCGCAGAAAAGACTACACTTATCTAGAACGTTGAAAGACTAAATTTCTATGAAATTTGGTAAATGACATGAGCAACTTTCATATTCAACAGTTAAAGTCCGTGCTGAATGCAGAACATTGGGAAATTACCACGGCTGCAGGCAATAATTATGATATTGCAGAGAATTGGCTGCTGAATAAAGGCCCGCAGAACTGTCAACTTGTCTTTGATGGCTTAGCCGAGAATGCCGTATTACCCATAGAACAAGCCCCTGCCTGATATGTAAAAGGTCACCCCGAAATCCATTGCTATTTTGAAGATCCTGAAGCGAATTTTGACTTGGCGATAGCTGCATTTATTCAACAGTTGGAAAAGGTACACTAATGTGTACAAGAGCATCTATGCCAATATAAAAATCAATAAGCCATGGCTGAGGCACTCGTCAAACAGCCTTGCTCCAATCGAGGCAGCCACACAGAGTGTTATTGGCGCAATGATCCTTTTAGCATGAATGATTAGTGAGTATTAAAAATGGCTGATTTTCGTATTGAAAAAGACAGTATGTGTGAACTGGAAGTTCCCTCCACAGCATTATATGCCGCTCAAACACAACGTGCTCAGCCGTAATAGAAAATGGATTCTCCCTGCATGCTGACGTGATGTGCCAAGCCAAAGAACGACAAAATCTGGAGCGTTTATGCCGATATATTTCCAGAGGTGCGTTATCCGAAAAGCGCTTATCCATTGGCAAACACGGGCAAGTGATTTATCGGTTAAAAACACCTTACAACAACGACACCACCCATGTG
>JABSRQ010000131.1:9128-13672 GCA_013215055.1 Pseudomonadales bacterium | reverse complement strand
TTCACCTGCGAAGCAGGCCGAAGGCGTGAATTATTAGCCATAACTATTTATGGCTAGCATGAAGTACAAAATTGAACGGGCCTGATGACCATCGTCGCGGCCGGAGCGAAAGGATCGCTACAACGATCAGCAACTGGTTGCTGCTCTCGTTGTGCATCGTTTGGATTCGGCGGTGAAACCGCAATTCTTAATTCCTGAATCTGGGCTGCACCTGGGGCGGCAGGCCGGAAATGGCAATCGAGGAGAATTAGGCGACAGGTTTATCGTTGTTCAACCGGAAGTGATTACCTCCGGTAGGATCGTCGAAGACGGTTTTTCATCTTAAACTGATGTTGTTCAACCACACTCTTACTAATAAACCCTGTAAAGTACCCACAACAATAACAACAATGATGTCTATGGATGGATTCATGATTACGCCCACGCCTATACTTTTCGGCGAATTCAGTTTCAAAACCAAGAGCGCTGCAGAAAGAGCAATACGCCGTAGAATTAATCACTATGAGAAAGGCGATATAGTAAGCCCCGATGATTTTCTATTCTTTGGCGAACTCTTCAAGCTTCATCATGAATATGAACACAAGAAAGGACCAGGGATAGAACATATCCGAGTGAGAAGGGATTTTAGCGGCAGACGCTTCTTTTATATTCAGCGCATAGATGGCTAAATGATGGATATAAGCTGGACGCATTGCACGAGTCCACGATCAAAAAAAATTAAAAACCTATTTTAAAGCCCGTATCCTCCCTACATTAAAGGGGTTCTGGGTGAGATTAAAGGGCCTGAAGCCAGCTCCTGGAAAAAACGTTAGATAAACATATTTAAGGTCATGTTTTACTTGATGGTAGCCAGGATTTAAAGTGACGGGTTTAGCTTTAAAATAACTTAGCAGTACGAGGAACATGCAACGTTCTCCCCGGTCCCGTATTTTGTTCGCAATTGCCAGCTCTTTGTCGTTAAAGGATAGAAAGAATCGTTGATCATTAGATGATAAAATTGGTGGGCTGTAAAAATCATTTTGCTCAGCATCAGATAGAATCTGAACTCGTTCTTCAAATGCCATAATATTTGCCTTAAAAAGGCTAAATTATAACCGGAAAGGCATATATATGGAGCGAAATAAAAAGTACCCCCCCCCCTATGGGAGACTATGAATGGCAAGGGCTGTAGCGTTTTTGGACGGGCAATCCCTAGAACCCCTCATAGGTTGAAAAAGAAGCCGAAACCTACATTCCAGGTGGATGTCCCCAGAACCCCATGTTGATGTAATTTAGTAATACGACGGAATCCAGTAGAGGAGTATGGAAATAAGTCTATCTCCATACTCTGTTAATACCCAGGGCAGAGTCATTCAGTCAATTATTGATCCACTCCCCTTCCCAGGACTAACCACGGATACGGCATGTGAACGGAATATCCTGCAGCGGGCGATAAGAGCCTAAACCTACACGGTTTGTATCATTGGCCGGAATGGTGGCATCCAGAATTTCCAGATCAAAATCATTGATTAATGCGGCCACAATTAACTTAAACTCATTTCGTGCAAAATGACGGCCCGGGCACATGCCTACGCCGCCTCCAAATACCGATAAACTGTTTTTGATAGGTTTACTCTGGTAAGAGAATTTGTTCGGCCCTTGCTTACCCAGGAATCTGTCCCACTGGAACTGCTCAGGCCTGGAATATATATCCGGGTGCATATGCATAAAACGCGGGTAAATCGCGACAAACTCGGCAGCATCCAGGCTCAACACACGGCCAGAATCTAGGCCAATATCGACACTATCGATGCGCTGTTCCACCGTCTGGGCAATCTGCCGCATATTAAAACCCGTAGAATACAGGCGCAGGGTTTCATCAATCACCGCATCGAGTTTAGGCATTTTATCCAGTACGCCCTGAGTGATCAGCGGCTTGGCTAAACGGGTCGTTGCGCTGGATTTCTGAACAGCTGCAGTGACCTCCTGTACAATAATCTCTTTTACTGCAGGATCCCGCATGACATGAAAAACCGTGTAGGCAGCAATGGCGACGGTATTGGATTGCGCGGCCCAAAACATCGCCGTATCTTGCTGGGCCATTTTAAAGCTGTCGGCACCTTGCACGAGCTTAAAGCGGCTATCCATAACCTTGGCCTGGCCCTTTCGGATATTGCCGAAACGCGCATTAAGGCGCTGTTCAGCCTTGCGTGCACCGCGCACCAGCCATTTTGGCGTGCCACCGATGAAACTTTGGAAGTGATCATCAATCAGCGCGAAATCATCGTATAACTGATCGGCATCTTCAGCAAAGCCCTGACCAAACATCGCTTCACCACCGGCTTCAACAATTAGCCGACCAACAAAATCAAATAACTGGCCTTCAAATGGTTGTTCACCCACGCGTCTGAACATTGCATCTTCCATGTGCTGATGCATGACTTGCGTCATCTCATCAAGGGCATCACCACGTAAATGTTTAGCGAAATCCTGTGACAGGGAATGAAAGGCCCATTGTTTATTGCTGTTAAAATATTGGTAATCCATGCCAAACACTTTCAGGCTTATCTCGGCATTAAGGGCTTCACCGGTAAGGCGTTTTGATTCGCCAAAAATGGTGGCAATATCATGCGGGTTAAGCAATACAGTGACTTTTCTCCCACCCAGAGTCAGCTGAAACTCATGGCCATGCTTGGCATAACACTGGGCCATCAACTTATCGGCATCTTTAATAAATTGCAGGCCGTGGCCTATCCACGGCAGCCAGCTCTTTACTTTTTCTACAGGCTGAATATTAACGCGCTGATCCATCGAACTTATCCTTTCCAGAAGAACGTCATCACCCGGGCTACAAGCTAGCGGTGAAAAATTTGTTATTACCGCACTGGACTGTTGAGCCTCTCACGCGGTAATACTTGGCCACACCATACTACAGCTAGTCATTGAAAAATAATGAACAGAGATAGATTTTTTACACAGAGATAGGGCCATGCAGCATCCGAAATATTGATCATACCGAGGGCATAAGACTAAATATTGGGATGAAGTTCATCTGGCGACTGGTGTTAGGTGCCAGAAGTGAGCCAAGTTGCGACAGAACCTTTAAAGGCGGTATTTGCGAAATTGCGGAGAAATTTTGTGATGTGCAGTGTATGTAGTACTGCACATTATCCCACTATTTAATGCCCGCCTGCATTCTTCAGACAAAAAAATACCGAAGATGCTTCTAACATCTTCGGTATTAGTGAGTTGAGCCACAACTCTAAGAGCCAAAGGACTAGGGATCACAATGCTCTTGCCACTAAGCACCTCAGTTAAAATTGTTCATTAATCAGACACACTAGGAAACCGAGCGGCCCATGCTGAAAAGCAGGTTTTGTGTTTCAGATCTGGATGCAGCCAATGCCTGGCTATTCTCAGAGGCAGTCATTACCTGCGCGGGCCTTGATGAGCCCAGACCCATGTGACTGCAGATATCATCCAGCCATCCAGGATGGCTGGATGCGGCCTGGTAGCCACCATTGCAGTTGAGTCGGAATAGGTTTCTCGTGTTGTACTTGGCAGCTTCTGCCCTGCATTCTTCCCGTGTCCACGTTTGCTTTGTCATCGCTATCCATAATCCTGGTTATCATCTTGATCGATAATACCCACACTGATACCGGCATTAAAGCACTTAAAAAGTGGGGCTCTGGGGATATTCCGTCTTAATGTAACAATTATCGCTACATTGACGGGAGAAAATAGTCCCCCAACCCGGTTAGAATGACTACTCGGCAACATCTCATTAAAACAAAGATTAAATCCCTTCCAACCCTTTCAACCCTTCCAACCCTTTCTTAGTCCATTCCTGACTCATCAAAATTTGAGAACTAGAAGTTTTAGAATTAGACATTTTACCCAACTTCCAATTCTTATATGCAATCCGCCATGTTACGACCCGTAAATTAGCGTTATGAGAGCTATTAAGCTGTTGTACCGCAACAGAAAAGGGAACGCCTTTTTTTATCAATTCGTGAAAATAAGGCATCAATTCTATGCAACGTTTATTATTTTCATACATACATCGCCCTCTTTTTAATGCTCGCCTGTATTCTTCAGACAAAAAAATACCGAAGATGTTAGAAACGCCTTCGGCACAAAAATGAGTTGTTCCACAACTCGAAGAGCAAAGTAGTTAGGGACCCCAATGCTCTTTCCACTATCAAGCAATGAGAGTGGCACTTTTCAATTAAGTTCAGATTACTCCCATAAATTAAACGGCGGCGTTCTTGGGACATTCCGTCCTCGTGTCGAAAAAATCCTGAACGTCACGGATTATAACACTTTCAGAGGTATTTCAATTTTTATGGGAAACCAAAATATAGTTACTTCGAGAACGATAAATCAAAGACTTACATTATTTTTTCGACTTTCATGGGCTATATCCCTAGCCCCCATTATTTATGCCTAGCATGAAGTACAAAATTGAACTGGCCTGATGACCATCGTCGCACCTGGAACGAAAGGATCGCTACAACGAGAGCAGAAACTTGTTGCTGCTCTCGTTGTGCATCGTTTGGATACAG
>JABSRQ010000131.1:0-9119 GCA_013215055.1 Pseudomonadales bacterium | reverse complement strand
TTATTTATGGCTAACATGAAGTACAAAAATGAACTGGCCTGATGACCATCGTCGCGTCTGGAGCGAAAGGATCGCTACAACGATCAGCAACTTGTTGCTACTCTCGTTGTGCATCATTTTGATACTGGGGTGAAACCGCAATTCTGAACTCCTGAATCTGGGCAGCACCTGGGGCGGCAGGCCGGAACTTTCTAATCTAAAGCACTAAAGCACTTGAATCTGGGCAGCTTGGGCGGGGCAGATTACCCTCACACCAGCCCCAAAAGAAGCGCACATCTTTATTTCCCCTCCGTTTTCCATAAACGCTGCTTTATGTCGTTCTAATTCAACTTGCTTCAGCGGAACAGGTTCTTTTTTCCTTAATTTATCACCCATTTGAACATCTCCTTTTTGTATATCGCTGTAACTAATAGGCAACTTTTTTAAAAACATCAAATATTCACACTGAAATGATCGTAAGCGTTTAATTAACTACACACCTCTATCTTCATTCCGGAAAGGTGCAGTTGGTTATACGTTTACGAATAATTGTAAGCGCGCAATCAACCACACCCGCCTCAGATGTATTGAAAAGGGTGTGCTTCGTTAAGCGCTTACTAACAACTTGTATAATCGGAATACCCAGCGGACAAGTTCACACGCTGACTTTTAAATGATTCATTGAAAAGTAACCTTAAAACTTCATCACGCAAGAATTTCATTCCTGATTTTCATCATAGTGAAAATGGCCTTGCAGCGTATTAATATAGTTGAGCAGAGCCACCGGGCGGTGAAATGGAAGATGCGAACAGCGTTAGATTTTAAGTCTGATGCAGGTGCGGAGGCGACGATCGCCGGTGTTGAATTATGGCAGATGTTGAGGAAAAGCCAGCTGAAAAATGCTGGCGAGATGACTTTATGGGAAAAAATTAATTCGTTAGCGGTCTAAAATAGCCTGAGATAAGTCGTTTCTTGTTTTCGTTTCAAGATGCGACAAAACCTTATATAGAGCTAACGCCATCTAATTAAGTTTTATCGGTCAAAATAAAACCTCAGTTAATTTTCAGGGGGATTACCCATTGAACTCTATAAAAGTGTTACTTCGTCCTCTTAAATGGCATTCAAACCTCTAGGCTACATTGCTAGATCTATAAAAGGCCCGTTGTACTTCTTATACTCGCATTATGCAGAGACATTTCCATTTGCGTTGCAATTATTGATGCATAATGAAAAAAAATCTGAGTTATTACTACCTTCTTTCTATTTTGATACCTCTTTAAGCCGCTTTCCCTATCGGTTTTATAAAAACACTTTTATTCAATTTTCTTTGGCACGAAATATGATAGGTAAATAACAGGCCTTATATACCTATCATATAAACTGGAGAATTCTATGAGATGTATAACTGTTCTTGCTATATCTATTACTTGCACTGTACTTATTACAGGGTGTGATCGTATTGAAGAAGGAGAGAATAAAACAACTAGTTCTGAATCGACAGAAGTTGATAGCCCTGATTCAATCAATGAAATTCAAGTTCCAGTAGGTTTTGACTGGAGTATGACGCATGAGATCCTGCTGAACCTAACACTTCTTGACGTTAATAATAATCCTTTATCTAGACAAGCTGTCAATATATATCAATTCCCAATAGTTCGAAAATCGAATGATGAGGGTGTTCTCTTATATTCAGGTTTAACAAGTTCTAGCGGAAAAATTCAATTAAAGCATAAGGTTCGAAAAGAGAACCCGCTGCTATATCTTCGTGCCGTTAATTATGAAAACAGTGAATATATCAAAATTGACTTGTCAGATGATGATGTCAATGACTCAGAGTACTCTGTAACCAGAGCAATATATTTATAAACCCAAAATGGTAACACTGATAAAAAGGATTTCCTTATGAATACTATAACGTCATCAAGTTACCGGTTTAGGCTAGCCTTATTATTAGCTCTTTACCTGGTCAATCCAAGCCTTAATGCATTAACGCTTACACAAGTAAGCCCCCCTTCGACTGAAGAAATAGAAAAGTACATATTTGTTGGAACTGCATCTGACAGTGATGGTGATACCATTAATGTACAGGGAACTGAAATTGGTGCTGACCGTTCATTTTTATCTGACGACAGTGCAGTTCCTAACACATCAGGGAAAGCAGGACCCAATACTAAAGGTGTTTTTTATCAAGATGGCGACCGCTGGAGTAATTCCAGTTCTGTTCCATCTGGTGCTGCCAAGGTTTATGTCGGTACAAACTGGTCAGGAAATATTGCTCTAACCCATAGTGGTGGTGGTATAAATCTTTCAGATACCGATATTTTTGCAGATACAGGTATTGAATGTGCTTCAAGCGGTGTATCTAAATGTCGCAATGGACTTTCCAATAGCCGATATTTTTCACTGAATGTTAGCTCTGGGAATGGCTCCAGTGTAAACAGTGCTATTCAATCTAATATCGACTTTACTGATCTAAATAGTGAAATATCGCAGTGGGATAGCTTTATTCAAGGTTTACCCAGTGATATAACGATCACCAATAATATTAACAATGAAAATGCGAAAGACGGTAGTGGTCCGATTTTTACCAGTTTTCAGGATAATGATAGCAATGGTATTACCGTCATTGATATTGATGTCGGGGATAATGATTTCGAGTTGAATAACTCTGATTGGATCTTAGAAGGAAGCAGTAATCAACTGTATATTTTTAGAATATTGAATGGCAGTAATTTCAATGTGAGTAATTCAAGTATTTTACTCGGGGATGGTGGTATCGCCGGTGGCGGTACAGATACGTCAGCGAGTGAAATCGGAGCCATTTTTCATCATGCATCGGAACCTGAAGATAGTTCAGATACCGTGTTTAACTTTGACAATGTCATAGTTAACGGTATTGCTTTTTGGAACAGTAATGAATCCGCTGCGACAGAGATATCCATGAGTAATGGTCAAGGGTGCACAAATATAGTAGGTGCAAAAATATCCTTAAGTAATATTCGCTTAAGTGCTTGTGATTTTTCTGTGACAGGCGTTTCTGAGCCCTCCTATTCATATGCTTACTACCCATCTCAATACCAATTTGGCACACTCATGTTTGAAGATAGATTTCCTAGCAATGGAGACTATGACTTTAATGACTTTGTGAACCGCTATAATGTAACGGTGAAACGTAATAGTGAAACCAATAAGGTCAATAAGATTAATTGGCAGTCGTCTCTGGTTGCTGTAGGAGCGAGTTACAATAATGGTTACGGCACTGAATTACCTTTCCTTTTAAGTTTTGATGGGACAACGCTAACCCCAGCCTTGGTTATTTCAGATAGTAGTGCAACGGCTTCAATTTGTGTTTCAGATGGAACAGACAGTATAGAGATTGGCTCGTGTAGTAATAATGTTTGTCCTATTGATAATAGCTGTAATGGTAATACAAGTAGTGCCTGCAGCTTAGACTGTAGCTCTGGCTCTTGTATAACGGTAGGTGAATGTGGCAGTCTACCTGATGCTGTTACTGGTTTGGCAATTATTCAGTTTTTTTATCATGAGAAGAGTTTTACCAGTCGGAATGGTTTCTTTAACACTAACAGTTCTGTAGCAGAACAAAACTGGTCTGACTATGAACCGTTTAAATGGCTGATTGAACTTCAATTCCTGGGAGATGGAGCAAGTGAAATTGATAAAGCCTCTTATTGTTCTAATAAAGGGAAAAGCGATTGTACGTATGCATCTACGCCACCATATAACCCTTTCATTACCGTTAATGGTGATAAATCACGGGAAGTGCACTTGGCGAATCATCTAGGTACCGCCTTGTATTCAAGCAATCAATATGATGATGCTTATGATCATGCGGGAAGCAATTGTGGTGATGAAGCTAATGATAACGGTGCCTGCTTCCTTAATGAGTCCAACTTGCCCTGGGCGATTGATGTGGGTGATAATAGTTTCTATGCTTGGTCGAGAGAACATCATGATATTACTTCTGTATTTACAGGTGATGGAAACTACGCCAGTTTTTCTTTCTGGGTTGAGTCTGGTGGGAATGATTGTATTGCCGATAGCTGCAGTTGGTGGTTGGCTGGGGAGAGTGAAAGAACAGTAGAAGGTACTTCATTAGGCAATACTTTTTTATTAAAAACAAAATCTGAGACCTTGTCCTGTGATAATGTTAAGGATGATTTTTTCATCACCAGCACTTCCACAAACTATAGTTCAATCGGCCTTGGTGTTAGTGATAATGGACTGAATGTGAGTATGCAGGCCGATTGGAGTTACATTAATGCGCTTGAAGCCAGCAAGCTTGGAAACCTGTGTGAGTTGCTTGATGGGCCTACAAGCTCGTATTGGGTCTCGCATGATGGTGACCCTCTGTATAGTGCCACACGACCTTATTATGTTAAGAATAACGAAACTAACTCATCGGCCTTAATTCATAGCTATATAGTCAAATATGATAGCGGTGAGTTGTTAAAGGGAACATCAAATATCACTTGGTCTACGCTACAGGATAGTTTAGGTGGTTGTCTTGATGGGGATGGGGCTCGCTGTAGTTTCTCGGGTGTTGCATGCTATGTGTTACTGGAGTCATGGGCTGGCAATAGAAAAACACTAGGATATTGGCAGGCAGAGTAACTTTAAGCCAATAGATAATACATCGATTATCTGCCATGATTTTTCTCAATATGGCAGGTTTCGATTGAAAGCGAAGGGGGTTTTAGAGACTGTAGAAAAACTGTATCACTGCTTATTATTAAAGTCAGAAATGGCTAAGGATAGGCATTAAAAATGAACAGACAAAAACTTGGAGCGTTTGCCCGCGAAGTGGCTAAATATTTAAAAACGAAAAAGCCCTCAATGACTTCAGCCAGATGCCGATAAAAACCACCGTTGAGACTGCTCTGAATGCTGTATAGGACGATGCATTTAGCTTATCAAAGGCATGAGTCTTTTGAAGACTCAAATAACCGTAATGGCTATTGAACAAAGATATTAAAAACTCTAGACGGTCAATTTGAAATCAACTCACCTTGTGATCGTGATCGTAGCTTTGAGCCTCAACTCGTCAAAAATCAACAAATCCGCTTCACCTCAATGGATGGCAATAGTCTTAGTCTTTATGCTAAAGGGAATACGACGCGTGAAATCGTTGCCACATTCCAGGAATGTGCACGGTACTGAAGTCTCAGCTTCCCATATTTACCTTGCTAGCGGTTTCGAATATGGCTATTGGGCGCTAGCTGCTTCAGCCTTTGTGTTATCTGTATGCCCTCCATAGCTAAATAGATCTGCTTTCTTTGTTTGCAATTTTTCATTGGTTTTTTTGCAAAATGCAATGCCAGCCTTCCTATTGCCTTCATGTTTTTAATAAATTAAACAGTCACTTACGTTTTTTAAAATATAGGTACGCTAATTGCTCTAACTCCTATCAGAACAAAGATGGGAAGCGTATCTCGTCCATTTTGGGGCTACTGGATCTGCAACGGTGTCGGTTACCTTGGAGCAGGACCAGGTAGAGAAGTCTGCTTTCTCAAATAAATCGATAAGATGAGGCTTTGCTGAACATGCGAATTATTTGGATTAATGACCACGCCGATTTCACCGGCGGTTGTGAGCAGTATATCTATCAGACCGTAAAGTTGATGAACGCCATGGGGATTGAATCAAGCTTGCTTTATCGGGTTGGGGGACCGGTGAACGTTGCCTTTATCAAGGTATTTAAGGCAGCTTTCCCTATGGTTGAAGTGCATAAACAGGTTGAGGTGCTGAATGCCGATCTGATCTATCTGCATCGGCTGGATAATATCCGCACACTGCAGCAGTTAATCGGTTTACCGATCAAGACCGTGCGTTTTTTTCATGACCACAAACTGTTTTGTTTACGCGAGCATAAATACACCACGCTGAGGCATCAGCCCTGTGAGAAAAAAGTGGGGTTAAACTGTTACTCCTGTCTGGGTTTTGTCAATAAAACTGAACGCGGCATAGGTCTACGTAGCGTGAGTCAATTAAACCGGGAAATCGCCTTAAATCGACAGCTTGACTATTTTGTTGTGGGTTCCAGATATATGGCCGAACATCTGCAATTACATGACTTTCCTGACGATAAGATCTTAACTGCACCGCTGTTTTCTAGTCATGGTGCAGGTCAGTCTTCTATCCACGCATCTAAGCCATCATCTGAAGATTCATCTACTCCTCCACTTCAGGCTAAAGTGCAGCGCAGTGTGAAATCACTGCTCCATGATGACAGGGGGTTAATCCCCTGTAAGCAGGTCGATGACAACACTAGCAAGACAAGCGCACAGCACACACAGATACAGGAGATTCTGTTTGTAGGCCAATTGATTCGAGGCAAGGGCCTGGATACCCTGATTGATGCGATGGTGCGATTACCCGCCAGCAATCGCTTGATAGTCTGCGGTAGCGGCTCCATGGAACAGGATTATCGAGATCAAGTTAAACGTTTGGGCCTCAGTCAACGGGTCGATTTTGTCGGCAGGCTTAACTCTGCTCAGCTCAGTCGACGTTATCAGCAGGCCTGTTTGGTGGCGATTCCGTCACGGGCGCCTGAGACCTTTTGTTTAGTTGGTATTGAGGCGTTGTTGCATGGAACACCTGTGGTGACTTCCAATGTCGGCGGTATGCGTGATTGGTTTAAACCCTTCTTTAATGGTTTGCCTTTTACCGCTAACAGTGTCGATGAGTTGGTGTCTGCCTTATCACATATCACCGGTAACCGGACTATTCATCAGCAGCTGGTGAAGAATATAGAGGCCGAGCCATACCATCAATTCAGTACTCAGCACCATCTGAGTTTGTTAAACCAAAGCTTTAATCAGCTACTGGAGGCCTAATGCAGCAGGTTACGCAGTTTACCTATAGTGGGCATATGCAGGCTGAAATTACCGTTGCAAATATTCTCAGTAGTATCGTGACTGAAATTACCCAGGCGCTGGAAATCTCTCAGATTAAGGCACTGGTATTACTGGGCGGTTATGGTAAGGGCGAAGGAGGTATTCAGGTTAAGGCCGGGCGCTATCGGCCACATAATAACTTTGACCTGTTGCTGGTGACCGAAGCGCTGAATACCAAAGTCCATCGCCAGGTTAATGAAATCGTGCAGCGCCAGGTGCAGGATCTGGAAAAACAATTGCATATCGGCATCGATATCTCCGTCATGCCAGAGGCTAAACTGCGTTGCATGCCAACCCGAGTGCTCTGGTACGACATGAAATTGGGGCATAAAACCCTATATGGTGATCAAAACTTTATTCCTTCGATTAACCATAAGGCAGAAGATATTCCAGCCTGGGATATGCGTAACCTGATGGTCAATCGAGGTTCATTATTGCTGATCAATCAATTATGCCTGCAACGTTTGGCTTTTCATCCGCTCAACAAAGATGCCCTGAAAAAACTGATCATCAAACATACCATGAAGGCCGTTATTGGATATGGCGATGCCTTGTTATATTTCAGCGGCGAATATCATTGGTCCTATATAGTTAAACAATTCCGAGTCAGTAACTGCTCATTGGCCAGTACTAATTTTAAGTGTCTTTATCAGGAGGCCATGGCGTTTCGATTTACTCCGGATTATGCGCGTTATCGTGATGTGGATTTTTTGTCTTGGCAAGCTAGAGTGATGAACTTGCTCGGCGATACCCATCTCCAATGTGAACGTCTGCGTTTGGGAGATGAAGAACTTGAATGGCAAGATTATTTATCCGCAGCGTTAAAACAATTACCTCTGGAAACGGCTATCGATAACAGAAGCCGGCTGAAAACGCTTATCAAGGCGATGCAGAATGTCTTTGTCTCTCATCCGGGGAATTTACCTGCCAACACGGGGTTGAAAACCCGAGCCGGCTATTACACCTCCAGCCAGGAATCCCTGTTGCCCCTGCTGTTTCCACTGATTGCTTTTGCCTTTAAACAACAGCATTTACGGCCAAACGATCTAACATTTTTACGTTCACATCTGCAGCTCAATGATGATAATTCGTGTCAGTTAATAGGCGCCTATTTACAACAATGGGGGCGTTATTTTGATGTTAATTTATGCTCCGTGCTTAAAAAGCATGGCATACACTTATAAGCGGAGTCAGTTATGATTTGTTTAACCTGTGATGTACACCATATGAGCCTGAAGACCGGTAACCAGCTGCATAGTGATCGTAGTGAGGCCAGTATTGCGGCACATTTTGCCAAATTGTTAGAACAGCGCCAGCTTAACGCCAGCTATTTTGTTAGCGGTAAATGTTTTGAGGAAGAGTGGCTGGCTCTGAAGCCCATCTGTCATCAGGACAATATCGAAATAGGCGGTCATACCTATAATTGTTTTGAACCGGCCTTGTGGCATCGTGGCTGTAACAAACTGATTGGCAGTTATAACGGCCCGCGTTGGCAGCAAAACTGGGATATCGCCAAAACCAAGAGTGTTATTCAGAAAAAAACCGGCCGCAGCATTAGCAGTTGGCGTAATCATATGTATATGCATGGCCCCTATACCGAAGCGCTATTGATGAAAAATGGCATTTCCGTGTGCTGTGATGGTGTCAAACGCCATGGTTCACTATTTGAAAAACATGCAACGGGTTTGATTAATTTCCCCATCAATATTATTCCTGATCATGAACACCTATATCATGCCGAACGTACCCCCGAATGGGTGGAGTCCTGGATCAAACGCTATAACTGGTCGGACGACTATGGCAGTCAGTCCTATTATTTTTCTCAGTGGCTGGAAATCCTCAAGACAGAGGTTTTATGGCGCGAAGCCAACGGCCTGGTTTCCCATCTATTGATACACCCCATTACTCTGTATCTGTGTCAGGGCTTTGAAGCGCTGGAAATGATAGCCGATTTTCTCAGTCAGTTTGATACCATTCAGGTCAGTAAACTTGTGCAACAAGCGTTAGGACCAGACAAAACACAAGTAAAAGAATCGGTGCTGCTTGCCAGATAGTCCACCTCTACAAGCCTAGCTAAGGGTACTGTTATGCCAGCTAAAAAAATCAGTATTATTATGCGCAGTAAAAACAGTGATTGGGTTATCGCCAGTGCTCTGGCGGCATTATTTTCACAAGATTTTCAGGACTTTGAATTAGTCGTGGTTGATTCAGGTTCAACAGATAAAA
>JABSRQ010000130.1 GCA_013215055.1 Pseudomonadales bacterium | reverse complement strand
CATAGAGTCCGCAAGATGAAAGGAGAGCTGCTGGTAGCTGATCTGCAGCATTTGTTTCAGCACTAAGCAGCGCAGCACATTTTCGACGGATAATCCTTTACGGCCAACAGCTTTAGTAAAAGCGTCAATCAAATCCTTTTCAATCAGGGTTAATATTTCAGGCCATTGATCGAGGATATTGGAAAGTTTAAGTAATTGCTCGGCGAACTCGTGTTGAGCGTAATTTTCAAATATACTGATCTGCGCTACGCGAGTCTCTCGCATGCGGTAATCCTCTTGGTTAGATTCTTTTTTGGCGAAATCAACCTAACACATACAAGAGGATTATTTTACTTATTCCGATTAACTATCCTTGTTAATCAAAGGCTTATCTATTTATGGATGGGCACTAATTAGTTATAGCCATGCAAGGTATAAAAATCATTAACGCGTAACTGGTTATCCAGTAGGTTTTTTAGCCGGTAGGCTATTCCACGGTCAATTCTCCCTGTTAGAACTTAAGGTTTTAACAGGGGGTATTGTTAGTTTTAATTCTGTAGACTTCTATTTACTGAAACTATTTATACTAATGCAAGCCGAAAATTGTACATAGAGATTGAACCATTTTCCCGTAAATATTTCTTATACCTTAAAGGGGTTGTTTGACCTGGAACGGTCTAGATGATATATGGCAGTGGGAGCTAAACACTCAGACTGCCATATACTTTTCGCAGAGACTCTTTTATGCAAAGTGTAGGAGGATGGTACTAGTCTTTCAACTGACCTAGATTAGTATTAAGCACTTGGGTCATATGTTCTTTCGTGTCACTAGCTACTTTATCAGTAGCTTTTGACGCTTCAGTTGGAGCTCACGGTATGCTGGAACATCTTCTTCCAGTACAACCTCAACCATAACATCGATGAGTAATTCACCGGAGTTAGACAGTGCTGTGGCGAAAGGTAACAGAGTACCATCCATAGTTTTAACTGAGTCAATAACTATGGTTGCAGGCAAGTTACTGGTACGTGTTGTTGACCATTCTTTGGTTTTGGCATGGTTTTATAACCTTGTTGCATGTTTGCGTTTAGTGTAAGTAAACTTAGAGTGTTTCCTCTCTTTAGAAGTACCTTCACGGATAGATACGGTTCGATCTTTGTTAGAGTATTCCCAGTGTGCTTGGGCATTAGGGGCTCTACTAACTTTTTTAGGGAAGCTATATGCAGGTATTCCCTAAGATCATATTGTGCTCTAGGAGTTTTACATTTAGTCACTTCAGAGATTAAATCAAGAATCTCGTTATAGTGATATTGCTTGTCAGTTATGACTACTACTTTCTTAGGTCTACGAAGGTAGCCTCTCTGCCGATCATATTTCCTCAGATTTATTCCTGAAAAAACATACCCTGCACAAGGCAGGGTATGTTTATATTTTATTGATCAAGGGATTTCAGTCCCCTGTGTTTTTTTATCAATCGAGTACTGTCAAAGTCACCTCGTCACTATACGTTCTCCCCTCCGACTCGTATACGCACTTGATCTGAGTATGTCCGCCGACAGTAAGGGAGTGGACCTTGCCTGACGGTACAAGGTGCGAATTCAATACCCAAGCAATGTTTGTCTTGGATGAGGTCCAGGTTAAGTCTCGAACCTGGCTAATCGTGATCTCTTCCCTGCGATTAGTATAGATGGCCCAACACTCGAATTGATGGCTTCTTGACTTGTCCATTTTAAAATCTACAGGATTGACTTCAATGTCAACTAGGACCGCAGCAGTGACGGTAAGCTCGGTTGTTCCTTCCATACCCTGGCAAACTGCACTGATGGTGGTAGTACCTGTCTTGTGGGTCTGAACTTCGCCAGAAGCATCGATCGATGCCACACCTTCATCGGATGATTCCCATTGCACCGGCTCGCAGATCTCTTCTTCATGATCAGGGAAAATCGCAATGGCCAGATATGTTTGGCTAAGACCAAGAGCCAAGCTGATATTCTCCGGTTCTATGCGTATGTCGATGGGCACTATTGGCCCTTGCAAAACAGTATAATCGGAGCTATCCGCCCAAAGATTTTCATTTTCATCGAGATAAGATATGCCAATATTTCCGATGCCTTGCGTCAAGCCTTCTATTTGTTTCTTATCGGCATCGATATCCGTTAAGCCAAGTGTATTGAGGCTGTTATTCACCCATTGACAGTTGGATGTGACATTTACAATGCGATCATCCGTCATTATCGCTAGAGCCTCTAATGGCAATTTAGAGCCAACTTTTATGGTTTCCTCATGGGGGGTTAGTATCAGACTTTTAATCACAGCCTTGGTGATAGTCACATTGGTTTCACCTACGACGCTACCCAGGCGAGCACTGATGGTCGGGGTGCCTTCGTCTTTGGCAGTGAGCATGCCGGAATCATTAATAGACGCTTGTTGGGTATTGCTGCTGCTCCAATCTACTTGATCGGTAAGCTCTTTTTCTGTGCAATTATCGTATTTTCCAATGGCGCTATATTGTTGTTTCGCCCCTTTGGGCAATTCAGCATAAGCAGGCACTACCAGAATTTCAACTAGGCTCGCTGCGCTAATCTCAACGTTGGTGTTTACGGTACCCAAGCTGGCATCGTCATAGTCTGGATGGGAAATAGTAACGCCCGCCTGACCTGCAGCCAATGCATCGCTCATACCGCTATCATCAACTGAGAGTTTTCCCATATCTTCTGAAACCCAGTGTACCTCTTCGGTGACATCTCTTGTATCGCCGTTACTATACTGAGCAAAAGCTTTGAGCTGCTTCTGTGTACCCACTACAAAATCACCGGTAGTTACAATCCACATTTGCGTAATAGGATTACCGGTAACGAGCAATGGACTTATCGCTGTTTTTCCTTGGTGGATGGCTATAATATTGGCTGAACCCTCTGTAACACCACAGGCTTCTCTTCCGTTCATGGTGGCGACAGCCGTATTATCACTGATCCACCAGGTGACATGATCGCTGATATTTTGAGCGTCAGTATCATTGCTGTATCTACCCCAAGCTTCATAGAGCAAATATGAATGTGTTGTGATAGCCGTATTTTGAGGCCTGATCTCTAGCGATAGTAATTCGGCAGCCCCGGCACATACAGTGGCCTCGGCCTCTACCTCTTCATATTTTGCATAAATAGTTGCGCAGCCCTCTTCTCTTAAGGCTGTAACCACGCCTTTGCGATCATCTGCATTGCTGACACTGATATCCGTCGGTGAATTCGAGTGCCAAATTGAGGCATCGGTTAACTCTGCCTCAGTAGTGATGCCGTTTTCTACGAAAATTCCCCAGGCTTTTAGTTGTTGAGTTTTGCCAGCAGGCAAGTTCGTGATCTCCCCTGGCTCAATGCGCAAATGCTGTAATTGACTGGCAACAACCGTTAACAGGGTTTCACCAGAGACTCCTGCAGATGTGGCTCGAATTGTGGTTTCTCCAAGATTGAGAGTATGCGCCATACCTTTGTCATCAATAGAGGCAACACTTGTATTAGTACTGATCCAATCAATATCTTCATTTGCTAAAGGGATTGTTGTTAGGTCCGAGTAGATGCCAGTTGCGATATATTGTTGGTCAGCCTCTTTATTCCTGACTGTCTTCGGCGGAGTGACTACAATTTTCTCCAGCGACGCGGGGGTGATCGTTACATGTCCAGTATCCTCCAACTCCCCACTAGCAAAGTAGGCACGAATTGTTGTATCGCCCACTTTGAGACCACAGAAAATAGCGCTGTCCTCAATTTCTGAATCATCACGGTCAGCTATATTCGTATCCTCGCTCGACCACTCTACCCTATTGCTATAATTTTCAACCCGACCATTGGAAAAAGTAGCCATTGCTGTATAGGTCTCGCATGTGCCCTTTTTGAATGAGGCATTGACAGGTGTAACCTTGATGGATCTAATAGTAGCTTCGGCCTGCTTTACAGTCACTGTGGCAGTAGCTGTTAGGGTTCCATTTTGGCCAGAGTGATCGATGGAAGCCTGGATTTCCGCATCGCCTTTTCTTATACCAGTAACCTTGCCCTGAGGATCCACGATTGCAATCAATTCATGAAGAGATTCCCAGACAGCTGACTGGGTCACATCTGTTGCATCTCCATCTTTGTCGATTAGCGTTGCAGTTAGCTGCGCGGTTTGATCAACATCAATTATGCTGTTATCAATTGTGACTTCAAAAGTATGTTTAAAGTTTTTGATAGTTTAAGCCTTAAAAATTAAATTAGTGTTAAACGTTATTTTATGAAAAACAGGGAGGCTTCGAAGAAGTACATGTAACCCTGTTTAATCCAATATCTCGAAAAATTGTTAAGATTAGTTATTTAAAATAATTCATGTTCATTCAGCCTCCTGTAGTAACGTATATAAAAAATATATCCTGGCCTGCGATATGAAAGATATAAGGAGGGGGTAATTCATCAGTAAACGTCCTACGAATAATCGTAAGCGTATGATGCATACATCTCTCCCCCTGTAAGATTTATAATTCTGTTTGGCAATCGTTATTGCGTCTAACATTATTCATTTATTTTAAC
This sequence comes from Pseudomonadales bacterium, assembly GCA_013215055.1. GTDB lineage: Bacteria > Pseudomonadota > Gammaproteobacteria > Pseudomonadales > DT-91 > CAKMZU01. Next base: position 9,546 of record JABSRQ010000130.1, on the reverse strand, counting down.
GATACCGTGTCGGTTTATTTCTCTTACGTATTTATTGAGTTCCACTATTGGATTAAGTTTCACCGTTTAAGCAGGTTGTTTATATGCTTATAAATATGGATTTATTCCGGTTGTATAGATCATTTTCGTGATATTTTTATGTGGCAAGTGTGCAGCATATACATACAAAAATCGTAACGTGATGGGGTGGACGTCTGATAGCCGTAATATATCTAACGATAACGATGAAGTCGCACATAGAAAAAAGAAGAGTTATGAAAAATATGTACTGTTAGTGCAGTTTGTAGTTATGTAGTTATGTAGTTATGTAGTTATGTATTTATTCGTAATTAAAAGTTTTAAAAGGTGATTTTTTTCGATTTTTTATAGAAATCCCAGTGTATTAAAAATAATTAATGTTTTTTATTTATGTGTAATTGATGCGCGCATGCTTAAAAAGGTTGTAGTACCGGTTACATGGCCCCTATATTTACCTAGCTTGTGAGAAGTTAAATAAAGTTCTAATTCAATGAACAGCCTCCTCTGATAAAGCATCAAGTTCTATCAGTCTTGCATTGGAAAGGAATAACCTATGGGTTAATCCGTGCATATTTTTATTTTCATCCTCGGGTAAGCTCTTAGTTTTATTAGGGCTGAACTTTCTGCGTCCATACAGTTTATCAATACGCAGACGTAGGCTATAGAAAAATTATTGAAGCTATTAGGCATTATCTAGAATGGTCTTAACGTAACGGTTATAGCGTGTGATGCTAATTCAGCCCCAAAGCAGCGTTGGGATCTCATTCATGTAGGAGGAGAGGCTCAGATTAAAGACCGTATAGGATATTTTTCTGGTGGTGTATTTGTCTTGGGGCGAGTCGAAAATTGTTCTTGTGAGCGCCTGGGATTGCGTTTTACAGTTTGTAAACGTCTAATTAACCACACCTGAATCAAGCGTATTGAAAAGGTGAGGTTTGTTACACGCTTACTGAATATTGAAGGCTACAAAGGATTGTTAGGCATGTTGGCTTCTGAAAATGAAGGGGAAAGTTCTGACTTTCAGTCCTTGCCGACCTGAAAAGTCTAGGCGTTCAGCATTGGGGGGACCTTCGACTTTAAACCTCCTACCTTATTATTCTTGAATGAATCTTGCGTTATACATAGGCTCTAATTCATCAGCCATTTTATTGGCATTGTTCCTCGTGACTTTGATGCTGAAATATCAGACTATTTAAAGATGAGAGGGATATCGTTGTGGATTGTAAGCAGCTTACTTTTTTGTGCTTTCAGGATTTTCATTGTATAGGATGTGCGACTTCGAAAACCAATGAGGAGGAGGCGATTATATCACCGGAGTGCTGGGCGTTTCTTCCGATCCATTTTGGATCGGATCATGCTCGGTATTTGTTACCTATATATACCGACAATGTGCGTACAGGCTAATTCATCGGAAATGAAAATAGCGCTGAAGAATGGCAATGCGTTGGCTCGGACAGCTATGATGCTTTGCTGGGAACAATCCATATGGCTGAAGCCTCAAATGTATTACTGCTCAACAGTCTAAAAGAGCGAATACTAAGCAACCACAAGGCCACATCATGAAATACATCGCAACTTGCTTTTTATTTAGCTGCGTTTTTTCCACGGCGCTTCTGTCGGCTGAGCTTTCCGATTCACTGCGCAAGGTCGGCACAAAGATGACGGTGAATAAGGATGGTTTCATCTCGGTAAATTTTTCGGTGCCGAGTCCTCCGCGCGGGCCTTTTGGCCAACCGGTGTTCTACCCGAATTACAAAACTCCTCCGCCTGTTACGGCTCAACACTTGGCTGAGGTGGCCAATATACCGAAGCTACACTCTCTCTCGCTCCGCGGGGCGCCGCTCAATGTTTCCGTCACAGATATCTTTAGAATCCTTGCCGGGGCAAAGGAGCTTCGGCGACTGGATTTAACCATGGTCAAAGGAGTCACTGATGAATCACTGGGGCAAATTGTCGGTCTTTCGGCCTTAGAGGACCTGAGCTTAGACAATTGCGGCAGCGTGACTAATCTCGGATTAGAAGAAGTAGCCAAACTAAAGAATCTTCGTAGCCTCAACTTGGTTTCCACTCAAGTCGACGATGACGGGATGTACTTTCTCAAGCATGCCACGAATCTCGAGTCGCTAAATTTAAACTTCACTCGTGTAGATGGCCAAGGTCTCCTTCATCTCGCCGAATTGCCGAAGCTTACCTCGATCAATATTCAGCGCAACCGAAGTACCGCTGACATGACGCGAATGAACCTCTCGGCTTTGGGCAGAGGTTTCTCCGCGCTCCGAAGATTGAGCGTTGGAGGCAATCACATCACCGACGCTAACGTTGCCTCCCTGACCAGCCTGACCAACCTGCAATCCCTCACTTTTCACACCATCGGCTTCACCCAAATCACGGATGATGGAGTGGCTATGCTGTCGAACTTATCAGATCTACGCGAACTACGGATCGACGGTAGCGTCAACGTAACTAACATCGGCGTGGCTCATTTAGCCAAGTTGAAAAAATTGTAGATATTGGATCTCGGGCGCACTCGAATCAGTGCTGCCGCTGCGTCTATTTTGGGTAAGTTACCATCTCTCAAGGAGCTCGATGTGGTCGGTACGCAATTCGGGCGCGATGGCATCCAAATCCTGCGCAAACTAAACGCCAATGTGAGTGTCACCCTACACCGTCCCATGGAGTGCCCGTGAGATGAATCAACCGCTCCCTTCAGCAAGATTTGAAATTCGTTTCAACCTCTTCGTTCAGAATCATCGGGTAAATCTCTATGGGTTCTAGGGGGGCAGCGCGATTACCGTAAAACAGAGTTATTGGTCCGAGAGCTGTCTTGGCCTACCCCCTTGGTGTGGAGGCAGATGAAGGCGGCGAACGCGAGTACTTTCGAAAAGATGATGGGCGCTATCCTCAGATCCTCAGGCGCTTAGAACGTTCTCAATGTTTCACGCCGCGAATAGTCCAACACAGTTAGAAGGCTGTATTGCGCCATGTATCTCGCTTGGCGATGATTGGATGGGGTTTATAAGTGGTGACGCGTTAGAGCTATTTGAACGTTCAGTAAACTTGTTTGAACTGATCAATGGCAGACTTCCACAACTGTTAATCTACTAAAACAACCGTTTTAATACGCATTAAAAAGCCGCTTAAGTAAGCGGCTTTTTTTTTCTACTACCCCTTATCAGGCTCTACTAATAATTCTAACGTCTCTTTTCTTGGACTTATCACGCCCCATAAATCAGAGGAAATTTCGATATCAGATGGCGTATAAGTTTCAGATCTTCTATACGTTGCCTGAGATTGATCAGACCCATAAATCCTATCTAGATATGGACCAGAAACCAAGCCAGGATTAGGCTCTATGCGTATATATATGAATCCGAACACCAGGTAATATCTCTAGCAAGTAAATAACGATCTACTTTCATAGCCGTTAATATTTCGCTAAACTGATTTAATATCAACACTGTAAGCGCTGACTTCTAGTGTAATTTGGCCTTCCTGATCTTCAGACCGTTTTTCCGCATGTCCAGAAGCACACAAACAGCACGCAACGACCGTCACCATGTATTTAATAACGTATCAACCTTATATTATCAATGCTACAGACGCCGTCTGAATCCTGTAAAAATGTTACCGCAAGATCACGCCGATCTTCATGCGCGAAAACAGCAAGGTCATATTCCGCATCATTTCCCCTTGATTTTTTGAAGCCTTTTCCGCCGCCGAAAACGCTTAATGATTTAGGGCTTTCACCGCACTCAGGCGGAACATTTACCGTTATGTTTAATTTATCATTCCATGAATCGACCATGTAAACAGGCGTGATAAATTCGGCAATTATTTCAGGCGAATCTATCGATGAACATGAAGAAATAAGTATTGAAAACAATAATATATATAGTCTAATCATCTGTCTGGTCTCTTGCTTTATATGCCTGTTTTCTTGAAACGGCTTGCGTTATTTTCTTCTTCATTCTGTAGGCGTATTTATCAGCTATTGCCGTCACGCCTGGCGGAATTATCTCTATTTTACCAGTAAAATCAGCCACGTCTTTAGCGATGCTTTCACTGGTTATTTCGTGTTTTTTACTCTCTTTAAAGCTCACGGATCGATAGGTACCGTTCCAATCGCCTCACATTCACATGACGACCCAACCCTTAGATCATAAGCTGTTGCCGTGTCAATAAGCTTATCGACAGCCGCTAAAATCTTTACAGCCTTACCTTCAAAATATTCATTCCCTGCAGAAAAGTAACTAGCTGACTGGCTAAATGCGCCGGCGTGATCGCCGGCCTTTACAATCGCTAGTCTGCAGTATTCAACCGTCGCATCGTAGGCAAACATTTTTTCGATGATGCTTAAATCTGCCTTATCAAAGGCTTCAACATAAGCATCTACAATCGGTTGATATTTTTCTATGCTCATTTATAAACTTTTATCTAGCTGATGAAATTCAGTTAAAATGTAAATGCCAACGGATAAGATAGAAAATGGAGTCAATCCAATGCCCGCAAGATTATGAAAAACAGTTAAATTGACAGCTAAGCCAAGGATGGATTAACTTAAGCCTTTATTGATCAGAATTCGGACTTACATCAAAACTAACCCGAAGAATATTCCTCAGCCAATACATTGCTGTTATAAATTAATATTTTAACTGGGGAATATTATTAGTTTTATTAAGGCAATTTTCTCTTTATTCAAGAAATTTATAACAATGAAAGCCGGTGTCGGTACAAATTGAATCATTCCGATTTAATGCTTCTTATGCATTTCCTATGGTTTGTTGACCGAAAGCAATACAAATGGAGGAATGATTCCATATTACAAAGTATTGCATTAATGCTTCAATGGGTATTTGATCTTCTCATCGTAGAAAACCTTATACATGCAAAATATAAATACTTATTAGTTATAGCTGCCTAAATTCCACATTTATAAATCATTGGCTTTAGTGAATAAAAATAAAATAAATCAGGGGTGCATGAGTGAAATGAAAACTAACAGACTCTACATATTGATAATATTAGTAGCTTTAATCTCATGCGAAATAAATAATAATGATAATAATAAATCATCTGTTTATCTCTACCCATCAGGCGAAATACAGATACCTTATAAAGAAAATACTTCAACATTTACTGAACTGAGAGATGAAAGTTTTTCAAAGTGGACAGAGTTTAAAGAAAAAAATGGAAACTCATATATGTATCAGACCAGCAGAAGCTCATGGACAGGATCTTCTAGTAAAACAGAATTTAAAATTATAAATGGAGTTGTGATTTCAAGAAGATATGAAGCGTTTAGACCATCTGGTACATACGTAGAAAGAAGGAAAGTATATTCGTATTCTGAGACTAAAGATGATTTAGGAACTAACACAAGAGGGGGTAAGCCATTAACCCTCGATGAATTATATCATTCTTGTGCTGATGAATATTTAATCGTTGATAAAAGTAAGAATACTTTATACTTTAAGACTAATCAGGATGGCTTGATGACTTTATGCGGGTTTGTTCCACGTACATGTGCAGATGATTGTTTTAGAGGTGTAAGGATTGATTCGATTAGACGGTTAGATTAGAGTAGCTCATCATCTTGGCGTAACGCCTTACAAAGTAAGGTATAAGAAGTATTAAATTGAAGTTTCATCTGGCACTTATTCCATCAAAAACTTCTTCCAATGGTGTCGCTCACACGAATTATGACCTGGAAAACATTGAGGCTGGAGCTTCGGATGAGCTGGATTACACGGTAATAATTACTGATACAGCAGCCACTCCAGTTTCCGATACACCTTCGAATGACTTATCCCTATTTAATTATACTAAATCGAGACCTGATTTGGATGCATCATTTCCTGGTAGTACACTAGGTAAATGTTTTTTCTTGTATATAATCTTCAAGTTCATCTAATACATGACTCCATAGCTTTCACTAAATACGTAGTCAGGTCATTCTGATTTCCTGCTTGTAGCAGACACGATTATATTTTTAGCGTAAATTGTTTCACTCGATTATCAGTGAAGACTCGGCGCCTAATGCATCCTTAATTTTACAGGGTTAAAGAATGTAGCTCGTGCTAATTCTAAGCTCAAGACCCAATTATCATCTGTAAGATTCAACTTTTACCTAAGTGAAAATGCATTTCATTAGCGGGTTAGAAGGCATCATAGGGTTACCGGCTGCGTAATAATCGACGTCATGAGTATCACCAGTCTTTTCTGTTCCTAAGAAAAAATCAACTCTATAATCATTACTGGTTGCTGAGCTTCAATTATAATTCGCCCCAATATACTGATCGTTATTTCATCCATTAAGACCAAAGTAAACAGCACAAAAACTAATCACTAAAAAGTTATATAATATCTCATAGTTTGTCCAACACAAGTTTCAACGGAAGCGTAAAATAAATCCACCTTTTAATTAATTTGTAAGATAAGCGTATGACGCCGAATAATAAGTTCGGTCATTCCATCTAGCATAATACCAGCGCTTATAATAAATTAGTTAGACGCATTGCTCATCAGCTCCGCTGTCGTCAAACTGACGGCTTACACGAATATAGAGGTGACGCCAGAAAAATAAGTTACATCGCTAAAAGTACGTTTATTTAAGTGTTGTAGATTAATGAGTAAATTCAGTTGCAATAGCGATACACATGGCAGTGAAGGGCGCTAGAACAACGCTTTTCTTTCTCTTAAGTATGGAAACGTTCCATTTTATTTTGACGCATGTATATGCGAAAAATGTGATTACGTTCATTCTAATAAAAAGAGACAAGAATATTATGGGAAAATTACCAATTAATAATTGGACTATTATTACTGACGTCTTGCGATAGCTCAGAAGACTATACTTCAAGTAGAAACGAATATGTAAGGCCAATTCTAGGGGGCTGGAGTTACACACATCCTGACAGCCAATGCGTAGATAACATTGTTTTTATTCATGATGGAAAAAAATTTAGTCACTTGGGGAGAGAGAGGGATGTGGACGGTTCTTTTACTATTCGCTCACTTGATAAAATTGCGGCTGGAGGTTTCACATTTTTTAAGAAAGTTTTACGGGATGAAGAAACAGGTGAACCCGTAGAGCGTGATGGCGAACTCATTAAGGTCTTTGAAATATTCTTGTATTATTCTGAAGATAACGGTATGTCTGACTGTCTAGGGGATTCATATACTTATTCTCTAGTTAATTTAGTTCAAGGGGTATTCTCTGGCGAGAATAAAATGATTTGGACAGGTGCTGATGATCTATTTACATTTTTTCTTCTCGATGCTGATGATGAATATAGGTTAATACGCCAGGAGTAAATTAGTAAGGGATTTAAGCATTCTCTCAATAAAGCATGGCTGCGAAGATTTCGTACGTTATGTTGATGCTGCTAGTGGCTATGCAATACCTAAGACTGCCTCGGTAGACAGCTGTAGTTGATGGGTTACTAGCAGTTTTTTCTTTTCATAGAGACTTTATTTAATATTACGGTCAGCATAAGAATATTAGGTTTTCATGATAAAGATATGCTTACGATTAAGGCTCATTCCGTAATGGTTTTAATGGCAGTGATAAAAATTATCGCTCTATTAATTTGTCTGGAATATTCACAATACTCATAAGAGTTATTTTCGCCAAACGTCCATGGGAGTATCTGGTAGATAACATTGATTATTATCAATGTTTATCAGAGCTGACGTTATGTTTAAGGCAAAGATGTTTGGCGTTGAAATTTATTGAGATTACGCTTCCTTAGTGATACGCAGAATCTATAAAACTCATGCCTTCGTTGGCTGAGTTACTAGAGTGATTTTTATTATTCGGCCACATTGGAATGAGGGGGAAAGCAAATAGCTTAGCGGCTGACGCTGGTTCAATCAAAGGAATCTGGTCGCTTCGATTTCATTTTTATCTGGCATTTACTATATATGATGATGAAAACCTTAACACGATTGTGATTTATCGTCTTTCACAAGAATATACGAAGAGTTTATTCTTAACTATTATCCAATACAGGTTTAGCCGGCAGGTTATTTCTCGTTCAACTTTTCCCAGTTATAACTGAAGCGTTTATCAGGGATGAAAATTAATCTAATTCGGGAAACTTTCTCTTTATTCAAACCATTTATAACAATAAAAGCCGCAGCCTGTACATTAAAATTGAACCTAATCCGCTTTAATGCCTCTAAAGCGGCATCCCTATGGATGCCAAATTTTTTCAGTCATTCTCTGTTACAAGATATTGTTTAATAAACACAGTGCATTTGCTTTACACAGTTTCACCCTGCAGAGGCACGTTTTTCTTTAAAATAGTGGCCATTCACAACCTTGGTATTAGAAGAAAACTTATCAATGAAAAAAAGTCTGCTATTGATCCCCATTCTTATCGTGATAGCCGTTGTTGCTTTGTTCAGTGTTTATATTCAGACGCAGAATCCTGACGATGAGTCGGCTAGAGCACCGCGTATCGTGCCTGTGGTTACAGCTGTTGTTGAGCAGCATCTGTTTTCTCAGACTATCTCCTTAATAGGCAAATTGCAGGCGGAGAAATCTGTCTATATTTCCCCACAGGTGGCAGGCAAGGTTAAAGCGATTCATGTGACCGCTAACCAAGAGATACACGCAGGTCAGCTGCTAATCCAACTCGAAGATGCCAAGCCTCAGGCTAGTGTCTCAGAGGCGAAGGCTTACCTCAACGATGAAAAACGTAAGCTAAATGAATATCTCAAACTCATCGATAGTCATGCCATCACTCAGACAGAGATTGATGCACAAAGAGCCAGTGTCGCTATCGCTACCGCCAGACTCGAGTCTGCTCAGGCCGAACTCGAATACCACTATATCAAGGCGCCATTTTCCGGTACCGCTGGTTTATTGTATTTAAGCCTGGGGGCCATGGTGACGGCGGGGAGTGAGCTGCTGTCCCTGGATGATCTCTCATCTATGCGGCTGGATTTACAGGTACCTGAGAATCATCTTTCTATGTTGAGTGTAGGCATGACAGTGGCTGCGACCAACAGAGCCTGGCCCGATACCAGCTTTACCGGGCGCGTCGCGGCTATCGATCCTCGTATTAATGAGGAGACCCTGAACCTTAAGGTAAGGGTACATTTCGATAACGCAGATCATAAGCTAAAGCCTGGCATGATGATGTCGGCAAGTCTGAGCTTTCCAGCCGTGTCTGAACCAGTGATCCCGGTACAAGCCATAGAATATTCCGGCAGCAAGAGATTTGTGTATGTGATTGGTGAAGATCAACTGGCCAAACGAACCCGGGTGACTATAGGGGCGCGTATTGAAGATGAAGTACTTATCAGCGATGGAATCAACGTCGGCGATCGCATCGTAGTGCAAGGTTTAGTTAACATGCGCGACGGTTTGCAAGTGGATGAGCTTTCAAACAGGCATGAGTCGATGACAGCAGGTCATCCAGTTGGTGAGTCTCAGGGAGACAGAAGTTAATGTTGATCTCTGATATGTCGGTTAAACGCGCTGTTGTCGCAATCGTTTTATGCGTGCTTCTATGTGTATTG
>JABSRQ010000129.1 GCA_013215055.1 Pseudomonadales bacterium | reverse complement strand
TCCTGCCAAACACCTTGGTGGGAGCTATGACGTTTTTACCCTTTATTATTACCTGTGCGATTTCGACACTAACCTCCCTTGATTTCCTGGGTTTTGGCCTGCCACCAGGCTCTGCCTCTTTGGGAGAGCTGTTAGCACAGGGTAAATCGAATATTCATGCGCCCTGGTTAGGCCTCTCTGGTTTTTTTAGTGTCGCAGCACTGTTAACCATGCTGGTATTTATTGGTGAAGGCATACGTGATGCCTTCGATCCAAGATCTCATTAAGGCCAAACTATGCAGCCACTCCTTAGCATTAAAAATCTTCAAACGGTATTTTTAACCGCCGAGGGCGATTTTCCTGCGGTAAAAGACCTTTCGTTAAACTTATATGCAGGTAAAACCCTGGCTCTAGTGGGTGAAAGTGGATCGGGGAAATCGGTTACCGCGCATAGCATCCTTTCGTTGCTGCCACCCAATAAAACCACCCACCCTACAGGGGAAATCATCTATAACGGGCGGGATCTGCTGCAATTAAAGGATGCCGCTCTGCAAAAACTGCGTGGCCAAGATATCTGCATGATATTTCAGGAGCCTATGACAGCGCTGAATCCGCTACATACTATTGAACATCAAATAGCCGAATGTCTGGATAAAATACAATACCGACAAGCCAAGGCACGTAAAAAACGCACGCTTGAATTGCTTAGCCAGGTGAAAATCAACAACCCGGCTAGCCGTTTAAAATCCTACCCTCATGAACTTTCAGGGGGACAACGTCAGCGGGTTATGATTGCGATGGCCCTGGCCAACGAACCTAAGATCTTAATTGCCGATGAACCCACAACCGCGCTGGATGTAACCGTTCAAAAAGACATTCTCGAGTTGCTGCAAGCATTACAACAAAAAAATAATATGGCGATATTACTGATCAGCCATGACTTACCCATGGTGAAAGCGTTTGCAGATACCGTTGCAGTGATGCAATCCGGAAAAATCGTTGAAACGAATGACACCCAAAGCCTGTTCAGTGATCCTCAGCATATCTATACCCAGAGCCTGTTATCCGACATGCCGGATTTACGCTCAAACTATGATATTAACGCCGAACCTTTGTTTGATGTGAAAATGTTAAACGTCGTCTTTAGCGCACCTAAAACACACTTTAAACACCTATTAAAGCCCGATGAAATACAGATACTAGAAAACATTTCATTTACATTAAAACCCGGTGAAACCTTAGGCATTGTGGGCGAAAGTGGTTCGGGGAAATCAACCCTAGCCAAAGCCTTACTGAAGCTTATTGCCTGCACCGGAAATATGACATTTCAGGCTCAAGATATTGGCCAAATGAATGAAAAGACTTTTAAGCCAATGAGGCATAAGCTGCAGATCGTTTTTCAAGATCCTTTTGCTAGCCTAAACCCGAGGATGACCGTACAGCAATTAGTTGAAGAAGGTTTATTGGCTCAAGATCAACTCAAACAAGCGGATCGGGCACAGCAGGTGTTAGACATAATAAAACGTGTTGGCATGCCTGAGGATTGCCTGGGTCGCTTTGCTCATGAGTTTTCAGGGGGGCAGCGTCAGCGTATTGCCATCGCTAGAGCGCTGATCATGAAACCCAGCTGCCTGATTTTGGATGAGCCCACATCGGCCTTGGATAGAACCATACAATTTCAGGTGCTGGGTTTGTTACATGAGCTGCAACAGCAACTTAACCTCAGTTATATCTTTATCAGTCATGATTTATCCCTGGTAAAAAGTTTCTGTCATAACGTGCTGGTTTTAAAAGATGGGCAGCAAGTTGAATATAGCGACACTGCAACACTGTTCTCAGATGCAAAAAATGCTTATACTCGGCGCCTTATTGATGCCGCACTGGCATAACGCAGTAGCTAAGGGCAAAGAGTGTAACGATGTCTGATCTAGTACCGATTAAACTGGCACAATTAGTCCTCAGGGTTGTAGAAGCTCAGGGTTATGATATAGACGAATTTCTAGCGTCATGCGATATAAGTTTCAACCCGCTGGATGATGACCCTAAAATACCTACCCACATTACCGCAACTGAATATAACCGGCTCTACAAGAGTATTATCTGGCTGCTACAAGATGAGTGTTTTGGCCTGCACCTAAAAACCAAGGTGCCCAGTGGCACGTTTAGAATGATGTGTTTATGCATTATTCACTGTAAAAACCTGGGTGAAGCGATAGCCAGAGTTGATGAGTTTTGTCGATTCTGCCGTAACCTCTCTGGCATGGCCCCATTACAACACACACCTTTGACGATGCTGGATAATGGCATGGTTTTAAATACATTACCCAATGCCATTCTGGATAATGATCATCAGGCTAAACCTCAATCGATTGTTGCCGTTGCCGCGTCGCTACATATGTGGCGCAGATTCTGCTCGTGGTTAATAGGTAAGTCTTTGGATGTGTCTGAAGTTCACTTTAAGGTTGGTGAACCGGCTAAATTGAATTTGCTAGAAGATGTGTTTCGCTGCAAAATAAAATTTGAGCAAGAATTTAATGGCCTTTGTTTTGACAAACATTTCCTAGAAGCCCCCATTATTCATAATGAAGACAGTTTAAATGAATTTCTAAAGAGCGCGCCCTATCAGCTATCGGTCAGCCATGCCGATGAAACCAGCATTCAAACCAAAATGCGCGCCATCGTCGGCAATGATTTCAGCCAAGATTTCCCCAGTGTTGAAACTATCGCCACCTGCTTACATATGTCGGTGCGTACATTACGCAGGCGATTAAAAGCTGAAGATACCAGCTATCAAGAATTTAAAGATACCACCCGACTCAATGCCGCCAGAACCTATTTGAATAGGCCGGGACTTAAGATTAATGCGGTCAGCGCATTAATGGGTTTTGATGAACCCAGCGCTTTTCATCGAGCGTTTAAAAAATGGACCCGCATGACCCCCGGTGAATATCGCCAATCTTTAGGTAATAATAAGTCGTGAGTTCTCCTTTTATAAGCCCTGTGAGGCAGCTTAATTTACACTGCAATGATAAAAAAAATTCGCAAGATCAAGCCTGGAATCAAGCGGATAACTATCTCATTCAACAGCTATTGCAGATCCAAGACCATAAAAGCAAAAAAGTAGTGTGTATAAACGATGCTTTTGGAGGCTTGAGTTTACAATATAGCAGTGACATGTATAGTGATTCTGCTATTTCCAGGCGCTGGATTAGACATAATGCAAAGCTGAATCAAGTAACCGAGCCTAACATGTTTTCGATGCATGAATTAAGTGATTGCCAGGGCGAACTTTATTTAATGCGCCTGCCAAAAAACCTGCATTATTTTCAGTATTTATTGGCTACACTTTCAAATAAAACCGATATCACCGTTATTGTATCAGGCATGCAAAAGCATTGGCCTTCCACTTTTTATCAAACTGCAAATGACTTTTTTGCCAATGTTGAAGTATTACCTGGGGTTAAAAAAGCTAAATGCATGCTGTTATCTAAAGGTTTGGCTATTGATAATTTTACTGATACTCATCAACTAAGCTTTCCTGAATTTGACTTACAATGCCGCAATTACCCCAATGTTTTTGCCAGAGAAAAACTCGATATAGGTACACGTTTTTTCTTAGAGCACTTCCCTGATTTAGCCCCCTATGAAAACATCATTGATCTTGCCTGTGGCAATGGATTATTAGGTATTCAGGCATTAAAAAAACATGCCCACCTGCACTGTGACTTCATTGACGAATCGGCCTTTGCGATTCGCTCTGCCGCCGACTCCCTGCAATTAAACGACGTCATAGCTCAGCGCTTCAGTCTGCACCAGATGGATATTTTTGAGCGTTTCCCTGAAAAACAGGTGGATGCCATTTTATGTAATCCACCTTTTCATCAGCAGCATAATGTCTCAACGGATATTGCCCAGAGGATGATTGAGCACAGCGCTAAACACTTAAGAAAAAATGGCAGCCTCTACCTAATAGCCAATCGCCACCTGCCGTATAAACCGATGTTAAAGCGAGCTTTCTCTGGCGTAAATATTGCTGCAGAAAACTCTAAATTCTTTTTATATCAATCCATTAAATAAACTATTTAAGTATTAACATGAAAAACATATCAGTGCTTTTTGTATGCCTAGGCAATATCTGCAGATCCCCCAGCGCTCACGGCATTCTTGAGAAAAAAGTAGCAGACCTGGGCTTAAGTGATAAAATTAGCGTAGATTCCTGTGGCACCGCACCGTTTAATGTTGGTAAAAAGCCCGATAACAGAGCGCTTATTGCATGCAAACAATATGGTTACGACATCTCATCACAAATAGCACGACAGATACAAGATGAAGACTATCTGGAGTTTGACTATATTATTCCTATGGATAGAAAAAATATGATGAGTGTCACCGCCTGGCAGCCAAAAGACTTTGCCGGTGAGATAAAATTGATGATGCAGTACCACCCAAACAACTTGGGTAATACACAGATTCCCGACCCTTATCACGAAGGTGCCGAAGCCTTCTTCCCAATTATCGAAACTCTGGAAAAAGCCTGCGATGGTTTAATTGCAACCATCAGAGAGAAGCATGTGATCTAAACAACTTCAGTCGCCGCAAGGCCCTAATGAAAAGTGTGATCCGGCGCTAGAAAACAACAACTCATCACCGACCTCATTCAACTGGGCAAGCTCGATAATCTGATAATAAACTGGGCGGCTTATCCTGGCCCATAGATTCGGGCGCACTTCAATATAAGGCAGTAAAACACCCTCATAGTCGCGCAGCTGCCACACACAGTCTTTATCCAGTTTAATGCTCTGCTCGGTATTGGTTAGTAAAATATAAGCAGGGGGTGATTCGGATTCGGTAATAAGAGAGGCAATTGAGAAAGGCACATCTTCTACCTGAATCTTCATTTTTTCTGTAGGTGTTACTAAGAAATAATCATCGCCATCGCGGCGCATAACAGAGGCCAGAAGATTAACCAGCGATTGACGCTGAAAGGCCGCTCCCTCGTGAAACCATTGCTGATTTTTATCAATCAACAAATCCATCTCACCCTCAATTTCAGGATGCCAAAGATGTACTGGGGGCAGTTTTTTCTGCTCACCACTTTGAATGCTTTGAATGATTTTTTTTAGATCAATTGCCATGGGCTTTCCAGGGTGAGATCATTTAACAGGAATATAACCAAGAACTGCTAGAGTTAGCAGAGATTAACTGCTCTTTTAAATAAAAGAGCAGTTAATACAAATTAAGCTAGAACACGTAATTTGATAACACCTTCAGTGGCACGGATTTTCTCCAATACGTCATCAGATGGCATTTCAGAAATGTCGATAAGATTGTAAGCGATCTCATCACGGCTTTTATTGATCATATCTGCAACGTTGATATTGGCATCAGCCAATAAACCTAAAATATTGCTTAATGTTTTAGGTACATTAGAGTTGCTGATAGCCAAACGTACATCAGACTGCCTATCCAGCTCGGTAGCCGGGAAGTTAACTGAGTTTTTGATATTGCCGTTAACCAGGAAGTCTTTTAACTGATCAACAACCATAATCGCGCAGTTATCTTCTGCTTCTGCGGTGCTGGCACCGATATGAGGCATGGCGATAACATCATCACGATTCAGTAACGCAGGCGTTGGAAAATCGGTAATAAAACGCTGTAGCTTACCGCTATCCAATGCATCAATAACCGCAGCCTGATCAACAATACCTTCTCTGGCGAAGTTTAATAAACGACAACCTTCTTTAGCGCAGGCTAATACGTCTTTATTAACCAGGTGGCGTGTTGCATCCAGCATCGGTAAATGCAGGGTGACAAAGTCAGCTTTAGCGAATAGCGATTGCAGATTCTCCATACGCTTCACTTCTGAAGGCAGACGCCATGCAGCATCAACAGAAAGTGCAGGATCAAAACCAACAACATTCATGCCTAGCATTAATGCCATTTCGGCAACCATAGAGCCAATAGCACCTAAGCCTACAACACCCAAGGTTTTTCCTTGGATCTCGCCGCCTTTAAAATTCTTTTTCTCAGCCTCTAACAGCTTGGCCATTTTGGCATCATCAGTCATATCCGTTAAGGTATTAACATAGTTAATCCCGTTAGTGATACCACGTGAGCTTAATAACATGCCGGTTAAAACTAATTCTTTAACTGCATTGGCATTAGCGCCAGGTGCGTTAAATACCGGAACACCTTTCTCGGTACAGGCAGCGACGGGCACATTATTAGTGCCTGCGCCTGCGCGACCGATAGCGGCAACGGTGTCGCCAATATCATCCGCTTTCAGCACATGGCTGCGTAACATGATGGCGTCAGGGGTGGAAATTTCACTGGCTACTTCGTAATCTTCTCTAGGGAAGCGGTTTAAACCTTCTACGGAAATAGCGTTATAGGTACGGACCTTATGCATAGTCACTCCTAATGGGTGGGGGGCAGATTAAAAATTTGAGCGTAGTCTATATGAAAGCAGGTAGTTTTTCACGGCTTAAAAGCAGTAAAAACTAAGCGATAAACCTCGATGTAAAAATAAGAAAAGCCTGATACAGTGAATGTATCAGGCCTGACAATGAAAATAGAAAATCTATTTAAAGAATGTCAATATTGGCTACTGCTTTAAGCTGCTCCTGAACCGATTGAAACAGTTCAGATGATTTAGCACGGCTTAAGTAACTGGCCATAGCTTGCTGCTCTTGCGTTGATAACTTATCGGCACTGCCATCAGTCACATTATCCACAGCTAAAACCACATAGTCACCATTCATAAGCTTTAAGCTGTCAACTGCGCGCTGATCCTGCGAGGCGACAGGCAGGCTAAAAGCGGCATTAAGCACTTGTCTATCCATAGGGGCAACTTGGGCGCTACGTGTTGTTGCCAGCAGTAGCTGCCACGCATAACCTTCTTGCTTGGCCAATACTTCAACATCAACACCCTCTTGGAGCTTCTTTAACAAGCTGGCCACAGAGGTTTGTAACAGCGCATCGGCCTTATCTTTTATCACCGCAGCCTGTACATCGCTAGCGACATCATTAAACGGTAATAAAGCGGCTGGTTTATGCTCTTTAATACGAACAACCACTACATGATCACCGGTAATTTCACTTACGTCACTGTCTTGACCCTCCTTCAAAACCACATTGGAGAATGCTGCTGCCATCAGTTGACGGTTGGCAAAGATACCCTGCCCTCCGCGGCGCTCAAGCAAGGCAGAAGTTTTAACTTTTAACTCAAGATCCAGGGCCGGGTCGTTTAAATCGACCGAGTTAAAGCTCAAATCTTTCAGGTCATCTACCGCTTGCCAAAAGACTGGATCCGCCTTAGCCAAGCCCAGCTCCTCTTTTAAGGCCGCCTTACGCTCTTCATAAACCGGCAAGTCTGCTTTTGTCAGAGCCGTCAGCTTAATTAAATGAATGCCTGCATCGGTTTTAATGGCTGCCGAGATCTGATCGATCTCCAGGGCGTTTGCAGCTACAACAAATTCTGCCGGAAATGCGTCCGCAACCAATACACCCAAATTACCACCGGTGTCACGGCTACCGAAGTCATCAGAATGAGCTTTAGCCAGTGCAGAGAAATCAGCCCCTGCATCAAGTTGAGACGTTAAATCATCGGCTAAAACGGCTGCAGCCTCGGCATCTCTGCTGTCATTGATTTCAATCAGGATATGAGCCACTTCGCGCTGTTCGTTACCGCCAGCACTGGCCACTTCATTTTCAAAGGCTTGTTTAATGTCATCCTCAGGCACTTCAGTAATAAAATCTGTACGCTTTATCTCTAAATACTCAAGCGATACCTTTTCTGTAGACTGGAACAAATCTTCATTAGCCGCATAGAAGACTTGCAACTCTTCATCGCTGGCCTTAACGGTTTTAGCGATTTTCTCAGCAGGCAGGGTGATAAAACGTATATCACGTGACTGTTGAGTATACTTGGCATTCACTGTAAGTTCATCTGCAGTGATAAATCCACTATTTATAACGCCACCCGAGAGCTGAGATACCAACATATCACTGCTGTATAAACGGGTAAATATTTCTGCAGAGAAGCCCGCACCGGCAAGTACTTGCTGGAAACGTGTATTCGAGAATTCCCCATCTTCTTGAAATTGAGGATTATTAATAATGATTTGATTTAGCTGGCGGGTAGATACGGCCATGCCTAAATCATCAGCTGCTTGCATTAAGACCATTCTATCGATCAGTGACTGCAAGGCAGGTCCTTTTAAACGCTCATCTTCCAGCATGGACGGATTAATGTTATTGCCCATCTGCGACATAAGCTGGCGTTTTTGTAAAAATATGGCCTCGCTTAATTGCTGGTTGGTAATTTTCTCACCATTAACTTCAGCAACCATATTGCTGCCACCACCGCCGATCAGCGACTCAACACCAAATAATACAAAGGGGATGCAGATGATGCCGATAACCACCTTGGCAGCCACACCCTGTAGATTTGAACGGATATTTTGTAACATATACGTATTCCTAAACGAAAAAACGCACCTAAAGAGGTGCGCTGGAAAAAACGACGATAAAAAGTCTTAGCTATTTACTGCGTCTTTTAAGCCTTTACCCGCTTTAAAGCTTGGAATGTTAGCCGCTTTAATTTGGATTGGCTCACCTGTTTGAGGGTTACGGCCAGTACGTGCTGCACGCGCTTTTACAGAAAAAGTACCAAAACCTACCAGTGATACAGTGTCGCCTTCCTTTAAAGCATTTGTTACAGCTTCAGTAACAGCATCTAACGCACGGCCAGAATCCGCTTTTGATAAGTCTGCGGCTGCTGCAATGGCATCAATCAATTCCGATTTATTCACACTTGTCCCCTTTTTAAGGTGTTATTTAAAAAAAATATTCTTGTAGAAACTTGAGTAGAAACTTTATACCAAACGCCTTTGTCTGCGGTCAAGCGCTTAAAGCAACAAAAAAGCTTTTTTTGTCTTTTTGCTCAAATAAAAAGCAAAAAAAGGCTGGGTTATAGGCCCAGCCAGTATTTCAAGTTAAATTTTCGATTTCTAGTGCGCTCTTGGCTGTCCCTGATTATCATCCGATTTACGCTCATTACCCTGATCAAAACCGGCCATATACTCCTCATCGGTAATCGGCTGAGGTTCAGATTCTAATGCCAACTCCAGCACCTGATCTATCCATTTAACTGGATGTACGTCCAGGTCAGCGATGATATTATCGGGAATTTCAGCCAAATCAGCAGCATTATCAAAAGGAATGATAATCGTTTTAATGCCTCCTCTATGCGCGGCCAAAAGCTTTTCTTTTAAGCCGCCAATTTTAAGCACCTGGCCACGCAGATTAATCTCCCCAGTCATGGCAACATCGCTCAGCACAGCAATGCCTGTCAACACGGACACCATCGACGTACACATCGCAATACCGGCACTGGGACCGTCTTTAGGTGTGGCACCTTCAGGTACATGAATGTGTATGTCGCGCTTATCCAAATAATTAGCCTGTATACCAAAGGTCTGTGCCCTTGATTTAACCACGGTCATGGCAGCCTGAATAGACTCCAACATCACATCGCCCAGCGAGCCTGTTTTTACATGCATGCCCTTACCTGGCACAGTAACCGCTTCAATATTCAATAGCTCACCACCAACCTGGGTCCAAGCAAGGCCGGTGACCAGACCGACGGAAGCAGATTCTTCTGCGCGCCCATAATCAAATTTCTTCACACCTAGATATTGATCAATATTGCTGTCATCAAGTTGAATAGGCCCATCCAGCTTATTAAGTGTTGCCTTTTTAACAACCTTACGTGCTATTTTAGCGATTTCACGCTCTAAACCACGTACACCAGCCTCTCTGGTGTAATAGCGAATCATAGAGCGAATCGCCTCTTCGGTAATGTTCACCTCGTCGGCATGCAGGCCATTATTCTTTTCCTGCTTAGGCACCAGATAACGCTGGGATATATTCACCTTTTCATCCTCGGTATAACCCGGTATACGAATCACTTCCATTCTATCCATTAACGGCCCAGGGATATTCATAGAATTAGCGGTGCAGACAAACATAACATCGGATAAATCGTAATCCACCTCCAAATAATGATCATTGAAGGTGTGATTTTGCTCAGGATCCAACACCTCTAATAACGCAGAAGCTGGATCTCCACGATTGTCCATGCCCATCTTATCGATTTCATCCAATAGAATAAGTGGGTTTTTAACCCCCCCTTTAGACATTTTTTGAATGATTTTACCTGGCATAGAGCCAATGTAGGTACGCCTATGTCCACGAATCTCTGCCTCATCCCTTACCCCACCCAGGGAGATACGCATAAACTCCCTGCCGGTTGCCCTGGCGATGGACTCACCCAAAGAGGTCTTACCAACGCCAGGAGGCCCTACAAGACATAAT
The DNA here is from genome assembly GCA_013215055.1 of Pseudomonadales bacterium. Classification (GTDB taxonomy): domain Bacteria; phylum Pseudomonadota; class Gammaproteobacteria; order Pseudomonadales; family DT-91; genus CAKMZU01. The sequence goes on along the minus strand of JABSRQ010000129.1, from coordinate 3,928 downwards.
ACAGGGCCCTTAAGCTTCTTGACTCGCTTTTGTACGGCTAAATATTCAAGGATACGCTCCTTCACCTCATCCAGGCCATAATGATCTTTATTCAGGGTTTTTTCAGCACGCTCTAGGTCAAGGCGTATACGTGACCTTTTCTTCCATGGAACACTGATCATCCAATCAATATAAGTTCTTAAAACTGAGGCCTCAGCCGACATCGGCGACATCATCTTAAGCTTGTTTAATTCGGCCTTGGCTTTTTCTTCGGCAGCCTTTGGCATGCCCGATTCGCCAATCTTATTTAGCAGCTCGTCAATTTCATTGACGCCATCTTCAGATTCCCCCAACTCCTTTTGAATGGCTTTCATTTGCTCATTCAAATAATATTCACGCTGGCTCTTCTCCATTTGTTTTTTAACCCGGCCACGGATACGCTTTTCTACTTGGAATAAATCAATTTCAACATCCATTAACGCGATTAAGTGATCAATACGACCAACAATATCCGCAATTTCCAACACCTCCTGTTTTTTCCCCAGGGATAGTGATAAGTGTGCAGCAATGGTGTCAGCCAGACGACTGGCATCCTCTATACCCTCAACAGAACTTAGCACCTCATTGGGGACTTTTTTGCCCAAGTTCACATATTGCTCAAACTGAGAAATTAAGGTCCGGTTTAATGCCTCCCCATGACTTGCCGTGACATCTTCAAATTCCAGAAATTTTGCCGACGCGGTAAAGAATCCTTTATCTTCATCACAACTTAAAAGCTCTACACGTTCAACCCCTTCAACCAGCACTTTAACCGTACCGTCAGGAAGTTTTAATAATTGTAGAATGGTTGCAACTGTACCGATGGAATAAATATCTTCAACACCGGGATCGTCGTTAGCCGCTTCACGCTGAGCTACAAGTAAAACTTGCTTACTTTCATTCATCGCAGCTTCTAACGCCTGGATGGATTTAGCCCTGCCAACAAATAAAGGAATTACCATATGCGGGTACACAACAACATCGCGCAGCGGTAAAAGGGGGAGTTGGATAGTATCTTGATCAGTCATAGCTCGTCTCGTTAGCCGTTATGAAGGATAGTTATGGGCAAATAAAACTATTTCAATGGTAAAACCTGAATAAATTGAATGAATTAGCATTTATTTTCAGGTTTTTAGTAATTAAAGACTTAGTATAGTTCAAAAAAAACGACGCCTAGGCGTCGTTTTAGTCTTATTCAGCTGATGCTGATTTGCTTTCCTCGGGCGAGGAATAAACGATAAGAGGTTCTGAATCGCCAGTGATCATGGAGCCATCAACAACAATCTTTTCAACATTATCGGTGGAAGGTATTTCATACATGGTATCCAGCAGTACGTCTTCCAGTATGGAGCGCAGACCCCTGGCACCCGTTTTCCTCTCCATAGCCTTGACGGCTATGGCTTGCAAAGCATCCTCACGGAAATCGATTTCCACACCTTCCATCTCAAACAATTTACGGTATTGCTTGGTGAGTGCATTTTTAGGTTCGGTCAATATATTAACCAACGCATCAACATCCAACTCTTCCAACGTCGCAATCACCGGTAAACGCCCAACAAACTCAGGAATTAGCCCGAAACTGACCAAATCTTCGGCTTCAAGTTGGTGTAATGTTTCGCCGATATTACTCTTCTCATCTTTTGATGATATGGAGGCATTAAAACCGATACCGCCTTTTTCAGTACGCTGGCGGATGACTTTTTCAAGACCTGAAAATGCACCACCACAAATAAACAGCATATTAGCCGTATTTACCTGTAAGAATTCTTGCTGTGGATGTTTGCGACCACCTTGAGGGGGCACCGAGGCTACAGTGCCCTCAATCAGCTTGAGTAAAGCCTGCTGCACACCTTCACCGGAAACATCTCTAGTGATAGAGGGGTTGTCGGATTTACGAGAAATCTTATCAATTTCATCGATGTATACAATGCCACGCTCAGCCTTATCAACATCGTAATCACATTTTTGCAAAAGTTTTTGAATGATATTCTCGACATCTTCACCCACATAACCGGCTTCGGTTAAGGTCGTTGCATCTGCAATCGTGAAAGGCACATCCAGTAATCTAGCCAGCGTTTCAGCAAGCAGTGTCTTACCACTACCCGTAGGGCCCACCAATAATATATTGGATTTACCTAGCTCAACATCACCTTTTTTGGCCGTGGCCTGAGTATTAAGACGCTTATAATGGTTGTATACCGCAACCGCCAATACTTTTTTAGCCTTGTGCTGGCCAATAACATACTGACCCAGGATATCGGAAATTTCTTTAGGTGTAGGTAGCTTTGATAATACCTCTCCGTCAGCAGATTCCTGAATTTCCTCTCGAATAATATCGTTACATAAATCAACGCATTCGTCGCAAACGAACACGGAAGGCCCGGCAATTAACTTGCGAACCTCGTGCTGACTCTTGCCACAAAATGAGCAATACAATAGCTTGCCGCTATCATCGCCACCGTCTGTGTTATCAGTCATAGTAAAACCTCATCTCAGTGCCACGCACTTTTATTCTCTAACTCTAATTCAATTTTAGACTACGATTTAGTTGGACGCTTATCCAGAACTTCATCAATAAGGCCATATTCTTTAGATTCAAGGGCTGACATGAAATTATCCCTATCTGTATCATTATCGATAGTTTCTACGGTTTGGCCAGTATGTCCAGAAAGAATGCGATTTAAACGCTCACGAATCAACATAATTTCTTTAGCCTGAATCTGAATATCAGAAGACTGCCCTTGAGCGCCACCTAATGGTTGATGAATCATGGTCCTTGCATTAGGTAAAGCATAGCGCTTACCTGCTGCGCCGGCAGCCAATAATACCGCACCCATACTTGCCGCTTGCCCTAGGCAGATCGTATTCACATCACATTTGATAAACTGCATGGTGTCATAAATCGACAAACCCGCCGTTACAGAGCCACCAGGAGAGTTGATGTAAAGATGTATATCTTTATCAGGATTATCGGATTCAAGGAACAATAACTGGGCAACAATTAAGTTGGCCATATTATCTTCAACTTGACCAATACAAAAAATTACACGCTCTTTAAGCAGCCGTGAGTAAATATCATAAGAACGCTCACCACGCCCTGTTTGCTCAACAACCATTGGCACGAGGCCAAGGTTTTGCGGATCCATCATGTTAGTAAATGACATTGAAATTTCCCATCTCATTAAATTGGCAAACTGCCTACTGCAAAAGGCATTTAAAAAGGCACAAAAAAAACGGCCACACCTCAGTGTAGCCGTTTTATTTATTTTACGAAACGCTTAATTGATGTTGATTACTGCTGCTGTGCAGAAACCAACTTCATCAACTCTTCGTAGCTTAAATTTTCATCAGAAACGTCAGCTTGAGCCATTAATACGTCAACCACTTTATCTTCCAGAACCATCGCTTCTACTTGCTGTAGTTGCTGTTCGTTATTGTAGTAGTAGTCGATAACTTCTTGAGTCACTTCGTAGGCCGAAGCAATCTCCTCAACGGCAGCACGTACATCGGCTTCTTCTGGTTTGATTTCATTATCTTCAATCGCTTTAGATAATAACAAACCCAAAGATACACGACGAGTCGCCTGATCAGTGAACAACTCTGCTGGCAACATGCTGGTATCAAAGTTTTCCATAGCCTGACCACCGCCAAACTGCTGGAACATCTGCTGACGCATCACATTCACTTCGTTTTCAAGTAAAGCTGAAGGCACTTCAATTTCATTTTTCGCTAAAACACCGTCCATCACTTGCTGCTTGATGCGATTTTTCAACGCAGCTTTTAGTTCACGCTGCATGTTTTTCTCTATTTCTGCCTTAAGCGTGGCCATTTCGCCATCTTCAACACCAAACTTCTTCATGAACTCAGCATCAATTTCAGGAAGCTTTTGCTCCTGAACAGCATTAACCTT
>JABSRQ010000013.1 GCA_013215055.1 Pseudomonadales bacterium | reverse complement strand
TCTTGTGAGGTTTGATCCTGATCTACATCTCTATCGGCTTCAAACGATGGTACGGGTATGCCGGCAGGGGTGCCATCATAATCATTGTGATCGCTGAAGGTCATCTCTCTATAAGCGGTAATAGATTTAAACATCATGTCTTCGGTGATATCCCAGAGAACATGAATACTGTGCCCCGAACTTTCGGATTGATCGTGGCCTGCTCCACTGACAGAGCCTTCATCCAGGCGCTTTGGGGCAGGAAGTTGACCATCCGCTGCCAAGAATTCGCCCTGACCAAAAGCCACGGTATTATCACGTTTGGAAAAGTCATAGCTGTAATTGATTTCAACGGTATCGCTGACATCGAAGTTCGCTTTTAACAACCCAGCTTCAGAATCCAATTTTTTAAACTCATCGATCAGATAAGTCCCGGTATTGTTAGGGTCCACATTATCGTAGAAACCGTCTCTGTCACGTTTGCTATAGGAGACCATAAAACTGGCAATATCGGCGATTTTTCCGCTATCCACGGCCGCTGAAAATTCGGTATAACCAAAATTACCGGCCCCCACTTTCATTCTTCCGCCAAATTCTTCAGCGGGTTTGCGTGTTACGAGGTTGATGGCACCACCGGTGGTGTTTTTGCCATAGAGTGTACCCTGTGGGCCACGCAAAATTTCTATCGCTGAAAGCTCGGCAACATCAAATATGCCACCGACGTTTTTGGCGATAAATACACCGTCCATATAAATGCCCACCGAGGGTTCCCAGGTTGCGGCTGGATTGATCGATGCTGCACCACGAATGGCAACGGTTGCACCGGTTGAGCCACCAGGTGATGGCGCAATTTGTACATTGGGTGTGGTGCTACCTATATCGGTAATATCATCAATCTTTCTATCCCTGATGGCATCGGCATTAAAAGCGGTAATGGCGACCGGTACATCTTGCATATTCTGTTCACGTTTTTGTGCAGTAACAACCACTTCTTCTAACGATAAACTATTTTCTGATGAGCTTTCTTCTTGTGCCAGCGCGGCATGTGAGGACAGTGATATGGCAATCGCCATGGCTATGGTGGATTTCTGATAAGGTATTAACACGGGCAGCTCCTTGTGCAATCAACGTAAGACATTTGTTATTTTTTTAGTCTGAGTTGAATGTGTTTTTATTATTATATTCAGCCTGCTGTTCAGCGTGGCTTACTACTATATAAGCACAACTGATTAATAAAACAACAGTTCTGTGTGTTTTATATGCATCTTTTAGAGGGGGGGAAGAGGGAGATGCTCGCTGCTCGATATTGAGCGCATCTCCTGTGTGGTAAAAGGTGTCATCCGTACGGATTAATCGATAAACATCAGGCTGAGTTCTGGGATATACGTGATTAACAGCACCGCAAATATTAAAACAAACATAAACGGTATGGTGGACCTATACAGTTCGGTTATCGGCTTCTTAAAGCGGTAACTGGCAATAAACAGGTTCATGCCAACAGGTGGTGTGAAATAACCGATTTGCATATTAGCCAGGAATATAATGCCCAAGTGTACCGGATGAATGCCGTAGGAAATGGCGATAGGTAAAATTAATGGCACCATGATAACGATGGCTGCAAAGATATCTAAAAACGCACCCAAAAAAAGCAGGAAGATATTCAACAGAATTAAAAACATGATCTTGCTAGTGATATGGGTCTGCAGCCAGTCAAAAATAATATTGGGAATTTGGGCGTCAACCAGCACATTGGTGAGTGCCAACGAGGTTGCCAGAATAAGAATAATACCGCCTACCATAGTCATGGAACGCTGCATTAAGTCTGGCAGCTTCAGTAATTTGATTTCTTTGTAAATAAACACTTCAACGATAAACACATATAACGTTGCCACCGCTGCGGTTTCTGAAATAGCAAAATAACCACTGTAGATGCCGCCCAGAATCATAAAGGGCAGAGGGATTTCCCACTTGGCTTCTAAGGCAGCAGCTTTTACTTCCCCAAGATTAAAGCTTTGGCGTTCAATTTTCTGATGGCGATTAGCCCACAGGCTGTATATATATAATACTGTGATCATCAGCACCGCAGGAATTGCACCGGCTATAAATAAATCTTGAATGGTGAAGGGTTCACCAATATTCATTTGTTGCGCGATGATGCCATATAAAATTAATGGCAGGGAGGGGGCTAATAATAAACCTAGGCTGCCTGAACTGGTGATTAAACCTAGGCTAAAGCGTTGGCTGTAGCCCACCTGTTGTAAGGCTGGATATAACAGGGCACCTATGGCAACAATGGTAACGCCCGATGCACCGGTAAAGGCGGTGAAAAAGGTACAGGTAATAAACGCAATAATGGAAAGGCCACCAGGGGCCCAGCCTATCAAGGCCTGACTCATTCTCACCAAACGTTTCGAGGTGTTGCTTTCGGCCAGTAAATAACCGGTAAGTGTAAACAGCGGAAGTGCAATCAGCATGGGTGTATCGGCGATGCGATAGAGTTCTATGGCGATAATTTGTAGCGGAATGTCGGTAATATAAAAACCGAACATAGCTGCGCCGAGAATGGATGTAAATATGGGAGCCCCTGCAATAGCTAGCAGGAGAATGGCGATAAATCCTAAAAGGGTAAGCACGATATAAGCCGTTATTTTGTGGCGCTTTCTTCATCACTTGGCGGGATGAAGAAAAAGATTTGAATGAAAAAGCGCAAAGCGATGACGGTTAAGCCAAAGGGGATGATGCTTTCGGTGAACCAGACCGGTACATTTAAAAAGGCGATATCGCCCATCGTATATTCATCGAGCACAAAGTCCCAGCAATAAAAAGCGGCGATACCACAGATACCTGCGCAAGCTAAAGAGACCACCCTATGCAGGAGTTTTTGTATCGGCAGTGATGCATAATGTGACACCAGATCCATGGCGATATGATTTCTCATTCGGCTCGCGCGCATAGCACCAAAAATAGCTAACCATAAAACCGCGACACGCAAGGCGGTATCGGCCCACATAAAACCGGCGATGCCGAGATTACGCAAAATGATTTGGGTGATACTTAACAGCAGCAAGCCTGCTATCAGAGATACCAGGGTGCTGTCTTCAAGAAAGTGCAGAAACTTGATAATAACTTTCATACGTCTTTTATTTTGCGACTTGCTGTGAACGGTATTCTTTTAATAGCTGCTGTGCTTTTTTATAGGTTGCGCTGTTCACGCCGCCTTTAATATCGATAAAAAGATCGGTGGCAGCTTGATTTCTTTTATTCCAGCCAGCGGTTTGTTCCGGGGTTAAGGTGAGCATTTCAATACCCTGTTTTTTTAATGCAACAAAAGCCGCTTCATTATCTTTACGGTTTTGCTTGTCGACTTTTTTGAAGGCTATACGCATAACTTCTCTAACGATTTTTTGATCATCAAGGCTGATTTTTTTAAAGGCTTTTTGATCAACGGCCATGATGGCATAGAAATAAACCAGGGGCAGGTCGGTAATGTATTTAACCTGGGTGTGCCACTGTAATGCGATGGCCGCGATAGGGGATGCAAAAACCGAGTCGATTAAGTCGGTTTGTAAACCTGCTAACACATCACCTAAAAATAAAGGTGTTGGGGAAAGTTCAAAGGCGGTTGACGCTGCATCAGAGGCTGGGTCATCGCTGGGTACCCAAACACGGTTATCTTTTAATTTATCGGCATCCACAATGGGTTTTTTAGACATCAGATAAGCAAAACCGCCTTCCGCTAAACCAAAGTTTACGAAGCCTGCCTTTTCAAACTCGGCTTCTACCGAGCTATCCATGTGTTGACGTACATAATCAACTTCACCATAGGAGTTAAACAGGTGAGGAAGGCTGTAAATTTGTGTATTGGGTGCTTTGCTGGAAAGTGCGCCCCCGGAAAATGCCGCCCCTTGAAGTTGGCCAAAGCGGATTTTTTTTAATACCGCCTTATCATTACCCATCACACCACCGGGATAGAAACGGAATTTAACCCGGCCTTCGGTTTTGGCTTTGATTTCTTTGCTCGCGGCACGCATGGCAATCATCCAGCCTGAACCTTCCGGCGACAGCGTGGCGATTTTTAATGTGGTGGCCGCCTGTAAAGGCAGGCTGATAGCTATGGCACCGAGTGCCAGCGTGATTAATAATTTACGCATCATAATTGCTTTCTCTGTCTATTGCGTTTTTATTCAAAATACTCGTTTTCATCTGCCAGCAGTACTTTTGCCTGTTGCTGGGCCCAGCTATTCATCAAGGTTAACCCTGGCTCTATAGGGTCGGCGGCCAATACATCGGTGAGTAACTGGTGATGTAATTCTTGTTCAAATAACAGGCGCGCATAGCGCCGTGCATATTCAACCTGCATTAATAGATTACGGCCGTGGCTAAGCTCTATACCACGCAAAAAATGTTGCTGGCCTATATCGGGTTTGCCACCTAAGGCTGGGGGTAACGTGGTTGCGATGGCTCCCAGGTAAAGATGGGCACCGGCATGGTCGTAGCCTTCATCAAATAAAATCACCGATTCTAATAATAGTTTGGCCTTGGGTAGATTGGCGATGGCACCCCAGTCATCACTATGGGTTTGAATATAGGATAACCATGCGACGGCGTAGGCGTAAGTGATTTCTACATCATCTGCGTTTAGCTTATCGCTAAAGTTTTTAAAATCTGGATTCGTTAACTCACGGATACCACACCATTTTTTATCACTTTTACAGCTGCCTGAACGGGCATAGCTAAAGGCTTTATTACTAAGGACTTTTTTGCGTTTGGCTTCGACTACAAAAGCGCCTGCATAAGCACCGTAAATTTGAGCGGCGGATAACTGCGAGGCACCACTGGCATCTTCTGCTCTGGCGATGCTATCGGTTATAATTAAGAAGGTCGGCATGGCCGCACCAACGGTGGCGGGATCTTCAAAATTCAGTAGCGTGTCTGTCATCTGCTGAGCAAACTTATTGCTCTGCTTTTCAATGAGGTAGCTACATCCAGAAATAGCGAAAATGGCAAAAATAAGTATTAGACGGCGAAAATACAACATAATATCCCTGATGTTCCGACTACTTTTAAGTAAGGCGGCGCTGCTTTAAGCATAAATAAGGGCGCTACTTTAGCATAAAAAGACCACATGCAAACACACAAGCTGAGGAATGTGCTGTTGTAGGCATTAAATCGTGAATTAATACGCCAGGTAATCAATAATAAGATGATGTTGCGGGTTAAAAGATATGTTTGTTTTGCTTTTTTAAGCCTGCAATTATTCTGTGTGGCCTGCTCTCAGACGCCTACAAATGACTCAGCCGGCCCCGTCACTTTAGCAACTGATGAGGAAGTGCAGGGGCCGCTAGAGCCGCATTGGGTAGATAATAGTCGTTATTATGTCTCGGATGTCGTGGGCAGTGTAGCGGATTCAGTGGATAGTTATATTGCCGATGATCATCGTGAAGTGGACAATGCCAGTTATTTACGCCTTAGAGTGGGACAAACCTGGCAGGAGGGCGGGCATTTTATAACGAAATCCGATATCAGGTTTAAGGCCGACTTTCCCCGCACAAAAGATACCGTTGGTATTGTCTTTGATACATCCCCCGAAGAATTTGAATCTTTAGAGCAGCAAAACCGGGAATCCGGCACCGGTGATCAGTCGATTCGAGACAGTGATACGGCCACTGCGGCGCTACGCTTCTCTTTGGGGGGTGCCGAACATTGGTCGCCAAATCTGGATGTGGGTATCAAGGGGGGATTACCGATTAATCCTTTTTTACGTTTTCAGTTTGGCCGCCGTTTTTTTTTACCGGCGCGCTGGGGCTTGATTTCAAAAAATGCGCTGTATTATTATTATCAGGACGGTGGCGCGGTTCAGTCAAGTCTGTCGTTTATTCGCCCTATGGCTAATGATCTGGTGTTTATCAATAAACAGGATGTGCGCTGGGTGCATGATCAGCGGCTATTAACCTTCGGCAATATCAGTTCGTTAACACGTGTTGTGGATGATCGGATAATGCTGACCTACCGTGCCGGTGGTTTTTATGAACAAATGCCCGATCCACATGTGACCAGCTATTTTATCGACTTTAGCTGCCGCTTAAGATTACATGAAGACTGGCTTTACGCCGAGTTGATACCGAGCATGACCTGGCCGGAAGAGAAAAACTTTGATGAGATCGCAGAATTTACCCTGCGCTTCGAGTTGTTTTTTAAGAATTAATCTTGGCGACCATAAGGCCGCCTTGATATATTGACCGTGGCTTTACAGTGCAAATTTAAAGCCTAATACTCCGCCTTTATAAATTTCAAAGTCAAAATCATCGTTTGAAGCTTCGTTATTGCGGTAGGCAACATAAAGGGATGCATGTTTCATCACTTTATAGCTGGCACGAATGTCGAAGTCATAATATTGTTCATAATCACCACCGTTGATGATTTCTGGCGAATAAATAATGCCTGTGCTGATCGAGAATTCGGGAGTGATAGCCATATCGACAGAGCCTCCCAGGCCAATACCGTAGCTGCGAGTATCGCTATCTTCCATCCAATACAGTTTGCCACCTAAATGCGTGGTGAATCTACCAGAGACACCGCTGGCAAATAAACCTGCGCCGAAGCTATTGGATTTAAATTCATCTTGATCGGCGTGTAAGTAGTTGAGGCGGCTGATATAGCTGGTGCCAAAGTTTGCTTCATAGGCCATTTCAACCATGTCGCTGCTTAAGCCAAATTCCATGCTGTCGGCTGTGGCGAGATGGCACGCAGAGAAGCCTAACGTTAACAAACAAAAAGAGCGAAGCAGCTGTTTCATGATGGACCTAATGCGGTTGTTATAATCAAAGGTAATAAAATGAGTGCCGGAGTATAACAAATTCATTTGCTGATAAAAGTGTTGCTGCCTGTAATAATGTCACTCAATCGGATTGTGGTGGTATATACCTATGAAAAACTCAGCAGATATCAGCATTGATGGCTTGATTTTGGCGGGTGGACAAAGCCGGCGCATGGGTGAAGACAAGGCGCAATTATTGGTGGCTGGCAAATCTCTATTGCAGCATCATCTCAATGTAATGTTGCCGCGTGTGGCGAAGTTATATATTGCGGACAATAGACATGTCGAAGAGATTAAACCCGAGGGTGTGGTGTATATTCATGATCACTTTTTGGGCTCAGAAGGCCCTTTATCCGGTATTTTATCGGCGCTGGCTTTTTCCGATGCCGATTATCTTTGGGTCATGAGTTGCGATAATTATGCGTTGCCGGATGCGATATTTTTACTGTTTAAACAAGTGCTGCTGGAATCTGATGCCGATATTGTGTGTTTAAAAGTTGCAGGCAGGCATCAACCTCTAATCAGTATGATGCGCTGCAATCTTGACGATTCTCTGTCGGCTTATATGGCAAGCGGGGCTAGAGCGGTGCTGCGTTGGTATAACAGCCTGAACGTTGCATTTATCGATGTAGATGAGCATGTGGATGTTAAAAATGCAGCAAAAAATTTTTGGCCGAATATTAATACCCAGGAAGATTATTTGGCTTTGCTGAAATCTTTATAAGTTAAATCACCTGTTGTAGGGGAAATGATCATGTTGAGTTTTGATGCTGCACGTCAGCAGTTTTTATTGAATGCTGCGGCTTTAGCGCCTGCGAAAGAAACGTTGCCTCTGGTGCAGTTACAAGGCCGGGTTTTAGCCGAGTCTGTCGCAGCCACCATCAATGTGCCACCGCAAGATAATTCGGCAATGGATGGTATCGCCTTTAAATTTTCCGATTACCCCGCTGATGGCATTTTTCCTATTTCGCAAAAAATATTTGCTGGCATGGCCGCCGCTGCACTAAAAACGCAAACGGCCGTGCGCCTATTTACCGGCTCTATTATTCCTGAGGGGGCTGATACCGTTGTGCTGCAGGAAGATTGTGAATTTATCCTGAATGATAAAGACGAGTTAGTTTCGGTAAAGGTGTTGGATATGCCTAAGAAGGGGCAGCATATACGCCTCGCCGGTGAAGATATCGTAAAAGGTGCAGAGGTTGTTGCTGCCGCGACAGTGTTAATGCCTGCTCATATAGGCTTGTTGGCCTCCGTGGGTATTGCCGAGGCTAGTGTCTATCAACGCTTAAGAGTCGCTTTATTGGCTACCGGCGATGAGTTGGTTGCCGTAGGGGGCACTCTGCAAAGTGGTCAAATCTATAATTCTAATTTACCGATGTTAACAGCCCAGCTTCAGTCGCTGGGTTGTGAGGTAGATGCCCGCCATGTTGACGATGATTTGGCCTTGATAGTTGAGAACTTAGAACAAATGGCGGCTGATGCCGATGTGGTGTTAACCATTGGTGGTGTCTCGGTCGGTGATGCCGATTGGGTGAAAACGGCGATAGAGCAGTTGGGTTCGGTGCAATTATGGAAGGTCGCGATGAAGCCGGGTAAGCCAGTCTCTTTGGGTGAAATTAAAAATAAGGCGGGGCGAGTGGTGCCGTTGATAGGTTTGCCGGGTAATCCGGTTTCAGCGTTTGCGACCTTTCAGCTGTTTGCATTGCCTTTTTTGCAACGTCGTATGGGTCAGCATTTACCTGAGAATAAAGACGAGTGCCTATACCCGATTCAATTAGAGAGGCCTAGACAACCCAAGCGAGAGGAGTTTGTGCGCGTGCAGTTGGTGGTGAAAAATGGCGTGCCGGTTTTAAAGCCTTATGCTCATCAGGGCTCGGGTGTCTTAAGTTCGGTTGCCTGGGCAACCGGTTTTGCACGTATCCCTGCGGATAAGCCCACTGAAAATGGTGATGAGGTTAGGTATTATGTCTTTACTTGAAAGGCCTGAGTTTTGCCGCTAGAAAGAACTGGACAATATGGGTGTATCTCCCGTAGAATGCGCCCCCAGAATAAACACTGGTTCAAGTGTTTTCTAATCTGATATTTGTAGTATTAATTGAGAAGCGTTGAAAGCTATATGTTGATTAAAGCAGGCTTCGAGCTGGCCAGATGCGGCCTACAAATAGGCAGATAAAAGGAATATATAAAAGCGAGAATGGGTTTACCCGTTCTCGCTTTTTTTCAATAAGAAGCCTTGTTTCTCTTAGGTGGCTAAAATAGCCGTTGAAACTGGGTAGATAGGCTTAACAAGCTAAACTTAAGTAATTTAATAACTTTGGAGGTTGTCTTGACTGTTCCAGCTATTTTAGCCCTTGCGGATGGTAGTGTATTTCGTGGAATCTCCATAGGAGCCGAAGGTGAGTCTGTTGGTGAGGTGGTATTTAATACATCCATGACAGGTTATCAGGAGATTCTTACCGATCCGTCCTATGCACGCCAAATTATCACATTAACCTATCCACATATTGGTAACACCGGTGTAAACGCCGAAGATGCTGAGTCAGATAATGTTTGGGCGGCGGGTTTGGTTATTCGTGATCTGCCTTTAATGGCCAGTAGCTTCCGTTCTGAGCAGAACTTATCGGATTATTTAAAAGACAATAACGTGGTCTCCATCGCCGATATCGATACACGCCGTTTAACCCGCATCTTGCGTGATAAAGGTGCTCAAGGTGGTTGTTTAATCACCGGTGTTGATATTGATGAAGCCGCAGCGATAGAAAAGGCCAAGGCCTTTGCTGGTTTAGCGGGTATGGATTTAGCTAAAGTGGTTTGTGGCAAAGAAATCTCAAGTTGGACAGAGGGTACTTGGGAGTTGGGTCAGGGCCACAAAGATGCCAAGGCCGATAAGTTCCATGTTGTCGCTTATGACTTTGGTGTAAAGCTGAATATTTTACGTATGCTGGCAGATAGAGGTTGTAAGCTAACCGTAGTGCCTGCGCAAACACTTGCAGCCGATGTTTTAGCGCTTAATCCCGATGGTGTGTTTTTATCCAATGGCCCCGGTGATCCAGAGCCTTGTACTTATGCGATAGAGGCGATTAAAGCCATACTGGAGACTGATATTCCGGTATTTGGTATTTGCCTGGGCCATCAGTTATTGGCGTTGGCCTCCGGTGCTAAAACGGTGAAAATGAAGTTTGGTCATCACGGTGCCAACCATCCGGTACAGGATTTAGCCACTAAGGTGGTTATGATCACGTCTCAGAATCACGGTTTTGCGGTAGATGAAGCCTCTTTACCTGCAAACTTAAAAGCCACACATAAATCTTTATTTGATGGCAGTCTGCAGGGTATTCACCGCACCGATAAACCTGCGTTTAGCTTTCAGGGTCACCCTGAAGCCAGCCCGGGCCCAAATGATGTTGCGCCATTGTTTGATCATTTTATTGATCTGATGTCTAAATAATTAAATTAACGGATAAGAGAAGAGCGACACTATGCCAAAAAGAACTGACATAAAATCCGTATTAATTATAGGTGCTGGCCCGATTGTTATCGGTCAGGCCTGTGAATTTGATTATTCCGGTGCTCAGGCCTGTAAAGCTTTGCGCGAAGAGGGTTACCGAGTCATATTGGTTAACTCTAACCCTGCCACGATCATGACCGACCCTTCAATGGCGGATGCAACGTACATCGAGCCTGTGCAGTGGCAGACGGTTGAGAGAATTATAGCCAAAGAGCGTCCGGATGTTTTATTACCTACTATGGGTGGTCAAACGGCTCTGAACTGTGCCTTGGATCTGGATAAACACGGCGTATTGGAAAAGTACAATGTAGAGATGATCGGTGCGACCAAAGAATCCATCGCCATGGCCGAAGACCGTAAGTTGTTTGATGATGCGATGAAGCGCATTGGTCTGGCAACACCTAGGTCGGGCATTGCGCACTCTATTGAAGAGGCGCTGGAAATTCGAGAAGATCTGGGTTACCCCTGTATTATCCGCCCTTCTTTCACCATGGGTGGCTCGGGTGGCGGTATCGCTTACAACGAAGAAGAATTTGTTGAGATATGTGAGCGTGGTTTAGATCTGTCACCCACTAAAGAGTTGTTAATTGATGAATCTTTAATTGGTTGGAAAGAATACGAGATGGAAGTTGTGCGTGATAAAAACGACAACTGTATCATCGTCTGTGCGATTGAAAACTTCGATGCGATGGGTGTGCATACCGGTGATTCCATCACTGTGGCACCTGCACAAACGCTGACCGATAAAGAGTATCAAATTCTACGTAACGCCTCTTTGGCTGTATTACGTGAGATTGGTGTTGAAACCGGTGGTTCTAACGTACAGTTTGGCATGTGTCCCAAGACCGGCCGCCTGGTTATTATCGAGATGAACCCAAGGGTTTCGCGTTCATCGGCTTTGGCTTCTAAGGCGACCGGCTTTCCGATTGCAAGAATTGCTGCGAAGTTGGCGATTGGTTATACCCTGGATGAGTTGGCTAACGATATTACCGGTGGTAAAACACCTGCCTCGTTTGAGCCGGCTATCGATTATGTAGTCACCAAAATTCCACGTTTTACCTTTGAAAAATTTGCCGCTGCCGAAAATCGTTTATCAACCCAGATGAAGTCTGTCGGTGAAGTGATGGCGATTGGTCGTACTTTCCAGGAGTCTATGCAAAAAGCCTTAAGAGGCTTGGAAGTGGATAAATGTGGCTTCGACCCGGTTGTGGATTTAACGGCGGATGATGCGCGTGAGACCATTATTTCAGAATTACGTAATGTCGGTGCCGACCGTATTTGGTATATCGGTGATGCCTTCCGTTTAGGCTTGAGTGTTGAAGAGGTGAATGAGCATACCGATGTTGATCCCTGGTTCCTGGTTCAAATTGAAGACATTATTAAGTCTGAGCAGGCGCTGGCAACCAAGGCCTTCTCTGAATTAACGGCCGATGAGATTTACCGTTTAAAGCGTAAAGGTTTCTCTGATCTACGTTTGTCGCAGTTGTTGGCAGTGACCGAAAAGACCTTCCGTAAACATCGTACCGCTTTAGGTGTTAAACCTGTTTACAAGCGTGTTGATACTTGCGCGGCTGAATTTTCCTCTGATACTGCCTATATGTATTCCACGTATGAAGAGGAATGTGAGGCGAATGTCTCCGACCGCGATAAAATTCTAATCATTGGTGGCGGTCCTAACCGTATTGGTCAAGGTATCGAGTTTGATTACTGCTGTGTGCATGCCGCTTTAGCGATGCGTGAAGACGGTTATGAAACGATTATGATTAACTGTAATCCGGAAACTGTATCTACCGATTACGATACATCTGATCGCCTATACTTTGAGCCGGTAACGTTAGAAGACGTTTTGGCGATTGTTGATATCGAAAAACCCAAAGGTGTTATCGTGCAGTTTGGTGGGCAAACACCACTTAAATTAGCGCGTGAATTAGAAGCTGCGGGTGTGCCGATTATTGGTACTTCACCTGAGGCGATTGATAGAGCTGAAGATAGAGAGCGTTTCCAGCAAATGCTGCAGCGTTTAGGTTTAAAGCAGCCTGAAAACAGAACCGTACGTTCAGCAGAGGCTGCTATACAGGCAGCCAATGAAATTGGTTATCCCTTGGTTGTGCGTCCGTCTTATGTATTGGGCGGCAGAGCGATGGAAATCGTTTATAAAGAAGAAGAGTTAACGCGTTATATGCGCGAAGCGGTACAGGTATCTAATGATTCACCTGTATTGCTGGATAGATTCTTGAATGCGGCGATAGAGATGGATGTTGACGCAGTATCTGACGGTAAAGAAGTGGTTATTGGTGCGATAATGCAGCATATCGAGCAGGCAGGTGTTCACTCGGGTGACTCGGCCTGTAGTTTGCCGCCTTATAGCATTTCTGATGATTTACTGGATGAGATGCGTGAGCAGTGTAAGCGTATGGCGCTGGAATTAGGTGTTGTGGGTTTGATGAATGTGCAGTTGGCATTACAAGACGGTGAGATCTATGTGATTGAGGTGAATCCTAGAGCTTCACGTACCGTGCCGTTTGTCTCCAAGTGTATTGGTGTTTCGTTAGCCCAGATTGCGGCACGTTGTCAGGCGGGTACTTCCCTGGCTGATCAAGGTTTTACGTCAGAAATCACGCCGCCGTATTTTAATATTAAAGAAGCGGTATTCCCGTTTGCCAAATTCCAGGGTGTTGACCCGATTCTTGGGCCAGAAATGAAATCTACCGGTGAGGTAATGGGTGTAGGTGATAGTTTCGCCGAAGCCTTTGCCAAGGCAGCTGCTGGTGCGGGTGATGAATTACCGGCTTCAGGTACGGCGTTTTTATCGGTACGTGATGTGGATAAAGTGGGTTTGATTTCGGTGGCACGTCAGCTATTGGATATCGGTTTTAAATTGATTGCTACCGGTGGCACGGCTAAGGTATTGGCTGAGGCCGGCATGGATGTTGAAAAAGTTAATAAAATGTCCGAAGGCAGGCCACATGTTGTTGATAGTATTATCAACGGTGAGATTGATCTGATTATCAATACCACCGAAGGTCGTAAGGCGATTGAAGACTCTTCGATGATTCGTCGTTCGGCGTTGATGAAAAAAGTTTGTTACACCACAACGCTGGCCGGTGGTGATGCTATTTGCAAGGCAATAGCCTTTGGTGAAGAAAAAGAAGTACGTAGTCTGCAAGATTTACATAAGCGTATAACTGCATAAATAGGCGCATAAGAGGGAGGAACTATTATGGCTAGAGTACCTATGACCGTAGGCGGTGAAAAAGCCCTGCGTATTGAGTTGGATGAATTAAAAACTGTGATTAGGCCTCGCATTATCGCGGATATTGCTGTTGCACGTGCACATGGTGATCTGAAAGAGAATGCTGAATATCATGCGGCAAGAGACGAGCAGGGTTTCTGCGAGGGGCGTATTCAGGAAATTGAAGGTAAGCTGGCTGAGGCGCAGGTGATTGATATCACTGCGTTGCCTGCTTCCGATAAGGTTATCTTTGGTACCACGGTTGATTTATTGAATGTGGATACTGAGCAAACCGTCACTTATCAGTTGGTGGGTGATGATGAGGCGGATGTGAAAAACGGCAAGATTTCGATTAATTCGCCGATTGCCAGGGCGTTGATTGGTAAAGAGTCGGGTGATGATGTGGTTGTTAATGCACCCGGTGGTGATATTGTGTATGAAATTGATGATGTGAAATATATCTAAAGAGCTATTTTGGTCATTAAAAAGGCAGGCCTGCATATTGCGGGTCTGCCTTTTTTTGTGTCTGTTTTTGCTTAAACCTTAGATGATTTTGGATGCAATCCAAAGTAATAAGCCACCTATAATAATCACCTTGGAGGCAATATAGGCAGGTTTATTTTTCTTTTTAAAGGATTTTAAGAATGCTTTATAGGCGTTTAAGCCTTTGCCCAGTTTATTGCCAATACCGTTGATGCTTTGATCGACGTTATCGACTAAAAACAGGCCGTTGAAAAAGCTGCCGAAGGCGGCATAAAATTTCTGTACCCACAGGATTTTTAATGGGCGATCGATATCAGTCATCAAGATGATACGTGGCATGTCGGTTTTGTTGGTGGCGTAGTGCATATAGGTTTCATCAAATAAAACCGCTTCGCCATCACGCCAGGTATGTTTTTCGTCGTTGATGCTGATATAGCAGTCTTCACTATTGGGAGTGCTTAATCCCAGTGAGTAACGTAACGTATAGGCAAACGGGTCTTGATGTTTGTTGATTTGTTTGCCTGGCATTAATACGGCGAATAATGCCAGATTCATGCCTGGAACCTGTTCAATCAAGGCCATGGTTTTTGGGGCCATGGCTTTGGCTGACGGAATGTCGTGGTCGTAGAGTTTTAGGTAGAAACTCTTCCAGCGATTATCTCTATAGAAGCTGCTGCCGGGCAGGTCCTCGCCTACATCGATATGGCCTAGCTCCCAAAGTGCTAAGGCCTCGTCACGTATGACTTCCCAATTATCTTTGAGGATCGCCAGTTCGGGCGCAAGTTTTGGATCTACGGTGGCGGTGGTTGGAAGCTTTGATAAAAAATAGGCCGGTAGATTAAAGGGCACCATAAACGTCGAAAAGTCGCTGAGTTGACGCGTCAATGGGAATGGGTTTGCCGAGCGTCTGCGCACAAATGTGACGCAGAAAATGTATAGGCCTAAAAGGCTGATAATAATGGCCATGGCGGCTCCTTTAATCTCTAAGGTGCAATGTTCTATATAGGACGGTGCAGATTAGATAGTTTTTTATTGGTGCGTTTGGCCAGGCGATAAACCAGCGCAACTTTTCCAATAGATTGAACGATGTCGGCTTTTAGTATCTTGGCCATGCTCTCAATGGCGGCTTTTTTGGCATCCCTATCTTCAAAGACAAATTTAACCTTGATCAGCTCGTGATCATCTAAAGCTCGGTTTAATTCGGCAACGACATTTTCACTTAGGCCATTTTCACTGACAATTACAACCGGCTTTAACTGATGGCCAATTGTACGAAGTTGTTTGATTTTTTTTTGCTCAAGCGCCATAGTGGCAATTCCTCTGTTCTGAGGGCGAATTGTAACGTAAATTAATTTTAAAATCGTGTGTTAGATCAATCATGGCAAGATCAAAGAGTAGTAATCGGTGGTTAGATGAGCATTTTGACGATCATTATGTCAAAGAGGCGAAAAAACAGGGTTATCGAGGGCGTGCCTGTTTTAAATTATTAGAAATCCATGAAAAGGATAAAATCCTTAAGCCTGGCATGACAGTGATCGATCTTGGCTCGGCGCCGGGCAGTTGGTCGCAGGTGACCTCTAGGGTGATAGGTGGCAGGGGCAGGTTAATTGCTTCTGATATATTACCCATGGATGCGTTACCCGATGTGAAATTTATCCAGGGTGATTTTACCGAAGATGCGGTTTTTGAAGAAATAATGGCGGCGATAAATAATCAGCCGGTAGACCTTGTAATTTCGGATATGGCCCCCAATATGAGTGGGGTAAAAGATGTAGATCAACCTGCGGCCATGTATTTAGTGGAGTTGGCGCATGATTTGGCGAGGCAGGTGTTAAAGCCTGGCGGTATGTTTTTAACCAAGGTTTTTCAGGGTGAGGGCTTTCAGGAATATTTGGCAGCCTTGAAGCAGGACTTTGATAAGGTTATTACGCGTAAACCTGAATCATCCAGGGCCAGATCCCGAGAAACTTATTTGCTGGCAAAGGGCTTTAAGGGCTAGCTTTTGCTAAACTATAGATACAGAATTTAAAACTTATTTAGATAAATAATCGTATTAAACGGTTGAGGATATTTCATTGAACGATATGGCAAAAAATCTGCTGTTATGGCTGGTCATCGCTGTCATTCTGGTTTCTATATTCGCTAATTTTTCACCCGTGAAAGATCAGTCGGCTATGGCTTACAGTGATTTTGTAGCGTCTGTGCAACAAGGTCGGGTGCAGTCGGTGAAGATCAATGGGCAGGATATCATTGGTGTAATGAGTAGTGGTGAGCGCTTTGATGTTGTGC
This sequence comes from Pseudomonadales bacterium, assembly GCA_013215055.1. Classification (GTDB taxonomy): domain Bacteria; phylum Pseudomonadota; class Gammaproteobacteria; order Pseudomonadales; family DT-91; genus CAKMZU01. The sequence continues at coordinate 85,722 of JABSRQ010000013.1, read as the reverse complement.
GTCCTATGCTGGAAGATCCTCAGCTGATCAATGATCTGCTGGAGCATAATGTTGCGGTAGAGGGTGTGAAACCTGAAAAACAAAGTATCTGGATGCAGCTGTTAGTCGCCAGTTTCCCGATTTTAATTATTATCGCCGTGTTTATGTTTTTTATGCGTCAAATGCAAGGTGGCGCAGGTGGTGGTAAAGGTGGGCCAATGTCGTTTGGTAAATCCAAGGCGCGTTTGGTACCCGAAGATCAAATTAAAACCACGTTTGGTGATGTGGCAGGCTGTGATGAAGCTAAAGAGGAAGTGCAGGAAGTGGTCGATTTCTTGCGTGACCCCGGGAAATATCAGCGTTTGGGCGGGAAAATTCCACGTGGTTTGTTATTAACAGGGCCTCCGGGTACCGGTAAGACTTTATTGGCAAAAGCCGTAGCCGGTGAGGCGAAAGTGCCTTTTTTCGCTATTTCAGGTTCTGATTTTGTAGAGATGTTTGTCGGTGTAGGTGCGTCACGTGTACGTGATATGTTTGAAACCGCCAAAAAACACAGCCCCTGCATTATCTTTATCGATGAAATTGATGCAGTAGGTCGCCATAGGGGCGGCGGTATGGGTGGTGGTCATGATGAGCGTGAGCAGACACTCAATCAGTTGTTGGTAGAAATGGATGGTTTTGAGAGTAATGACGGTGTCATCGTTATCGCGGCAACAAACCGTGCGGATGTATTGGATACAGCGTTGTTGCGACCAGGGCGTTTTGATAGGCAGGTTGTGGTGGGTTTACCGGATATTCGTGGTAGAGAGCAAATTTTAAAAGTGCATATGCGTAAAGTGCCGCTGGCCGATGATGTTGTTGCATCGGTGCTTGCCAGAGGTACACCGGGTTTTTCAGGTGCTGAATTAGCCAACTTAATTAATGAGGCTGCTCTGTTTGCTGCCAAAGGCAATAAGCGTGTTGTTGCGATGGAGGAGATGGAGAAAGCCCGCGATAAGATCATGATGGGTGCGGAGCGTAAGTCTATGGTGATGTCGGAGAAGGAAAAAGAGAATACGGCCTATCATGAATCAGGGCATGCGATTGTTGGCTGGTTGATGCCAGAGCATGACCCTATTCATAAGGTGACGATTATCCCAAGGGGTAGAGCTTTAGGTGTGACGATGTATCTGCCTGAAGAGGATAAAATCTCTGAATCCAAGCGTTATTTGATTGGCCGTATCTGTTCTCTATATGGTGGGCGTATTGCCGAAGAGATGATTTTGGGTGTTGATGGTGTGACTACCGGGGCTATGAGTGACATTGAGCATGCTACTAAAATGGTCAGGGCGATGATTACACGCTGGGGTTTGTCTGATGTATTGGGGCCTCTATTGTATACCGTAAATGAAATGGGCAAGGATGAGTTTTCCTCAGCTACCGGTGAAATTATCGATAGTGAAATGCGCAAGATTATCGATGAGTGTTATGAGAAGGCCAGAAAGATCCTGATGGATAATGTAGATATTCTGCATGCGATGAAGAGCGCGTTGATGGAATTTGAGACGCTGGATTCTGGCCAGGTAGATGATTTAATGAATCGACGTGAAGTGCGTCCGCCTAAAGGTTGGGATGGTGGTGCGCCGCCAGCGGCTAAAGATGGCGACGAAGAAAAAAAATCGGATGATTCAAGTGATGATGCCGGTGTCGCAGATCCTGCTGTAGAGCATTAAGTTCCTTTCGTTTTTAATAAGCTGCCATTAGGCGGCTTTTTTTGTTTAAGTCTCTTTGATAGTCATTTATGAATAAGCATTTTCTTCGTTGTGGTGATAAAAATCTGGATCTGTCTTTGGTGCAGGTGATGGGTATATTAAATGTTACGCCAGATTCCTTCTCTGATGGTGGCGTCTTGCATGGTCGTGCTGGGTTGTCGCTGGATTTGGTGTTGGAAAAAGCGGTATTGATGTTGGGTCAGGGCGCTACGATTTTAGACGTGGGTGGGGAGTCTACACGCCCAGGCGCGGCCTCGGTGTCTGAGCAGCAGGAGTTGGATAGAGTTATACCGGTTATCGAGTGCATTAAAAAAGAGTTGGATGTGGTGGTGTCGGTGGACACATCAACTGCGGCGGTCATCAGTGAGGCGGGCGAAGCTGGAGTGGGGCTTATTAATGATGTCAGGGCTCTTCAGCGAGATGGTGCGATGTTGGCTGCCGCTAAGGCCGATTTACCCGTTTGTTTGATGCATATGCAGGGCGCGCCTGCGACGATGCAGGATAATCCGGCTTATCAGGATATTTTAATCGAGGTGAAGGCTTTTTTTGATAATCGTATTCAGGCCTGTGTCGCAGCGGGCATAGCAAAAGAGAAAATCTTACTGGATCCTGGCTTTGGTTTTGGCAAGGCGCTTAAGCATAATTTAACCTTGCTAGCTGAGCTGGAATCTATCGGGAAGTTTGGCCTGCCTTTACTGGTGGGGTTGTCGCGAAAATCGATGATTGGTCATGTGCTAGATCGTGCTGTTGATCGACGTTTACCGGCCAGTTTGGCTTTGGCTGTTATGGCAGTTGAGCGTGGTGCAAAAATAATTCGTGTACATGATGTGCAAGAAACGGTGGATGCCGTTAGAATGGCCGAAGCTGTAATGTCGGTGAAGTGTTAAAAACTTAAGCTTAACAAATAAGTTCGAATGGAATGTTGTAATGGCTAGAAAATATTTTGGAACAGATGGTATCCGTGGTTTGGTGGGTGAGCACCCTATTACGCCGGATTTCGCGTTGCATTTGGGGTGGGCGGTTGGGCGTTATTTTGCCGAAAATAATAGCGGTGAAACTAATACGATCATTATCGGTAAAGATACACGTATCTCGGGTTATATGTTTGAATCTGCGTTGCAGGCAGGGCTGGTCGCTGCGGGTGTTGATGTTAAATTACTGGGGCCTATGCCAACCCCGGCTATTGCCTATTTAACCCGTACTTTTCATGCGCAGGCAGGTATTGTTATCTCGGCATCGCATAATCCCTATCATGATAATGGCATTAAATTTTTCTCCGCCGATGGGGTGAAGTTGGATGATGCTGCTGAAGTGGCGATTGAATCCTATTTGGATAAATCGTTAACCTGTGTGGATTCAGAGCACCTGGGTAAGGTGAATCGTATCGATGATGCGGCAGGTAGATATATAGAATATTGTAAAAGTACCGTGCCATTAAGCTTTAGCTTAAAAGGTTTACGCATCGTATTGGATTGCGCTCATGGTGCGACCTATCATATCGCGGTGAATGTATTTCGTGAATTAGGTGCTGAAATTATTGCTATCGGCACAGAGCCTGACGGCTTAAATATCAATGAGGCGGTGGGTTCTACATCGCCAGCTGCGCTTCAGGCCAAGGTGATAGAGGTGCGAGCTGATATGGGTATCGCCTTTGATGGTGACGGCGATAGAGTCATGTTTGTCGATAAAATGGGTAATCTGATTGATGGAGATGAAATGTTATATATCATCGCCTCGCAATTCAGTGGCTCAGATAAAACCGGTGTTGTGGGTACATTAATGACCAATATGGGTGTTGAACTGGCTATCAAGGGCTTGGGTTTGGGTTTTGCCCGGGCTGATGTTGGGGATCGTTATGTGAAGGCTTTAATGCATAAACAAGGTTGGTCGTTAGGTGGTGAGTCATCCGGGCATATTATTTGTGGTGATGTAACAACCACGGGTGATGGCATTGTTGCGGCATTGCAGTTGTTGCAGGCGTTAAAGGTCAGTGGTAAAGATTTGGAGTCTGCTCTGGCGGGGGTTAAAAAATTCCCGATGAAGATGATAAATGTGCGGGTCAAAGATAAGAAGGCCATTGCGGTGCATGACGATGTTGTGAAGGCCTGTGCGGTGGCAGAAAAAGCTTTAGGTGATAAGGGGCGTGTGCTATTACGGCCTTCAGGTACGGAGCCAGTGGTGCGTGTCATGGTTGAGGCGGAAACTGAAGCCCAGGTTATTGAGCATGTTGAGGCTTTGGCGGCGGTTGTTGAAAAAGCCGGCAGTGAATAATAACCATAACAATAAGTGTCGCCTGCTTGTGGTTTGATTAGGCTTTAGGTAGTATTGGCGGCCATTTTTAGGGGGTATTATGCGACAGAATTTAGTCATAGGTAATTGGAAGATGCACGGCAGTCGTTCAGGCAATGAGCAGCTGTTAGCAGGCTTGTTGGAATTATTGCCTTCGTCATTATCTAATTCTGTGGTCGCCGTTTGTCCTCCTGCGCTTTATATCGATGCGGTGAAAGCGCAAATAGCTGATTCTGTTATACAGCTGGGTGCGCAAAATATTTGTGCTGAATCTGTAGATCAGGGGGCCTATACCGGTGAGGTGTCGGCAAAGATGCTGGCTGAGTTTGATTGTAAATATGTATTGGTGGGTCACTCTGAGCGCCGTGAATATTATGTTGAATCCGATGCGGTAGTGGCTAATAAATTTAAGCAGGCGCAGGCTCAAGGTTTAACGCCGGTTTTGTGCATTGGTGAGAGCCTGGAGCAGCGTGAAGGCGGTGATTATATCGCCGTGTTAACGGCGCAGTTAAAAGCTGTTATCGATGCGGTTGGTATTGCTGCATTTAATTATGCAGTTGTAGCTTATGAGCCGATCTGGGCAATTGGTACAGGTAAAACAGCTTCTGCCGAGCAGGCGCAAGATGTACATGCGGCGATTCGAGACTTGTTTAGCGAGCACGATGCGGCGATAGCAGAACAATTACAAGTTTTATACGGTGGCAGTGTAAAGGCGGCAAATGCGGCTGAACTGTTTGCTATGGAAGATATAGACGGTGCGCTGGTAGGCGGTGCATCATTAAAAGCTGAAGAATTTAGCGCAATTTGTAACGCGGCGGAGTGAACATGCCTGAACAACTGGTTTTAATTATTCATGTATTGGTGGCCTTGGCAATTTTAGGTCTGATTATGTTGCAGCAAGGTAAGGGTGCTGAAGCGGGTGCCTCTTTTGGTGGTGGTGCTTCTCAAACGGTATTAGGTGTGGCTGGTGGTGGCAATATGCTGACCCGTTGGACCTCAATTTTAGCGGCTGTCTTCTTCGCCACGAGCTTAACTTTGGGTTATTTTGCCAAGCAAAAATCTGAAGGTTTGGGTCAGATGCAAATTGAAGTGCCGGCACTTGAGGCTATTTCTGTGCCAGTTAATGACGAAATCCCAGTGCTTGATGTTGTTGATGTACCTTCTGTAGATGCAGCTGATGTTCCTGCTGTAGAGGCAAAGAGTGTTCCGGAGTAGAGCCTCAGTATAAAAGTTTAGCCGAAGTGGTGGAATTGGTAGACACGCCATCTTGAGGGGGTGGTGAGCTATGCTCGTGCGGGTTCAAGTCCCGCCTTCGGCACCAAAAAGTAAAAAGCGCCTATAGGCGCTTTTTTTATATGGATTAGATTGGCTTTTGGCATTGACCCGCGGGGGCTGACTACCTATAATCCCGCCCAAGATTTAATGTCTTCTAGCGCAATGGCTTTGCTAATCGCTGGATTAAAATTTGATCGTAACTGATGTGATGTTGCGGTTGTTTTGATTGGGCCTAGTGCCCATTTTTTGTTTCTGGAGAACTTGTTTAGTGGCGAATGTTCATAAAATTCAAGAGCTTATAGAGCCTTCGGTGCTAGCCTTGGGTTATGAGTTGTGGGGCTTGGAACTTGTCTCTGCAGGTAAGCATTCGGTGCTACGTGTCTATATTGATAGAGATAAAGGTATTCTGGTTGATGACTGTGTTGCGGTGAGTCATCAAGTTTCTGGCATTTTAGATGTGGAAGATCCTATCAGCACAGAATATACGCTGGAAGTATCATCTCCAGGCATGGATAGACCTTTATTTAAATTGGATCACTACAAGAAATACGTAGATAGTTGGGTAGAAATTAAATTACGTGCACCTTTTGATGGTAGACGTAAATTTTCAGGTACATTAACAGCGGTGGAAGGTGAAGATGTGGTTGTTCGTATTGATAACGAAGAATTCATATTACCTATTGATGCCATCGATAAAGCGAATGTCGTATCAAAGGATTAATGCTTAAAGAGGCTGTGAGATGAGCAAAGAGATACTATTAGTTGCAGAAGCTGTTTCAAATGAAAAGGGCGTTGAAAAAGCCGTTATTTATGAAGCAATAGAAGAAGCATTAGCAACTGCAACCAAAAAACGTTTTGATGACGAAGAATCCGACATATACGTTGTGGTTAATCGACATACAGGCGATTACGAAACTTTCCGTCGTTGGACCGTTGTGTCTGATGATGAGATGGCTGAGTTGGGTGTGCAGATTTATGTCAGTGAGGCCAAAGACGATTTTGGCATCGATCTGGAAGTGGGCGAGACCCACGAGATGCAGATTGATAATGTCGATTTTGGCCGTATTGCTGCACAAACTGCGAAGCAGGTTATGGTGCAGAAAGTACGTGAAGCAGAGCGTGCACAAGTCGTTGAACAGTATAAACACCGTATAGGTGATTTACTGAACGGCACGATCAAGAAAGTCACTAGAGATAATATTATTGTTGATCTGGGCGGGAATGCAGAAGCGTTATTGCCTAAGTCAGAGCTTATCGCTAGAGAAATTTTCCGTATGGGCGATAGAGTTCGGGCGATATTGAAAGATATCAACCCTGAAAATCGTGGCCCGCAGCTGATGTTAAGCCGCTCCTGCCCTGAAATGCTGATTGAGTTATTTAAGATTGAAGTGCCAGAGATTTCCGAACAGGTTATCGAAATTATGGCAGCTTCCAGAGACCCAGGTTCACGTGCAAAAATTGCGGTGAAATCCAATGATGGTCGTATCGATCCCGTAGGTGCCTGTGTAGGTATGCGTGGTGCAAGGGTACAGGCTGTTTCTGGTGAGCTTAATAGCGAACGAGTAGACATCATTCTTTGGGATGATAACCCTGCTCAGCTAGTTATCAATGCGATGGCCCCTGCTGAAGTAGAGTCTATTGTTGTTGATGAAGATACGCACGCGATGGATGTTGCCGTTGTGGGAACTGATTTGGCTCAGGCGATTGGTAGAGCCGGGCAGAATGTACGTTTAGCCAGTGATTTAACCGGTTGGCGTATTAACGTGATGAGTGTTGAAGATTGGCAGGCCAAGCAGCAGTCAGAATCTGGACAGATTCTGGATGTTTTCCTGGGTGCTTTAGATGTTGATGATGATTTAGCCGAGATGCTAGTGGATGAAGGTTTCACTTCTTTAGAAGATGTGGCCTATATTTCATTGGAAGAAATGGCGAATATTCAAGGATTTGACGAGGACATTGCCGAAGAGCTGCGCTCTAGAGCAAAAGATGCCTTGTTAACACAGGCGATTGCAAAAGAAGAGAAGCTAGGTTCTAACGAACCGGCGGAAGATCTGTTGACAATGGAAGGTATGGATAAGCAATTAGCTTATCAACTAGCCAGTAATGGCATCGTGACTATGGAAGATTTGGCCGAGCAAGCTGTAGATGACTTGTTAGAAACTGTTGAGGGCCTGGATCAAGAGAAAGCTGCTGCGTTAATTATGACTGCACGCGCACCATGGTTTGAAGGCGAAGAATAAAACTCTATCCGACTAACCGTCGATAGGAGAGATATCGAATGGCAGAAGTTACAGTTACACAATTAGCAGAATCAGTAGGCACGCCTGTTGAAAGATTGCTGGCTCAGATGAATGATGCGGGTTTAGCGCATAGCGCTGCCGACGAGATTGTCTCTGATGCAGACAAAAAAAGCTTATTAAAGCATTTGCAGAAGAGCCATGGCGCTGATGCAGAAGCTAAGCCCAAGAAAAAAATTACGTTAAAGCGTAAAACCACCAGTACGTTAAAGTCGGCCGGTAAAAAAACCGTCAATGTTGAGGTGCGTAAAAAACGTGCAGTGACAAAGCCGGGTGAAGGCGATGCTGAAGGTGATTCAGTGCAGTCTGAAAAGGTTCAGGCTGAAATAAGCAAGCAGGCAGAAGAGTCTCAACCGCCAACGGCTGAAGAAGCCGCTGCCAATGAGGCGCGTGCTACTAAGGCGCAGGAAGATAAAGCCGCTAAAAAAGCAGAAGCTGAAAAAGTAGCTGCTGAAGCAAAAGCGATAGCTGATGCTAAAGAGCTGGAAGCACGTCAGGCTGCGGCAGTAGCTGCGGCGATGGCTGCGGCTGAAGAAGCAGCGGCCCGTGTTGCTGAAGAATTGGCCCATGCGGCTGCCGATGCAGCAAGACAAGAAAAAGAAGCGTTAGAAGCGAAGGCAAAAGCTGACCCTACTGACCCTGAAGTGATGCGTCAATTGGCTCAGGCCAAGCGCCGTGAACAAGTGAAAATTGACGAAGAAGAACGTGCTGTTAGACAAAAAGCCCGTGCTGAAGAAAAGCGTCTGGCTGAAGAGGTTGCTGAGAAGAAAAGGCAAGAACTGGCGGCTCAGGCGGCTAAGCAGCGTGAAACTTTAGCTAAAAGCAAAACTTCTGATTCTACTTCTGACACTGCCGATAAGAAAGAGAAGAAAGTAGCGCGTCCTAAACGTCTTAAGGATGCGCCTACGTCGCAAGATCCTAAAGATAAAAAACTGCGTATGCGCGGTGGCAAAGATAATAAGTCTCGTGGCAAAGGCCGCGGTCATAATATGAAAGGCCGTCTGGATAATAACTACGAAGTAAGATCGCGTCACCGTAAAGGTAAGCGTATCAATGTAGAGACGCAGGCTTTTGAAGCGCCAACTGAAATGCAGGTCATCGACGTTGAAGTAGGTGAAAGCACATCTGTGTCTAACCTGGCTCAGCAGATGAATGTTAAAGCCGGTGAGTTGATCAAAATATTGATGGGCATGGGCGTAATGGCGACCGTGAACCAGTCTTTAGATATTGATACGGCAACGTTAGCTGTTGAAGAAATGGGGCATACGGTTAAGCTTGTCAGCGAAACCGAATTAGAAGATGCCTTGTTGGCTGCATTAAGAGAAGAATTTGGTACTCAGGAAACACGTGCGCCGGTTGTTACCGTTATGGGCCATGTTGATCACGGTAAAACGTCATTACTGGATTATATCCGTAAGGCACATGTTGTTAAGGGTGAAGCCGGTGGTATTACCCAACATATCGGTGCTTATCATGTAGAAACCGACAAGGGTATGATCACCTTCCTGGATACACCTGGACATGCCGCGTTTACCGCGATGCGTGCACGTGGTGCCCAGGCAACTGATATTGTTATCCTGGTTGTAGCGGCTGATGATGGTGTAATGCCTCAAACCGAAGAAGCGGTTCAGCATGCAAAAGCAGCAGGCGTACCGATAGTGGTGGCAATAAATAAATCTGATAAAGAAGGCGCAGATTCAGATCGCGTTAAAAACGAATTGGCTGCCAAAGATGTTATCCCTGAAGAATGGGGTGGTGATACACAGTTTATTGAAGTGTCAGCACATACCGGCCAAGGTATTGATGAATTACTCGAATCGCTGATTTTACAATCGGAGCTATTAGAGTTATCTGCTGCTACCGATATTCCGGCTAAAGGTGTGGTTATTGAGTCACGTCTGGATAAAGGCCGCGGTATTGTTACCAGCTTACTGGTACAAAACGGTGTGTTAGAGCCAGGTCAGGTTGTTATCGCCGGTGATGCATTCGGTAAAGTACGAGCGATGATTGATGAGAACGGCAAACCTTGTAAAGAGGCGGGTCCTTCGATTCCGGTTGAGATTTTAGGTCTTAACTCGGCTCCGGGTGCAGGTGCTGAATTCTATGTGGTTGAATCTGAGAAGAAAGCCCGTGAAGTGGCGCAGTTCCGTAATGATAGGGATCGCCAGGCACGTTTGGCTAGACAGCAAACCGCTAAACTGGAAAATATGTTTGAGAACATGACGTCTGCGAATAAACAGATTCTGAATGTGGTTCTTAAAACCGATGTACGTGGTTCATTGGAAGCCTTGAGCTCTTCACTATTGCAAATCGGCAACGATGAAGTTGCAGTGAATATTATCTCTTCCGGTGTGGGTGGTATCACCGAAACCGATGTTAATTTAGCATTAACTGCGGGCGCAGTGATCTTTGGTTTCAACGTTAGGGCTGAAGGTTCGGCACGTAAGTTGGTTGAAAAAGAAGGCCTGGATCTACGTTATTACAGCGTTATCTACGATATTATCGATGATGTGACTGCCGCGTTGTCGGGTATGTTGTCACCTGAAATGCGTGAAGAAATTGTTGGTGTCGCTGAAGTACGTGAAGTGTTTACTTCACCGAAATTTGGCTTGATCGCAGGTTCTATCGTTATTGAAGGCACCATCCATCATAATAAACCGATTCGTGTATTACGTGATGATGTGGTTATTTATCAAGGCGAGCTGGAATCATTACGTCGCTTTAAAGACGATGTTGCCAAGGTGCCATCAGGTACTGAGTGTGGTATCGGGGTTAAAGATTATAAAGACGTTAAAGCTGGCGATAAGATCGAAGTATTTGAAGTCAATGAGATTGCTAGATCCCTTTAAGGGTCTAGCCCCTCAATAGAGAAGAGTAGCAATACACTATGGCAAGAGACTTTAGCCGCCAAACGCGGGTCGCGGATTATTTACGCCGAGACCTGTCTTTATTGATACAGCGTGAGATACGTGACCCTCGTCTAACCATGGTTTCTGTAACCGATGTGGAAGTGAGTCGTGATCTTAGCCATGCTAAGGTCTATGTCACGATTATGGGCTGTGAAGACAAGGCCGCATCCGTAGAGCCGTTAAATGCTTTAAATGGTGCAGCCGGTTTTCTACGTTCGATGATCGCTAAATCCACAACCTGGCGTACTACGCCTGCGTTGCGTTTTGTTTATGATGAATCTGTTTCTCGTGGTTCGTACCTGTCGTCATTGATAGATACTGCCGTGAAAGAGGATAGTTTACATCCGAAGGATGAATCAGAGTCGGACTCTGATGAAAATTCTGAAGACGCCGATTCCTAATGGCTAGGCGACGTAAAGGTCGAGCCGTTGATGGCATCTTACTGCTGAATAAACCTAAGGGTGGAAGCTCTAACAGGGCGTTGCAGCAGGTTAAAGGTGTCTTTTTTGCGCAAAAAGCCGGGCATACCGGCAGTTTAGACCCTATGGCTACCGGTGTTCTGCCGATTTGCCTAGGTGAAGCCACCAAATTTTCCCAATTCTTATTGAATGCCGATAAGGCATATACTGCTACCATCAAGTTTGGCGAGTTGATGTCAACCGGTGATGCCGAAGGTGAGTTAGTCGATAGCAGTGACGCATCACATATTACTGAAGAAAATTTATTGGCCGCAATTGCTACGTTAACCGGTGAAATCAAGCAAGTACCTCCGATGTATTCGGCCTTAAAAGTGGATGGTCAGCCTTTATATAAGCTGGCTAGACAAGGCATTGAAATTGCCAGAAAGGCACGTGATATCACCATCTTTGAATACAGCTTAAAAGCGTTTAGGCCTGGCGAAAAAGCCGAGGCGGATGTCTATGTACGCAGCTCAAAAGGCACTTATATTCGCTCCTTGGCCGAAGATACCGCAGCAGCTTTAGGGGTGGGTGGGCATCTAACCGCGCTGCACCGTGTGCAGGTCGGCCAGTTTCATGAAAAAGATGTGGTGACTCAGGAACAATTGCAGGCATTACGTGACAAAGAAGCCTTTGCTGAAATGGATGCCTTGTTAATTCCGGCAGAAGTCGCGGTTAATCATCTACCATTAGTGGAAGTTGATGAACCTTCGAGTTATTATATTCGATTAGGTCAGGCAGTTTTTGTACCTAACGCTCCCACTGAAGGCCTGGTTAGGCTTAAAGATGAAACCGGTTTGTTTATCGGTATGGGAGAAGTATTGGATGATGGGCGTATTACGCCGCGTCGTTTGATTGCTCAGCACAGCGAATAATCGTTAAGTTGAGTGTTGACCTATCTGTAAATATGCACGGATAGGCCATAAATTAAGTTAAAGTTAACGCATATTGGAGATAGTAGCATGGCATTATCAGCCCAAGAAAAAGCAGCAATTGTTAAAGACTACCAGCAAGCCGAAGGCGATACTGGTTCTCCTGAAGTTCAAGTAGCTTTGTTGACGGTTAACATCAACAAGTTACAAGGGCATTTTGCTGGTAACAAAAAAGATCATCACTCACGTCGTGGTCTGATTCGCATGGTAAATCAACGTCGTAAATTGTTGGATTATTTAAAGCGTAAGAATACTGATCGCTACACAGGCTTAATCAAACGTTTAGGTCTGCGTCGCTAAAAAGCATTTGCTTTTATAGTGTTCTAGAACAGCCCTGTAGGCTTTTGTCTACGGGGCTTGTTTGTAGTTAGGGAATACTATTTACAGCAATGAATGCCCGAGAAATGGGCGAGATGAAACGGAGAATAGATAAGTGAATCCAGTAATTAAGCAGTTTAAATACGGTAAACATACCGTAACGTTAGAAACCGGTAAAATTGCACGTCAAGCCACGGGTGCTGTATTAGCTTCTATGGATGATGTGACCGTTTTAGCAACCGTTGTTGGTGCTAAAACCGAAAAGCCAGGCATGGATTTTTTCCCATTGTCTGTACATTATATGGAGCGTACCTACGCAGGTGGCAAGATTCCAGGTGGTTTCTTAAAACGTGAAGGTCGCCCTTCTGAGAAAGAAACCTTAACCTCACGTTTAATCGACAGACCTATTCGTCCTTTATTTCCTAAGGGCTTTAAAAACGAAGTTCAGGTTGTAATCACGGTGATGTCTGCCAATAAAACGATTGATCCTGATATTATTGGCATGATTGCAACCTCTGCAGCCTTGGCCATTTCAGGTATTCCTTTTGCCGGCCCTATCGGTTGTGCCCGTGTTGGTTTTACTGACGCTGAAGGTTATTCATTAAACCCAACATTCCCTGAATTAGCTGAATCACGTTTAGACATGGTTGTTGCCGGTACTAAAGACGCCGTATTGATGGTTGAGTCAGAAGCTGACGAGATGACCGAAGATCAAATGTTAGGTGGTGTTTTATTTGCTCACCAAGAAATGCAAACCGTTATTACTGCTATCGAAGAGTTAAAAGCAGAAGCGGGTAAACCTACTTGGGAATGGGCTGCAGCGCCTGTTAACCAAGCGTTAATCGACGTGATCTCTGCCGACTATGCAGACGGCATCGGTGAAGCTTACCGTGTAACCGACAAAATGGAGCGTTATAACTCCTTAGGCCAATTAAAAGCCGCCGCTGTTGAAAAATTTGGTGGTGAAGAGTCTGAATTTAAAAACGGCGATATATTGGCAACTTTTGCTAAGTTAGAGAAAGACACCGTACGTGCCCGCATCATTAAAGGTGAGCCGCGTATCGATGGCCGTGACAGCAAAACTGTACGTGGCGTAGAAGTTGAAGTCGGCTTGTTACCTAAAGTTCATGGTTCTTCATTATTCACCCGTGGTGAAACACAGGCGATTGTTGCAGTAACATTAGGCACCGTGCGTGATGCACAACGTATCGATACCTTGCAAGGTGAGATGAAAGATCCTTTCATGATGCATTATAACTTCCCTCCTTATTCGGTAGGTGAAGCAGGTCGTATGGGTGGCGTAGGTCGTAGAGAAATTGGTCATGGCCGTTTAGCGCGTCGTGGTTTAGCCGCAATGCTGCCTACCCAAGAACAGTTCCCGTACACCATTCGTGTGGTATCAGAGATTACCGAATCAAACGGTTCAAGCTCTATGGCTTCTGTTTGTGGTGGTTCATTAGCGTTGATGGATGCCGGTGTTCCAATGAAGGCACCTGTTGCCGGTATCGCCATGGGCCTGGTTAAAGAAGGTAACTCTTTTGCCGTATTAACCGATATCTTGGGTGATGAAGATCACTTAGGCGATATGGACTTTAAAGTAGCCGGTTCTGCCGATGGTATTACTGCGCTGCAGATGGATATCAAGATCGAAGGTATCACCGAAAACATCATGGAAATTGCACTTCAGCAAGCACAAGATGCGCGTTTAAGCATTTTAGCTGATATGAATCGTGTATTAGCCGAAGCGCGTTCTGAGACTGCTGATTCAGCGCCACGTATTCATGAGATGAAGATTCCTTCTGATAAAATCCGTGACGTTATCGGTAAAGGCGGTGCAACGATTCGTGGCATCACCGAAAAAACCGGTGCGCAGATTGATCTGGAAGATGATGGTACGGTTCGTGTATACGCGCCAAACGGTGAGGCTCTTGCCGCTGCGGTTGAAGAAATCGAAGGTATCATTGCTGAAGTTGAGCCGGGTACGGTTTACAAAGGTACGGTTGTACGTATCGTAGACTTCGGTGCATTTGTACGTGTATTACCAGGCAAAGAAGGTCTGTTACACATCTCTCAAATCGCTCATGAGCGTGTTGAGAATGTTAGTGACTACCTGAAAGAAGGTCAGGAAATCGACGTTAAAGCCCTTGAAGTAGACAACCGTGGTCGCATCAAGTTAAGCCGTAAAGAGTTGTTAGAGCGTCCAGCTCCGGCTGCTCAAGAAGGTGGAGAATAATCGCTTAATCCAAGCCGATTAATCTTATTAGACCAATAAAGAGGGAGCGAAAGCTCCCTTTTTTGTCTCTGATGTTTGTATAGTGCTGAAATCTTTAGCATAAAAGGCTAGAATGTCTGCCTTTTTACCGTGTAGAGTAAAGTATGTTGCGTATCACTGCAGCCATTTGGGGGTTCACAGGAGTTGCTGTTTTCCTGGCTTATGCTGTCTATAACTTATTGCAGCATACGATAGTGGCTTTAGATAACCCTATGACCGTTGTTCAATGGGGACTGCTGCTGCTGAATATTATTTTTATGGCTTATTCCGAAGGGTATAAAGGCTTTCAGAAAAGCTTTTCTCCGCGGGTTGCGGCCAGAGTTTTATATCTGAGTCGCCATGCCAATATACTGCAAACCATTTTTGCACCGATATTTTGCTTAGGCTATTTTGGTACCACCCGGCGCAGACAAATTTCGGTGTTTATATTAACCGGCGCGTTAATGCTTTTGGTGGCCGTAGTTAAAGGTTTGGATCAACCTTGGCGTGGCATTATCGATGCAGGCGTTGTGGTTGGCTTGAGTTGGGGCTTAATCGCCTTTATTGTGTTTGTAATACAGGCTTTTACGCAGCCAGATTTTGCTTATTCAGCTGAAATTAATGACGTAAAACAATAACCCCTTATCGTTAATAAAAATATAATTCCAGGTTTCGATATGAAAAAAACAATTTTATCCTCTGTCTTATTGGCCGGCCTATTAGTGGCTTGTGGCTCAGACCCTATTGTTACGGATATGGATATTCTGGTTGCCAAGAATAATCACTCATTATCCAAATTATATCAGCGCCTGCAGAGTGATAAAAAAGTGGCTAAACCTAGCAGTGACTGGGCAGAAAGTGTGCGCATAAATCTGGATAAGGTGGGCCGTGAGATTGCATTAGAAAAAGAGCAAAAAGTCTTGGCTAGCCTGCAAGGGGAAAAGGCGATTTATGATCCTGCCGAACTGATGGCCAGACATGATATTGCCACGCTTGAGCAGGCGTTTGAACGTTCATCGGGCATAGAACCCTATAATAAAGAAATATATCTGGGGTTGATTAGGCAAATTGAAAAAGCCATCAACAATAAAAAAATTGAAGTCCGTGTTAGGCAGGCTGACTTTGATCGCCTGTCTGATAGAGAGGCACTTAAAAAAATTGCCGTATTAGATGAAATCGCAGAGTTATCAGGTGGGGATGTTGCTGCCGAAATTCAGTTGCAAAAAACCGCTTATATCGATGGTTTATTTGCCCAGGCAGAGGCGGCGTTAAAGAGCAAAAAACATGAAGTGGTCTTGATGCATCTAACCAATTTAGAGCAGATCGATGCCGACTACCCGGGGCTGGATACCTTACGTAATAGCTTATATGCCGAAGAATTTGAGCAGCAGTTCTGGGATGCCCTGGGTGACGGAGATACCGATCTAGCTTATGAGCTGTTTTATAAATTGTCGAAAATCCCGGTATATATGGAAAATAACCATTCCATCAAGCCTATCGCCGAAGATATCGCCCAGTATTTCCTGGTGGCAGGTAAGTCATCCATGGATAATTTTAATATGGCTGAGGCTTACCAGGCTTATTCAAGAGCCCGATATATCCGTAATTTATTGGGCCAGGAAGAAAAATATGATGACGGTGAAAAAGCGTTTATTGAGCAGCTGGTAACTCGTATTCATTATTTTATGGATAACGATCAATCGATGCATGCCTATGGTTATTTATCGGTGCTTGATGAAATACAGCCTAATCATCCACTGCTGGTAGAGTTAACACCGACAGTCAATGAGAAAATACTTTCTGAGGCGGTGGTTAAAATCGTGCAACAGCCGTTTATGGGTAAGAAGAATGACTATCAATTTGATGCCTTATTAAATAAAGCCTTGGCTGCGGCAATTAAGGCCGAGTTACCCACTCGAGTACAGCTGTTAGCGGGGCAGGATAAAGCAAATTATACGGCAGAAAAAGTTAAGTCATTAAGCAATGTTGCCGGCTTCTATAGCTTCAGTGCAGAAATTTTAGCGATAACACTGGAGACGCAGTCGGTAGAAGAATCTGAGATTACAAATGTGTTAGTGAGTCATCAACGCATAGAAAATCCTGACTATATTCAGTGGCAGAATTTATCCAAACGGGCAAAAAAGGTCACACCGGAACCTGAGCCAACGATATCAAAACCGATTAAACAAGATGTTGAGATTAAGCATGTACATCATAAGAAGTTAGCTGAAAGCTCGGTGACTTATAGAATTAATGAAATCGCCTCGGCCGATGTGGTGATCTCTGATGCGTTAAATGATGTTGTTGATCATGCAGTGACAACAACTGCTGCGGTTGATCAAGGTGAGTTTAAACTGGCGGCCGTTGTGGTGCAGTTACCTGCAGATACACAGGTTTTACAAGAATTAGCCGATAAGGTGGCAAAAAGTATTAGCGCCAAGCTTGTTGTATCAATTGATAAAATGGAAGATGAATATACCGAGAAGGCGAAGTTGGCTTATGTTGCTAAAAATTATTCGGTAGCTGCCGCCAACTTTGCTTATCGCAATGTGTTATATCAGGCGCAGGGTAAGGCCAATGAGGACATCTTGTCGGGTTTGCGTAAATCGGCGATGAACTGGCAGTAGGTTTTAAACCTTAAATATAAAAAAAGCCCTCTGGGGCTTTTTTTATACCTGCCATTTGAGGCTTAGCGAATGGCTAAATATAAAACGATATTGTGACGGATAATACGCAGCAGGAGTTTATCGTCACGACGGTGTTTGATCGCCCTGTCTAAATCTTTGAGTTTTTTAACCGGTATACGATTGGCTTCAATAATAATATCTTCGGTTTTTAATCCCGTTTGGGCCGCCGCAGAACCGGGTTTAATACTGGCAACAACAACACCGTGATCGGTGTTTTTAAATTCTGCACCCTTAAGTTTTTTAAAGCTGCTTGCGCCGGGTTTGCTGTCTGCAAGACGTTCATCGGAGGCGGCAATATTAACCTTGAGGGTTTTATGTTTGCCATCACGAATAAAGTCGACCTTGATTTTTTCACCAATTCTCTTTAAACCAATGGCATTACGCAGCTCCGAGGCATTCTTGACTTTTTTATTGTTGATCTCGGTAATGATGTCGGCTTCTTTAAGGCCGGCTTTATCGGCGCTGCCGCCTTCTTGTACCTTGGTGATAAGCACACCTTTTTGATTTTTATCCAAATCAAAGGCTTCATTTAGCCCGGGGTTTAAATCTTGAATATAAATACCCAGGCGGCCACGGCGCACCTCGCCAAATTCTAAAATTTGTTCCAGTGAAGACATAGCCATATTGCTGGGAATCGCAAAGCCAATGCCGACATTACCGCCCGCCGGCGCGATAATAGCGGTATTGATGCCTACCAACTCACCACGTAGGTTTAATAACGCGCCACCTGAGTTGCCGGGGTTGATGGATGCATCGGTTTGGATAAAGTTTTCATAACCTTTAATGCCCAGGCCGCTGCGTCCTAAAGCTGAAACAACGCCTGTGGTGACGGTTTGCCCCAGGCCAAAGGGGTTGCCAACCGCGACAACAAAATCACCCACTTCAGAATTGTCTGAATTAGCGATTTTGACCGCGCTGAGATCTTTAGCTTTGATCTTTAGAATGGCGATATCCGCTTCCGGATCGACACCAATTAATTGTGCTTCAAAGCTGCGGCCATCGGCTAAGTGGATATGAATTTCATCGGCATTTTTAATCACATGATGATTGGTGATGATGGTGCCATCTTTGGCGTTCACGATAACGCCGGAGCCGACACTTTGTACCTGGTGTTGCTGAGGACGGTGATTTTTAGGTATGTTAAAGAAATGTCGGAAAAAAGGATCATTCAACAGTGGGTTTTGTTGCAGGCTATGGGTCGATTTCACCGAGATGCTGACCACCGCCGGGGATATTTTTTTGATCAATGGGGCTAGTGTTGGCAGCGGTTTATGTTGGCTGTCTGCAATCGGCAGTGCCGCTAGGCTGGTATAAGAGAGTGTTAAGCACAGTGTGGCAGTGAGGCATTGTTTCCATAAACGCATTGGCAGTGACCCTTTTTTACTAAGTTTGTAGGTTTAAGTTACTGCAGACCACGGAATATTCAAGGGGTTCGATAAAATTTAGAATTATTTGATGATTGAGGCAGCTACGAATGTGGCTGCCTGGGAGGGGAGGTGGCTTACCAGCCCTTGCTTTGGCCTAATTTTTTTAACAAAGAGTGATTTGGCGTGGCCGTTATCGCTTGGTCGTAGAGGTTTTTAGCCATGGAGTATTGCTGCTGGTCTAAAAAAGCCTGTATTTCCGGCACGATGGTATCAACAACTTTTATCAGGCCCTGCCGTGCAATTTGATTATTGGCATCAATAAGCAGGACTTGCATATATTTCTCCAGCGCATTTTCCTGTGCCGGGGAGTGAAACTCACCCCGTTTATAATAGGTGTCGGCTTTTCTTAGCAGGCCGTTCACTTTCAATTTATTTAAATAGCCCATGGTGATATTGGCTTGAGCTTCGGCTGCTTGTTGGCGTTGTTCTTCGGCCAGCTCTTGCTGTAGTTGTTTCTCGGCGGCTAATCTGGCGAGTTTCTCTTCTTCTGCATCGATACGGGCTTGTTCAGCGGTTTTAGCCTCTTGTGCCTGGCGTTGTTTCAGAGCCCAGGCATCATTGGCTTTGCGAGATTTTTCAGCCTGGCGTGCGGCCTGTTGCGTCATCTTTTTGTTCAGGGCGAGCTCCGCTTCAGACAGTCCTTTAGCGTGTTTATCGATGGCTTTAACTATGGTGATGATTTTTTTAGCGGGTTTAAGTTGATTCTTGTTTATCTTGCTGTGGGCCTGTTGCAAAAGTTTTGCGGTGATACGCTGAATGCCATCCAGTGCTCTGGGGTTACGCGAATCCTTCTCTAATACCAGCTGGTACTTTCCATAGGCATTATTGCCTATCGGTTGGGTGTATTTACCTGCATCCATTAAAATTTCCGCTTTAGCCAACAACCTTTCTATACGTTGCTGGGTGGGGTCTTCCTGTATGGGCTCGGGTGTTATCGTAGTCGTGGGTGTCACCACGGCTGCAGGGGCAGCGGTATCCATATTGATGTAATACCAGCTGCCTAAAGCTGCTGATAATAAAAGTGCGGCGATACCGGCAATGGCTACTTTGGGTGATGAAGATTTTTCCAGCGCTGCCATTGCTGCGTCGATATCGGCTTGTTCTTCTGAATTCGTAGCCGCTTTTTTGTTTGCGTTGAGGCTCTCGGCAGCGATGGTGGTGCTAGGTGTATCACTTTTAAGTGGGCTGCTGATGCCAGGTTCAAAATCATCCACGCTGCTGAGTTGTATCGTGTCGCTTGTGACTTTTTCTTGTTGAGCTTGTTGAATGATATCCAATAAATCGGGCGCTAAGGCTTCGTGGTTAGCCGTGCGTTGCTGAGGATCTTTATTTAATAAACCATCGATAACGTCTTGAAAGCTGCTGGTTTCTTCTGGCAGAGCTGCTGGTCTATTGTTGATGTGTTGATTGGCAATGTCTTTAGCGCTGTTACCGGTAAATGGAAGCGTGCCCGTAAGTGCCTGATAGCAGCAGATGCCCATGGCGTAATAATCGACTGCTTTGCTGGGTTTTTGGCCTTGCAATTGTTCCGGGCTGATATGGTGAATACTATTAAAGAGCTTGCCTTTAATTTGTGCTCTGGCGAGAACATAATCACTTAATGCGATTTTTCCGTTATCGCGGATATAGATTTTTTTATTATGCAGATTGCCGTGTAAAATGCCTTTTTGGTGGCAGTAGCTGATCGCTTCGCTAACTTGCAAGTAAGCCTGCGCACATTCTTTAGCGGAAAGCTTTTTTAAATTTTCGATTTTTTTAGCCAGATTTCCGCCTGGGAAATATTCCATCACCAGATAAGTGCGGCCTTCACTTTCACCAACACTATACACTTCGGCGAGATGGGGGTGGGAAAGCTGTTTGATCAGTTTAACTTTTTCAAAGAAGCGTTTCTTAAAGCCTGGGTCATCGTTGAGGGATGCATGCAGTATCTTCAGCGCAACCTTGCGATCAAAGCATTCTTGATTGGCCAGGTAGACATCGGCAGATTTTCCGCTGCCCAATTTTTTGATAAGAGTGAAGCCTTTTACTTGTGGGGCTTGTCTACTTGCGGGGCTAGACTCTTGTCCTGACACGTGTTGACCTTTTTTATATTTTTAGAGGTTGCCTATTCTATAGCCTAACGGTATTGGCTGCCAGCTTTCTTAAGGTCCGCTGAATATTCTTTTTAGGCCTTAAAATGGCTCACTTGATAGCCGTTTTTCACAGGGGTTCACAGAAAATCGCTACCAAATCAATAGCTTTTCTTGTGTAATGTGCGGTTTTAATGGCTGTTCTTTGGGCCTAATTCCGTTACAATCGTAGGGATTTATGCCGATTGCTTGACCCAGAGCAAAGCAAAACGCATATAACTACCACTTGATTAAAAAAACAGGAAATCAAGATGATTAAAAGATTCCCCATGCCGATGCCTTTTGGCTGGTTCGGCGTAAGCTATTCGGATGAGTTGGCACCTGCCGCATCACGTGCGATTCATTACTTCGGTAAAGAAATGGTGCTGTTTCGTACCGAAGGTGGTAAGGCGGTTGTGTTAGACGCTTACTGTCCTCATCTGGGTGCTCATTTGGGCCACGGTATCAATGCAGAGCATGGTGAAGGTGGTAGGATTCAAGGTGAAACGATTGTATGTCCTTTCCACGCCTGGCGATTTGATGGCGAAGGTGTGTGTGCTGAAGTGCCTTATGCTAAAAACATGCCGCCTAAGGTGAAAGACAAACAGTGTCTGAAATCTTATCCGGTACAAGAAAAGAACGGCGTTATCTGGGTTTGGTATCATCCTGAAGAATCTCAAGCTCCTTTATGGGATGTTGAAGAGCATGAAGAAGCGACCTCTGATGAATGGTCTGATTTTGAGAAACATGAGTGGATCATCAAGACTCATCCACAAGAGATGGGCGAAAATGCTGCCGATCCAGCTCACTTCCATTATGTACATAAAGTAGCTGATTTCCCAGTTTGGGAATCGGTACAAGACGGTCATAAGAGCCACGGTATTCAACGTGCCGATATGAAAACACCTAAAGGTGTGGTTAAAGGTGAGATTCACACCAATAATGCCGGTCCTGGTCAAGCATGGACTCGTTTCTACGGTATTGCCGATACCTTCTTATTAGCGCAGATCACACCTATTGATCAAGAAACCACGCATGTGCGTTTTGGCTTCAAGCAGCCTAAATCTGAAGAGAATATGATGAAAGCCGGTGTTAACAAGGCGATCATTAAGGATATCTGCAAGCAGTTAAATGAAGATAAGCCTATCTGGGAAAACAAGATCTACCGCCCACTACCTGTATTGTGTGACGGTGATGGCCCGATTGCTAAATTCCGTAAGTGGTATAAGCAGTTCTACGCCGATTGGGATGGTGCTTCTTAATTAGCCCATTGCATAACGTTTAAAAAAACCCGCTAACATAGCGGGTTTTTTGTATCTGCAAAGTATCTTGTTAGGCCTGTGTATTGAACGCTGGCAGTGATATCAGTTTGTTTACAGTAAATAAAAGCACAATGCCAATGCCAATGCCGCTGCTATTGGCCACCATATCCAGATAGGAAAAAGATCGATAAGCGGTGAGCCCCTGGGCGATTTCTATGCCTACGCCAAAGACTATAAAGCCAATTAAATAGAGCATAAAATACCGCAAGTTCTGGGTGCAAAACGCGGCGATAAAGGTAAAACCCATATAGACCAATGCATGAGCGGCTTTATCCCAAATCTGTACTGGCATCTCTTTGCCAATAGGCATCAAACTTAAATAGATAATTAATGCGGTGTAGGCCAGTAGCGAAAATCTTGCGCTCATTAGCACTTGTGGTTGGTATAAGCATTTTATTGTTATAGGCATAGCGTTAAATCGTAAGCTTTAGTTAATAGGAAAATCAAAAAAATGGGTTGCCACAGCCTGGGCATGTTCATCATAGCTGCGTTCACAAAACTGCACTCTGGCTTTTTTGTCTACCGTAATCAATGTACTGCAGCGGGTGCCATAATCGGGAGAATGAATAAAACGTGAGGATAATAAACGCTCGGTCTCTATTGCGATACCGGTATCGGGTAAATTGTTATCGCTGGCTTTAACCTGATCTTTAAGAAAATTAAACCACTCTTCATGGTTAAAATCTTGGTTTAACAAGGTATTTATATTCTCTTTGCCTTGTTCTATCTTAAACCAGTTGCTGTCTAACAATGCATTGCTCAAACCATAGAGGCCCTTGCTTAGCGGTATAAGCTTATTTTGCCGATTGCTAAAATAGCTGAGTTGCGGTTTAACACCCAGTTGGCCAAACAGGCAGTTAAAACCGGCGTAGTGTGGTGACTGTTTTTGCAGATGTTGTTCAAAATTTGCCTGACTGCGCTGATTTAAAAACAGGCAGGGTAGTTCACCGCGGCTGGAATTGTAGGTTTGAGTCTCTGTTTCTCGAAAGTTGGTAACCGCTGCAAACTGCCCTTGTCGATTAATACCTAACCAGGTTCCACCTGCCTGTGTATCTTTACCGGCCAATAGTTCGCTTGCAGGCCAGAAGTGTGCAGATTCAGTAGGGCGTTGATAAAATTCATCCCGATTAGCGGCAATAATAACCGGGTAATCAGGGTGAGAATCTATGGCAATGAAAATCAAACACATGGTGGACAATCAGTTAAAGTTGCAAGGCTCAAGAATAGGCGGCTGAAGAGCAATATGCTACCCTCAGGCCCCAATTTGAGGTGATTATGTTAACGGTTTTGGCATTATATCTGGCAGTCGGCGCAATAGCAGGTTTAGTGGCCGGTTTATTTGGTGTCGGAGGTGGGGTGATTATCGTGCCTGCGCTGATTTATGCTTTTGCAATGCAGGGTATGCCGACATTGGTTCTAACACATATGGCGGTGGGCACATCGTTGGCGATTATCTGTGTGACATCGATAAGTTCGGTGTCTAGCCATCATAAAAATGGTTTTGTTTTATGGCCGGTGGTGAAGTCCATGGCACCGGGTTTGGTGTTCGGCGTGATGGTGGGTGTTTATACCGTGGTGAATATTCCAGGGCCGTTATTACAGTTGATTATGGGCTGTTTTTTATCGTTGATTGCGGTGCAGATGGGGTTTAATGTAATGCCAAAAGGTGAACGTGCTCTGCCTGCAAAAATAGGCCTAACGGGCTTTGGATTTTTCTCAGGCTGGGTTTCTGCGTTATTTGGTATTGGAGGCGGGTCATTAAACGTGCCTTTTTTAAGTTTTTTTTCTACCCCCATGCAAAAAGCGGTAGCTACCGCAGCTGCCTGTGGCATGCCTATCGCAATCGCAGGGGCTATCGGTAATATCGTGGCGGGCTGGGGGGATACGGCTACGCCAGATTGGAGTTTAGGTTTTATTTACCTGCCCGCTTTTATTGGCATTGCCGCCATGGCCGCACCTTTTGCAAAGCTTGGCGCAACGCTGGCGAAAAAGCTTAAGGCCACAACCTTAAAGCGTATCTTTGCGATATTTCTTGTTATTATTGGCCAATCGATGATTTTTAAATCTTTAGGAATACTGTGATGATTCAACACCCAAATATAGACCCGGTGGCTTTGGACTTGGGTTTTGCTCAAATTCACTGGTATGGGGTGATGTATCTTTGCGCATTTATGTTTGCGTATTGGATTCTGAAGTTTAAAGCCAAGAAAGGTCTGGCTCCTTTTCAGGCAGAACAGGTGGATGACATTATTTTTTATGGCGCCATGGGGGTTATTCTTGGTGGTCGCTTTGGCTATGTGTTTTTTTATGGTTTTGAAAACTTTCTTAATAATCCCGCATCCATCATCCGGGTTTGGGAAGGCGGTATGTCTTTTCACGGCGGCTTTATCGGGGTCGTGATTGCATTAGCTCTATATTGTAAAAAGTATAAGATTCAGATTGGCGCTATGTTTGATATGTTAGCGTTAGCCGTGCCTATGGGGTTGTTTTTTGGCCGCATGGGTAATTTTATCGGCCAGGAACTCTGGGGCAGACCTACCGACGGTCCATGGGGGATGGTGTTTCCTAAAGATGCTTCAGGTTTACCACGTCATGCTTCACAGCTTTATGAGGCGGTGTTAGAAGGTCTGGTTTTATTCCTGATTATTTACTGGTTTGCGCGTAAACCCCGGCCGCAGTGGGCAACCGGCGCGTTATTTATTATCGGTTATGGTTTTTTCCGCTTCCTGGTAGAGTTTGTGCGCCAGCCAGATTCGCATATCGGTTTTGATTTGTTTGACTGGATGTCGCGTGGGCAAATTTTATCCCTACCAATGATTTTAATTGGTGTAATAGTGATGGCCTGGGCTTATCGACGTGGTGAGCCTTTATCTCATCAATATAAAGCGATTAAGAAATAATTGACGGAATAAACTATGAAACAGTATTTGGAACTACTTGAAGACATTCTTGAAAATGGCACGGTAAAAGGCGATAGAACCGGCACCGGTACGATCTCGGTTTTTGGCCGCCAGTTCCGCCATGATCTCAACAAAGGTTTTCCGTTATTAACCACAAAAAAGCTGCATTTTAAAAGCATTGCCAATGAACTGATTTGGTTTTTAAACGGCGATACCAATAATAAATGGTTAAATGAAAACGGCGTCAATATCTGGAATGAATGGGCGTTAGAAGATGGCGACCTAGGCCCCATTTACGGCAAACAATGGACTGCATGGCCAACCAAAGATGGGAAAACCATCAATCAAATTGACTATGTGGTGGATTGTTTAAAAAACAAACCCGATAGCCGTAGGATTTTATTTCATGGCTGGAATGTAGAATTCCTTCCCGATGAAACCTTAAGCCCGCAAGAAAACGTCAAACAGGGCAAGATGGCTCTGCCACCTTGTCATCTACTGTATCAATTTTATGTGGCGGATAATAAACTCTCTGCTCAACTGTATATTCGCAGCTCAGATTCCTTGTTAGGCCTGCCGTATAACACCGCAAGTCTGGCGTTATTAACTCATATGCTGGCACAGCAATGTGATCTGGACTTAGGTGAAATCATTATCACTACCGGCGATAGTCATATCTATGCTAACCATATGGAACAAGTGAATCTGCAGCTCAGTCGTGAAACCCGGGATTTACCGCAATTGAAGATCAAGTCTAAGCCTGCTTCTATATATGATTACAGCTTTGAAGATTTTGAAATTGAGGGTTATGATCCGCATCCCGGTATTAAAGCGCCAGTCGCTGTTTAATATAAGCTCAGCTAAATAAGAGATCAGTTTTATGGATATTGCTATTATTGTTGCGATGGCAGAAAACGGCGTTATTGGGCGTAATAATCAATTACCCTGGTATCTACCGGAAGATTTACGTTATTTTAAGCAAACGACGATGGCCAAGCCTATAGTTATGGGGCGCAAAACGTTTGAATCCATAGGCCGAGCTTTACCAGGGCGTACTAATATCGTTATTAGTCGTCAGGAAGGCTTAGAATTACCGGTAGGTGTTAAACATGCGACCAGTCTTGAGCAGGCGATAGAGATTGCTGAAGCGGTTTGTTTGATAGAAGAGGCCAGCGAAGTGATGATTATCGGTGGTGAACAAATTTATAAGGCGGCCATGCCTTTGGCTAATCGCCTTTATTTAACAAGAGTACATGGTGATGTAGAAGGTGATGCTTCATTCACCGGATTTGATGTGGGTGAATGGACGTTGAAATCGGAACAAAAGCATCTGGCTTCCGGCAGCAACCCCTACGATTATTCATTCTGCGTCTATGAAAAATAAGTTAGACAGAAAAAATATAAAACTGGATAGAAGAAAAGGTTTTCTTATGAAATATCCTGCTAGAAAGTTGGCTGTGGCGCTGGCAATAAATGCCTGTTTTTCTGCGGTGACGGTACAGGCCGCATCATTAAATGATGTGAATAATGCCAATGCCAAAAAAACCATGGCTGCGCAAAAATCTCAGAAAAAGATCGACAGCTTAGATGAGAGAAAAGTTGATTTACTCAGCGAATATCGTCAAACCGGCAAGTTGGTTGATGATTTAAAAGTTTATAACACCAAACTTGCGATTCAAATTGATAAACAGCAGCAGCGTTTACATAATATTGAAAAATCGATCGCCGATGTGCAAGTTATTCAGCGTCAGATTACGCCGCTGATAGAGCGCATGATCGCTTCATTGGAACAATTTATTGCGTTAGATATGCCATTTCATCAGGAAGAGCGCACTAAGCGTATTCAGTTTCTACGTGCCAATTTAGATAGACCCGAACTGTCGGTAGCCGAGAAGTTTCGCCAGCTGTTAGAAGCTTATAAAATCGAAAATGAATACGGGCGTAAAATTGATACCTATGGCGATAAAGTCACCATTGATGGTGTTGAACGTGATGTGACGATGTTTCGTGTGGGCCGTATTGCTTTAATGTATCAAACAGCCGACTTACAACATACCGGCATGTGGGATAAAAAAGCAGGCCAGTATATAGCGTTAGAATCATCGCAATATCGTGATGCGGTTCGCAGAGGCACACGTATTGCTAATAAGCAGGCTAATATCAATATGCTCGAGTTACCGATTGCTGCACCGGAGGCACTGAAATGAATTTTTTCGCAAAATCCTCGGCAGCTATAGTATTTACCTTCGTCTGCTTTTCTTTTTTCAGCCCGCTTGTGGTAAGTGCGGAAGCTGCCAAGAATTTGGATGAGTTATTAAGAAAAGTGGAATCTGGCCGTATTCAGGAAAACAAAGAAAATAAGGCGCGTGAGAAAAAGTTTATAGCGAGTAAAAATCAACAGCAACAAATGCTGAATGTGATGATACTTCAGCAGAAAAAACAGGAAAAAATCAGTAAAGGTTTAGAAGCCAAGTTTGAAGAAAATGATGCCGACTTAGCCGATGCAGAAAAACGCCTGAAGGAACGTATGGGTAGCCTGGGTGAATTATTTGGCCATATCACCAGCACCGCCGGTGATGTGCGTTCGAATATGGAAACTTCGATGATCAGCCTGCATTATCCAAATAGAGAGAAAGCTATAAAAGAGCTTATAGATACGACCAGCTCCGGCACCGAGTTACCCAGCATTGAACAAATCGAACGTCTATGGTTTGAAATGCAGCGTGAAATGACTGAACAGGGTAAGGTCGTTAGATTTACTGCCGATGTTGCCCGTTCTTCAGGTACCCAGCAGGAACAAGTTATACGTGTGGGGGTATTTAATATGCTGACGTCTGATGGCGAATATATGCAATTTAAAGACGGCTCATTGTCTGTGTTAGCCAGACAACCTGAAGGTAAATATACGTCTGCGGCAGCTGATTTGGCAACGGGTGCTACGGCTTATCAAAAAGTAGGTATTGATCCTACCGGGCCAACGGGGGGCAGTTTATTAGCCGCATTAATTGATAGCCCAACAATTATAGAACGCTGGCATCAAGGTGGTTTAGTCGGTTATGTGATCACGGCAGTCGGTGTAGTGGCTATGGTATTGGCGGTCTGGCGTTTAATTGTATTGGGAACTGTTGGCGCTAGAGTGAATGCTCAACTTAAAAGTACCACAGCCGATGAAAAAAATCCTCTGGGGCGTGTCTTACTGGCGGCCCAGAAAAATACAAAAGCCGATGTTGAAACGCTTGAACTGAAAATGAATGAAGCGATTTTAAAAGAGCTGCCGGCATTAACCAGTTATGAAGCGATCCTGAAAATTATCGCAGCTGTAGCGCCCCTATTAGGTTTGTTAGGTACGGTAACCGGTATGATTTTAACGTTTCAGGCGATTACTATTTATGGCGCAGGGGATCCGAAAGCGATGGCTGGTGGTATTTCTTCGGCCTTAATCACCACTGTGTTGGGGTTGATAGTGGCGATTCCTACCGTGCTGATGCATACCATTGTGGCTGGACGTAGCAAGCATATTATCCATGTATTGGAAGAGCAGGCGGCAGGTATTGTTGCCGAGCATCAGGAAGGCTAAGCCATGCTTGAGCAAATCTCTCAGTTTATGAATGCCGGTGGTGAGGTCTTATACCTGATCGCTGCGCTAACATTTTTGATGTGGACACTGATTTTTGAACGTATCTATTATTTTTTAACCGAGCTTAAATCGGATATCAATAACGCGATTGAACGTTGGGAGGCACGTGACGAGCGTCAATCTTGGCATGCCAAAAAAGTACGGGCCAAGCTGATTTCTGAAGTGCGTTTGTCGATTAATCAAAATATGCCGATGATCAGAACGATGGTGGCGTTATGCCCGTTGTTTGGATTGTTAGGTACGGTATGGGGCATGATTGAAGTCTTTAATATTATGGCGGTTACCGGGGGTGGCGAAGCCAAGGCTATGGCAGGTGGTGTATCAAAAGCCACGATACCTACCATGGCAGGTATGGTTGCCGCGTTATCCGGGGTGTTTGCCAATATGTTTTTGACCCGTGTTGTTGAACGTGAAAGTTTATTATTGGAAGATCATATGACCCTTGATCATTAATCTGATCAGGCTTATTAAACAGGTTTATTGATGCGCAGAGCCCATTTACCCAAGACTCAGGAACCTTCTGGTGAAATTGATTTAACCCCCATGTTAGATGTGGTGTTTATCATGCTGATCTTTTTTATTGTCACCGCCACGTTTATTAAAGAACCCGGCATAGACGTCAACAGGCCTATTGCGTTAACGGGAGAGGCGATAGTTAATCAGAATATTCTCATTGCGATCTCCGAAAATAATGAAATATGGATGGATAAAACCTTATTAAAGGAGCATCAGATTCGTGCTCAAATCGAAAAACTCAGGGCTGAAAATCCCAAAGGGGGGGTTGTTATTCAAGCGGATGCCAAATCTACCGCCGATAAAGTGGCTTTAGTCATAGATGCTGCCAAGCAAGCGGGTGTAACAGAGATCTCATTGGCAACAACTGAGTAAGTGACAAAACCATGAAAATAATTCGATTCACCATTGCGGCTTTTTTAGCGCTTATTGTCACCTCTGCACTGTTGTTAGTGATGCAGCAGTTGATTCATAACGATATTACACTCGATGAAAAGAAAACCCGGAAAATTGCCGATATTCAAATGGGTGAAACCCAGATTGATACGCAATTGGCCGAACGTAAACCGGATAAACCCGAGGATGCCGAAGAGCAGCCACCGGAATTGCAGCCGCAGGATTTACAGGATATCGATGTTAATACCGATGCGGTAAATGTTAATCCGTCTCTAGCGGCCGATTTAAACTTTGCCAAAGGCCCCGGTCTTTCAGCCAGCGATGGTGAGTATTTACCGATGGTGAAGGTGCAGGCTCAATATCCACGCAGGGCGCTTTCTCGTGGCATTGAGGGTTATTGCATTGTTATGTATACGGTGACCAAAACCGGGGCTACTAAAGATACAAAGGCGCTGGATTGTTCCCCCAAAGGTGTATTTGAACGGGCATCGATTAAGGCTGCGGCTAAGTTTAAATACAAACCCCGCATCGAAGATGGTATCGCGATAGAAGTGCCCGGTGTGCGCAATAAATTTACTTACCGTTTGGCGGAATAAGGCGAATCTGCTAATGAAAAATTCTATCTTAAGCCCTCTGTTTATTGCCTGTTTTTTGATGCTGGGTTTATGCTTTAATCCGGTTTTTTCAACATCGGTGATGGCGGCTGAAAAATCACAATATAAGAAAAAACAAACCAAGGCTTTGCGCGCTAAAGTTTATGAAAAATTAGCCAAAGCACAGGAAAAACAAGAGGCGGGCGATTATGCCCAAGCCTTAAAAATTCTTGATGCTTTAAAACAGCGTAAAGGACGATCAGCGCTAAAACCGCACGAGCTAGCACAACTCTATAATTTCTATGCCTATGTTTATTTAGCTCAGGATAAATACCCGCAGGCGATCAGAAGTTTTGAAAAAGTCTTGCAGCAGCCGGATTTATTTATTGGCATGGCTGCCTCTACCAAATATGCATTGGCTCAACTTTATTTTGCAACCGATAATGTGGATAAGGCGGTTAAAACGCTGGAGTCCTGGTTTAATATTGCCGAAAAACCCTCCCCCGATGCCTATGTGTTATTGGCTCAGGGGTATTTGCAGCAAGGTAAACTTGATAAAGCGTTACCTAAGTTAAAAAAGGCTTTTTCCTTAGCCAAACAAAAGGGTAAACAGCCTAAAGAGAACTGGTATACCTTGCTGCAGTATATTTATGCTGAGAAAAAAGATTATAAAAATCAGGTTAACGCTTTGGAGGTCTTGGTTAATCGCTGGCCCAAGAAAGCGTATTGGCTGAGCCTGGTAGGTGTTTACGGCGAACTGGATCAGGATAAGAAACGTCTCTACGTCTTGGAAACCGCCTATATACAAGGCATGTTAGATAAAGAAAGTTATTTGGTGGCGCTGGCACAAATGTTATCAGCCTATGATATGCCTTATAAAGCGGCCAAGGTTATGGAAAAAGGTTTTAGTGATGAATTGATAGAAGAATCGGCTAAAAATCTGGAGCGTACCGGTGACTATTGGCGCAGAGCCAAAGAGATTAAAAAAGCCTTGCCGCGCCTGGCACAGGCGGCCCAATTATCTAAAGAGGGCGAGCCCGGCATCCGTTTGGCGTATCTTTATATGAATAATTATCAATATAAAAATGCGGCTGCTACGGCGAAAAAAGCCTTAAAGAAAGGCGGTATTAAACGTCCCTATGAAGCTAGATTCTTATTAGGCCAGGCGTTATTTCATGCGCAGAAATATACATTAGCCCGTAAAGCCTTTAATCAAGTGATTAGCAACACCGCTAATAAAGAGGCGCAGCTGCGCTTACATAAGCTGGCAAATCAGTGGCTGAACTATATGGAAACTGAAATTCAACGTCAAAAAGAAATTAAGATCTATTTAAAAGCTTAAATCGCATCACCTCCGCGGCCTAAATTCATTAGGCCCGCAGAACACATATATTATTGTTCAACCTGCTTCTAACACTCGATTTTTCCATCTCTCACAGAAGTACCTTATATAGACTAAGCTTAATAAATTGCAGCTGTCTCAAAGGTAGCCGACGACCTGGGGCGTGTTTATAACGCAAGGATTTGGCAACGTAAATGATGATGGCATCACCTACCCATAAGAAAAATCGCCGATTTTTAAGCCTGAAATGGAAAACGCTTATCTTGTTTTCCACGGTGTTATTGAGCATCAATTTATGCCTGTTGTTTTTTGGTTATCGCTATATTCAAGCCTCTCTTGAATTACAGCTAAGCCATGCGACCGAACAAAATATGTCGGCATTATTACAGCAGGCCAAGAAAAACTTATTACGTTTAACCTCAACCTTGGCGCTTACCGCCAATAAAAACTTTGATATTGGCTTACAAGAAAATATTCTTATCGAATTTATGGATAATAACTGGGAGAACCTGCAGTTTGACCTAGGCCTGGAGAGCATATCTTTACACCATACCGACAGTGATGAAATATTGCATTGGGGTGGGTTTATTAAAAATGCGGATCTAAATTATTTGGTTAAAGACGTGGATCAGGCATCCAGCCCTAAAACGTTAATCAGCTGCCAGCAGCAATGTCGAATTTATGCGGCTCAGCCTATTTTTATGGCGGATAACAGCAGTCGAGTCTTGGTTATATCAACCACGCTGGATGGCTTTATTGTGCAATTTAGTCAAGATTACGACATTGGTATCGCGCTATTACGTGACCGAATTCCCAGCCTTGAAAAGAAGACGCTACGTATCTGGGATTATTTTTTAGCCGGCGTTACCAGTGAAAATGATTACCAGCAACAATTATTAGCGTTAAGTAAAAGTATTTCATTTGATGATTTTCTTACTCAAGGGCGACACTTAAAAATTGAGGATAAATATATTTATTTTTATGCGATACCGGTTAAGGACGATATCAAAAGATCCAGTAACTTTATGATCTTGATGACCGATATTACCGAACAAGAAAATAGCATCAGTAATAATTTGATGGTCGCGGTGATCACTTTTTGTTTGGGTTTATTGCTTGCGTTGGTTTCTCTGTTTCTGGTTTTACGCCAACCGATGCAACGGATTATCTTGCAGGCTGAGTTATTACCATTATTGGCTAAAAGTGGTTTTAAGCAGGTGCGTCAAACGATAGGTGATCAACATAAAGTTAAGGCGACCTACGATGAATTGGATATATTCGAAGAGACGGCTATTGCGTTATCCTATCAATTAGAGCAAATGGAAACCGAGATTGGCAGCCGCACCGATGAGCTGGAAAATATGGCGCTGTATGATGTTTTAACCGGCTTGGCTAATAGGCGTAAATTTACCGATGATTTGGCGATGGCCTTAGCCGATGCACAATTAAACCACACGATTTTTGCGATTGTATTTATCGACTTGGATAATTTTAAATGGGTGAATGATAGCCTGGGCCACGATGTCGGAGATGAGTTATTAATTTCCGTGGCTAAATGTCTGCGGCACAATGTCAGGCCCAGCGATACGGTTGCACGTTTAGGCGGGGATGAGTTTACGTTGATTTTGAATAATATTGGCAACCAGGTCAATATTGTTACCGTGATGGATAAAATCCTGCAGAGTTTTAAAAAATCGATATACCTGGTGAATAATAGCGCCATGGCCGTAACACCCAGTATGGGCATTGCGATTGGCCCCAAACAAGCGGATAACGTGACAGATTTGATGCGCTGTGCCGATATTGCGATGTATTCGGCTAAGCAGGAGGGAAAAAATCGTTATCATTTTTTTGATCAGGATATGCATGAAAAAATCCAGAAATCGCTGCTGCTGGAAAAAGAAATCAATCTGGCGATTCAGGAAAAACAATTTAGATTGTATTACCAACCTATTATCGATTTAAAAACCGGCAAGGTGGTGATGATGGAAGCCTTATTACGCTGGATTCACCCAGAGAAAGGCTTGTTAGCCCCTTTTGAATTTATCGATATGTTGGAAGAAAGTGGCAAGATTGTAGAGCTGGGGCCACAGTTATTTGAGATGGCCTGTTTATCGTTAAAGCTATTACAGGCTTGTGGGTTAGAGCATATTCGTATTGCGATTAATATCTCGGCCAAACAATTTAAAGATGCCAACCTGGTGAATAAACTACTGGCGGTGATGGATAAAAATGGCATTAAAGCTGAAAAGCTGGAGCTGGAAATTACCGAAAATACCTTGATGGAAGATCTGGATCAGCAATGTTTATTATTACAAAAATTGCAAAAAATTGGTTTTGATTTAGCCATCGATGATTTTGGTACCGGTTATTCATCATTAAGTTATTTAAAAGAGCTGCCGGTGAATGTATTGAAGATTGATCGCAGCTTTATTAAAGACACTCCACAAAATCAGCAAGATGTTGCCATTACCTCCGCAATTGCTGCTATGGCACATAAACTTAATCTTGAGGTTGTAGCCGAGGGCATAGAGACGGTAGATCAACAGATTTTTTTACAGGGTATAGAGTGTAAATATGGACAGGGTTATTTATATAAAAGGCCCGAAGCGCTGGAAACTATCATTGGGTTTTTAAAAGACAATGCTGAAAACCCTGCGGCATTGCTACCGAGTAGAAAAAATAAGGTTTAAGCTTTACCAATGATGTTATTGGCGGTAGATAATGACTGTGGGCGAGGTTGTGACATGACCGCATCGGCATAACTTACGCTTGGTTCTTTTTCATAACCAAATAAAACTTGGATTTTTTGTTGAATAAACTGCTGCTGTATTTGAATGATGGCATTATTGCTTTCGTTTAAAAGTTTGCATTTCTTGGCCAAGGCCAAAATTTTATCTTTAATCAACGCATTTATATCTTGCGCTTGTGGGGCAAGCACCTGAGTTTTCAGCTGTTCAATCTGTGTCAGTAGCTGGCTTTTTTCACCGGTAATAGCATCCAGCTGTTCCAACTTATTGGCCTGTAATAAAGCCTGTTCTTTTTCTAAGATGGTATGCAGTGATTCCAGATGTTGTAAACAATCCTGCGCATCTTTACTGATTATAGCGGCTGAATTTTTCATGAAAATCCCTTAGAGAAACCCTTCTAACTCACTAAACGCTTTGGCCACACGTTCAGGGTCTATATGGTAATCGCCCTGGGCTATGGCTTGCTTGATTCTGGCCACATTCTCAACATCGATTTCAGGTTGACTATTGGCAGAATTAATCACCTGGCTAAACGTAGCTATGCTGCTGGCGGATGTTGCCGCCGTGCTACTTTCGCTGCCAGCACTACTTTTGGTACTGCTAGCGCTTCCGGATGAATCACTACTTCGTGATACCTGAGGTTTATTATGGCCAAAACCGGGCCCGTCTATTCTATTCATTGTCTTACGTCTCCATAAAAAATCAGCCTGTAGCTTTCATATCGGCATGAGTTGAAAAATCTTTAGTAATTTTTTTAATTTTTTTAGTTTTTCTCAAATATTGATCAAAACCGTGCCATTTTTTTCTACTCTACCTTCGATAATTTTTCCTGACGTGGTGTTTTTAACCCGTATCGTATCCCCTGAAGCACCGTCCATCAGCGCCTTACCCTGGGCTGAGATATTGATACCTCCTAATCTGGCGGAGATGGTAATCATTTGTCCACGTTTAATAAGCTGTGCAGCTTTTAACATCTGCGGGGTTAAGACCGTGCCTGCACTGATCATTCTTTTGACGTGCTGGCCCAGGATTTTATGGGCTCGATCGTAATAACCGTAGTTCAAATGCGAAACCGACTGCTGTTGGGTATTGATATCATCTTCAGTGATGATGTCGCCCGGGTTTAATTGTCGGCTAGTGACTAGCACCGGGGTTTTTAATAGCACCTGTACCGGCACATAAATTTTCCAGGCCTTGGGTAAGTTACAGCTAACACCTACGGTTGTCTGCCTACCTTTACGTTGATAAGTCGGGCTGAAGGTTTGTAATTTATGTTGGCATTGGCGTAAATGCAAGCGTGGATCAATCTGTACCGCCGTTATTTCCAGGCTTTGATAAGGCATAAGTCGGGTTTGAGTTTTCACATGGACTCTGGCTGCCGAGGTAATGCTTTCTATCGACTGGTATTCACCGGCGTTTATAGTGCTTGGCAATACCATTAAAAAAACAACAAAGAACGTGGCTACTTTTTTCATTATCTCACCTTTGACCTTATCTTTGACCGTCATTTAATTGTCGTATAAAAGAGTATTAGGTCTTTATTAAGGGAGTATGCACAGAACATGCCACCGGAAAGACTTACTTTGGCGAGCCATTTTATTGCCGCATAGCGGCATGGGATTTCTCAAAAATTTGACGTTTTTAAAACAAGGAAAATATAAGTCTATGAGGTATAAGGCTTATTAAGCCCCTATAATTTTCAATTGTACTTATTATTACAATTAGTTACGAGGAAGCTGTACTAGTTTCCCCAGACACTGGTGCACCGTTTATCAGACTTCAATGTTATATAGCAATTAGTTTTACAGGGTTAAAATGTGAAATTTTAATTTTCTTTTTTGCTTAAATTGGGGCTGCCTGGATTGAAAGACCAGGTCCGAAAAGCTACCGGTCTAAGGGTGAATTTTTCACCTATGACGGCGGGGTTGCCAGAACAAGCTATAATAGTTAACTACGCGATCTTGTTTTGTCCTAGCGGTTGTCCTTAGTTCGTTAAAATCAAAAATTTCTTCTCTTTGGAGAGACTGCATGATTATAAGACTATTGGCTTTTATTAAAGCCAGGATCTCAGCGATTGTCCTCGCCTTCCTATTTTCGATTTTTTCTTTTGCGCTTCAAGCTGAAAATCTCAGCGGCGTGGTCAAAGACCAGCTGGGCAATCCAATAGAAGGCGCTAATGCAAGGCTTATTCAAGTATTACAAAACGGTAGTTTTATTCAGGTTGGCGATATCATAAAGGTCGGCGCTGATGGCGCCTATGCGTGGACAGTCTCGCCGGGCAATTTTATACTTCTTTCTTATTTTAATGCGTCAGATGTTTCCCTAGTAGGCGCGCCTGATACTATCATTAGTACTGAAGATTTTGTGGTTATCACCGATACAATCCGTGATTCCCAGTTTGATTTTGTGGTTTTGTCCGGAAAAGTGGTTGATAGTAATAACAGCCCCATTGCCAATGTCGATATTGCAACCAACATCAGCTGGGCTGGCCCCGAGCAAGGCCCGCTACTGGAACTATCACAACAAAGTTTAACCCATGATAACGGCAGTGTTCGCACCGATATTGATGGCAACTATGTTATGTTGCTATTTTCTACAAACACCTGCATCGCTTCGGGTAGCCCCAACTGTTTGTACAACATTACCTATACACCACCTGTTGCAAGCGGCTTTGGTGCTTTTGTACGTTCAAATTATGCTATTAACAGCAGCCATAATCTTGATCAGGAATTAATGCTTGTTGACCAGTTGAATCCAAAAATTATTGCAGGGCCTTATGTAACGAATATTACCGACCATACGGCCGTGATTGAATGGCAAACCGATGAGCCTGTGACCAGTGTGACTCAACTAATCGGCGGTGAGACATTTACCTATGATCAACTGAAAACCCAACACAGCGTAGTGATTACAGATCTAGCTCCAGGCACAAATTACAGCGTTCAGGTTAATACGACTGACGAATACAATAATAGCTCAACAACGGCAAGCGCTACATTTACGACCGCGAGCAATGCAGATTCTTTAGCCCCTCAGTTTATTCAACCGCTAACAATAACCGCCATTGCTGAAACTCAAATCACAATGGCCTTTTGTGCTAATGAACCGGTCAGCGGGACGTTTGTTGTCGATAATGTTGATTACTTACTCAATGAGCTTGCTAGTTGCCATGAGCTGACTATTAGCAATCTCAATTCTAATCAGTCGTATGCCGTTTCAGCGCAGATTACCGACATCGCCGGCAACGGCCCAACAGCAAGTCTGGTCACTAGCGTGAAAACACTGGCCGCAGCCGATCTGAATCCACCGTTAATTACCGCGGGTCCTACTATTACCGATATATCTGACGCTGCTGCAGTAGTAAGGTGGACCACAAATGAACCCACTAGCAGCGGCATTTCATTTAATAACGGTACTCATTATCGAGTGCAGAACGATACCACTCTGGTCACCGAGCACTCAGCCCAAATCACGGGTTTAGCGGCGAGTACAACTTATCATTTAACGGTTACATCAAAAGATGCTTCTGGCAATAGTGCAACCCAGCCTCAAGCAAGCCAGTTTGTAACTAGATCAGCACCCGATACCGCTGCGCCATTATTGATTGGCCGCGCGTTAGTGGAAGATATCTCAAATACGAGTGCGATGATAAGCTGGCAAACCGATGAATCTTCATCCACCGTTGTTTTTATCGGCACAGCGGCCAATAACCTTAGTCGGGTAGAAACATCTCCCGGTTTCTCAACTTCACATCACTTAGCCCTCACCAACCTCTTACCAGCAATCACCTATTATTTTGCGGTCGAATCTAGCGATCTCGCTGCTAATAAAACAAGCGGTAACGTCACATCATTCACTACCCGTACAGCGGGATCGTCTAGCGTCCTGGAAATCATTTCACAAGCTGTGATCGAAAGATTAACCGGCAACAGCATTACTGTAAGTTGGAGAACCAACCTGTATGCCGATAGTCGTTTGATCTGTGAGTCGACCAACGGCAGCAGTGAAGTCAATAAAATTGAACTCAGCAAAAATCACATTATTACGCTGATCGGTTTAGAGTTTAATACCGGTTATCGTTGTGTGATTTATTCAACGGATATTTCAGGCAAGGTCGCCAGCATAATGTTCGGTGCATTAACCACCGAGGAAGTTGATTCGACCCCACCGCAGTGTATCGCGCCACCAATCGCGCAAGGTTTTGTTAATTTTGCCGAAATTAGCTGGCAAAGTGATGAGTTGGCCACCGCAACAGTTAACTACCGCGAAAAAGGGGCTAGTCAGTGGTTGAAAACCAGTCACTCAACATTAACCAAAACAGGTTTTGGGCTATTAACCGGACTGTCACCCGATACTGATTATGAGCATCAAGTCAGCCTGACCGATGCCGTCGGCAATAGTGCCGATTGTGCCTCGGGTGAATTTAATTCCGGCCCAGAAGCTACTACGCCTGAAGAACCTTCACCAGAACTGCCCGCACCGGTTTTTTCAATCCAGCCCTTTGTTACCGATATTGGACATTTTACCGCCACGGTTAATTGGTCAACCGAGCGCGTATCCCTCGGCCAGGTTCGCTTTGGTCTGACAGACAGCACAATGGATGACGTTGAATCGGACTCTGATTTTAAAGCTTCTCATGCGGTTGTTTTAAATAATCTGCAAGCCGAAACCACTTATTTTTTACAAGTAGACGCATTCAATTCTAAAGGTGTGATGACCAGTAGTGACACTATTAGTTTTACCACAGACCCAATTCCACCGGTAGATTTAGCGCCGCCAAAAATTATTTCAGGCCCCTTAGTAAAAAACATAACTGATATGTCAGCAGTGATCGAGTGGGAGACTGATAAAGCCTCCAACAGTACGGTAGTCATTGCCGGTGGTGCTACTTTTACCCTGGATCCGTTAACGACATCTCATTCAGTCTTGTTAACCGGATTAACCCCCGATACCGACTACGCTACTATGGTTTCCGCTACCGATGGCAATGGCTTAACGTCTACGCCGTTACCGGCTAATTTTAGAACCCTGACTCTACCCGACTCGACTTTACCTAGCTTTGTCAGCGGGCCAACCATCAGTTCGATTGACTACGACAAATTCACCGTTTCATTTTGCGCCGACGAGCCGGTCACCGCGATTATTACCGTCGATACCACTGGCACTTTGCTTACTACTGATTTCACTTTAGACAGCGCTGCTATATGTCATCAGTTTGTCGTCACCGGTCTAACGCCGCGTACCCAATACACCGTGGTTGTCGCAATCAGCGATATTGCCAGCAATGGTCCTGTAACCAGCGAACCATTAACCGTGACCACACTATTTGATCTGGATATATCACCACCGGAGATAACAGGACCGATCGTTACCGACATTAGCCAATCAACCGCGATTGTGTCTTGGACCACCAATGAAGCGTCGACCAGCGGCGTCTCCTATTCCGATGGCAGCAGCGACAATTCGCTAGCAGACGAAGCGCTGGTGACCACTCACACCATGTACTTAAGCGGATTGAGCGCCAGTACCACTTATACTTTGACCGCCTCATCCACCGATGCCGCTGGCAATGGGCCGAGTATTTCTGCGCCAGTTGAGTTCACCACTTTGGCTCTGCCCGATACCTCCGCGCCACAAATAATCGCCGGCCCTTTTGTTGAAAATATTACCACTAACAGCGCTGATATTCTGTGGACAACCAATGAATCAGCTTCACATCGGGTTTTATTGGGGCTAGCCGATAATGCGCTTGATCAAACATTTAGCCTTACTGGATTTGACACCGAACACCGTGTACCTGTCTTCAACCTGTCGGCGGATACAATCTATTTTTTCCGAGTCGAATCGGCTGATCTTGCCGGCAATACAGTCACCAGCGATGTGCTGTCATTTAAGACGCTTAAACCAGGAACAATACCGGTAACGTTTAGCATTATCGCAGGGCCTGATGTCGAAAATGCCAGCACCAATTCACTCACTGTCAGTTGGCAGACCAATCTTGATGCCGATAGTCGCCTGGTGTGTGAAGCAGAGCAAGGCAGTCAAGGCACAGCAGACGCTTTTTCGGGTGACTCTTTTTCAGCTACCGCCCAATTGGCACCATTTTATTCGGTTGCGCCTACTCAATCGATAGCCGATCAATATATCGTTCTACTGAAAGAACAAACCAGCGTTTCGACAAACGGACTATCAGCAAGACATTCCCGCGCTCAACGCAAGACTTCTGTTAGAGCCTTGGCGGGTGAAATTTCCCGCAAAGTCAAAGGCAAAACTTTACGCCACTATTCAAATGGCGTTCCGGGCTTTGTGCTTAAAATGAATGCCGCACAGTTACACACACTACGCCAAGATCCGCGTATTTTGCTGATAGAGCAAGACCAGATTATGCATGCTACTGCGACTCAAAATGGTGCGACCTGGGGCCTGGATCGCATCGACCAGGCAGACTTACCGCTCAACAATGATTTCAACTACGCGCTGGACGGTAGTGGTGTTAATGCTTATATCATCGATACCGGCATACTCACCTCCCATAGCGATTTTGGCGGACGCGCCGTCAGTGGTTGGGATTTCATCGATAACGATGCTGACGCCTCCGATTGTAATGGACACGGCACACATGTGGCTGGCACCGTTGGTGGCACTACCTGGGGTGTAGCGAAAAATGTAACACTCACTGCAATAAGAGTTCTAAGCTGTAGCGGCTCAGGTACCAGTTCTGGTGTGATCGCGGGTATCGATTGGGTAACCGCTAATGCCAAATTTCCTGCGGTCGCTAATATGAGCCTGGGTGGAGGCAACTCTGCCGCGCTTGACGCCGCCGTCAATAGAGCGATTAACGCTGGCATTACATTTGCGGTTGCAGCGGGTAATTCAAATATTAACGCCTGCTCTGGCTCACCTAACAAAGTCCCAGCGGCCATTACCGTTGCCTCGTCAACTTCAGCCGATAGCCGTTCCGGCTTTTCCAACTGGGGCTCATGCATAGATATATTTGCCCCAGGTTCAGGTATTACTTCCACCTGGAGTAACGGCGGCACCAATACCATTAGCGGTACATCGATGGCAGCACCCCATGTAGCGGGCGCGATCGCGCTATATTTACAGGCACATCCCGATGCAAGCCCCGCCGAGGTCACATTCAGCCTTAAGGGATATGCGATTGCAAATAAAATCAGCAGCTTAAATGGTTCACCCAATTTATTGCTTAATGTCGAATTCGATGGTGATACTGAGATACCCACGATACCCACACCACCACCACCGGTTGAGAAAATTACTTTCGAAATTAGTGATCCACAGCGAGTTACATCACACCTGCTAACGCTGACGGGTTTAGATGCCAGCACAATTTATTCCTGTAGAGTCTATTCATCAGATATCAACGGTAATATCGTCAGCGCGCCACTAAGAGGCACAACGGCAGATATACCCGATACCGAAGCGCCAGTGTGTACCCCAGAGCCTTCCGTGACCGGTTTTGTCGATTCCGCGCAAATTAGCTGGGGCTCAAATGAACTGACCACCGCGGCAGTCAATTATCGCCAGCTTAATAGCGCCGACTGGTTGCAAAACGGCACGCTCAACCTAGCCACTCAGGACGCACTGTTGTTAACCGGATTACTGCCTGAAACGGAGTACGAACAACAGGTCACCCTGACCGATATCGCCGGTAATAGCACACAATGCCCAGGGGGTAATTTTAGTACAGTTGCGCCAGAGGCGATCCCTGATTGCATATTTACTTTGCAACCGGTTATCAGCAACATTGGTGAACACAGTGCTACCGTTAGCTGGAGAACTTTGCAGCCATCTAGCGGCAATATTCGTTACGGTAAAGTAGCCACTAATTTAGTCAACCACCGTGCGGATAATTCTTACGTCAGCGACCATAGCCTCACTCTGCACAACCTGGATGCCAATACCGTTTATTACCTGCAGGTTGATGCGTTTAATATTCTCGGCGAAAAAACCACCAGTGAAATCATCAACTTCACCACGCTTCATTTTGACAATGATTTTGACAATGACGGTGTTTTAAATGAGGTGGACAATTGCCCATTAACGCCTAATCCAGATCAACTCGATAGCGATAATGACGGCGCAGGCGATGCCTGTGATACGCCCGATGTGATCGACAACGACTTTGATAAAGACGGCATTTTAAATGACGTCGACAATTGCCCAGTGAATGCTAATCCCGACCAACTGGATACTGACAATGATGGCATAGGCGATGCGTGTGACACACCATTAGTTCCGGATAATGATTTTGATAATGACGGCATACTGGACGATATCGATAATTGCCCGCTGATCCCCAATACCGATCAAGCCGACCGAGACAATAACGGCATCGGCGATGCGTGTGATGTTCCAGAAATTATAACGCCGCCACCGGTAGTGCCCGTAGGCATCAGCCTGAGCGGAATTATTAGCGGTGAAGGTATTCCTGTTACAGGCGCAGAAGTGGCCATTTACAACAACCAGAAACAATTTTTAGATTCGGTCACCACGCCTGCTGATGGTGCCTATTTGTTCGAAAATATGCTCGCCGGTGGCTATTTTATCGGCGTTACCCCACCGGCTAGTAGTGGGTTAAGTAGTCCTACCCTGCAACCAATTAGCCTTGCAGATCGCGACGTAGTCCATTTAATTACGTTGATTGGTGATGCGTTAAAGCTGTCCGGTTATCTTAAAGATAGCCAGGGGCGTGTGATTGACAACATCCAGGTCAGTCTACACCAGCAAACCACCGGCAATCAGGTGGGCAATAGTGTTCGTACCAATACGCTCGGTTATTTTGAGTTTTCAGTTGCGCCGGGAACCTATAAGTTACGACCACTGGTGGATGTTTTTAACCCGGCAGCTATTAATCCAGATACAGGGCCAATCATTCCGGCTTATCCGGTGCCCGATTATGCCGCCATTTTCCACGGCCCGCAAAACATTCAATTGAGCGCAGACACAACTTTAGATGTCACCTTGCCGTTTGCATTACTGTCTGGTCAAACGCTGGATAACCTGGGTAACCCCGTTGCAGGTGTAGGACTAGCGATCCGTCATCAGTTCTCAACCACAACCCAGGATTACTACCTTGAAAACTATGCCACCAACGCAGCAAGTAACGCGCTTTCCGATGCTAATGGCGACTTTGAATTTGCCCTGTTTACCGATCAAACGGTGGATATTCTATTAACGCCGCCGGCAAACAGAATTGATTTGGCCGTCACCACTATCAGTGATTACAGCCTGGCAGCTGACGCTAGTGAAACGTTTACTTTGGTAGAAGGTGTTTCTCTTTCTGGTGTATTACAAGATACTCAGGGGCGCCCGATTGATAACACTAAAGTGAGCTTGCATCAGCAGGACAGCGGCGATCAAGTGGGGCAGGCGGTTTACACCGACGCCAATGGCTTATTCCAATTTCAGGTTGAAACCGGCAGCTATAAAATTAAACCCCAGCTAAATCCATTTGGACGCGGCGAAGGCCAGAGACCGGTTTATCCACTGCCTGATTTTGCGACGGTTT
The DNA here is from genome assembly GCA_013215055.1 of Pseudomonadales bacterium. Classification (GTDB taxonomy): domain Bacteria; phylum Pseudomonadota; class Gammaproteobacteria; order Pseudomonadales; family DT-91; genus CAKMZU01. The sequence continues at coordinate 42,056 of JABSRQ010000013.1, read as the reverse complement.
TATACGCTGAAGAAGATGTCGTAGTCGCTGGGGCGACGCTACAGGATGTAGTCTTACCAATGGCTGTTTTAAGCGGCACCACCACCGATGCAAACGGCTCGCCGATTGCAGATACTCGAGTGACTATCAGCCATATCGCGCATAAACCGAATGGAAACGGTGATACGGGTTATTATCTGGAGAGTCAGGGGAAATCGCTAGTGAGTCTTGCAAAAACCGATGCTAATGGCGAGTTTTCATTGGCGATATTTACCGATCAGGCGACCGATATTAATTTTGTTCCGCCACTCAGTAACAAAGTGGTTAGCGCCACACTCATCAACGATTATTTAATCACTGGTGATACCACCGATACTTTTGTCTTGACTCAGCCATTCACACTATCGGGTTACCTGAAAGATGAACAAAGCAATGCTATAGACAATACGATGGTCACGGTGCACAACCAGAGCAATCGTCAACTGGCCGATGCGCCGGTGCTGACCGACGCCAATGGTTATTTCGAATTTAAAGTGGCAGCGGGTAACTACCAATTGAGGCCCTATCTACAACCGGTGAATCAAGTTGACGGTACAGATGTAGTAACAACTTATCCGGTGCCAGATTTTGCTGCGGTATATTACCAGCCTAAAAATATTAGCGTCTTCGCCAATACGTCAATTGATGTGATACTGCCGATGTCAGTTTTATCCGGTAAAGCTATGGATGCCAACGGTGTCATCGTTCCCGGCGTCAAATTGAGAATTGATCACGCCTATTCGGAAAACTCGATTAGCTATTATATGGAAAACAGTGGTGATGGCGCCAACAGCAATGCGGTTACAGCTAGCAATGGTACGTTTGCTTTTGGCCTATTTACCCATCAAGTAACCGATATTTCAGTTAATCCGCCTGCACTTTCAGGTTTTGCGATCACCAATGTGAGCCACTCTATCTCGCAGGAAACCAGCGAAGATATCTGGCTAATTCACAGCGATTTTGCCGTGCCGGAAATAATTGCAGGGCCTTTTGTGAAACATATCACCGATCACTCTGCCGTGGTTGAATGGCTAAGCGATAAACCTGGTACCAGTGTGGTTGATTTATCAAATGGACGTCGTTATCAGACTTCGCCGTTAACCACCCATCACAGCGTCGTCTTGACTGATCTTGATGCGGAAACGCTTTATCTCGCAGACGTACATTCCGTAGATAAAGATGACAGAGCCAGCGACACCTTGAGTGCCAGCTTTACGACTCTGGCTACCCCGGATTATCGAGCGCCGTTAATACTCGAAGGTCCGCTCGCGTCCAATATCACGCATGAGCAATTCACCCTGTCATTGTGTGCCGATGAGCCGGTGGCTGGATTTATAACGGTGGATAGCACTTTATTTTCGCTGCCTACATTGGCGCTATGCCACCAACTGGTGATTGATGGTTTAACGCCGAATACCGCTTATACGGTGGTCGCCGAAGTGACCGACGCGCAAGGTAACGGACCGACCGTGAGTCAACCGCTCATTGTCACCACTTTACCCGCACCCGATGTAACAGCGCCGGTGATTCAACTGATCCCGATGGTGATCGATATTTCCGATACCCACGCAACGGTTATCTGGACCACCGATGAAGCCTCCACCAGTGGCGTCTCCTACAATGACGCCGAGCGTTACCACGTGGTCAGTGACGATAGTTTAGTCAAGCTGCATTCGATGCCATTAGCCGATCTCACGCCTGAAACTACTTACACCTTAACGGTTTCATCAACAGATGCGCACGGTAATGGGCCGACGATTAGCCAGCCGATCAGCTTTACCACTTTGGCAACGCCTGACACCACCGCGCCTATTATTATCGGTAGCCCCTTGATCCAGAATATCACCCATCAAAGCGTGGTGATCCGATGGGATTCCAGTGAACCGGCTACTACGCGTCTGGTGATCGGTACTTCAGCCAATGCGCTGGATCAAATCGAAAGCAAAAATGGATTAAAAACTTTCCATAATCTGCCGGTAACCGGTTTGCAGCCCGATACGATTTATTATTTCCAGGTACAGACATCCGATGCAGAAGGCAATCTGGCGATGAGCGAAATCATGTCATTCCGCACTAAAGTGAGAGGCCATCAGGGCAATCCACACTTTATGTCGGAGGTCGAAATTAAAAAGCTGACCGACAATAGATTAACGGTTTACTGGGTCACCGATGTCAATGCCGATGCCCGTTTGGTGTGCGCCAGCACATCGAGTACGCTGGAAGTGAGCAACGCTAAACGAACCAAAAAGCACATCCTGACATTGACCGGCTTACAAGCCAATACCACTTATGTCTGTACCGCCTTTTCCACCGATCATCATGGTTTTACCGCCAGTCAGCTTATCAATGGTGATGTAGTGACAAGTGCTAACGCAGCCGAAGCTGACACCACCCCGCCAGTCACCACAGCGATGCCAGTGCTTGAAGGTTTTGGCGAAGTAGCGACGCTGAAGCTATTGACTGATGAATTATCAGTGGCATTGGTTGAGTATCGACTTGTTGGAACCACAAGTTGGTTGGCAGTGGGTGCATTAGAAGAAAAGCAATCGCATCTGTTTGTGCTCCACGGATTAACCCCCAACAGCGATTACGAAGTACGCTATGTGTTAGCCGATATAGACGCCAACCAGACGCAATTCCCGGCGATCAACTTTAACTCGGCCAGTGTCAATAATTTACTGGTACCCAATTTTGCCGCGCAGCCAACCATCAACTTTATTTCAACAGACTCTGCCGAGATTCAGTGGACTAATTCGCTTAGCGCGTTTGGCCAGGTGAGCTATGGTCGAAGCGTTGATGAATTGTTGGATAAAGAAGCCAACATCGATGCTGACATCAATCATCAAGTCAATCTGGCGAAACTTGATCCGGCGACTATTTATTATGCGCAGGTGACGGCCTTCAACCTGCTGGGAGAAACCATCACCAGCGAAATTGTCAGTTTCGTGACTTCCGCAATGAGTGACAGCGCCGATAGCGACGCCGATGGATTGCCCGATGTGTGGGAAATTGAATTCGGACTGGATCCGCAAAATGCCAGCGATGCGATGGAAGATCTGGATAACGATGGTTTGACTAACCGTGAAGAGTACGTGGCTCAGACTGATCCAAATAATGCCGATAGCGACGATGACGATATGCCCGATGGTTGGGAAGTTGATCACGGCCTCAATCCAAACGATCCTGCCGATGCCGATCTGGACGCGGATAATGATGGCGTGACGAATCTGAATGAATATCTCAGCGCCACCGATACCGAATCACCGGTGATCAGCTTAACCACAGACATCACGCTTGATTCGCGCGGTCCGTTAACAGCTGTTCCGACGACTAATATCAGCGCTAGCGATAATGTCGACGGTAACGTAGCGGTAGTTAATCTGAGTAGTACCCACTTGCCACCTGGACATCATCTGGTTAACTGGTTAGCCGAGGATTCAGCGGGCAACCGGGCTATTGCAACTCAGACGATTCATATTAATCCTCAGGTTATGTTGAGCAAAACTCAAATCAGCAGCGAAGACAACCTGGTTACGGTGAGTATAACTTTATCTGGCAATGCGCCGGTCTACCCTGTACTGATTCCGTATAGTATTAGCGGTACGGTCGACTTGGCGGATTATGCACTTTCTAACGACTCGAATGTCACCGAACAATCCTCCGAACTAGCGGGAACGGTTATTATCGAAGAAGGCGTTAAAGCTGAGATTGTGCTACAGATAGTCGACGATCAGATCGTTGAAGGTGATGAGCAACTCATCGTCACTTTAACCGATCCGGTCAATGCGGTGATGGGCGTAAACGCGCAACATCTACTGACCATTACCGAAGCCAATATTGCGCCCCGCTTAACCCTGAGCGCAGAGCAAAATAGCCTACCGGTAACGACCGTTAGTGCCGCCGAGGGTCCGGTGACGATTAGCGTAGCAGTCGACGATTTAAACCCAGCCGACTCACACGTATTTGACTGGAGCGCGACGAATAATTTACTGGCGGACAGCGATAACAATCCGATGACACTGACTTTTGATCCTGCGAATGTGAGTATCGGCGTTTACACTGTCGAAGTGAGCGTTACGGACGACGGTTTTCCGAGTGAAACTGTCAGCGCGACTCTCAATCTGAGAGTTATCCAAAGCTATCCTACTCTTTCCGCCAATTTAGATTCAGATGGCGATGGCATCAGTGATCTGGCTGAGGGCCATCAAGATTCGGATTTTGACGGTATTGCTGATTACCTTGACCAGTTCGAAGGCTCAAACTGGTTGCAGCAGCTGGTAGGAAGCGCCAGCGAAAATGATCATAGTTACCTAATGCAAGTTGAACACGGCCTGTCATTGTCATTGGGTTCGGTTGCATTGATTGATGCCGATGGCGGCGCACTGGTCAGCGCTACAACCTTATCCAATAGTGATCTGTTTATGGAATACGGCAACGATGCAGACTTTAGCAACGTCGGCGGATTATTTGATTTTGAAATTCGTCATGTCTCGCCAGTAGGTAGTAGCGTGCAGCTGGTCATTCCGCTTCATCAGGCGATTCCAGCGGATGCCTCTTATCGTAAGCTAAATCCAACTAACGGCTGGCAGGATTTTGCGATTGACGCCAATAACCAACTCTATTCAACCGCTGGAGAAGCCGGTGTGTGTCCATCACCCGGTGACGCTTCATACCTTCCTGGGCTCAATGAAGGACACTTTTGTGTTGAACTCACCATTGAGGACGGCGGAGCTAACGATGCAGACAATGAAGCAAATGGCAAAATAGTTGATCCAGGTGGCGTTGCTGTACAGATTATTCCCGAGCCCATTGTTTCAGCTTCAAACAATGAACTTGACGACACCGTTTTTTCGAGAGGCGACGGTGAAGTAGTGGTCTTTAGTTTTTATATCACCAGCGATTCAACCGATGCTCAGGTTCACGAATTGACCATCAATGCTTCAGGTTCAATCAATGAAACGACTGATATAGGTAATGTCTCACTATATCGAGATGCTAATAATAATGGCATTGCGGAAGACTCGGAACGCATCGCGACCGGAAATTACCTTAGCGATAATGGTGAGCTAACATTTAGCCTATCTCAGCCGTACCAACTAACGATGGGTGATACAAACTTTTTGGTGACCTACCAATTCTAATATTGAGAGTGTGAGAAATAAAGTTATGAATAATGCGACTAGAATTGTGACACTAGGTTTTTCAGTATTGATGCTCGCGTCCTGTGACTGGGGAGGTTCTAAGTCATCGACCGATAAAACATTTTCCGTCAGTTTAGAAAATGTTGATATTCGACGAGTCAGCAATGGAGAGACTGTCGACATAGACACCGCAGGAATCAGTAGCGGACAAATGATACTGAAGCAGAAATAAAAAACACGGTGCTAGCCAGTTGTAGCGTCCCAAATTACCGAGCCACTTTGAAACTAGGTGCTCTTAGCCAGACGTTTACGATATAGCTAAGCAAAAGATAAGTAGTACGCTATAGGTTCGCTCGCTTGCCTTATCTAAACACTTATCACCGTTTTAATTTGATGACGACCCTCTTCGATAACTAGTTGTTCGATGCCGTCAGAGAAGCCGCTCCAGAAACCCCCTTCAGATCAAAATTCAGTGACCAGATCAATATTCTTTTTGTATCCCAGCCATGCGTTTGGTAGGGGGCCCCCATACACTAATGCCGCGTAGCTTTACGACGGGACGCTCTGCTTTGAAAGCAAGCTCCAGACCTGCCGTGAGTTTGAGGGTTTCCCCCCCCAAGAACAGGGAACTAGGGGGCGATTGGTAGCAGCCAAGTAACACTGGCGAGATCGTGTGAAAAGTCGATGGCTAGTTTGTTCGCAAGGTCGGTGTTGTGCGCGAGTAATGTCTTAACCTCACGCTCCGAAAATGACACTTTTCGTGTCTCATTACTTTCACTGTAGGCTTCAGGTTTCAATTTTTTTCTTGGGGCGGTCACACTCAAATCAAGCAGGTTTACCGCCTGCAGTTTTCGATCTAGCTCCTGCGCTCTTTACGTTGATAAGCAGGGCTGAAGGTTTGCAACTTGTGTTGGCATTGTTGTAGATGCAGGCGTGGATCTATTTGTACCGAAGAAATTTCCAGACTTTGATAAGGCATAAGTCGGGTCTGAGATTTCACCTGGACTCTGGCTGCCGAGGTAATGCTTTCTATCGACTGATATTCAGCGGCGTTTATATTGCTCGGTAACCGTATTAAAAAAACAATAAAGAGCGTGGCTACTCTTTTCATGTTCTCACCTTTGACTCCATCTTTGATCGTCATTTAATTGTCATGTAAAAGTTTATTAGACCTTTATAAAGAGAGTATGCATAGAACATGCCACCGGAAAGGCATACTTTTTCTAGCCATTTTATTGCCGCATAGCGGCATGGGATTTCTCAAAAAATTGACGTTTTTAAAACAAGGAAAATATAAGTCTATGAATAATAAATAATATTTTTTGTTGGCACAGCCATTGCGAGGTTACAAGCGAAGATGACAAAAAGCTGACAAAAGTGGATTGAACCGAATAGTTATTTTATCGACCACTTAAATAAAAACTTTAGCGATTTTACCATTTTATTTATAGGTATTGAAATATGACGATCTCATTTGATAAAGCCCTGGGAGTGCACGAACAAGCACTCTACCTGCGTGAAAAACGCACCGAGGTGCTGGCATCAAATATCGTTAATGCCGATACCCCCATGTATAAAGCCAGAGATTTTAATTTTACCCAGGCCCTGGATAATGCGATGTCTTCACAGCAGCGCCAAAGACAAAATCAAACCGATTGGCAGATCAGCAGCGATATTAATAAATCAGTAGAGATGCTGTTTCGTATGCCGCATCAACCCAGCCTGGATGGCAATACGGTAGAGATGCATATGGAACAGGCCGAGTTTGCCAAAAATAATATCCGTCATCAGGCCGCTCTGATGTTTGTGAATGGCGCATTTTCCGGTTTAAAAGCGGCAATTAGAGGAGGGGCTGGCTAATGGCTCTATTCAGTGTTTTTGATATTGCCGCATCCGGCATGAATGCACAATCCGTGCGCTTAAATACGGTGGCCAGCAACTTGGCTAATGCCGACAGTGCTGCAGCTACCGAGGCTGAAGCCTACCGCGCCAAGAAACCGATTTTTTCAACCTTGTTAATGCAAGAGCAGCAAGGTTATTTTGAAGGTCGGGGTCAGGCGTCTTTTAAGGTGAATGTGGATTCGGTCACCGAAAGCATGGCGGCTATTCCGGTGCGTTATGAACCGAATCACCCGTTAGCCAATGCCGATGGCAATGTGTTTTATTCGAATGTGGATACGGTAGAAGAGATGGCCGATATGATGTCGGCAACCCGCGCGTATCAAAGCAATGTTGAATTATTCAGTGCATCCAAATCGTTGATGATAAAAACCCTGCAGCTGGGCCAATCGTAACCGGCTACAACACAGAATAGAAAGGTAGGTCATTATGCAAGTCGATAGTCACAGTGCCGCAGATGTATTGGGTTATTCCAAGAAGGTCACCTCAGAAGAAGATCAAAAACAAAATCTGGCCCAGGATGATTTTATCAAACTGATGTTAAGCCAGTTTCAAAATCAAGATCCGTTTGCCGAGAACGGCAGTGGTGATTTTTTGGCGCAGATGGCGCAGTTCTCCACGGTTGAGGGCATAGGTGATATGCAAAAATCGCTGGAATCCATGGTCTCCGGTATGAAATCCAGCCGAGTATTAGAGGCTTCATCCTTGGTGGGTAAGGGCGCGTTGGTCGCATCAGATACCGTGGATTATCAGGGCGATGACATCAATGGAAGTATTGAGCTGCCCATGCACTCGGATACGATGAAAATAACCATTACGGGTGCCAGTGGTGCCACTATCGATACGATCACGATGAATAATGTAGGCCCTGGTCTAGTCGATTTTTCCTGGGGTGGCACAAACAGTGAAGGCGGGGAAATCCCTCGTGGAAACTACGATATAAGCGCCACATTTTTTAATGGAGAGGGCCATGAGGTCGCAGCGACCTTTATAAGGGGGGGGATAAGCAGCGTCAGCCTGGATTCAGGAGCGAGTAACCCGTTGTTAGAAGTTCAGGGGGTAGGATTTATCCCGTTGGATTCTGTTCGTGAAATATCAGCAACTAACTAATGGCAGTAAAACGAAAATAAAAGTTTAACTGGAGAAAACTATGAGTTTTGAAACCGCATTATCAGGCTTAAACGCCGCCTCGGGACATTTGTCCGTTATCTCACATAATATAGCCAACGCCAATACCGTAGGTTTTAAAGGCTCCAGAGCCGAGTTTGAACGCCTGCAACCGGCAGGTTCAAACCTGGGTAGTACGGCCATAGGTTCAGGGGTTAAATTTTCCAATGTAGCCCAGGACTTCAGTCAGGGTGGTCTATCCATCACCAATGGTGCACTGGATCTGGCGGTTTCCGGTGAAGGTTTCTTTACCATGGGGGGATCGGAAGGTATCACCTATACACGAGCAGGTGCATTTACGTTAGATAAAGATGGTTTTGCGGTGAATGAAGGTGGCCAGCGTTTGCAAGTCTCCCCGCCTTTGGCCACAGGCGGATTTGCGTCGGGTACATTAACGGACATCCAGGTATTAACCACGGCGAGTCCACCCAATGCAACCACGGAAATCGATGTTGGGGTTAATCTGCCGTCGGAAGCCACCGTTCCTGTATTGGCTTTTGATCCCACGGCCGTGACCTCGGCCATGTATAACCAATCAGCTTCCTATACGGTCTTTGATTCATTTGGGCAGACCCATAATGTCACCAATTATTTTGTGCAGAGTTCAGATCCAGTTACCGGTGTCGCTATTGATAATCAATGGGATCAATGGACCTTTGTAGATGGCCAAGATATCTCTCTGGATTCTGATGCTGCTACTGATGCTACTGCTGTTGCTCGTGCTCTTGCTTTTGATGTTGCAGCAGGTAATGCTGTTGGTACTACTACTATTCCATTCCCTTCACCTACCATTATCCAGTTTAATAACAGCGGTATCCTCGTCACACCAGCCGCTGCAGCCCCGCTCACTACTGGACAAATTGAATATACCACCATAGCGGTGGGTGGCGGTGCAGCCGATTTAACGTTCACGTTAGATTTTTCTGTCTCAACCCAATTTGGTGGGGATTATGCCATCAACAGCATAGGCCAGGATGGTTATGCCACAGGGCGTTTAACCGGTATTGCGGTGGACAACCTAGGGGTTATCTCGGCCAGATTCAGTAATGGTCAGCTGGATCCTTTGGGTAAAATTGTATTAACCCAGTTTCCCAATTCAGGTGGGCTGACGCAGGTGGCGAATACCTCCTGGGCCGAAAACTTTGCTGCCGGTGTGCCAAGAACCGGTGAGGCGGGTACCTCCGATTTTGGCCTGATTGAATCAGGGGCCTTGGAGAGTTCGAATATCGATTTAACCGAAGAGTTGGTCAATATGATTGTGGCTCAGCGTTCGTTTGAGGCTAACGCTCAGGTTATCTCCAAATTGGATGAAGTACAGGAGCGAATCATCAATCTACGTTAAGTAGCGTGATGATGATTAAATAGGTGAATAAACGAGGTCTGACCCATGGATAAAGCCTTATATATCGGCATGACGGCGGCGAAACAAACCATGCAGGCGCAGGCCTTGAATTCGCATAATCTGGCTAACGTCAGTACCACTGGCTTCCGGCAGGATTTCACCGCCGCCAGAGAAGCACAGATTGCAGGCTCCGGCCATAACAGCCGTGCCAATGTTCTGGTTTATGGCATCGCCAGTAATATGACGCCTGGGGCGGTAAATACCACGGGTAATACCTTGGATGTTGCGATCAGAGGCAATGGCTGGATTGCAGTGCAGGCCCCGGATGGTTCCGAGGCTTATACCCGGCGCGGAGATCTACAAGTGGGTTTGTCGGGATTGTTAGAAACCGCGGCGGGGCATCTGGTTTTGGGTGATTCAGGCCCGGTTGCGGTACCGGAGTACAGTAGCATTAGCATAGGTTCCGATGGCACGGTATCCATAGTCCCCAAGGGGCAGAGCTCGGCCGTAACGGCCTCGGTAGACAGAATAAAACTGGTGGAGCTGGATAATAATGAATTACGCAAAGATAAAACGGGTTTATTCAAAACTAACGATGGGCTTGAACGTGAAGCCTCTGCCAATGTGCAGCTGGTATCGGGTGCTCTGGAATCCTCCAACGTAAACGGCACCGAGGCCATGGTGACAATGATTCAGCTGGCCAGACAGTTTGAGTTACAGATCAAGTTGATGGATAAAACCCAGGAAATGGCCCAGGCCTCAGAAAAATTATTACGTGCTGAATAATTTAGCCACACAGAAAAATGCATAGAGAAATAGGTGATTTATGAATCCATCGTTATGGGCTGCAAAAACAGGTTTGGATGCACAGCAGATTCGTATGCAGGTGGTGGCGAATAACCTGGCGAATGCCAATACCACCGGCTTTAAACGCGATAAGGCCTCATTTGAAGATCTGCTGTATCAGAATATACGCCAAACCGGCGGCCAGAGTTCTCAGCAAACACGCTCAGCCACGGGCCTGCATTTGGGCACCGGTGTACGCATGGTGGCTACGTCGAAGATGCATGTGCAGGGCGGGTTTAATCAAACCGAAGGCCAGCTGGATATCGCCATTCAGGGCCGGGGTTTTTTCCAGATTCTGACCCCTAACGGCCAGGTGGGTTATAGCCGAGATGGTAGCTTTAATATGGATGCAAACGGCACCATGGTCACCGCCAGTGGCAACCCATTACAGCCGAATATTACCATACCTGCCAATGCGCAATCGGTCACCATCGGTAAAGACGGGGTTGTTTCGGTAAGAATCCCCGGCGTATCAACACCTTCACAGGTAGGTTCCATTTTATTGGCCGATTTCGCCAATCCCGCGGGGCTGGAACCTGCCGGTGAAAATATGTTTTTAGAATCCGCTTCAAGCGGTTCACCAACGGCAGGTACACCATCGGCCAATGGCTTTGGTGGCTTGATTCAAGGTTCCCTGGAAGCCTCTAACGTGAATGTTGTAGAGGAAATGGTCAATATGATTGAGACCCAGCGGGCCTATGAGATGAATACCAAAGCCATCTCAACCAGCGATCAGATGATGTCGTATATCAATCAGAATCTATAACTCACTCTAACAATAAGCGGAGGTTAAGCATGAAAATCCTACATGATGCAGTGTTTTTTAGTGTAAGCCTTATCGCCCTGTTTTTATTGCAGGCCTGTTCCAGCCAACCCGATTTTGAGGAAGAGCAGGTGGAATACGATATTCCCGAGATTACGCCTATCCCCAATTCCTATGGCTCTATTTATGGTTCAGGTTGGACCATGTCGTTGTTTGATGACAGGCGCGCACGCCAAGTCGGCGACATCATTATCGTACGCCTGGAAGAGCGTATGGATGCCTCAAAAAAATCCAGTACCGCAACCAGCAAATCACACGGGTTAGAGGTGCCCAACCCAACAATTTTTGGCAAGGGTGTGACACATAAGGGCCTGTCTATATTGGAGAATTCATTGGAGAGTGAGCAGAGTTTCGATGGCAGTGGTTCCAGTGAACAGAGTAATAGCCTACGTGGCAGTATCTCGGTAGTGGTTAAAAGAGTCTTGCCCAATGGCACGTTGGTGATCGCCGGTGAAAAATGGTTGACGATCAATCAGGGTAAGGAGTTTGTCAAGGTTAAGGGCATCGTGCGCCCTGCAGATATTGAAACCGATAACTCGATTTTGTCATGGAAAATTGCATCGGCTTCGATTACCTATAGTGCCGAAGGGGTGTTAGCCGATGCCAATACCATGGGCTGGTTTGGCCGTTTCTTTCAATCGATCTTTTCGCCATTTTAGTGGGGTGGGTTATGTATAAAAATATCCTTAGAGGCTTTTCCATTGTTCTGTTAATGCTGCCGGTAGAGCTGTGGGCCGAACGTATAAAAGATATCGCCATGGTCGCAGGGGTGCGGGAAAACCAATTATCCGGTTATGGCATTGTGGTGGGTTTAAATGGCACCGGTGATCAGACCACACAAACCCCGTTTACCATGCAAAGCATACAAAACATGTTATCTCGCTATGGTATCAAAATCCCTGAAAACGCCAATCCGCAGTTAAACAATGTGGCGGCCGTGACGATACATGCCACATTACCGGCGTTTGCCAAACCCGGGCAAAAAATCGATGTCACGGTCTCCTCCATCGGTAATGCGGATAGCTTACGTGGCGGCGCGTTGCTGATGTCACCATTACTCGGTGCCGATGGCCAGGTCTATGCGCTGGCGCAGGGTGAGCTTATTGTTGGCGGCTTTGGAGCCAAAGGTGGCGATGGTTCCAGCATCACGGTGAATATTCCCAGTGCCGGTAGAATCCCCAACGGTGCCACGGTGGAAAGAGAATCGCCCACGGTATTAACCGATAAAGATTTTATCACCCTGTATTTACACGATCCTGATTTTACCACCGCTCAGAATCTGATGACGGTATTGGATGAGACCTTTGGTGCTGAGTCAGCCTATGCCATCGATGCCACCACCATCAATGTCAGAGCCCCACGAGACCGGGGCAAGAAGGTTTCATTTATCGCGGTGGTAGAAAACTTACGGGTGGAATTAGGTGAAGCCGCGGCCAAGGTTATTATCAATTCACGCACAGGCACGGTGGTGATTGGTGCCAATGTCAGGGTCATGCCGGCGGCGGTGGCACATGGATCCTTAATCGTGAGTATCAGTGAAAATGTCTCGGTGAGCCAGCCCGGCGGCATCTTAAATGATGGGCAGACGGCGATTACGACGCAGTCCGTTGTACAGGCCGGTGAAGACAATGCCCGCATGTGGATGATTAAAGAGGGCGTGACGCTGCAGGATCTTGTGAATACCGTTAATCGTGTAGGTGCATCACCGGGCGATTTAGTTGCCATTCTCGAAGCGTTAGCCAAGGTCGGTGCGCTTAGAGCCGAGTTATTGGTAATTTAATCATGCTTAGCACACCGCCTATCGATACCAGTCATGCATTCTCAAACTTGAGCAGCCTGAAGAATGCGGCACGCAATCAATCGCCCGAGGCGTTGAAGGAAACCGCCCAGTTGTTTGAGGCGCAATTTATCCAGATGTTATTTAAAACCATGCGTGCATCAAGCGTGGGTGATGAAGTATTTGGCAGTGAACAAACCAAGTTTTACCAGGAAATGTATGACAAGGAAATAGCCAATACATTGGCAAAAACGGGTCAATTAGGCTTTGCCGATATGATAGTGAAACAGCTGAGTACACAAATGAATGAGCAGCCTGATAAAACAGTGAGTATTGAATCTACAGGTTTGGGTTTGACAACAGTGAAGGCTACTGACGTTGAAAAAACTAAAACGGTAGCTGAAAAAATAGAGTCCTATGTTGACAAAGTCTGGAGCGCTGCAAAAAATGCGGCCGATAAATTGAATATCAAGCCGGAAATATTGATTGCTCAATCGGCGTTAGAGACCGGCTGGGGCCAGCATATAGGCCAACATGCAGCGGGGAAATTCAACCACAATTATTTTGGCATCAAGGCCGATGATAGCTGGAAGGGCCAATCCAGTGCTCAGAAAACCCAAGAGTTTAATGGCCGTTTTTTACAGACCGTGAATGATGATTTCAGAGCCTATGATTCAACCGAAAAAAGCTTCGATGATTATGCCGAGTTTATTTTAACCAATAAACGTTATGCCGAATTACCCGGCTCGGAACCAGAAAACTATGTGCAAAAACTACAGCAACAGGGTTATGCAACCGATCCCCAATATGCAGATAAAATCACAAGCATTATGAATAATCCGCACTTTCAGGAAAAAATTGCGGCTTTACAACCTCAAGATTTATTAAACCAGGACGATAATACTATAAGGGTCAGCCCGTAGATGACTGTGATGTTTACAGGCATCGGTGACTGGGTAACAACATGAGTAATTTGATTTCTAACAGTTTTTCCGCATTAAATGCTTATCAGCAGGCCTTGGCCGTGGTCAGCCATAATGTCGCGAATGCCACAACGGAAGGTTATAGCCGTCAAACGGTGTTGCTGAGTTCCACCATGGAACTTTCCCCACAATTTGGTAGCCTGGGCACCGGTGTCAAAGTATTTGGCATAGAGAGAAACGTTAATGACTTCATTTCATCCCAACTTAATGTTTCACAGTCTTCATTAAAATCCTCGGAAACCTTTTCCGATCTAGCCGGGCGTATCAGTCACTTTATATCCGATGATGACTTTGGCATCAGCCCGATGATGAATAACTTCTTCTCTAGCATCAATGATTTTGCCGATGACCCCTCCAATTCCTCCACCCGTTTAATGGTTTTATCGTCGGCTAATACCTTGGTAGACCGCTTTGATGCAATAGAGGGGCAAATTTCACAAATCGCCGGAGAAGTGAATCAACAGATGACTGAATCGATCTCCGAAGTGAACGCGCTAGCCGGTGAGATTGCGGCTTTGAATGAGCAGTTGCTGAGAATATCCGATCTTGAAAGAGGTACGTCATCCAATGACTTATTGGATAAACGTGATTTGGCCGTGCATAAATTATCGGCCCTGGTGGGGCTGCAAACGCTAGTGGACGGCAGCATGATTAATATTTATCTGCCAGGTGGTCAAGCCTTGGTTCTAGGCACAGGAGCCACCGAGCTTGCCATTACGTTGAATGACTATGATCCAACAAGGTTGGAAATCTCAGCCGTAGATCCCTCGGGTTTATTTAGCCAGGATGTTACTCATACCATCTCCGGCGGAGAACTTGGCGGGTTAATAAATATGCGCCGTGATGTGCTGGATGCCACCTATACCTCCTTAGGCAAGATTGCTACGGCTGTGGTGATAGGCATGAATGCGGTGCATAACGAGGGCCTGGATGCCAATGGCAATTTAGGTGGCGATTTGTTTACCCTGGCAGCACCTGTGGCCTTGCCTAAAAACAGTAATACCGGCACAGATAACCCTGCGGTAACGATTACCGATTTAGCTTTGATGGATGCCAGTGAATATTCGCTGAATTTTGTAGCAGGTGCCTACCAACTGCTTAATCTGGATACCAATACCGTGGTGCCTATGGCAGGTGCTGGTACGGCTTTATCGCCGTTTACCGCCGATGGTTTATCTATCGTTGTACTACCTGCGGCGGCTGTGAATGGAGACAGTTTTTTAATTCGCCCCACCTATGATGCTGCAAAAAACATCTCGGTGGCCATCAGTAATGTTAATGAACTTGCCGGTGCTGCGCCTATGCGCACGCAAGAGAATTTGAATAATAAAGGCACGGCCATCGCGACACAGGCAGAAATTTTCTCTTTTGCAGCGTTTGATCCTCTGATGCCGACGGTGACGATTGACTTTATCGATGGCAATAATTATCGGATTAATGGTGCACTGCCTGATATTCCCTGGATATCTGGGGATAATATCCAGATTAATGGTTGGGAGATGCAGATATCCGGTGTGCCTGAAACCGGCGATCAATTCACAATTGAGAAAAATACCGGCGGCCTGGGCGATAACCGCAACGCACTGAAACTGGCTAATTTTGATGATTTTGGCCTGTATCAAAATGGGGCTATCAGTATCAACGACAGCGTTAATACGCTCACTGGCGAAGTTGCCACATTAACCCGCCGTGCCGATTTAAGTTTTACCGCACAACAGAGCCTGTTTCGCCAATTACAGGGCCAGCGAGAATCCGTCTCCGGTGTCAACCTGGATGAAGAGGCCATGAACCTGACGCGTTACAAGCAAGCTTATCAGGCGGCGGCGCAGGTGGCTTCCATTGCCGACGAGTTGTTTGATGATTTAATGAATGCGGTGCGTTAAATAAAGGTGAAAAAATGAGAATATCCAGTAATCAGCTTCATCAACTGAACCTCAATGCCATCATGGATCAGTTTGCCAAGGTCTCACATACCCAGCAACAGATCAGCACCGGTAAACGCATCATCGATCCGGCGGATGATCCTCTGGGTACCGTTGAGGCCATGCGTCTGAATAAAATTATTGAGGAAACGGCTGATTTTGATAAAAATATTGATAAAGCCGAAGGGCGCTTGGCGTTAACAGAAAGTCTTATGGGAGCAGCACAAGATATTTTACAAAATATCAGGGTGTTAGCCATACAGGCGGCTAATGCGAGTCAGAATCATGAAACCCGCACGTTTATTGCCAGGGAAATGCGTGAAAACCTGGATAACTTATTTCAACTCGCCAATAGTCGGGACGGTGCCGATAACTATCTTTTTGGTGGGTTTCAAAATAGCCAACCGCCGTTTTCTCAAACGGCAGGCACGTTTGTTTATAACGGTGATGATGGTCAGCGCCGCTTACAAATAGGCCAGCAGCGTACCATCGAAGATGGCAGCCCTGGCAGTGAAGTCTTTATGAAAATTCCTGATGGTAATGGCACCTTTGCGACCTTTGCCAGTAATACCAATGCCGGCCAGGCAGTGATATCAGAGGGGGTGTTGCTGGATCCAGGCTCGTATGACAAACAGGATTATCGCATCAATATCCTTACGACGGTATTAGGAGCCCCCTCCGGTTTTGATTATGAAATTGTTGATGTTGCTACGGGTATAGCCCTGCCTCCTGTTCCCTACCAAGAAGATCAGGATATCGATTTCCAGGGCATTCGAGTCAGCTTCACCGGCATACCTCAGAACGGTGATAGCTTCGATATCAATGCCAGCCGTTATGAATCGATATTTTCGACGATTGACGGCATGGCTACGGCCTTGGAACTGAGCATCGTCACCGATGCACAAAAAATTGTGCAGATTAACGATATCAATCATAACCTCTCCGGCCTGGATAGAGCGCTGGATAATTTAAGTGATATACGCACCAGCATGGGGGCAAAATTGAATGTGATTGAGTCTCAGCGAGATGTTAATTTTGGCACTAAGATTCTGATGGAAGATCTGGTGTCAAATATTGTCAATGTGGATCTGGCCAAGGCGATCAGTGAGTTTTCCCTGCATATGACAAGCCTGGAAGCGGCTCAGAAAACCTTTGTGCAAATGAAAGATTTAACGGTGTTTAACTTTCTGTAAGAGGCCTGAAAACGGTATTGGAATCTACTTGATAAGGAATGTGATATGAACGTTGTTGGTGTTATCCCCTACTGGCTAGAGTATCAGTTGTCGTCTGGACGAGATGATCATAAAAACCTGAAGATGTTAGGGGGGCGTTATTTAATCAATTATAGCCTTAGCTTATTGCAAATGTCCGCTTGCATCGATCACTGCTGTCTCTACGTTTCTGACGATAAGGTGTTGCAATATACCGACGATGATTTTTCTGCAGAGCTGCTTATACGTCCTGAATTTTTAGATGCAAACGATATCACCATTGAAGATATTATCGATGAGTTTCTCCAGGTTTCAGATGCCGATGTGATAGTTATGTTGCATCCTAACAGCCCTTTTTTACGTCTGAATACACTGGATGAATGCATTAAAAAGGTGGTCTCCGGCGAATTCGATTCGGCATTTACTGCCTATGAATATAAAAAATTAAGTTGGTTTGATGGTAAGCCGCTTAATTATTCTTTGCTTGAACCAACACCCAAACTAGAAACATTAAAACCGGTTATTTTTGAGCAGTCCTCTTTGTATGTCTTTTCTAGGCAATCTTATTTAAAAAACAGAAAACGAGTGGGTGAAAATCCTTATATTAAATGTATCAATCATTTTGAAGGGCATGAAATCAATGATAGTGAAGATTTCGAAATGGCAGAGTTGATTGTGAACTCTGGCATGTACTCTGCGTTTTAAAGCGAGTTATAAGGCGACGTCGAATATGGGACTGTATAAAAAAATAATTGCAGAATTTGATGGGGAAAGTTATCCCATCTATATCGGAAAAAATATTATTTCTGACAAAATTATATTTGTCAGAGAAAAAACCAATAATACCAATGTGCTTATTGTCACCGATCAGTTTTTTGT
This sequence comes from Pseudomonadales bacterium, assembly GCA_013215055.1. Lineage (GTDB taxonomy): Bacteria > Pseudomonadota > Gammaproteobacteria > Pseudomonadales > DT-91 > CAKMZU01. The sequence continues at coordinate 24,048 of JABSRQ010000013.1, read as the reverse complement.
CGATACCGTGGCTGAAAAAATAAAAGTGCTTTTTGAATCGCATGATTACAATGTACATGTCTTTGCTATGGATGCAGGTAAGGCGAACAAAACCATTTATGAGGCACTCAAGGTCTACAGTATTTTAGAGGAAAATAATTTTGCCAAAGATTCCCTGTTAATCACCATCGGTGGTGGAGTGATTGGTGATTTAGGTGGATTTGTGGCTTCCACATGGTTGAGAGGCATGAAATTGGTACATGTGCCTACGTCTTTAATGGCGATGATCGATAGCAGTATCGGTGGTAAAACGGCAGTTAACTTCAGGCATACCATTAATGGCATCGGCAACTATTACCATCCGATAAAAAATATTATTGACTTTGATTTTATCAATACGCTGTCAGATAGAGATTATCGCTCGGGGCTAGCCGAGGTGATTAAATGTGCCATTATCAGTGATGAAAAATTTTATCGTTATTTGCAGAACAACAAAGATGAGATTTTAGCCCGTTCTCATGATCACGTACTTGAGTTTGTGACGAAAACCATAGCGATAAAAATAAAACATGTCACCGGCGATGTGCATGAGGCGGGTCAACGTCTATTGCTCAATTATGGCCATACCTTAGGCCATGCGGTAGAAATATCGACGGTGCGACATCATGAAGAACAGTTACGCCATGGCGAGGGAGTTTCCATCGGCATTATGGCCGTAGCCTATATAGCCACACATTATTTAGATGTTCCACAACATGTCTATGATGCGTTTAAAACATTGTTTCAGGCTTATGGTTTGCCCGTCGATGTCAGCGCTAGGCAGATGGGTTTTAAAAGAGAGACGTTATTATCGGCTTGTTTGAAAAATATCAATAAAGATAAAAAACGTTTGGATAATAAAATCCGTTTGATTCTATCGGGAAAAGTAGGCACCGCTTCTATTCATAGCGATGTGCCTTTTGAACTCATTGAAAAAGCGTTTGATCATATTATTAAGGATTAGCCAGTGATGGATGTGTTGGGGTTACAGGATAAGGTTTGTATTATTACCGGTGCAGGTAAGGGTTTTGGTTATGAAACGGCGAAACAATTCGCCGCGCAGGGGGCCAAGTTGGCGCTTATTAGCCGCACCAAAAGTGACTTGATAAAGCTCTCTTCTGAGTTAGGTCTGCCAGATAGCCATATACTTTGGCGAGCAGGTGATGTGTCTGATGAAAACACCGTTAGAGATTTTGTAGCCGAGGTGATGACTAAGTATGGGCAGATCGATGTGCTATTTAATAATGCCGGTATTCGTTTCAGAAAAAGCTTTTTAGAGATTAGCTATGATGAATGGAAACATGTATTAGATGTTAATGCTGGCAGTACCTTCATTTTTTGCCAGGAGGTGGGGCGTCACATGGTAAAGCGGCAACAAGGCAAGATTATTAATATGGCCTCTGTGGTAGGCACATTGGGATTGCCTGGTTTATGTGCTTATGGTGCATCTAAAGGCGCCATTATCAGCTTAAGTAAATCCTTAGCATTGGAATGGGCTAAATATAATATTCAGGTGAATGTATTAGCGCCAGGTTTTTGTGAAACCTCCTATGCGGAAAAATTTAAAGAAAATAAAGAACTCTATGATTTTACATTAAGCCGCATTCCCAGTGAAAAATGGGGCAGCGCTAAAGATATTGCGAATGCCAGTTTATTTTTAGCATCTTCGATGTCTAACTATATGACGGGCGAGGTGATGACCGTGGATGGTGGTTGGAGTGCCTGGTAGAGGGTGCTGGCTATTTAAAAAGGAGAGAGTATGAAAATTTTGGGTGTTATACCAGCAAGATATGAATCCAGCCGCTTTCCAGGAAAGCCATTAGCTTTGATCGATGGCATTCCGATGATCAAGCGTACCTATTTACAGGCCGTAAAATCTAACAGGCTTAACCAGATTTTAGTTGCAACGGATGATGCAAGAATATTTAACTACTGTGAACAAGAAAATATCCCGGTGACCATGACCTCTTCAACGTGTTTAACAGGTACGGATAGATTGGTCGAGGTCTCTCAGAGTTATGATTATGATTTCTATGTCAATATTCAAGGTGATGAGCCCATTATCGATCCTGAATGTATCGAACAATTGGTAAGTTTATATGAAAAAACGGATCATCAATACGAAGTTTATAACTTATACAAAGTGATTACGGATGAGACGGAAATAAACAGCCCGTTAATCATCAAGGTAGTTGTGAATGAGCGGGATGAAACAATGTATATGTCCCGCTTACCTATTCCTTTTTCAAATGGTCATGCGGATTCTATCTTTAAGCAGCAAATACCGGTTTATGGTTTTACCAAAAAAGCGCTCAAGATTTTTGCAAAGGGCGAAAAGACCCAGAACGAGATAGTCGAAGATATAGAGCTGCTGCGATTTGTCGATTTGGATTTTAAAATTAAGATGCAGGCCACAGAGGTTGATTCTATAGCGGTCGATATCCCCAGCGATATTACTAAAGTTGAGAGCTACCTGAAAAGCCATGCGCTTGGCGAGCTGTTAGCCTTTGAGGCGATGAAAGATAAGACAAGAGAGCCTGGTCATTCTGTCAAGCATTGATAGAGAGGGGCTTCAAAGCAGCATGAGATGGACATGGAATCAAGATGGCTAGACGCAACAAAAAACTTAAAAAACAGAAAAATAAAAAAAGCACAGTCCCCGTTGTTAATGCCTCTCTAGCGGCAGATATTAAACAGGTGTTTACGCATGCGCTTACGCTGCATAAACAGGGTAATTATCAAGATGCCGTGCCGCTGTATGAAATGGTTTTATCCAATAATAAAAACCATGCTGACTCCTGGCATTTATTAGGTTTGATCGCCCATGAACTCGATCAAACAGAAAAAGCCTATGAACTCATTAAAAAAGCCATCGCCATCGATGCCAGTATCGCCATTTATTATTACAACTTGGGGAAAATACAGCAGGAGAATAAGCGGGTTGATCTGGCTTTAAAAAACTATCAAAAAGCGATTAAATTACAACCAGATTATGTCAACGCCTTTGAGAATATCGGTGTGATATATCAGGATAAAGGTGATTTTGTTGCGGCTAAAAAGGCATCCGAACATGCTTTGAAGATTAATCCACATTCCCATATTGGCCTGATGAATATGGGCACATTGCATAATATAGAAGGGCAACATGAGATGGCATTAGAGTTCTTCGAACAATTATTGCTGGAACAGCCTTTTAATTATTCTGTGCGTTTAAAACGCTCACATCTGTATCTTATTTGTAATGACTTTAAGGGTGGCTGGGATGAATACCGCTGGGGGTTTTTGGCGGATGAATTTTTAGAATACAATCCTGTTCGTCTTATCCCTTTTCCTAAGTGGGATGGTTCATCACTAAAAGGCAAGCGTATCTTGGTTAATGCCGATCAGGGGGTGGGGGATGAAACCATGTTTTCCTCCTGCTTAACAGACGTATTAAATGAGGCCGAGTCAGTTATTTTAGAATGCTCCCCACGTTTACAAGCAATATTTCAACGTTCTTTTCCACGTTTAGAGGTTATAGCTAGAGCAGAGTCTCTAGAGTTTTTCTGGACAAAAGATATGGGGAATATTGATTGCCGAATTTTCTTGTCCGAGCTGCCACGGTTTTATCGCCATAAACAAGATGACTTTCCTCAGAAAGGGTCCTATTTATCCGTTAATCCTTCTTTGCTTAACGCTTGGCAATCACAATTAGCCGCATTGCCACATAATATCAATATAGGAATTTCATGGCGTGGAGGTAAAGAGGGCAGTGAGAGCAATATACGTTCTATTGCTCTATCGTATTGGTTACCGTTATTTGAACAAAATGATGTCAATATCATTAATCTTCAATACGGTGATCACGAACGAGAAATTAATGAATTCCAGCATAAAACAGCAAAAACACTACATCGCATTGATGGCTTAGATCCTATGGGCGATCTGGATGATGTTATGGCCTTTATTGCTTGTCTGGATTTGGTCATCACCGTAGATAATTCCACCGCCCATTTTTCTGGGCCAATAGGTACACCTGTATGGCTTGTATTGGCAAGAGGTACTAATTGGTGGTGGCAACGTCAACGCAGTAGTGTTTGGTATGCTTCGGCAACATTATATAGAGCAGAAAAAGTGGGGAAAACGGGCCTTGCTCAAGTATTAAAAAATATGGCTTATGATTTGCCTGATTTCATTGATGAGCAGGAAAAAAATAAATCGTTAGTGAGTTCTAGGTTAATTAATCATGCCTATAGCGTCGAAGATGAACTCGGGACAAATGCGACAATAGCCGTTTCTGATTGGCGGAAATTGGATTTTTCCTTGTTGCTGAATGATGCTTGCAGCTGGGAACATATGGGCTCAGTTTGCGCCAGTCTAGCGATTCATTCAGCCTTACGTCAGCAATGGCAGGCTGTAGTTTCCGTGCCCATTTATGCCTTACGAGATTTGCAGGATAAAAAATATGTCCCTCAAACTTGGCTGTCCTTTAAAAGTGAAAGTATTTTTTCTACGTTTTGTCGGCAATATGCACCATTGATAGAGAAGATTCGTTTGGCAGGAAAAATCTATATTCATCTAGAGTCGGATTCTTTATCGACAAAAGAGACTTTCCTGCCGTTAATGTATTTGGCATATGTCTGCCAGATAAAATTCAATAAGTCGGTGCAATTTATCAATGCCTTTCAGTGTGTTGCAAAAACACGCGATTACGATGAACTGTATCAATATATTGACACAATAACAGCAGGTTTAATTACTCTGGATACGGTAGTGTCTCAGCCGTTACAAGATGTCTTTTTGTTACCGAATTTTATTCACCAACTTTACTCACATGATGAAGACGCAAATAATAAAAAACAGCTGGTTGTTAGCGGGGCAGAATATTGGTCAGAGCCTGTTTTTATGGCATTGGGCGCATTGTCTGAACAATTAACTGAACGAGGCTACAGCATAAAGCTATTAATAGGTGCCAGTACAAAGCTGGCAGAAAAAGACGTGGGTTTTTCTCAGGCTATGGTCCCATTTTTTGATAAAAGCATGCAGTTATCGATTGCCTGGACAGAGGCCGATTGGCTAAGCACGTTAGATAGGGCTTCTGTTATATTAACGGGAGAAATTCCTACTTACCTCGCCTGTATTGCCCTTGCTAAACCGGTGTTATTCATCGCGCCTGAAACTATCCTGCAAGAATCGCTATTAAAATTATTGCATAAAGCTAATCAATTCACGCCTGATGAAAATAATCTTCAGCAACGATTGTCTGAACGCATTACCGAGCTGGAGAATGAGACTGATATTGAGGCATTGCTTGCAGCAAAGCCTATACAGTTACAGAGCCTCTCTCAACAACCTTAGCCAGCCTTTATAGGTAGTTAAAGTTAATAGCGTAAAGTCAACGTAGCTGTGCTTGATTTCCCACGCGCATATCCTTCTCGCTACCTTCGCCACTAATCGCACCAGAATCAGCTATGCTTCTACGAGGGTGTTATGTTGATTGTGGCATTTATGTTTAAAACGCATATTAACTCTTATTTTTTATAACCTAATTTTGTTTTTATCAGTTGTTTCTTCTTTCTTAAATAAAACTTCAATTTTTTCTAAAGTTATTCCTGCAAGCGTCGATAACCTTAATTAACGGCGTTTATCGCAAATAAAAGTGACACGCTACAGTTTAAACGAATCAATAATAGAACACTGGAGATACTATTATGCCAATGGTTATCAATACCAATGTGACATCTTTGAACGCACAGCGTAACTTGGATAAGTCACAGGGTTCATTACGAGAAGCAATGCAACGTCTATCAACCGGTATTCGTGTTAACAGCGCCAAGGATGATGCGGCGGGTTTGGCAATCGCCACACGCTTCACCACGCAGATTCGCGGCCTGGATCAGGCGGTGCGAAACGCTTCCGATGGTATCTCGCTGGCGCAAACCGGTGAGTCCGCCCTCGCCGAGCTTACCAATAACTTACAGCGTATTCGTGAGCTGTCGGTGCAATCGGCTAACGCCACCAACTCCGCGTCAGACAGAGCGGCACTGGATCAGGAGGTGCAACAACGTTTGGCGGAAGTCACACGTATCGCGTCACAGACCTCATTTAACGGCCAGAAAATTCTCGACGGCTCATTTGGTAATGCCCAGTTCCAGGTCGGTGCCAACGTCGGTGAAACCATTACCGTCGGTCTGGATACCGGTGTCAGAGCCAATCAGATCGGCCAAATATCCACCGCTAACGGTACTACGGTGACGGCCACTGCGCTGGCTTCGGGTGACTTAACGCTACAGGTGGGCAGCAATGATATCATCACTGTTGGTGCTTCGGTTGTCGGTACGGAGGTTGGGCAAACGGACTCCAGTGCCTTTTCCAAGGCAGCAGCCATCTCAGCCTCGGGCTTGAGTGGTGTGACTATTGATGCAACGACCGCTGTACTTACTACCCTAACGACCGGTGGTATTGCTCAGTCCGCAACCACCACGGGTGCTTATGCCTTGACTATTAATGGTATCGATGTGTTTGGTGCCATCGATATTGCTTCTGGCACGGGTTCATCTTTAACGGAAGCAGAAATGCTCGATGGTATTAATGCCGTAGCCGATCAAACCGGTGTGACGGCGTCGTTAGTGGGCCAGGTATTAACCCTGACCGCAGAGGATGGACGTGATATCACGACCAATGAAACCTTCGTCGGGGTGACAGCCGAGTTTGGCGCAGCAACTGGCGTCGACACGTTGACCAAAGGTACTATCACCTTGCGGGCCACCGAAGCCTTAACGGTGGCGGGTAATTCGCCAGCTGAGGCGGGTTTGCTCGGACAAACCTATGTGTTGGATGCGGTGACTTTGGATAGCGTCGATGTTAAATCGGTGGCCAACTCGGAAAACACCATCTTACGTGTCGATGCGGCTTTGACCACCATCAGTACCTTACGATCAGAGTTTGGTGCGGTGCAAAACCGTTTCGAATCCACCATCGTTAACTTACAGACCATCTCGGAAAACTTAACCGCTTCCCGAGGCCGGATTGAAGATGCGGATTTCGCTTCTGAAACCGCCAAGTTGACCAAGGCGCAGATTCTGCAACAAGCCGGTGTATCAATCTTGTCGCAGGCGAATCAGCTACCACAATCGGTACTGGGTCTGCTGGGTTAAATCAACAAGGCGAATAATGATAGCCCGTTTATTCGTCAAGGGTTGGGGTGAAGGGCTAGGCTCTTCACCCTGTTTCTGTGCAAAATAATCAACTGAGTACAACACAGAGGAGATGGATATGGACTCCAACGTGATAGGATCATCAAATCGTCAAACCCCCGCGGCTGCACACACCGTTTTGGCAGCGGATCAAAAGGTGGATAGAAGCGGCACAATGCTGCCGCTACCAGGCGAAGAGTCGACGGCCGAAAATCTGACCGTGCCATCTATTGAGAAATCAGAAAAACCCGAATTTGATATAAGCTCGTTGGAAGATAAAATGCAGCTATTAAATCAGCAGTTGCAAGAACGTCAACGCGACTTGAGTTTTGATATCGATAAAAGTTCGAATCAACCGGTCTTAAAGGTTATTCATTCTGAAACGGGTGAAGTCATCCGACAAATCCCCACAGAGTTAGCGTTGAAAATTGCCAGTAATCTTGAAGATGGTTTGACTGAGTTAATTGATACCCTGGCTTAATATTCTGTAATGGCATAAAAACTGCAAACGATAAGAAAGATTAGAGTTTTCGTGTGTAGTGGTTCAAATAATGATGTTTTGTCTATAATTAAAAGAATGATAAGTCGTAAACGACAGGAGGGAAAATGCCAAGTATATCGTCTGCAGGTTTAGGTTCTGGCTTGGATATTAACGGTATTGTCGCATCGTTGGTTGCCGCTGAAAGAGCCCCTAGAGCGGATGCATTAACACGTGAAGCTACTTCTAATCAAGCCCAGTTGTCGGCTTTTGGCAGTTTACGTTCAAGCCTCGATAGCTTTAATACAAGTCTCGAAGCATTAAAAGATATTGAAGTATTTCAAAAACGTAATTTTAGCATCGCAGGCGACGGTAAGGATTTCTTTTCTGTTTCCGGCGATAACACGGCAGCCCCTGGGAAGTATGATGTTGAAGTTCTCGCCTTGGCACAACATCATAAAATTGCTTCCGCTACCTATACGGATAATGAAACAGCCATCGGCATAGGCACACTGGATTTTACTGTTGATGGTGAGACTTTCAGCGTGGATATCCTTGCGACCATTGATGATGGCGATGGTGGTACAAAAGCTGGAAACACGGTTGAGGCGATACGTGATGCTATTAATAATGCCGAAGACAATGTGGGTGTAACTGCAACGATTGTTGAGGATGATAACGGCAGCCATTTGGTTTTAAGCTCCAATGAAACCGGAGTGATTAATGAAATTACCGTAGCGGTAACAGCTGATGCCGGAGACGGTTTATTGGGCTTGGCTTTTGACCCCACTCTAGCACGAGATCCTGTCACCGGTGATTTTTTAATTCCTAATCCTATGGCTGAAAAAACAAGGGCGGCTGATTCCAAGGTCGATGTAGATGGTTTTATTAAATCTTCTTCGGATTTAACCATCGAAGGGATTATTCAAGGGGTAACGTTAACGCTTAAAGATACTAACGACGTAGGCACAAAACATGAATTGACGGTGGCGTTAGATAAAACGGCGACTAAAAATGCCATCAATAGATTTGTTTCCAGTTATAACGCATTGGTGGGCAATATCAATGCCCTGACCAGTTATGATGCAGAAACCAAAAGCTCAGGTCTATTGCAAGGTGATTCTACCGTTAGGATGATTAGTACACGGATTAGAAGCGAGATAAATTCGGTTATCGAAGCTGCGGTCAGTAAAAATATAGATACCTTGGCAGAGTTGGGTATAACCAGCGATTACGAAACAGGCGAGCTGGAAGTGGATAATGAGAAATTAACTGAGTTATTAGATGATGATTTTGATGCCATAGGCAGCTTATTTTCGGGTGATGAAGGTTTGGCGAAAAACATCATTAATATACTCGATCCTTTTCTTAAATCTGATGGTGTATTAGATCTTAGAGAAGACGGCTTTAAATCCAGCATCGAAAGAGTGAATACAGATTTTGAGGCGTTAAATCGACGTATGGAATCGGTTGAGGCGCGATATCAGGCTCAGTTTTTTGCTATGGATGCCTTGGTCGCCGAGTTATCCTCTTCAGGCGACTTTTTAAATACGGCTCTGCAAGGGGTTTCGGCCATCATCAATTATAAAAAATAACCCTTTTTTACAGTGAATGTTTTATAGCTAATATTGACAACGGAGAGACGACTATGGCGATGGGATATAACCGCGGTATCAATGCTTATAATCAAATTGGTAAACAATCAGCCATCGAATATGCCAGCCCACATCAATTGATTCAGATGTTATTTGATGGCGCTATCGAAAATTTAAATTTGGCCAAGGCGCATGCGGGGCGAGGAGAGGTGGCTGAAAAGGCCAAGGCGATTAATAAAACTTCAAAAATTATCGATGGCCTGCGCATGAGCCTGGATACCTCGGTGGATCATGAGATTACCCGCAATCTGGAAAACCTATACGATTATATGTCGCGCCGATTATTATTGGCCAATTTGAATAGCGATGTGGCTATCATGTCTGAAGTGGTTAGCTTATTAGAAGAAATCTCCGATGCCTGGCGTGCGGTGCCGGAAGAATTTAAAAATCCCAAGAAGGCTGAAATATAATGGCTGCAACACTGGCGCATTTGCTGGAATTGAGTCATCAGGCTTTAAGTCAGGCACAAAACCATGATTGGCAGAAAGCCTTAGATATTCAACAGCAACGTAATGTGCTGTTACGAGAGTTTTTTGGTCAAGACAGTGTGGTGAGTGAAGCATTATCGGTGCAAGAGCTTTCAGATAGCATACAAAAAATGCTGGACTGCGATGCGCAGATAAAACAACTGGTTGAAGAACAGCGGGCGATTCTATCTGCGGATTATCAGCAGTTTCAAAAGAAACGTCAAAATATTGGTGAATACATGAATCATAGGCCCATGTAATTAGAATGAAATTGACTATAAAGCAGCGTTTTTATAATTAATTAAAAATAAATAAAAAATTAAGTTTATAAAAAACAATGCCTTATTCCTATTTTGTAGAAAAAGTATAGTTTAAGTAAATCACCGTTTCTTGACACTCCCCAGACATGAACTAAATTTTGTACATGCATACGATTGATGAAAGCCCCTTAGGTGAAAGTTTTATATATAGCCGCCGCATACCTGTAGCGTTTGAGGCCTTAAATGCGCCATTGTCAGCCTCCGAGTTGATTGATGTTAATGCTAAAAATCAACATCTGCTTAATATGATCAGCATACTCGAAGGCCATCGCAGTGATAGTGATGAGGATGATGAGGCGATCTTTCAAGAGGTGAAGCGGGTAGAGATGAAGGTGGATCTCTTGTTATTGATGATGAATAAGCTGATGCGTGAAAATAACGATTTCCCTGAGGAAGTGGCATTAAAACTTTCGGCTCATGGGGCCACGTTTGCATCGGATGTGTTAAACATTTGCCAATATCAGCAAGGCACCTTGCATTTGTATTTACACCCGATGGTCAGTGATCCGATTGTTTTTTCGGTGTTGGTTGAGAGACTGAATGATCAGCAGCTGTGTTTACGTTTTCAGGGCATCAATGATGTGATGAACGATGCTTTTGAGAAGTATATTTTCCGCCAACACCGGCGTGAAATTGCAGGTGCCAGAGGTTTGTAAGTTTTCAGCTCTGAATGGAATTTTTTAAATAGCGTATTAATGGATTAAACATCAGCCCCAGGGCTGCGAAGTAGAAACTTTATGCATAATAATCAGAATATGAATGTCTCACAGGCTCAGGTCGCCAGTTATAAAGGTTTGATTGGGCATTCGGCGATTGTCGAAAATATCAAATCGATGGTGGATATGGTCGCCTGCCATAGTACAACCGTCTTGCTAACCGGTGAGTCTGGTTCGGGTAAGGAAGTGGTGGCCAGGCAAATCCATGATGCCTCCGATAGGGCCAATAAACCTTTTATCCCGGTTAACTGCGGGGCTATTCCGGCAGAATTACTCGAAAGTGAGATGTTTGGCCATGAAAAAGGCGCGTTTACCGGCGCTATTGCTACCCGTAAGGGGCGTTTTGAAATGGCCGAAGGCGGCACACTTTTTCTGGATGAGATTGGTGATATGAGCCTGCCTATGCAGGTTAAACTGTTACGCGTTTTACAGGAACGAAAGTTTGATAGAGTCGGCAGTAATCACTCCATGGATTGTGATGTGCGTATTATCACGGCCACACATAGAAATTTGGAACAGATGATCGATGAGGGCACATTTCGCCAGGATTTATATTTTCGTATCAATGTCTACCCAATAGAATTACCCGCCTTAAGAGAACATATTGAAGATATACCTGAATTGTTAGATCACTTGATCGCCAAGATGACGATGCAGGGCCACGATGCTCTACACTTCTCTGATCAGGCGATTACCGCCTTAGGGCAGTCGGCATGGATAGGAAATATTCGTGAGTTATCGAACTTGATTGAGCGTTTAACCATCACCAATCCCGCAGGTTATATTCATTTAAAAGATTTGCCGGAAAAATACCGTATAGGTTTTGATATCGGTGGCGATGTGATAATGGAGTCTGCCAATAATGCTCAAGCAGAGCTATTTACGACAAAATCACCTGCCTTAGATAATGCTAATGTCCCGGTCCTGGATGTTAAGAATAAGGCGCTTGAAGATTTTACCGATTTACCCGAAAAGGGCATCGATTTAAAGCAACATGTAGCCAATGTTGAACGTCATTATATTGATCAGGCCTTAGATAAAACCGGCGGAGTGGTATCCAAAGCTGCGCAGTTATTAAATATGCGCAGAACTACATTGGTTGAAAAAATTCGTAAAATTGAAGCCACCGATGCCAAACTGGCATCTTCTGGTACACATTGATGTATTTGAACCTTCATAATGAATAGCGCCGAAAGGCGTTTTTTTTTGCCTATAAATATCAGCCAAAATATCGTCATGCTTATCATTTTGTTCTTGCCTCTTCGTTTAAATATTGCCAAAAAAATGCCACTGAAATCTTAAGTCTTTGAAATTATGGGCTAAATTTAGTTGGCATAGGCTTTGCAAAATCAAGTTCAAAGGCGGCGATATTCCCGCTGTGATCGCCAGATTCCAGCCGCTGTTAAACCAAAGGGGCTTTCGATAAGAAAGACATGATTATGCAAATATCTACGGTATTGTTAATTGAAGAAAACCTGCAAGATGGCGAAAAACTTGTTCAGCAGTTAGTGGCCAAGTCTTATTCAATCCATTGGGCTGTTACACAAAGGGATGCCGACATTTTATTAAAAACCTACCCCATGGATTCGGTAATTATTGGTGGCCTTATTGATGATGACACCGCTTTAACGTTAGCCGATGAGATCAGCAGTCAATATAAGCACTTGAACATTGTGTTAGCCGGCCATGAAAATAGTCATTTAGCGGCGCACCAACAAGACTATTTACGTTTAGCTAAACCGTATACGGCCGAGGGCATCAGAAAACTCCAGGCCAGTGAACGTTTTATTGCTGCCGAAGTTTTACGCGACGGGGTGATTGCCGAATCTACAAAAACTCAAGAGCTGAAAAAAATGGCAAAAAGAGTGGCCGCCTGCGATGTGTCTGTGATGTTGATGGGGCCATCGGGTGTCGGTAAAGAGGTTTTTGCCAACTACATTCATAAACAATCCAAACGTTGCGCCAATGCCTTTATTGCCATTAATTGCGCTGCCATTCCAGAGAATATGTTAGAGGCAATGTTATTTGGTTATGAAAAAGGTGCTTACACCGGAGCCACTAATTCTCATGCCGGTAAGTTTGAGCAGGCACAGGGTGGCACCTTATTATTAGATGAGGTAACCGAGATGCCACTGGCGTTGCAGGCAAAACTTTTACGTGTCTTGCAAGAGCGTGAACTGGAGCGTCTAGGCGGTAAAAAAACCATCGTCCTGGATGTTCGGGTGATTGCCACCAGTAACCGGGACCTGCAAAAAGAAGTGAATGAAGGTCGCTTCCGGGAAGATTTATTTTATCGTTTAAATGTATTTCCGTTAAATATTCCCTCTTTATCGGAGCGCCAAGAAGATATCGTGCCGCTAGCAGAGCATTTTATTCAGCAACATTTTAATGGTTTGGATGCACCGAGTTTAAGTTTTGATGCAAAAAATGCATTAAAGGCCTATAGATTTCCAGGCAATATTCGGGAACTGGATAATTTAATCCAGCGCGCTTTAGTCTTGGTGATCGGTGATGTTATCACCGTCGATGATTTACATATGCCGGTCGCTGCCACCGTAACAGCCGTTGTCACACCTCTGTTATCGAATGTGAGTAATCTGGTGACGTTACAGGAAAAACGTCAGCAGCAAGATAATTCTGCACATGTGTTAGAAGATAGCCTCAAGGAAAAAGAACAGCAACTGATTGCCAACGCATTGAGAGAAGGCTGTGGCTCCAAGAAACGTGCTGCTGAATACTTAGGTATCAGTCCAAGAACCCTACGCTATAAAATGGCCCGATTGCGTGAAGATGGCATCGATCTAAATATGTTAATGCGTCACAGCTTTTCTGAAACACGGTTAGAAAGCTAAGGTTACGGTCATGGAAACCCAGGGCATTAATCAGGTTAATCAGGTGTTGGCGCAGATTCGTTCCATACGTCAACAATCTGATATCAGCAAGGCTCCCGGTATTGCAGAGCCATCTGCATTATCTTCGCCCGAGCAGCTGAAAAATCCGAATCAGGTAGAATTTTCGACCTTGATTCGTGACAGCCTGGATAGTGTTAACGCCCTGCAAAAAGACTCCATGAAAATGAAAGAAGCTTTTGCCAAGGAAGATCCAAACATCTCATTGGCTCAGGTGATGGTTTCCATGCAAAAAGCCGATGTTTCATTTAAGGCGGTGACGGAAGTCAGAAATAAATTTGTTGATGCCTACCGCGAAGTTATGCGTATGTCGGTTTAAGTGATGTTTCAAAACATCTTGTTGGGGGAGTTAAACGGTGGCTGAAAAAACATCCATTATTAAATATTTCACCGAGGCGGTGAACCAAATACCGGGTTTGAGTCAGCTGTTTTTATTACTGGGTATTTCTTTAAGCATCGCCCTGGGTGTCTCGATTGTTTTATGGGCGCAAAAGCCGGGTATGCAGGTTTTATATTCTGATCTCTCCGCATCGGATTCAGCCAATATCACCGAGATGTTAGAGGGCATGAATATAGCTTATGAACTGGATGCTAAAAACGGCGAGGTGTTAGTGCCTCATAATCAATTACATGAAGCGCGTATAAAATTGGCTGGTGAAGGTTTTCAGGCCGCAGGCTCTGGTGGTGTTGGTTTTGAGCTGATTAATAAAGAAGAAGGCTTAGGGGTTAGCCAATTTATTGAATCACGGCGCTACCATCATCTGTTAGAGACGGAAATGAGCCGCACGATTAATAGCCTGCAGCCGGTAAAATCATCCCGGGTGCATATAGCAATACCTAAAAATTCGGTGTTTATGCGTGATAAACGTAATACATCGGCTTCGGTAGTTTTACATTTATACCCCGGTTATCAACTGACTAAAAATCAAAATAAAGCCATTGTTAATTTGTTAGCGTCCAGCATTCCGGAATTGATGCCAGAGAATATTACCGTGGTTGATCATCGCGGCCAGCTGTTATCGATTGAAGATGAAGACGATGGTATGCAAATTTCCAATACGCAGTTGGAATATCGCCGCAAAATTGAAGATCAATATATCAAGCGGGTAGAGAAATTATTGGCGCCGGTTTTAGGTTTAGGTAATGTGCGGGCCGAGGTGTCGGCGGATATTAATTTCTCGTTTGCCGAGGAGAGTCAGGAATCGTATAACCCTAATGAGCAGGTGGTGCGCAGCGAACAACTGGACGTAGAAACTCGCCAGGGTAAAGGCGGGCAGGGCGGCGTTCCCGGCGCGTTAGCCAATCAGCCACCTGAGGTAGCCCCGGCTACCGAGGCAGATGTTGCTGCAGAAAAAACCGCGTTTAATGCCAGTTCAACCAAACGTAATTATGAAGTGGGCCGCCGAATCAGCTATATCAACCGGCCTGCCGGTGATTTAACCCGTTTATCGGTGGCCGTTTTAGTCGCCAATAAAGTCAATACCGATGCCGAAGGTAATACAACTACGGTAGCGATGTCAGAAGAACAATTACAGCGTTTAACTAACTTGGTTAAAGATGCGGTTGGTTTTAATGAGCAACGTGGTGACCGAGTCACGGTGATGAATGCAGACTTTATACAGCCCGATATAGAAGAAATTGTTGATGATACATCCTTCTGGGATCAACCCTGGGTCAGAGATGCAATAAAACAAATACTGGGTGCATTCTTAGTTCTAGTGCTGATCTTCGCGATTTTTCGCCCGCTGATTAAAGGCCTATTACAAAAGCCTGAGCCCAAACCTGATCCGGATGCCATTGAAGGTATTGTACAAACACCTGAAGAAGAAGTTATTCCACCTATGCCTTTTGATGAAAAATTACGCCTGGCTCAGGCGACGGTGAGTGATCAACCGGAAAAATCCGCTCAGGTGATGAAAAATTGGGTGGCCGAAGGTGAACCTGGTTAGTGGGTAAAAACAGATATATTTAATCAAGAAATAAAAAGGGGTTAATGATGGCCGAAGCAGCACAAGAAAGGTTGGGGCCTGAAAAAGCGGCGATATTTTTATTATCGCTGGGTGAAGCTCAGGCTGCCGATATGCTTAAACATTTAAATGCCAAAGAAGTGGAGTCGGTAGGTGCGGCGATGGCAGCGATAGAGGCGGTGGAAACCGATACGGCCTATGTCGTGTTAGATGATTTTCTTGATGCCTGCAATGATGATTCCATCGGTGTCAATGTGCCTAAATATCTTAAACGTGTGTTTAATGATGCGTTGGGCAGCAGGCGTGGTCCGGTGATGATCGATAAGGTGTTAGAGGAAGAAGACAGTGAGTTGGAATCACTGCAGTGGATGGATGTGGATTCCATTATGGATATGCTTAAGGATGAACACCCTCAAATTGTAGCGATAACGTTGGCCTATCTGGATGAGGAAAAATCCGCCAAGGTGTTGGCTGAATTACCGCCTGCCTCTCAAAACGATATCATCATGCGTATCTCCACGCTGGGAGAAATTCCAGAATCGGCCTTGCAAGAACTGGAACGAATTTTGGATAAACAATTTCTGACAACCGAAACACCCAAAACCTTAACCCTGGATGGCCCACAAACCGCATCACGCATTATTTCCAATGTGGATAAGGAAAATGAAAAGCTACTGATGGAATACATTGCTGAAAAAGACGAAGAACTGGCGCAAAAAATATCTGAACTGATGTTTGTCTTTGATGATTTATCCAAGTTAGATGATAAAGCCATTCAGCGTATTATGCGTGACACTTCAAATGATGTGTTAGTTCTGTCATTAAAAGGTGCGGATGAAGCGGTGAAAAATAAAATTTATAATAATATCTCAAAACGCGCCAAGGAAATGTTAGAAGAAGATATGGAAACCCGCGGCCCGGTTAAAATTTCTGATGTAGAAGATGCACAGAAACAATTTATGGAAGTTGTGGCTAAATTAGCCGACGCCGAAGAAATTACCTTGGGCGAAAAAGGCGATGAATATGTCTAATGCCTTTGTTGAGGCTTCAATGACCGGTGATGGCTCTGGCATGGGAACGGGTTCTGGGTCAGGGCCCGGAGCATTACCCGATGTGCAACGCTGGCAAATCCCGGTTGTGCAGCATGCTGAAAATGCCAGTTTATTAAGCCACACCGAAGAGCAGATCAGTGATTTACGCCAGCAAACGTATGATCAAGCTTTTCAGCAAGGCTTGGCTGAGGGTAATCAGCGTGCAGAACAACAATGTCAGCAGCAAATGCAGCAAATGCAAACCCTGATGGATGCTATGGCTGCGCCGTTGTTGATGATTGATGCCGATGTGCATCTGGTGATGGCGGAACTGATCAGTGACATCGTTACTGCCGTGACCCTGTCAGAGTTAGAGCGTAAACCTGAGGCTATTTTTTTGATTGTTGAACAGGCGATTGCGCTACTTGATGAGAGTGATCAGCCATTGCAGTTGCATGTAAACGCGGAGGATGCAGCGTTGTTAAAAACCTATCAACATGAATCATCGGATAGTAAAAATTGGAAGATTCATATTAATGCTCAGATGCAGCGCGGTGATGTGCATATTCAATCTGGCCATCAGTTTATCAAGGAAAGTTTATTGCAGCGTATTAAACGCATCAACGAACATGTTTTGGCCGCTAAGGATTCAACCGCGGAATCAGAAGAGTCATCATGATTGCGTTAGAACTACAGAGAAAACAACAGTATTTAGATAAACTGGAGCGTCAAAAAAAGGCGCTTAAGTATATTCCAGAACCGGTGAAGCAAGGTGTATTAACCCGCGTTGTGGGTTTAACGTTAGAAGCCGAAGGTTGCCATGCACCTATAGGCAGCTTTTGTCATGTAGAAACGATTAACGGCGGTGAGCTGGAATGTGAGGTGGTGGGGTTTAGTGAAAATAAATTATTATTGATGCCTACCGGCGATATGCAGGGCATACGCCCCAATGCTGCTGTGCGTCCGGTCAATGAACAGTTTCAGGTACCGGTGGGTTTTGGATTGTTAGGCCGCGTCATCGATGCATCGGGGCGTAGTCTGGATGGGCTGGGGCCGTTGGATATATCGGGCTACCGGCCGTTGATATCAGAACCTATAAATCCCTTATTACGCAACACGATTGATGAACCCTTGGATGTGGGGGTAAAAGCCATCAATGCGATGTTAACCGTGGGCCGTGGTCAGCGCATGGGGCTGTTTGCCGGCTCTGGTGTGGGTAAATCCATGTTGCTGGGCATGATGACACGTTTCACCGAAGCTGAGATTATCGTCGTCGGTTTAGTGGGAGAGCGGGGCCGTGAGGTAAAAGAATTTATCGAACAAAGCCTGGGTGCAGAAGGCATGGCGCGTGCGGTAGTTGTGGCAGCTCCGGCCGATCAGCCGCCCTTGATTCGCCTGCGCGGTGCCTGGGTCGCCACCAGTATTGCCGAATATTTTCGTGATCAGGGCCTCAAGGTTTTATTGCTGATCGATTCTTTAACCCGTTTTGCTCAGGCACAACGAGAAATCGCATTAGCCGTGGGTGAACCACCGGCCACCAAAGGTTATCCACCTTCGGTTTTTGCAAAACTGCCACAGCTGGTTGAACGTGCCGGTAATGGCAGTGGTTCACAGGGCTCCATCACCGCTTTTTATACTGTATTGGCCGAAGGGGATGATCAATCTGACCCGATTGTCGATTCAGCTCGGGCGATATTAGATGGCCATGTGGTTTTATCCCGAGAGTTGGCCGATAGCGGCCATTATCCGGCGATTGATATTGAGCAATCGATTAGCCGTGCCTTTACCCAAATCACCGATGCCGGGCATCAGAAAATGGTGCAGCAATTAAAGCAACTTTATAGCAGTTATCAGCGTAATCGGGATTTAATTAATATTGGTGCGTATCAACCCGGAGCCGATGCATTGGTGGATACGGCGATGCAAAAGTGGCCACAAATTCTTGAATTTTTACAGCAGCCGTTTACTACCTCGGTGGATTTTAAAAGCAGCATGGCGCAGTTAGAACTATTATTAAATGATCAGGCGTAACTAAAAATCAGAGGGTGTAAATCATGGCTTTAAGTAAGGCGCAGCGATTACAACCGGTATTACAGCAGGCCGAGTTGGTTGAACAACGTGCGGCAGAAGCGTTTGTGCAACAGCAAAAAAAGCATGAATTGTTAAATGAAAAGCTGCAAGATCTTTACAGCTATCGCTCTGAATTTATTGCCGGCATGAAACAAGAAAATGTGGCTATCAGTATTATACAAATCCAACAGCAGCGTTTTTTTCTGGAAAAATTGAATACGGCTATTACCTTCCAGCAGCAGCAATTAAAAAAACAGCAGGATGAAGTACAGATCTATAAACATAAATGGTTGCAGACTAAACAAAAAAGCGGCGCTTTTGATCAGTTGATTAAAACCGAAGAAGATAAAGTCTTGCAACGTTTGGCTTTAAATGAGCAAAAAACCCAGGATGATAGATCACAACATATCAACAGGCCTTGATCACATATGACAAACAATGGCATTAACATTGCTGTATGTATTAAATAGAAAGCCCTAGGGCGTTAAGACATTCTGTCAATAACATCAGTCAAGAGAAATAATAACGTGAATACATTTTTAACAGGCTTGTTGACAGAAGGTGGAAATAATACCAATAGTGTTAAAACATCACTATCGGCGGTGGTTAAAAATAATCCACAGATGCAGAAATCGTCGCTTGAATCTATACCCGCAGAAAATCCTGAAAACCCCGTTATTAAGGGCTTTGATAGTGTTTTATCTGAATTTAAAGGTGTACTGACACAGGCTGTAATTGTAAAGCCCGGTGTTGATAATCCGCTTTATAAAGGCCTGGAAAACAAACCCGAAGAGTTTGAAACTTTATTAACATCCCCATTAACGGGTGCCGATAAAGACAAGACCGGGAAAATGTTTAGCCAAACCGCAGAGCTTAGCCCAGAGGTAATACCTGGAGAAAAAGAGCAAGATTTGCCGCAATCAGGCCAGCTTGTGCCGCCATCAAAAAGTAGCTCTGCTGACTTAGCGGTTTTTTCGCAAGCTAGCGAAGTCGCGGTGGCCAGCCCCAATAGAAGCCCTAAGCCCGTGGTTTCTGAATCGATGATAAACCGTGATGTTCTGGATGCCAAGGTTGCGGATAATGCGCAGATTATTACAAACAATGGCGCTGAAAAGGACGTTATGTCTGAATCATTAAATGTTCCAGCCGCCTCTGCCGAGGTGATTAAACCCGATGTCGCTAAGCTAAAAAATGATGAAAATAATGTCAGCCAAAATGTAGGCCATAGCCTTGATAAAACAATATCTACGGCGGTGAATAAACCCGTTGATGCTGCGGTGCTGAGTCAAGCAGATGCCAAGGTTAATATGCCATTAGCCCATTCTTCGGCTAAAGATATTGTTGTTAAAGATATTGTTGTTAAAGATACTGCGGTGAATGCTGGAAAAACAGCAGATAGCCCACATATTGAACGTGAAGCATTAGCCAAAAATATGGAGCGTGTGACTCAAGCGAAGAGTCAGACAAAGCCTGAAAAAATAGGCGCCGCTATACAAAATGATCAAGCGGATTTAACCGATAAAAGCCCGCGCTTATCGACAGAAAATAAACCTGTAGTGAACCAGAACAAAACAAGTGTTGATGCTAAAGTTTTATCGCCAGCTACTGATGCTAGCGTAGAAAATAAAGTTTTTACAACGATGGCTAAGGATAAGGTGAGTCTTACCTCGTTACCTGATACCCGCAACGTGGTGATAGAAAATAAATCGATGACTACAGCTGAGGTAAAAACCGTTTTCACCGGGAACGCAGTTTCTGCAGCGGCTGAGGTATCAACAAAATCAGGCCCCGTTGTACAGCAAGATTCACCGCCTGAGACTGTCGAAAATTTCGTACGGTTAAAAGAAACCCCGGCTCAAACCCCGGCCCAAACCCTAGTACCCGCACCTTTGGATAAATCTGAAGGTGAGCAGAATGTCATTATGAAGTCTACCGGGCTTTCTATGGCTGGCTTAAATGCCACGTCTACAAAACCTGAATTAATCAATACCCCTGCAAATAACACGGCCGCTTTAGCTTCTGGACATAACAGCGAAGCGCTTAATCAGGCCGCGCTTAAACCGGCTGCGGTCACGCCACCTTCGGTGATGATCGATAAACCTCTGGCGCCATTAATTGCAAATCAGTTGGTGTTAAATACGTTGAAATCCACCCCTGTTGCGGTCAATAAAGAGGGCATAGATAAACCTCAGATCAATACCCGCTCACGATTGTTGATGGAAAATAAGCTGGTAAATAGTGATGGTAGCAGCGATCAGCCTGCTTTAAAAATGGTGATGTCTGATACCTTGCTGGACAAGACCACGATGGCTTCATCGCAGGGTATAGCGATGTCGAATGCAAATAGTGCGGCAGCGGCTGTGGCTAATCCAGCCTCTGTGGCTGGTACTCAAAATACCTTAATTCCAGCAGCCACGTCGTCAGATGCCGCGATACGCACCGAGACGCAGATAGATACCCTGGATAAAAACTGGCATAAGGCGATTAATCAACAAATTGTTTGGCAGTTAGATAAAGGGGTGACTTCGGCGCAGATTCACTTAAAACCCTTGCATCTTGGGGTGGTGAATATTGATATCCAAATGCAGCAAGATAATGCCTCGATTGTTTTCAATGCTGCCAAAGCATCTGCAAGGGATATGTTAGAACAGGCGCTGCCAAGATTACAAAGTCTGTTTGCAGAGCAGGGCATACAATTGTCTGAGGTAAAAGTTGAAGACCCCTCAACACCCTCTTCATCGCAGCAATCATCACAGCCATCGGCTCAGGAGCAGGAACGTAGACAAGCTTTTGCCGATCAATTAAATGAGCAGTTAGCGGATCAATCGGGTGACGAAGATAAAGATGCGCAAATGCAAGCGGAAGAAAATGACGATCAAGACGCCGATAAGCTGGATGACGATCAGTTATTGGATTCATATGCCTGATGTTTACAGGCTAAATTAGATCTTGATTTTAGCATAATAAAAAAAAGTGAAGTGCCATTGAGCAGCTGTCAATTAATTGTCAGTTGCTTTTTTTTTGACGTTTTTTTTTATCACTGATATACCTAAAACCGTATTGTCGAAGCCTAACGTTATGAATAATAAGTATATTTACTTGTTGGTATAGCTGTTGCTGAATAATGGGAAAGGCTTTGATGAAGGAATGGAAGGATCTATGAAAATTGTCATTATTGTGTTGTTGGTTGTGTTGAATTTAGGTGTTGCAGGTGGTGCAGCCTATTTTTTTATGAGTAAAGATAAACCTGCTGCTGCAGAGGGAGAAGAGGGCGCTGAAGGACAAGAAGGTGAAGAAGGTGCAGAGGGAGAAGAAGGCGGGGGCAATAAAAAGGTCAGTAAAAAAAGGAAAGATGCCATTTTTGAATCCTTGGAACCGGCGTTTGTGGTTAACTTCGAGCATCGAGGTGCGGTGCGTTTTTTACAGGTTAAGGTGGATGTGATGTCCAGAGATCAAGGTGTTATTGATGCGGTTAACAGCCTGGAGCCCATGATTCGGGATGCGTTATTGATGATTTTAGGTTCATCTAATTATGAGTCTATCAGTGACACTGAGGGTAAGCAGTTATTACGTGATGAAGTACGTGTTGCGGTGAATGATATTTTAAAAAGGGAAACCGGAGAGGGCGGTATCGAAGAAGTGTATTTCACCAAGTTTGTGATGCAGTAAAGTAAATTGCTGTTAGGAGACTGCCATGAGTGATGTATTAGACCCCGATGAGCGTGAAGCACTGCAGGCTGTAGAAGACGCGGAGCCGGATGAGGGTGAGATGTCCAGTTACAATTTAACTGGAGAAAACATCACCCTTCGTCGCTATATGCCTGCGTTAGAGGTGATCAACAAACATATACAAGATGATCTATCTGAATTTCTTCAGGACTTTGTTCGCAGCCCATTAGCGGTTGAAGTAGAAAGTGTAGAAATGTTGAGTTTTGATGATTTTGTGCAAACGCAGGAAATCATCACCTGCATAAATTATATTTCGGCCAAACCTTTACACGGTTTATTTGTGACCAATTTAACCGCCGAATTAATTTTTCAGTTAGTCAATTTGTATTTTGGTGCATCCAACACCGAGGTAGAAAGAGATAAAGATCAGCCATTTTCGATAACCGAAATGAACCTGGCTAAGCAGATGATGGATGCGATGTGTGTGTTGATGTCTGAAGCCTGGAAAGATGTGGTGCCGCTAGATATGCAGGTGGATAAAGTGGAATATGACACCGAATACAGCAAGGAATTTGCGCCTGCAGAAATGCTGATTGTCACCACCATGTCAATCTTGATTAATGAGAAAAAAAGCATGCTGCATGTGTTGCTGCCGTTAAGCAGTATTGAACCGATTAAAGAACCCTTAAGAAATATTGAGCAGGGTGATCACCCGATACAGAACACGGCCTGGTCAAAAAAATTCACCGAAGGGGTTATTGATGCCGAACTTGAAGTGGTTGCACGTTTAACCGATGTCAAGGTCCGGGTTGGAGACTTGGTGGCATTTAAAGCCGGCGATATTATCCCGATTGAGATGCCTGATCATATCATTCTTCATGCCGGAGGCACGGCAATCCTGGATGGTAAGTTTGGCGCATCTAACGGGCATAAAGCCGTACAGCTGAATCAATGGCTGGTTGATCCGCATTAGAAAATATTAATTGTGTTAGATAAGGAATAGATCATGGTTGATGAAAATTCAGAATCGTTGGATAAAACCGTACAGAAAGCCAAACTGGAACAATTGGATGCGGCCGGTGCGCAAGTCAGTGGCGATGTCAATTTGGACCTGGTCATGGATTTGGAGGTCACACTTTCCATGGAGGTGGGGCGCTCACAAATCACTATTGGCGAGTTATTAAAACTTAATCAGGGTTCAGTCATTGAGTTAGATCGCCTAACCGGTGATGCGCTGGATGTCATGGTTAATGGCAAGTTGGTTGCCCATGGCGAGGTGGTTGTCGTGAATGAAAAATTTGGTATTTATTTAACCGATGTTGTAGATACCGCAGAACGAGTTAAACAAATTGGCTCCTAAAAAATCATCACTCAGGATTTGCGGTATGAAGATTAAAGTATTTATGTTTGCCGTGTTATTCATGCCGTCATCGCTACTTTGGGCGCAGCAAAAAGTAGCCACTGCAATGCCAGATTTAACCCCGGTGGGTATGAGTTCTGAAAATATCTTTAAACTATTTTTTATGTTGTTTGCGGTATTGGCATTGATTGTAGGTGTAGGCTATTTACTTAA
>JABSRQ010000128.1 GCA_013215055.1 Pseudomonadales bacterium | reverse complement strand
ATGATCACCGGAAAATCCCAGCTTACCTGCCTCTTCCTGTGTTATGCCGGCCTTGATCATGCATTTATCGATGGTGGCACCGGTGCCGGATGCACATTTATCATTCATGCTTGTGATCGCTTGGCGCTCACCGGTTTCAGGATTGACCTTAAAGATAATGATTTTGGCATCCTGGCCACCGAGCTCTATCACACTGCCGACATCGGGGTGCAATTTTTCAACGGCCATATTAACCGCATTCACTTCTTGAACAAATTTTGCGCCTATATGGGGGGCAATAGGCGCAGCACCGGAGCCGGTGATAAATATTCTGAATTGCTCGGCACTGTATTCGGGAAAAGCGGCACGGATACGCTGAAGAAAGGATAAAACACTGTCGGCTTGTTTGGTATGATGCCGTTGGTAGTCGTGCCAGAGAATGGCATGGTCATCGGGGCATACAACAGTTGCCTTAACGGTTGTAGAACCGACATCCAAACCAATAAACAGCTTTGCTGTCATAGCCACATTCCTTTGTATTCTTCATATTATTATCAATAATACTATCGGCTTTTGAGCTTGCTTCAACCCCAAATTTTGTAAGGGTTTGCAGCGGCAGGCAGAAAGCCTCAAAGGGCGTTTATTTTTTTTTATAAAGAATAAAAATCATCGCAGGCGCAAGCAGGAAATCGGCAATCAATGCAAAGGCGATGCACAATGCGGTTAACACCCCAAACGTTTGTAAATTCTTCATATCGGATACGGTATAAACCAAAAATGTAGAACAAAGAATAACCGTGGTGGTTAATAAAGCTCTACCGGTAGTGACGATAGAATCAATCAGTGCTTCACGGGTATCTTTACCGGATGATTTGGCTCTTAAAAAGGTGTAATTAAAATGCACAGAATCATCGACTATCAAGCCTATCGCGATGGAACCGATAACCATGGTGAATAAATCCAAAGGCATGGAGAAAATATACATCACCGCCAGCACTAAAAAGATGGGTAATATATTAGGTAGCATTAAAGACGCTCCTAATTTGAGATTATTTAACAATATGATCATAACCATACTGACAACCAGCGCGGCAATAACATAGCTCACAGCCATAGATTCCAGCATCAAAGAGAATGTTTTGTTAGCAATAGCCGCCATGCCTGTTATTTTGATGTCAAAAACACCTGCAAAATCATCGTCAAATGAAGCTCTTAACTGCTCTAGAAATGCGGTGTATTCAACTGCATCACGCCAGGGTGTTGCTAACGTAATACGCATCTCGCTGAAGTCTGCATTGATTCTTGAGGTCACAAGATCGGCTGCATCCAACTGTAAAAGCAAAACTTGTTGCGCTAATGAGGCGGGTGTATCCGGTAATGTAAACGCTTCAGAGGCGGTTAGTACCCTATTACTTTCTTTTAAAAGATTAAGGATGCTGGTCACAGAACTGATTTTAATACCGGCGAATACATGATTATCAAGTTGTTGAAGCCAACCATCGATAGCGGTTAATTGCACAGGCGTGAACGGCTTGTTATCCGGTGTTGAAAGCAAAACTTCAACCTGCATAGTGCCACTTAACTTGTCATCGATTTGTAAAATCGATTGTTTAACCGGGTTTTTGTCTTCAAACCAATCCAGTGCATTATGACTAAACGTAAGCTGCAAGGCACAGACGATGGATACGGCGAATACCAACAATGAAGAGCAGAAAATAACGATTTGATTACGTTCAATAAAATCGACATAAGCCGTCACCAAGGCAAGCTGCTTGGGTTGGCTTAACTCTCGATTAGGCCTAGCTTTAATAGGCATCAATAATAAAATTGAAGGCAGGCAGATCAAGGTGAGGATTAATGCCACCCAAACACCAAAGGCTGCAAATAAACCAAAGCTGGCGATAGGTGCGATATCTGACGTTGAAAATGACAGTAAACCTACCGATGTGGTTAATGTGGTAAAAAACATCGCCACACAGGTATGGCGAATCGCGTAGGATACCGAATCAGATCTGGAAAACCCGGCATTAATTCGCCCGTAAAAAGACTGCAATAAATGAATCGCATCACCTACACAAACGGCTAACAAGAACGATGGCAAAATAGAGCTGGTGACCTGCATAGGAAATTCACCTAGAATCATTACCGACATCGTGATGTTGATCGCCAGAAATAAGCTTAACACCGGTAATATTACCGCTGAAAGTCGCCTAAAAACGATAAACAAGACCAAAGATACAACGATAATGGCCAGTGTAGAAAAGACCAAAATGTCTTTGCGGGTAGCACGGGTTAATTCAAGCGTGGCTGTTGGTGCACCACCAATAACCAGAGCATGGGAGAAATTATCTTGATGGGCCGCGACGACCTTACGCAGATCACTGAGTATTTCCTTCATATTCGGCAATTTAATGGGTCTAAATTCGCCGGTAAACTCATCCTTAACCATAAACGCTAGCCTGACAAAAATCGCAGTGGTATTACCGTCACTACTGATTAATCGGTTGGCATAATGGGGACTTTGTAGCGCAGTTTTACGTTTATCGATAAAATCTACGGCTGACAGATTGTCCGGGAAAAAGCTGTCGATAACCAAATCTTCATTATCGCTATAAATATAGGTGGAGCTTGAAATAGACTCCGTACCGGCAATATTAATGACGTTGGCATTGATATCATCTTCCAGCGCTTGAATGCGAGTTATTGCCGCTTGGCTAAATAAATCGTCTTCGGTAATTAATACAATTAGGTATTCACTGACACCATAGTCAGCCTGGAATTGGATATAGCCCTGGCGGACATCGCTGTCTTTATCTAGAA
Source organism: Pseudomonadales bacterium (assembly GCA_013215055.1). Lineage (GTDB taxonomy): Bacteria > Pseudomonadota > Gammaproteobacteria > Pseudomonadales > DT-91 > CAKMZU01. The sequence continues at coordinate 11,485 of JABSRQ010000128.1, read as the reverse complement.
AGCTTTCTATCGAGGTGTCGAAGGTTACATGCTCTACTTGGTAGACAAGTAAAAACGTCATACTGAAAACCATGACTAAACAAAGCCATGGATATTGCAGAAATCTTAGTGTAACTCGACCTATTAAAGATTCAAAACGTGTCATTGAGAGAACAGCAGCCCAATACTCATATTATTATTAGTTAAGATTGTACTGGTATTGAGCCATAAGGAAAACGATTAACTTATTTCTTTACTGATGGATGCCGCTTGATCACGATTGCGTATGTTTTCAATCACTGCAGATACCGAATAAGACATGGCTAAACCCAATTTTTGCTGCAAGGTTTGTTTTTCTTCATAACTGACGAGGTATATATCATGGCTATCATTCTTAGCCATCAGATAACTGTCGCTGGTCATTATCTCATCTACCAGGTTTTTATTAATGGCACGCTTGCCATACCAGATTTCACCTGTTGCAACATCATTTATATCAATGTCAGGCCGGTGATCGGTGATAAAGCTTTTAAACAACTCATGGGTATCTTCTAATTCTTCTTTAAGCTTACCTTTACCTTTTTCGGTGATTTCACCAAACATGGTTATCGGTGCCTTATGCTCACCGGCGGTCATCACCTCATAATCCACATCGTATTTTTTTAGAATACGATTGAAGTTGGGGATTTGTGCCAAGACACCAATAGAACCAATAATGGCAAAAGGCGCGGCGATGATTTTGTCAGCCACACAGGCCATCAGATAACCGCCGCTGGCAGCGACTTTATCAACACATACCGTTAACTGTAAATCGGCATCTTTAATGCGCTGCAGCTGTGAGGCGGCCAAACCATAGGTATGAACCATGCCACCGGGGCTTTCGATGTTAATCATGATTTCATCGGTTTTTTCAGCCACGGTTAAAATAGCGGTAATTTCTTCACGCAATTGCTCTACCGCAGACGCCTTAACATCGCCATCAAAGTTTAAGGTAAATAACCTGGGTTTGGCCACGTCAGGCGCTTTCTTTTTGCTCTTAAGCTGTTTTTTATGCTCTTTTTCTATTTTTTTAAAGGCGTCATCAGAGCTTATCGCCTGCTGCAATTGACGCTTATAATCATCAAATTGATCATTAAGGTTGTCTATAGAGATAGAACCTGCAGCCGTGCCACCATGCCCTTTACTTTTAATACTTTGGGCAACAATTGCACCAATAACAAATACGATCGCAACAACGACAGTAACGATTTTGGCCAAAAAAAGCCCATAATCAGAGATAAATTCCACGCATATACCTTTTAAAGAGAATTCTTAGGGAGGGGTAAGTTAATTTTTAACAGCAGCTTTTGCCGATGTATTGATGGCCTGAACTTTTAAACCATGATCAGAAACCGAGACAGAAAATAGAGCCTCATCGGCCAGAGGGATAAACGCCGAGCTTTGCACGCTGGCATTGATGATAGGCGAATAACGATTATGGAATTGGGACCAAAGATCAATACCCATTTCATCATTAGGGAAAGCCTGGTGAACATTTCCGGCTTTCTTTTGTTGCTCTATGTCGTAAAAACGCCCTTCAACATGACTCAATTGGTAGAACTTTTTAGAATTTAAAATAATGACTAACTGACGTGTAGAAATAGACCATAAGTCCCCTTCTACATTAACTTTATACAATTCACCGGAGTCCGTGTCCGTGACTTCAACTTGATAACTTTGCACATCCAATTTCTTAAAGCTGACATTGGCAATCACTTTCAGCTGCCCTGCTGAGGAATAGGTGGCGATATTGATGGCGGCTAATGCCAGAAATGTAGCACCTAATAATAAAATAAGGCCGGTATTACCCCGCACAAAACCTACAATCCAATTGCCACCCATTAAGACTCTAACGGCTAATACAATACTGACTGCAGCTACTAACAACAACACAATGGTTACTAAACTAAATGTCATGACTAGAAATCCTTATACGGCCTGAACCGGAAAGCCTAAAGCAGCTAGACTTTTTTCAGCCACTTCAAGTACATTCGGCGGGGCAACATGATGTAATTCCAATTCAGACAAATAATACTCTAAAGAAATCAACGCATCCGCCATGGTTTCAAGCACGTTTTCCGCATTTTGGCTCGCTAAACCCTTGGCCTTAAGGTTTTCAATAAAGGCTGCACAACTTTTTAACACCGCCGCTGCCCGGTCAAGCTTCAGAACCGAAACACCGCCTCTTACGGATATCAGAGTTTCTGCAATATTAGCGATATGAATCATATCAAAGTTAGATTCAACAAAGGAAGAGATGTCTTTTTTGGCTAATAAAATACCCGCCAAAGCTTCTTTTAATACGATACGCTGAGCTTCATCTAGCTGGCTTTTGGCCATAAGAGCCATTTTACTCTCAGGGGTTTCGTTTTTATCGATAAAATCTAAATCGAGACGGCTTAAGCTGGTTAAGCTGCTTTCAACGTACAGTAGCCCATCAGCGACATCTAATAATTGATCGCGGTCATAATTACCAGCGGCCACCCAGGTTGCCACTTGCTGCTTTAATTCACTTAAAACATTACTGGCCGATGTTAAGCCAACAACACTAAGAATATCTCCCGTACGCTGAAATAAACCTAATAAGGGGCTTAAATCGGTAGAACCCGAAGCATCTTGCGCTGCAATTTCCAGCACTTCTTTGGTTTGTGACAGTTCATCACGTAGCGCTGCAACCATGGTTACAATGGTCTCAGCGTTGGGGCCTTGCATGATATCGCGTTCACGCGAGAGTTTTTTGTCAGTGAATGTAATGCGGCTTAATGCACATTGGCTAAAAACTTCTTGTGCCGCTGGCGTTGTGCCTGCAGCTAATTGGGTTAAAAAAGCCAGTTCAGTTAATAAATCACGATTAGCCGGCACGGAGTCATCAGTATGAAATTGTCTTAACGCCGCATCAATTAAACTCAGCACCCGTTTGCGAGTGAAATTAAGGTTTAAATCACCGGCCAAGAAACCTTCAAGTACCGCTTCAGACATGCGCCATACCGCGCGCGAATCCGAGCCTCCAACAGACGATGCCATGCGCAACATCGCTCTATGCATAAGCTGAATCTTTAACTCTAGATTCTCTTCTCGAAGTAAACCAATAAGGCCTAACTGAAACATCTGTCTTTGTCTGGCCGTAAAACCCTTTAAATCATCTACCGCATTGGCAGAGGCTTGAGTTAGCCCCTCAACCGCAACAGTTTGAAAATCATTGAGCTGACTCTCTAAAACGATAGGTTTACGCAAGGCTGTACGTAATTCATTGGTGAAAGGTAGGATAAGCGCAGGAACCGCCTGCTCTGTGTCAGCAAGGTATTCGATATAACAAGGCAGGCCAACATAGGCATGACTCAGGGCTGACAATACAAAATCATTTTGTTTGATGTTGCCGGCAATGATGGCTTGGGTTAATTCCAACATCGATTCAACAAAATCCAAGGTGCCAGGTAATTGCAATAACTTAAATATGCCGGTTAAATCAGTAAGAGAATGGAGTGTCTCTTTCAGTGGGGCAATATTATTTCTTTCGCTAACATAGGTTTCAAAGTGTCTGGCCGCATGTTCCAGAGTAACATTGAGCTCGCCACGAATGACTTTCAGGGAAGTTACATTGATTGCAATGATATCAGTCACACAATTGCCTTTATTTATTTGTTTTACTTGGCGTTTAAAGGAGTTTCACCAACTCCTAACAGCTTAATATAGTAGCTCAGCTTAGAAACTACTAAAAACTCGACTGCAAAACCAGTGTTTTCAAAGACTTTTACACAGTTCTTAACAAAAACTGCAGATTACCAAACGCGCTTTCCAGCGCTTTTTTTGTCTAAAAAGCCCATATAACTTTCATGTAAGCCAAGCTCATCGCTACCTGCTTTAAACACCGGTAAAGCTAAAGCACTATTTACAGGGCGTATCGCCTCAGCCTCAGAATCCCCGTCGCCATCCCCCCCTAAAGCCAGGCCGGTTTGCCCGCCGGTAAGCAGTAGGTAAACATCGGCTAATATCTCAGCATCGAGTAAGGCTCCATGTAACTCTCGATGGCCGTTATCGACGCCATAACGTCTACACAGTGCATCCAACGTATTCCTGGCACCGGGATGTTTTTTTCTCGCCATGGCGAGTGTATCAAGAATGCCACAATAGTCTTCAAGTCCACCATAACGTCCACCGGCAAGCTTAAGCTCATGGTTAAGAAAGCCAACATCAAACGGCGCATTATGAATAACAAGTTCGGCACCGTCGATAAATGCCATAAATTCATCCATGACATCAGGGAAATTCGGTTTATCGGCAAGGAACTCGTTGCTGATGCCGTGCACGTTAAAAGCGCCCTCTTCTACCTTAAAATGCGGATTGACATATTGATGGTAATGTCGACCGGTCAGCTTTCGATTAACCAGTTCTACACAGCCAATTTCAATCAATCGATTGCCCGTGTGAATTTCAATACCGGTGGTTTCTGTATCCAGTACTATCTGTCTCATATTAGATACTCTTTAACACCTTTATTGTCTGCTCGATTTATCTTTTTATTGGGCGGAGTATATAGCGAAGGCTCCATGATAGGAATCATGGACTTACGGATAAGCTGTAAATAATCATGGCTGGGAGTCAGAGGGCTGATCTGTTTTTTGGCCACAACCACATAAAAGCCGCCAAAAGGCCACTGGCGACGGTTTAAAAAACGCCCGATACGCTTGATGATTTCATGCTGTACAAAAGCATTGATCGGAGGCTGATAAAATCCGTACTGCACATCGGTCACGGTAAAGTCCAATAATTTAAGCCAATCGGCAATACGTTTAGCGCTTATGGGGTGGTTATGCCAGATACCCTGATGCTGAAAGCGACCAAAAATTGAACGTACACCTAAAAAACTATAGGGGTTAAACCCTACGATCACGATATAGCCACTAGGCATGATCACTCGAGTAAGCTCTTTTAATAAATAATGTGGATTATGACTGTATTCCAAATAATGATGCACAACAGCAATATCCATGCTCTGTGTAGCAACCGGCAATTGTTCATCGTCACACAGTACATCAATAACACCGCCAGGCATCGGTCCCATTGCCCAAGGCGCTGCACAATCAAGGGTTTTAAAGCTGGGCTCTCGCAACATGCTTAACTGCAAAGCCTGACTGCCATATAAGCCATTAAGGATTTTGCTTAGACACTGTTTTTGTGCCGCCAGCACCGCTCTACCTAACGGCATGGCGAACCAACGCTCAACAACAGGAATGCTTTGTTTTAATGGGTAACGGGCCTGTCGCCCAAAAACTTTATTAACCAACTGTGGCTTTAACATGTTATAGACTTGTCCCCCTGCAACAAATTAAGCATCATAGCCCTATCTTTATAGACTGAATCTCTCATATGTATAACATCGAAGCAATACCTGCTTTTGACGATAACTATATCTGGCTAATGCAAAATAACAAACAGGCCATCATTGTAGACCCCGGTAATGCTGAACCGGTACTAAGCTACCTGAAAAATCAACAGATTACCCCCACGGCTATTTTTATTACCCACTGGCATGGCGACCATATCGCTGGCGTGGCCGCGTTAAAAGAAAAATATAATCTTACGGTTTACGGGCCCGCTTCAAATAATATCCCTGGTATTGATATTATTGTTAAAGACCAAGATGAGATACTAATCGACGGGTTGAATTTTAAGATTATCGAGGTGCCCGGGCATACGATGGACCACATTGCCTTCTTCAATACAGATCAACAATGCCTATTCTGTGGGGATACGTTATTTTCAGCCGGTTGTGGCCGTATGTTTGAAGGAACGGCAGACGTTTTTAATCACTCTTTGCAAAAACTCAAAAATTTGCCACCAGAGACACAGATTTTTTGCGCTCATGAATATACACTTGCCAACCTTGAATTTGCACTGGCCGTCGAACCTGACAGCCTATATATTCAAGAACATATAAACCATTGCAATGCCCTTAGAGATAAAGGCAAGCCGACCTTACCCAGTGTGTTAAGTCGTGAATTGCAGATCAACCCTTTTTTACGCACTGAGCAAAAAGACGTCATTCAGAGCGCCATAGACCAAGGTGCTCAATCCACATCCAGTGACGATGTATTTGCCCTGTTACGTGAATGGAAGAATAATTTTTAATGCGCCCAAAAATTTTGTTACGTACTAAAGCCATTACCAAAACCGTGGGCCTATTGATTTCAAGCCTTATTTTTACCACCGCTTGTCAGACTCAAACTCCGCAGGTCACCCAGGAAGTAAGCCTTGAACTACCTTATGAGTGGGCATCTGAAAGCGGATTGATGCACTGTTTCCCGATTGAAAACAAATTGGATGCAAGACCTGTAGATAAATTAGTGCTACCGGTAGCCCCGGGTGAAGATATCTGGCCCATTATTCAGCAGGGCTTGGCCTTTGATTACGTAGAACATAAAGCTGTACAGCAGCAATTAAACTGGTATGTGAAACATCCAGACTACCTTAAACGTGTACAGCAACGCTCAAGCCGCTATCTCTATCATATTGTGCAGATCCTTCACGAAAGAGAAGTGCCTATGGATATTGCCCTGCTGCCGATTATTGAGAGCGCCTATGAACCCTTCGCCTATTCTCATGGTCAGGCTTCCGGTTTATGGCAGTTTATCCCGATGACGGGCCGCCGCTTTAAACTTGAAAAAAACTGGTGGCAAGATGAACGCCGTGATGTTCTGGAATCCTCGGTAGCGGCGGCTAAATACTTAACCTATTTACATCGCTATTTTGATGGCGATTGGCAGCTTGCCGTAGCCGCTTATAATGCGGGCGAAGGCAATGTACGCAAGGCGGTCAGAAAAAATCAAAGGAAAGGCCTGCCGATTGACTTTTTCAGCCTCGACTTACCCAAAGAGACCACCGCCTATGTGCCTAAGTTAATTGCACTGGCAGAAATCTTCAGAAATCCTGAGAAATACGGCATAGAATTACAACCTATTGCCAATAAACCCTACTTCGAAGAATTGACACTGCAAAGCCAATTGGATTTAGCTCAGGCGGCCAAGTTAATTGATGTGGATGTTGAAGAGATTTATTACCTCAACTCTGGGCTAAATCGCTGGGCCACACCGCCTACTAGCACCTATAGTTTCAAAGTGCCTATGGGTAAAAAACAATTGTTAATCGATGAGCTGGCCAAATTACCCGCATCAGAACGTGTCAACTGGCACCGCTATACAATCCGATCTGGCGATAGCCTGGGCATTATTGCGGAGAAATTTGATAGCCGAGTCTCGTTAATCAAGGAAGTTAACAACCTTAAAAACCATCAGATTCGTGCCGGAAAAACGCTGATGATTCCTACCGCATCGGCGGGTGGGCAGGCGTATGCTTATAGCCAGAAATCACGTAATAACAAACGTAAAGCACGTCAACCCAAAAACTATCAACACAAAACCACACATATCGTTAAATCCGGTGACAGCTTTTGGAGTTTAGCGAAGCGTTATGGGCAGACTCCACAGATTATCGCCAAATGGAATGCCAAAGCCCCTAAAGACACCTTACGTGTCGGAGAAAAGCTGGTTATCTGGCATAAAAAACCTCAAAATGCGTTCTCGCGTGAACCGACAGTAAGAAAAATACGCTATAAAGTACGTAAAGGTGATTCTTTATCTCTGCTGGCGTCACGATTTAATGTCAAGGTGCCTCAAATTGTTAACTGGAATCCTATCGACCCCAAGAAACATTTACAGCCAGGGCAAAGACTGACCTTTTATGTTGATGTAAACGAAACTCTTTAGGCTTTAAACATGGATAGATACACAGTCACACTTTTCGCCTTTCTGAGCCTATTTGCCAGCTCAAGTACACTGGCAATGCCCCACCAAAGTCATGCGATTGCGATGCATGGAGAGGCGCAGTATGCAGCCGATTTTAAACACTTTAATTATAACAACCCCAGTGCACCCAAAGGTGGCAAGCTAAAACTGGGAGGCCTGGGTGGTTTTGACAGCCTCAACCCTTTTATCGCCAAGGGTAATGTGGCCGATGATATCGGCCTTATTTACGATACATTAACCGTCGCCTCAGCCGACGAACCCTTCACCCGTTATGGCCTGGTTGCCAAAACCATTATCTGGCCGGATGACAGAAGCTGGGTAGCATTTGAATTAAACCCCAAAGCCCAATTCCATGATGGAAAACCCATTACCAGCGCCGATGTAAAATTCTCATTTGAGCTATTAATGAAACATGGCAATCCCATGTATAAAACCCTGTATGCGGATGTTAAGACGGTTAAAATCATCAATAAACAACGCATACGTTTTGAATTTATCAATGGTGAAAATAAAGAACTGGCATTGATTGTGGGTGAGCTCCCCATATTGGCCAAGCATTACTGGGAAAAACATGATTTTAACGAAACCAGCATGCAAATCCCGCTAGGTAGTGGCCCCTATCAAATCGAACAGGCGTTAGCCGGAAAAACCCTGAAGCTAAAGCGAGTAGACGACTACTGGGCCAAAGACTTGGCAGTGAATAAAGGCCATTATAATTTTGATTTAATTCAATATGATTATTACCGTGATAGCACGATTTTATTGGAGGCCTTAAAAGCCGGAGAAATTGATTTCCGCCTGGAATATTCTTCCAAAGAATGGGCCACGGCCTATACCAGCCCAGCCATTAAATCCGGCGCATTAATTAAACGGGAAGTACCGCATCACAATCCGGCAGGCATGCAGGGTTTTGTGCTGAATCTACGTAACCCGTTATTTCAAGATATACGAGTACGCAAAGCGTTAAACTTGGCGTTTGACTTTGAATGGCTGAATAAAAACCTTTTTTATAATGCCTATACACGTAGCCCAAGTTTCTTCACCAACTCGGAATTAGCGGCAACAGGCCTGCCCAGCGCAGAAGAGCTCACATTATTGAACCCGCTCAAAGATGTTTTGCCTCCAGAAACGTTCACCCTGCCCCCCTACCAACCGGTAACAAAGGGTACTGGTCGCAATCGCCAGCAATTAAAGCAGGCTAAAAAATTGTTAGAAGCTTCCGGATGGAAGGTTAAAAACAATGTGCTCACCGATGGCAGCGGCAATATTTTTGAGATTGAATTTCTAGTGTTTCAACCCAGTTTTGAGCGCATTATCAACCCGTATATCAAATCCCTAGCTCTACTGGGCATTAAAGCCAGTATGCGTAAAGTTGAGATATCCCAATATATTAATCGATTACGGGCTTATGAATTTGACGTTGTCACATCCAGAATCATGCAGTCCCTGTCTCCGGGGACTGAACAAATCCAGTTTTGGCATTCTGAATCTGCCGACATACCTGCAGGACGAAATCTTTCGGGCATTAAAAATCCCGCCATCGACACCCTTGTTGAGCATATCGTTAAGGCTAAAAAACGTGAAGACCTGGTGATTGCCACCCGCGCGCTGGATAGAGCCCTATTACATAACTGGTATATGATTCCTCAGTGGTATATCAATAGCCACCGTATTGCTTATTGGGATAAATTTGAGCAGCCGGCTGTAAACCCAAAATATGACAGCGTCTTTAAAACAAATCTTCTGAGTTGGTGGGCAAAAGCCCCGTAATCGGGGGTCATCATCATGCTGCTATATATTTTAAAACGTCTATTACTGATATTACCCACCTTGTTTGGCATATTACTGATCAACTTCGTTATCGTTCAGGCAGCCCCAGGCGGCCCCGTTGATCAGATGATTGCCAAGATGCAAGGCCATAATACAAATGCATCGGCTAATATCGCCAGCAGTACTGGCGAGATGGTGAATCAAAAATCGGATCATTTGCGATATGGCCTTTCTGCCAAGGTGATTGCCGATATTGAAAAAATGTATGGTTTTGATAAACCCGCGCATGAACGTTTTTGGCTGATGGTGAGTCAATACGCCCGCTTTGATTTTGGCCAGAGCTTCTATCGCAGCCAAACCGTTATTGAACTTATTATTGAAAAGCTGCCGGTATCCATCAGCCTCGGACTATGGAGCACGTTAATTATCTACCTGGTATCGATCCCCTTAGGCATCCGTAAAGCCATATCTCACGGCTCATCCTTTGACATCTACAGCAGCAGTTTAATCACCGTTGCCTACGCAATTCCAGGTTTCTTATTTGCAACCATGCTGATTATCTTGTTTGCCGGCGGCAGTTACTGGGATGTTTTTCCGCTGCGAGGTTTGCAGTCAGATAACTTTGAACAGCTCAGCTATTGGGGCCAGATAAAAGATTATTTATGGCATATTTGCCTGCCGGTTATCGCCTATAGCATAGGCGGCTTTGCCCAACTCACGATGCTGGCAAAAAACTCTTTTTTAGAAGAAATTCATAAACAATATGTCACCACCGCCAAGGCGAAAGGTCTGAGCGATCAAGCCATCCTTTATAAACATATTTTCCGTAATGCGATGTTAATCATTATTGCAGGCTTTCCCGCAGCGTTTATCAGCTTGTTTTTTACCGGTTCATTATTAATTGAAGTTATCTTCTCCCTGGACGGGCTTGGGCTTTTAGGTTTTGAATCTATCATTAACCGAGATTATCCGGTGGTCTTTGCGACCTTGTTTATTTTTACGTTATTAGGCTTGGTATTAAAACTGATCAGTGATCTGGTGTATGTCTGGGTAGATCCGCGTATTGATTTTAACAGCCAGCATCAGCTGTAAGGGAGGTTTGTTTTGTCACCATTAACACAACGTAGAATGCAAACCTTTAAAAAGAATAAACGCGCCTTTATCAGCTTAATCTTTTTTTCCATTACGTTTTTTTTAAGTTTATTTGCCGAGTTGATCGCCAACGATAAACCGATATTTATAAGCTTTGAAAATCAGTTTTATTTCCCGGTTTTTAAGCTCTACCCTGAAACCGTATTTGGTGGAGACTTCGATACCGAGGCCGATTATAAAGATGATTATGTCATCTCCCTTATTGAGAAAAAAGGCTTTATCGTTAATGCGATTATACCTTATAGCTTCGACACACATGCCGCCGACCTGGACAGCCCTGCACCGAGTAAGCCGGATAACAAACACTTACTTGGCACGGATGATCAAGCCAGAGATGTATTAAGCCGCATTATCTACGGTTATCGCACATCCATTCTTTTTGCCATAGGTTTAACGATTGCCAGTTCTGTTATTGGCATCTGTGTAGGAGCTATTCAAGGTTATTTCTCTGGCTGGATAGATTTAATTGGCCAGCGCTTTCTGGAGGTTTGGTCTGGCTTGCCGGTATTATTTTTATTGATCATATTAGCCAGCATGGTCACCCCAAATTTCTGGTGGTTATTATTAACCCTGACGCTATTCAGCTGGACCACATTAGTAGACGTTGTCAGGGCTGAAACCTTAAAAGCCAGAAAACATGATTACGTTATCGCCGCAAAAGCACTGGGTGTCAGTGATAAACATATTTTAATTCGTCACATCCTGCCAAACACCTTGGTCGCAGCGATGACGTTTTTACCCTT
>JABSRQ010000127.1 GCA_013215055.1 Pseudomonadales bacterium | reverse complement strand
ATCTAAAGATCCCGGTACAGCTTCACTCGCCCCATAAGCTCCCATTAAATAATCTTTAATGCGCTGGCGTAATTGGCTACGCTGGTTATCCAACAAGGTTCTGGCTTGGGCTCTATCGGTTGGGCTTAAATGTTTACTGAACGATGAGAATCGTTCGTCATTTTTAAGCACATATTCCAATTTAACCAAGGTACCTAAATCTTGTTGGGCACTCTTACTTAAAAAGTAAGGTAACCAACACAGGGTTCTAGCCGAATCACCGCCGGCTTCATAGTCTTGGATTTGGGCTTTATCATCAGCAGGTGAATATCCATCTTGATCGAAGGGATAATCAATAATAACCTTCCAGTCATCACCTCGGGCTTCGAATATTTTACTATCGCTAATCTCACGCACATTCTGGAATACAACTTCAACCGTTCTTCGGGAGCCTTTCCACAACAGTGAATGCTCGATAAATAACTGGCCATCATCTTGAATACCAAAGGCTTCAAATACCAGGTCTTTAACCAGCTTACGCCTGGCCCCTTCACTATCGTGTATCTGTGCTTGCTCTAAAATGCTCTCGGTATCCACACCTGAAAGCTGTACGGTGATAATAGGGTTAGAATCTTCACTGATTTTTATCTCACCCACTTGGCCGGCCCAGCGTTGGCATTTTTGCAATACCGTTTGCGCTTCACGCCCAGGGATAGGGGTTTTAATCGTGCCATGGTTTAACGCAGCCAGTTTATTACCGGTAAGTTGCTTTAAACATTCCACTTCAGGCACCAGGGCCGAAAGCAGTAAGGTTTTAATCAAACGCATATCATTTAAATAATTACGTTTATTGATATCCCCATCATCTAGCCCCGCCAAACTCTCTTGTGTGACATTATGCTCGGCTTCTAACAAGGGCATTAATTTACGTTCAAATAAGGTTTTGGCGTTATCAAAATGCAAACGCATCACCTCTGAAAAAGGCTCAGCTTCTGAGGCAATCACATCGTATAAATCCCCTACGGGTATACAAGCACCTAGCTCTAGCGTATCCCGCTGTTCAACCAACAACATCAACATCACTTTCAGCGCAGTACGCTCTCGCTGTAGCGCTGAAGACAATGCCACCAAAGCTTGAATCAATGCAGGGCTAAATGGATACAGCGAGCGGAAAGAGCCCCTATCCCCGGCATTGGTGAGTAGAATATTATGTACCTCTTCGCGCATCTTACTATCCATCGCGTTAAAGGCATCATCAATTTGATTTTTAGCCGCCTCGTTTAATGGTTTTAATAAACGACGCTCGGCAATAACCGGTAAGTTACGATCTTCTAAGGTAATGGTATGGAAACGCCCTTCCCAATACTTCAAAGAATCACTCAATATCTCTTGCTCAGCACCGGTATACTGGTCGCCGACAAAGTCGCGTAAATCACGCTGACGGGCAATAAAACTGGCGATAGGTAAAGCTCTTGGTTCACTGGGTTCCACCAGCTTCATGACTTTTTGAATGATATTACCGATAAACAGCTGGTCAGATAAATGGCTGGCTAACCACAGGATCAACTCATCCAAAAACAACACAATGCCGTCATAGCCCAATGCCTGAGCATGTTGAGTCATGACCCGTAGGCCCTGATCAAACTCAACATAACCACCCGCTTCAGTATTCGCCATCTCCGTCATCGATTTAAAATAACAGCCCACCAAATCACTGACTAAACGATCTTTATCTTCCGGGCTAGATTGGCCTTGTAATACCGCATCAAAGCTCATTGCATCCCAACCACTGCTTAGGTCACCCCAGCCATCATCGTCTTCACTGCCCGCACTTTCATTTAAACGGCTAAAAAATGCCTCATCATCAAACTGCTCGCGAAGTTGTTGCGCATCTTTAAATAAGCGATCACTCAAGTAAAACCCAGGCACAGGGGCTTCAGGATGAATCTTTTTAATGTATTTGGCATAACCACCTAGGACTCCAGCCTCGATACTGGCAGCTCCAATCATGTGGTAAGGCACCAATAAGATGTTCTTTTCGTTCATCCAATCATCATTTTTACTGATGGCCGGTGCGAGTTCATCAATGGCTCTGGCTTGGCTATTACCCTGTAATAATAAGTGTAAAACCGCCATGAAATGTGATTTACCACTACCGAAACTACCGTGTAAATACACGCCTTTTTGGCGATTTTGGTTACCTACTATCGTGCTTTTAATAAAACTTAAAGCATCATCAAAGGATTTAGCCAGCTGGTCGGTGACAACATATTGTTCTAAAGTTTGGCTAATCGCCTCTGCGGCCAAGCCGCTAGAGAGGTTTAAAACAAAATCACCACGCTGAACTTTTTCAGGTATCTCTATCAGTTCTTTAATCAGTGTCATGGTATTTACCCTTGTTCCTTAGCAACAGTCTCTGCTTCATCTGTTATTTTCTTTGCTTTGGTTTTTTTAGCTGCCTTTTTTTTCTTAACGGCAATAGGCGGTTCCCAACTCAGCAGTTCATCACGGCTAACATTTAACACGCGTAATTCATCCATTAAGAACGCTTCGTAATAATCACCCATGCGCTCGCCAAATTCAGGATCCACCTCGTTATGCCATTGTTTTAACCACGGGATAAGTTCATCCAAGGCAACCAACATGGGTTTAAGTTTTTCCGCTTCCCAACCATCAATCTCTTTTCTATCGAGATACCATGCTGCTATGGCTTGTGCACGCTGTAAATGGTTCATGCCGGCCCAGCCGATAACTAAGGTTGTATCACCGTCTTTTTCACAGCTAGGTAGGCTGAAGAAACGTTCTTTAGCTACATCGAGCTTGCCGCGTAGGGGCCAATAAGCAACCGACTGGAAATCTGACTTTGCGTATTTAGGCGGCAAGGGAATGTCGCCTATAAGCTCGGCCTTTTTGGCTTTAGCCAGTAGCTTGGCCTTCTCATAAGCTGCGAGTTTTTCAGTATCATTGGCATATTCTTCAGCCAATGGGTAAAAAACATCATACTCTTCATCAATGGCATCCTCCTGGCGTTGCTTATCCCAAGTCTCTTGCCAGGCACGGTATTTTTTCATTGCAGCAGGTTTCAACCGGGCACCAGCCATTTGTGGGATATGCTCAGCTGCAATCAGTTTTTCAACTAAAGGCTGAGCTTCAAAAAATTCATTATTGGTATAGCGTTGCGCTATCGCTTTAGCCATTTCGTCTTTATCAATGCTATCTGATAACTGCGCACAGGTTAGTGCTGATGGATAATTAACATCAAAACTCCTCTTCTCAAGGAAAGTTAACAGCCAATTCTGTAGAGCGGCCTGCTCTTGTTTATCCCACTCCAGAGGTAACCAACGGCGTTTGTATTCAGGCTTTTCAATCAGCTTAATAAAACGTTCTGATTGCATAACGGCCAAACGCTTTTCGATTAACGCCTTATAATCTTCAGGCCAGCTCTCAGGGATCTCAGTTGTTTGTACTAAATCATGACGAGTGAACCAGGCATTTGAGCCACCTTCTTGAGCTATTTCTCTGGCCAATTGAATCTCGAAGGCACGCTCACCAGCTTGAACTAAAGGTAATTCTCCTTCATAAACCATCGCTTCATCTAACAAACCATAAGCTTGATAACAATGCCAATCCAACTCTTCCTGCAAAGCTACCATTTTCGACCGTAGTTTAGAGCCTTCAAGTTTTGCCTTATCCAATGTTCCTGAAACTGCTTTTTCATCAAGCCTATTAATAATTTCAAGGGGAAGTTGATGGGATAAATCTTGTGCTAACTCATCAATTTCTCCTGCGAGTTGTTCAATAACTGTATAACCCGGTAATAACCTAGTTTCATTTTGAATGTCAGGTTCAATAGGAGATGGAATAGGAAAACGCTTTAGCTTTGTGCTGTCCCACTCCAACCTTTCCTCCCACTTACCATCAGAAAATCCACCTTTAGGAAAAAACACTTGCCGCCCCCAAAAACAAGCGACTGAGCTATTTAGTAAACCTAACAACACTAGGTGATCAATTTCTCCAGCACTACTGGGAAGCTTAATTACTGGAGCTGTGCGATTAAATACTTTATTCCCGCGATCTAATGAGAAATGATTATGGGTCGACACAAATGGGAAAGTAATCGTTTTCTCAATTCGGTATCTTTTAGTAAAGAACATAGAATACTCAAACCATTCAAGCCCCCTTTCAATCTGGCTATTTCCATATGCAACTCGTCCAGAAAGAGGCTTTTTCAAAGGCCATAACGCATTTTTAAGTGGCTCATCATATACATCAGCTTTAAGAGTACCATGCACATAAGGCCAAATTACGCCTATTACACCTGATATTGACCACCCTCTAACATTCTCTCCAACAACCAATGGTAATATATTATCTTGCAAAACTCCCTGACGTAACGCAGCACCAGTAGAAACATGAAAAGCATCATCCTCTCTAGTCACCACCCCAAATCCAATTTCTTTTGCAAAATCATTCAGCTCAAATGATTTAGCTCCTTCAATCAAAGCAGCTAAATCAGGAGCTCCACCTCCATTTAATGACCAAGGGTGGGTTGAAAATTGGGTTCTTGATTTGCTCACAACACTTATATATTCGTTTTCACTAAATTCTTGATCAACTAAATCAACAATCGAATTCCAAACGAAACCGTCTTCTGCATTAGAAGGAGAACCTGGTTCTCCTTTAATACCAAGAACTGCCTTTAACTGATCTGACTTTGGAGATTGATTCCTAGCAAATAAAATTATTGTCGGTGTACCATGCCCAGGAATGTATGCTCCAGATGTATCAATAACATGTGTTAGATCACGTTTGGTCAAGTACTTCTCGATTAATGGCTTTCCAAACTCTCTCTTCATAAAGCTGTTTGCCGTAATCATTCCCACATAGCCTGCAGGTCTATTACCATTTCCCGATAAAGTTAAATCAAAAAACCTTTCTGTAAATGGAACACCTAATGAATACTGTCTATGGCAGGTCTGATATTTTGCTCTATACGCAGCATTTGCAGCAGGGTCAGCAACAGTTATGTAAGGAGGATTCCCCACAACAACATGATATTGTTGCCCTAATAATTTTTTAAGCATTTCCTCATCTTCCGACGCCATGACATGCTTAAATGGATCATCCTCACCCATCAAGCTTGCTTGAAGCCCCGAAGTGCTTTCAAACCGACGCCCGTGCAACAAAGAATCACCACAAGCCAAATTAAAATGAAAGTCTGGTGCATCTTTAATTTTATCTGATCCTGCGGCCTTCATCGCCACAATCAATAAACGAAAACGACAAATAGCTATGGCATAAGGGTTGATGTCTACACCGTGCACCACACTCAATGCACGCTGAGCTAACTCCCTGGTGTTAGTCGCAGGCTCACGTCTTAACCAGTCATCAAATACTCGTTCAAAAGTAGTTAATAGAAAGTGACCGGAACCACAGGTAGGATCAATCAATCGTAAACCGGGTAAGCCGAAAGTGTCTTTGGCTTTTTCTAAGGTGTAATCAAGTATAAAACTTTCAACAAACTCAGGGGTTTGTAGAAGTGCATAACGCTTTCGTACAGCTTCTGAAAGATCCTGATATAAATCTCCAAGGAAACGGGTATCCCACTCAGGGTCGGTGAAGTCATGAACAATCTCACCGGTTTGCACATCAATCTTTTGAAAAAAATCAATCAGCTGTTTGGCTCCATCGGCAGAGATAGGTATTTGCCACAATGGGTTATGTTTATAATCAAGCAACTCGGCAATAACCGGGTATTGCTCTAACTGTGCAAATAAACTGAGTAGGTATTCACGCTCGGCATGGGTGGGGTTTTCATTAAAATAGGCGATCAAACATTCTTTGGCGTGCTGTAGTGACTTATCACCTTTAGCGTTAAGCACGGGGCCTGAAAGTACCGGCTCTTCCAATAAACCATTATCTTCCATAAACCGTACAAACACACAGGTTAAAACCCATGCGACGGCAGCTTGGGTAATTTGTGCCTCACGCCAATCTACAAAATGTTCTGCGGTACGGCCTGCCTATTGGGCCTTGTCATATTGGGCTTGTAAGTGCTCAGTAAGTTCTGGCTTTGACTCGCTGTAAACCAAAATATCTTTTTCAATTTTTGGTAATTCTCGCTGCAGCTCTTTTAGTAGTTTCAGTCTATCGATCATATGATTCTCTTACATATTCTTTAAAGCTAGCCTTAATCTATGGCTAGGCTTGTTGTTTGTTTATTGGCGCATTCAGTTTTAGCCAGATGCTGGGAATACGTACCCATTCTGTGCTGCCTGCTCCAGCTGGAATAATGGTGTCATCGATAACCGCTGCAGAGCGTTGGGCATCCGCAGCGATGAGCAAGATCAGACCATGGTCTTGGCTTGAGCTCATTAAATGTTGGCGTAAATCATTCAACCAACTGCTGACTAAATCATAACGAGCGATTAAGCCGGGATCAGTCAATAAAACGGATTGCTGACACTGCTGTATTTCTTGCGCCATTGCCGGTAATACTTTTTGCACCAGCCGTTGAAGGTTTAGCCATTCGCGGGAATTTTTCTCGACATCGGCATTCAGTACCTTATTCCAATCCAGCGGTTTACTCATGGAGGCACGTAACTGCTGAAGATGCCTCAACAGTAACTCATCAAAGCTGATGTTGAACAGCGTGTACTGCGCACATAATTTATCTTTAGCTTGCTGCATTTGTTTTGGTTGCACTGTAAGCGCCAAGAAACGCGCTGAGGTAGCAGCTGCGGTGATTTCTTTTTCCAGCAATTCAATTTCTCGCATGCCGGTGGTATCAACATCACCTTGGCAAGTGAAGTGATATTGTGTTTTGGTTTGCGAGGCCATCATGGTAAGGCCAGCTCTAGGTAGGCAGTAACCAGCACCATTGGAGAAGGTATTATTAGCTTCCCATTTAAACCCCATGTCTAACGATTGAATGAGCTCATCCAGCCGTGGCCTCCCTGGTAATGGCGCGGCGGCTGGGTAACGCCCGGCTACACGCGATTGCACTTCTTCGACAGTAAGTACCATACTGCCCAATAATGCGCCTTGTGCCAGTTCTAATGCCTGATCGGCAGCCATGGATTGTGGATAAAATTCTGCTCGGCTAGACAGCGCCGCTTTTTGCGAGGCGGCGGCAGCTAGACGTAACAAGCGATGATTGGATAACCCTGAAAATGTTTCAGGAGCAGGTACGGCCCTTATCATTTCCAATGCCCTTACCGGTGAAAGCAAGGGTTGCTCCTGAGCACATTCATCGGCGATTTCACCCATATCACGGGCGTAATCGGCCAATTCTTCACCGAGAGTTTGTTGATCATCGGCGATGAGAAAACGGTTACCTGAGCGTCGAATAATGCAGCGTGGTTCTTGCTTGCTACTTTCAGTTTCCAATGCGACGCGCACTACAGCTTGCACCCAACGTTCACGCACCGGACTTTGCTGAAGGCAACCACGACGGAGCAAGATAGCATCAGCAATTTCTATGGCTGTCATCACTCCGCCATTTTCTGCTAATAAACTGATAATTTCTTCACGTAAGGCATTGATGGGTTTTAACTTGCCCCATTGTGTTAGCAGCTTTTGACAGATGCTTCTAGCCTCGCTGCTTTCAAAACCAATATGTGCACTCAATTTACTTAATGAGGGCCAATGTATTTGTTGAGGGTCAGTTGCCGAAGTAATACCCTCTAATCGCCCTAGGTATTCATTGATGAAACGCTGGCGCTTCTCATCCGTCGCCTTGGTTACTTTAGGTATCAGAAGTGCCATGAGCCTATCAACACTCATCACATTACTGGAGCTGGTTTCGATAAGCGGGAGTTTATTTTCTGCAATTAATCTTGTCTGTAACAAGGCAATCACTTCAGATAATTCGGTGCGCGTTTTAACACCTACACCAGGCCACACCCTAACTTGGCTTCTGTTGAGCTTAATGAGCTCTTCTACGGTATTAATATTACGACGACTCAAGGTATCTAAAGCTTGGGGGCTAAGTTCTAACAAACCAATTTGAGTGTCAAGCTGGGCTTCATCGATGGGGCATATTGCCACATCTTGCTTAATTGAGGGGTGTGAGGTTGCCGCTACGGATTCTATGTATATTTGGCGCCATGCTTTGAGCATGTCCCCTGCATTGGCAAAGCGATTTTTTACATCTCTCGCCAGGGCTATTTTAAAAAAACTGACCATTTTTTCACGCACAGTGGGTTCAAATACACTGCCGTCAACTGCTACTTCACCTTCGATGACATGAGGTAAACCTGCAGTAGCGACCCAGCTAGGTAAAGCACCGGCAGCCATTTCATACAATGTTAATGCGGCGGAGAAACGTTCAGCAAAATCATCCCAACGCCTACGCCCTGTATCTCGTAAGAAAGGATCCATATAGGCGACAGTACCGGCAGTAATATTATCGGTACCGACATTGGATAAAGAAAAATCAAACAATACCAGGTGTAACTGGCTGCCCTGTTCCAATAAACCGATATTCTCAGGTTTGATATCCCGGTGCACTACGGCTTTATCTTCTATGTGTGATATAGCCGTGAGTAAATCATCACCAAAGCGTTCAAGCAGCTCGAGCTGAATAGCCCCGGTAGCACGTAGACGTTGGGCTAGAGTACCGGAGCTAGCATAATCTATGAGTAAGCAGGTATGGCCTTCAATATTTAAGGTTTCATGATAGGCAATGATCGCGTGATGACGAAGCTGCGATAAGGTTTCACCTTCTTGTGCGATACGGCGGTTATGCTCCTGACTGATGGCAACCTTTAACACCCGTTCACGGCCTTTGTGCTCAACCAGAAACACCACGGAACAAGCACCTTTACCCAGGCGTTTTTTGACGGTAATGCCACCTTCAAAGGTATCGTCTTTTTGCGCTTGTGTAGGATCATCGGTACGTTGAGTATCAGGACGGGTGATTTCTTCTTCAATTTCATCTAGATATTCAAGAAACTCTTCCACTGAGATCAGGCGTGAACCGGGGTCTGGGTGAGTTGCATAAGCGACCAATTCTTGCAGTTCTTTACTGGCTCCATTAATTTCATCGGTGACTTGCAAGCCCACGCCTCGGCTAAGCTTATCCTGCAGTTCTAGATCGTTCTCTGCCGGTTTTTTACCGGTAAATAGGTGGTAAGCAATCGCTCCCAAGGAGAAAACATCCATATGCACGCCATCGGCTTCCGCCAAAGAATGGGCTTCTAGCGCAATATAGGGGCCCGCTTCGTCTTGTGCGAGACGAGTTAAATGACTAAATGCAGTTACTTGCTGGGTTTCACTATCAAAGAAACGCTCGGCGGTAGCCCAGTTACCAATTTTAATATTGAAATTGTCATCATCAATTTGTTTTACATAAATACTTTGAGGGCTTAATGCCCGATGATGCAATTTCTGCTCATGTGCATATTGCACTGCCTCGGCAATATTGCGTAATAGCGAAATCGCCTGCATCATATCCAGCCGTTTCTTCCCATCTAGATCCAGTAGTCGATGATCTAAACGAGTAGCTTCAGCATCATATTCATACACTAAGGCAGGACCATGATCATGCTGTTGGTAATCATAGGCTTTTAATATACCTGGGTGCTCTATGCCCTCTAACAATCTAAATTCTAATTTGGCAGCCCTTTCTAAACGCATGGCCTCCTCTTGGGATTTACCATAGGTAAAGTAGATACGTACTTTGCGCTGCACTTCAAGCTCAGTGTGTCTAGCTAACCATTCTTGGTAGGCATCGGTTTCATCCAGCAAGGTGGTTAACTCATACAAGCCAACCCGGCGCATACGTAATGATTCTTTGATACCGGCTTCTTCCATCGCCCGT
Source organism: Pseudomonadales bacterium (assembly GCA_013215055.1). Classification (GTDB taxonomy): domain Bacteria; phylum Pseudomonadota; class Gammaproteobacteria; order Pseudomonadales; family DT-91; genus CAKMZU01. Next base: position 4,654 of record JABSRQ010000127.1, on the reverse strand, counting down.
GAAACCATAGTGGCGATGGGTTTGTTGAGTTTTTTGTGGTGCCAATTGGCATCGATGTAAGTAAGCTCACGAATGAAATTCTTACGAGTGGTTACATTGATACGTGCAGGGCCCTCGAGTTTATTTACCAAATTTTCGGCCGATAAAAAAACCATGGCACTGATAAACGGAACACGTTCTTTACTACGCTTGGCCGAGCTTTGAACTTGTAACAAGGAGGCAAGCTTCTTGGCCTTACGGTCGGCCAATATTCGCGGATTGTCTAAATATTTAGTTCTTCCCTTGGGAGGCTCCCAAACCCATGAGCCAGCATCACCACGCATAACACCAGGGTGGGATTTAATTTCTACCAGAAACAACCCTTTAGGCGTGAGAACAAGCAGATCAATTTCATTGATAGACCCGTCTTGGGCGATAAATTCGAAGTTAGACCATGCACGGTAAGGTTCATGATCGGGCAAAGCTTCCTTAGCAAAGGCTAAGGCCTCGATCTCCCAGGCATAATCAGAGGTAGTGACCTGCTTCCAGTACTTATCCATTAATCCTTTTCCTCAACCAACAACTGAAACAAATCACCCACTTCGCAATGGAATAATTTGCATAGGGATTCTATCGCTTCAAGCTCTATTCGGGTCGCCTTCTCATGGTACAACAATGAAATGGTGCTTCTATTCAAGCTTGTGAGACGAGCAACATCAGAGATGTTCATTTTTTGCTCTCCCATATAGCGAGAAAGGTTACATTTGATCATTTTTCATTCCATTTCAGGGCTTTATTAAGGTCAATGCTTTGATAGTCTAGATTGCATCTTGCCATTTAGAATAGCAACCGCAATTCCACTTATAATTAACTAATCTCTTTAGTAACATTCGCCAAACGGACTTTTGGAACAGCTACTCAGCAAATAGTGCCCTATTAGGCTGAAATGACATTTTGCACTAGCTGCTCTCTATTTCGTTCAAATTCATCGACACCCACTTTTCGAATTCTATCTATCCAAATATCCGCATCTTCAGAACAGACACCATAATGCATAATGGCAGTTTCTTTGATTACTCGGTGTTCGTTAGCAATGGTGGTTGGAAAGAGGCCTGCATCATCAGTATTGATACAGAGCTTTACAGGGCCATTGCGCAGGCCAAATTTATTGTTTTCAGCTAAAAGCTCTAATGTCTTTTTATTTGGAGGGTTCCAACGAAAAATGGGATGTTCTTCATAAGACTCAAAAAGGCCTAAATAGATATTGGAACTGGGGCAGGCCTCAATAATGATGCCACGATGATCGTAACGCGACATCAAATAGTCTTGTACAGCTTCCATGGCCACCAGTTCTCTCTCGCTGAAATAATCAACACCTTCCTTCACGTTGGTTGTTTCATCTGGGTGGCCCGACTTTACATGCTTAATTTGAACAATCTTTGAGAAATTTGACGCTATGCCTCCATGAGTGGACTTATGCGAACTCATAAAATAGCTGCGCCAGATAGATTGTACATCTTCAGATAACGTATGCCCCTCAAGTAAATCAGGAATTAAACTCTTTAAATGTTCAGCCCCGCCTCCTTTTATTTTTTGATAAGTTACCGGACAATTACGCCTCAAAAGCCACGCTGAATACAGCAGTTCTGGTGGGTATATTTTTCCATATAGTAGATCGCACCACATACTTATCCGTTGAGACAAGGTATTTACGGCAGGAAGTACATCTGAATAATGCACTGCAACATTGACTACCATATGATGAAGCCAAACTAAATTATCCAAGTGCTCTATGGCAGGAATAAAAACAGTGCCCTGCCGCTTCGACCACAGCATTGGTGATACACCTAAAGCTAAGGCATGCCCTACGCGATCCCCCTGCGCCATTTCACAAAAGGTAATAGTTTCATCGATATGACGCAGACCAGACAATAGATGCTGAAAATCTTCACCTGCATGGACACTCAAATGAGAACGCTTAGGCGGGATATAATCAGGATGTTCATTTTTCCAAGGACAAGTCCTTAACACGCGTAAGCTGGGTGCAAATATCTCGATGGGTAATTCATTCTCATTACCGGCAACATCCAAGCCTCGTACTAAACTAAGTAGATTGAGAGAAACACCAATATCCTGACCGTAAGTATCTTTTAACCTATGATGCTGCGCTTCGAAACTAGAGAATAAACGAATCAATCGATTCCTTTCGCTTTCAAGCGCTAATCGTTTGTTACGCTGTAGTTTATCCGCACGCTTACCACTTCGGGTAAAGTGCAAACACAGCTGAAGATTCGCCTTCCCATTTGCGTGAAAAATATATTCACCATACTTTTTCAACTTTTTACAATCAACTTCACCAGGCGTGATTTTAAATTCCCTATATACAGATGACGACATATCTGCAGCTATAGAATGCTTTACATAACCACCACTACTTGCCCCTTTACGGGTTCGATGCCTGAAAAACTCGACAAAATATCCTAGCCCCACCCCTCTATGAATCATCGACCCACGTAATATCTGCGTAGTATGTAGGTAAGCCCTGAAGCCTCTCTTCCACTCGCAATCGTCAATAATATAACGTTCAGCATAAAATAAGCCTGTATAAAGCAATAGGCAGTTTTTATCGGTATCCACTCTTGTAGCCAGTTTAAATATCGTCTGCAAAACGCTAGAGTTATCATCAATAGCTATAGCAGCTTTTAAACTATCATTTTTATAACGCAGACTGATAGGATCTTCAAAGTTTGGTAAGGGTGTTTTTCCATCAAATAAAACACGTTCAACTAAATTTGAAAACAAGGCATGCAACAAACTAGGTAACTCGTTCTTGTTTATTAGACCAGCATTAAGAAAAGTGAACTCTGTTAGAGTTGGCCATTGCGCTTGCTTAGGGTTTACAACATATGGGGAGTAGGAGAAATCAACTATCGCCTTTCTATGGCTGCCATGTCCACCAAGATGGGTATGGTTATCAGCATGTTTATTGGCACTGTCGGAGGCTAATGCTTGAGGGCATTGAGCCATAACAGCAAGTTGTTCGGGTTGCAGCGAACCATCCCATAACTTTTCAGCATAAACCCAAGCTAATATTAATAGAGGATCGATGTATGAACAAAGCCCCTGCCACTCATCTAGCCGTTCTGATTTAACCTCAAAATCAGTACCTTTCCATAACAAGAAACGATTGGACCACTGCTGTATAAAATCTAACGAGTAGGATAAATCATCAGCTTTATCAAATACGACACTAAGAGCTGCAGCATTATCATCTCGCCGGAAGGTATGATTCTGATAGTCTAAAAGAGCTGAATTGGCTAACTGCGAGATATCCTTTGAGTCTTCAGGAGATAGCAAAGCATGGAGCCAACGATCTGAGCGCAATAAGCTAATAGAAGCTATATATTCTAAATCAAGTTTTAGCATAGGTTATTTTTTATTAACTTTTAATTCATCAATAAAGCGCTGCCTTAAAACACCAAGCTCTTTTATCTTTTTATTATTTGTTGCGTTTTTATTCATTGATAAGATTAATTCAATGAATACAACCCCCTCTTCAAATGAATTTTCATACACTAATTCCAGCTGTTCCCTTTTAACTTTATTCAAAAATATTTTAGGCTCATTTTTCAGCGCTTTCATCAATTGCATAGACGTGTTCATAGCTGCAATATTAGGAATATGATCCACACTGTTTTCAGTGTTTTTCTTTTGCGCTATTTTTGTAATTTTCTCATCATCTACCTCAACTATTCTTGTAGCTCTAGTCTTACTCCTAAGTTTACTTCTAAAACCACCTTGAAAATTACTACCAACTAACAACCAACCACGCATTGTTTGATCTTTATAATCATAGCCATCGTAAATTGAAAATATAGGGTGTTTTACAATTGCCTCCATCAGTAATCGATTTTGCGTCTCCTCACCTAATAAGAAGGCATCCACATTCACCTGATAAGCTCGATCAATAGACTTAGCACTTGGTGCCATAAAGCGATCTGAATTAGGAGTCATCCCAGTATTCTGCTGAACAACAGGCCCCTTATCCTTTAAAAAAGAGCCTATGGCAGTAAGAACAACGAATTGAAATCGCCGAGACACATGATATAAGTTATCCGAAAAATATTCTTTACTCTCACTTCCATAAGATGACGATTTTATAAATGTACTTTGCTCACGCATCAAATGAAGCCGATTAAACACCTTATTAAAAACAAAGCTAAATAAATGAGATAAGCCTTCAGACCTAGCCTTGTTTAAAACAACTTCGTTCTCAATTTGCCAGTCAATAATCTTTTTAAAGAACTCTTTTTCAGCACTAACTTCTTCAGTATTGAATAAGGGACTAGTTGTCCCATTACTTTCGAAAGCGCCAGGTTCTTCAGCGTCATACTGTGACTGCTTGTCATCATCAGAATGATACGTTTTTGTAGGAGCAACCGCATAGATTGAATGCATTGGAGCTTCAAACTTAATTCGTTCGAATAATTTAACTCCCTCATCTACATTTTTAATACTTTGGAAAAGCGTTTGACCAAAAACCTCAAATGCCTTGCCGAAGAAAAGCTGATGTATTGTATAGCCTGAAGAACCATAATAATTTGAGTGAGTAAATAGATTGAGTAACATAACAGCTTGCTGCTTTTGTTTGACTGTTATGTCTACCTGTCCTCTA
>JABSRQ010000126.1:2655-14718 GCA_013215055.1 Pseudomonadales bacterium | reverse complement strand
AGAAGTGAAACGGTGTATCGCCGATGGTAGTGTGGGGTTTCCCCATGTGAGAGTAGGTCATCGCCAAGCTTTTATTCCAAAAACCCCAATAGACTATTCTATTGGGGTTTTTTCGTTCTGGAAGTTCAAAAATTAATTATCACTAAAAAATATCTTGCAAACACATTATTCAATGCTATTTTTATTACGAACTTAAAATGGAAAAGGATAAACCATGATTGCACTAAATGTACGTAAGTTATTCACTTCTGGATTTTTTGTATTGTTGCTATTGCTTGGAGGCTTACAACAAACTTTTGCGGCTAAGGAAGTTGATATAAACCATGCGAATATAAGCACTATTGCGGAATCGCTCGATGGTATCGGTGAGTTTAAGGCACAGGCAATTGTTGATTATCGTCAGAAACACGGACCATTCACAACTTTACAAGACCTTGCCGCTGTAAAAGGTGTGGGTGAAAAAACATTACAAAAAAATGCGAAATATATAGTTATTAAATAAATGTTAAGTGCGGAAATTAAGTAAAAAGGCGGCTTAGGTCGCCTTTTTTTATGGTAGATAAATGCATAAGACTATAGAATGTTTGCTCTAAAAAAAATAATAAGTTTGAGTTGTGAATAAAGCTGTACATTCCAGTCTGTTAACCATTGTTATCGCCATTGCTGTTTATGCTGTTGTTGCTGTCTACTCGGGTGGAGAAGAGGTATTACAGGCCATTAATTCGCTGAGCTGGCAGTTATGGGTTGGGTTACTGTCTTTATCGTTATTAAATTATGGTCTGCGTTATTGGCGTTGGCATCTTTATATTTCCCATAAAAATCCACATTCATTAGCCCACTGGCAGCATCTTGCTATTTATATTGCAGGCTTTGCATTAACGATGACCCCTGGGAAGGCCGGGGAGGGCATGCGCTCTTTATATCTCAAGCAGCACGGAATTCCTCATCAACGCAGTATTGGTGCGTTGTTTGTTGAGCGTATCATGGATCTATTAACAATTTTAATGATGGCGGGATTGGGACTTTCTTTTCTATCTGATGGCCAATCTCAATGGGCAGGCATACTTACGCTGGTAATTATTGTGACAGCGATTACCCTTGTGAAAATTCCAAAAGACAAAGTTATGGCTTCTAGTTTGATTCAAAACTTGCCCGATAAATTAAGGCATATTGTATTTTTTATTGAATCTATGTTGAATAATGCCAATGATTTATTGAGTCTGCGTTTTATTTTTCTTGGGCTTTTCATAGGTATTATCGCCTGGGGTTGTGAAGGTTATGGCTTATATTTAACGATGCAAGCTTTTGACATGACACCTTCATTTGACGCCACAAATACCATTACTTTAGCGATGGCCATTTATGGTATGGCAATACTTATTGGTGCAATTTCATTCCTTCCAGGTGGTCTTGGGGGGACGGAGGCCGCCATGATATTTATGTTAGTTAAAGTAGGCTTTGATCATGCATCTGCAGTTGCTATTACGTTTATTTGTCGGATAGCGACATTGTGGTTTGCTATGGCGTTGGGTGTAATGACGATGTTTTTATTGTCATTTCTTGGTATTAAATTACAACAAAATAATGTGGAGCAGGACTGAATGTCGGAAGACCTGAATACCCCCAATAATACGAGTACAGCGCTGGTTGTTGACTTGGATGGTACATTAATCAAAACAGATATGCTGATGGAAAGCCTGATGGCTTTGTTGAAGCAAAACTTCTTTGCCTGTTTTCTTATCCCTTTTTGGTTGCTAAAGGGTAAGGCTTACTTAAAAAATCAAATTGCTAGCCGGGTTGAGTTAGATGTTACAAACTTACCTTATAACGCTGATGTACTGGCTTATATTGAAAAAGCTAAATCACAGGGGCGCTCGTGTTATTTGGCAACCGGTTCTGTGAAACGTTTTGCTGATTCAATTGCTGAGCATTTAGGTATCTTTGATGGTGTATTTGCCACCGAAGAGGGCGCTAATTTAACCGGTTCAGATAAAACAGTGCAGCTGAATAAGCAATTCGGTAAAGGGCAATATGACTATATCGGAAATTCCACCGTTGATTTACGAGTTTGGGATTCGGTCAAAACTGCCATTGTTGTTACCAGTTCGCAAAGCTTGGTTGATAGTGCTTCCAAAGTCGCCCCAAATGTAGAGCATATTCCTGTTGCTAAGCCTAGCTTAAAGACCTGGTTGAAAGCTATGCGCGTTCATCAATGGGTTAAAAATGTTCTTATTGCTGTACCGATTATCACTTCTCATCAGTTTTCATCGGATTATTTTCTTCTGGTAGCATTGGGTTTCTTGGCATTTTCCTTAGCTGCATCCAGTGTTTATGTGTTAAATGATCTACTCGACTTAGAATCCGATCGTCAACATCCTAGCAAATGTAAACGTCCATTTGCAGCGGGCACCTTATCTGTATTGCAGGGCTGTGTAATGTTTCCTGTGTTATTGCTTGCCTCAGCGGCGATATCAGCATTTTTGCCTGTACCGTTTTTGATTGCATTGGCGCTGTATTATTTCTTAACCTTGATTTATTCGTTTAAAATAAAACGTGTGATTATGTTAGATACCATCATGTTGGCTGCATTGTATACCATGCGTATTATCGCAGGCACGTTGTTAATTGCTGTGGATTTCTCGTTCTGGTTATTGGCGTTCTCTATGTTTATCTTCTTAAGTCTGGCATTGGTAAAACGTTATACCGAATTGGTGTTGATGAAGAAATCTGGGGCTTTAAAGACTATAGGTCGTGGTTATCATGCCGATGATGACAGCATGATTGCTTCCTTAGGTGCTGCCAGTGGTTATATCGCCGTAATGGTCTTTGCACTTTATGTTGATAGCACTGCGGTGACTGGTTTATATGTAAGCCCACCAATATTGTGGTTAGCCTGTCCGATTCTTTTATACTGGATTTCACGAGTATGGATTCTGGCACATAGAGGGGAGATGGATGACGATCCTATTGTTTTTGCGGTTAAAGATCCGCAAAGTCTTGTGACGGGTGTTTGTATATTAGCTGTTTTTGTAGCTGCGACTGTATTCCATATACCACTATAAATAGTTTTAACTGTATGTTGGCTACAAGGAAATTATATGGCGAATACCTATTCTTCTTGGGGGCGATACCCTAATCGAATTCAAAATGGATGCTCGCTTAAAAGGCGTGAAGACGACTTAAGCAGCCTTTCTGCGCTTAGCAAAAATACGCCATTTTTGCCTTATGGCTTGGGGCGTAGCTATGGTGATAGCTGTCAAAATCATGCCGGTTATGTTGTTAGTTCGGCGCAGCTAAATAGTTTTATTAGCTTTGATTCTGAAGTGGGTATTTTGCGTTGTGAGGCGGGTGTTAGTCTGTCCGATATTATTCAAGTGGTTCTACCTCAAGGTTGGTTCTTACAAGTTACCCCAGGCACTAAATATGTCACCGTTGCCGGCGCGATTGCTAATGACGTGCATGGAAAAAATCATCACACCGTTGGCAGTTTTGGTAATCATGTTATTCAGTTTGAACTTCTACGCAGTGATGGTACACGATTAATTTGTTCAGAATCTCAAAATCCCGATTGGTTTTATGCAACCATTGGTGGCTTGGGTTTAACCGGATTTATTACCTGGGTTGAGATTCAATTACGCCCGGTAAAGAGTGCAAATTTAGATACAGAAAATATTAAATATAATAGCTTGGCAGAGTTTTTCTCTATTTCTGAAGAGTCTGTAGAAAGCCACGAGTATACGGTAGCCTGGCTTGATTGTTCTGCAACCGGGGCAAGCTTAGGCAGGGGGCACTTTACTAGAGCAAACCATTGTCAGAAACAGTATGGGCCTATACCGCCAGTGAATACTGAAAAGGGCAAGTTAAGCTTTCCTATTACGCCGCCGCTCTCTTTGATTAATAATCTTTCGGTAAAGGCATTTAATGAACTTTATTTTAATCGCCAGCGTGAAATCAACAAAACCGCAGTGACAAACTTCGATGCTTTTTTCTATCCCCTGGATGGTATTCTGCATTGGAATAGAATGTATGGCCCAAAAGGCTTTTTGCAGCATCAATGTATTATCCCCAAGTGCAATGCAGAATCGGCAATCAAAGAGTTGTTAGAAGTGATTTCAGCTTCGGGTATGGGCTCTTTTTTAGTGGTTTTAAAAATGATGGGTTCAGTGCCATCAAAAGGGCTTATTTCATTCCCCAGTGAAGGTGCAACGTTAGCGTTAGATTTTCCTTTTCATGGGGCAAAGACACTGGGATTATTATTAAAACTTGATGCCATTGTCAGTGCTGCGGGCGGGTCTTTATATCCTGCTAAAGATGCACGCATGTCGGCCCAGTTATTTCAGCAGGCTTATCCTGATTGGATAAAATTAGAAGAAAAACGTGACCCTAATATCAATTCAGATTTTTGGCGTAGAGTAACGGGTTGCCAATAGCCTGAATCAACAGTAGATGAATTTAACATGAATATATTAATTATTGGTGCAAGCTCGGCCATTGCAACGGCAACGGCACGATTGTATGCACAAAAATATAAAGCGAATTTCTTTTTAGTCGCCAGAGATGAGGCGCGTTTATCTGCGCTTGCGGATGACCTTAAAGTCAGAGGTGCTACGGCTGTGACAATAAAGGTGACCGACTTTACCGATGATGCTGCCTATCCTCAGTGGATAGAAGAGGCTTTTACGGCGTATAAAACCATTGATGTGACACTTATCGCTCATGGCATATTGGGTGATCAAGAAGCTTGCGAAAAAGACGTTAATAAGATGAAGGAAATGATGTTTATCAATGGTTTTAGTCCATTGGCCATGTTGACAGAATTAGCTAACCGTTATGAAAAACAGGGTTCAGGTACGATTGCGTTTGTATCCTCTGTTGCCGGTGATAGAGGCCGTAGTAGCAACTATGTTTACGGTGCCAGTAAGGCAGTTGTAACAACATTCTTGCAGGGCTTACGTGTTAGAATGGCCAAGCTTGGCGTGCAGGTATTAACGATTAAGCCCGGTTTTGTGGATACACCTATGACTGCTGATATCGATAAAAGTGGGCCTTTATGGGCCAAGCCTGAAGACATTGCCGTAGGAATAGAGAAGGCGATTGTTAAGGGCAAACATGAAGTGTATTTGCCTTTTTTCTGGCGTTATATCATGGGCATTATTATGCATATTCCACACTTCGTATTTAATAAACTTAGCTTGTAAGTTACAGAGAATAATATGGCCTATTTTGATGTGTTTAACGGAGATGCAGATGGCATCTGTGCGTTAGCTCAATTACGTAATGCAAATCCTGTTGATAGTACCTTGATCACTGGTGTGAAACGCGATATCAGTCTGCTGAAGCAAGTGATCGCAGCCACTGGTGATGTGATCACTGTGTTAGATGTCTCCATGGATAAAAATAAGCAGGCGCTGTCAGATTGTTTAGATGCGGGGGCTGAAATTTTTTATTGTGATCACCATGCCACGGGTGATATACCTGAGCATGCAGCTTTAACGCCTTTAATAAATCTTGAATCTAATATTTGCACCAGCTTATTAGTGAATGCACATTTAAACGGCGAGTTTGCCTTGTGGGCAATTGTTGGGGCTTTTGGTGATAATTTAAAAGACAGTGCTGTAGCGGTTGCTAAACCTTTGGGTTTGTCCGAGGCGCAATTAACGGATTTAGAAAATCTGGGTATTTATATTAATTACAATGGCTATGGTGCGACGATTGAAGACTTGCACTTTGCTCCAGCTGATTTATACCGGGAAATTGTAAAATTTGCATCACCATTTGATTTTATGGCCAATAATAAAGATGTTTATGAAAAACTGGCTAACGGTTACGCTGCAGATATGGCCAAGGTTGAGGCGATAAGCGCCTATTATGAACAAGAGCATGCTGCGGTATTTGTTTTACCTAATGAAAAGTGGGCGAGACGAGTGAGTGGTGTCTACTCTAATGATTTGGCTAATAATCATGTTGATAGAGCCCATGCGGTGTTAACTGAAAAGTCGGATGGCAATTTTTTAGTCAGTGTTAGAGCGCCTTTAACGAATAAACAAGGGGCTGTTGATATCTGCTCGCAGTTTGCAACAGGAGGAGGGCGTGCAGCGGCGGCAGGCATCAATGATTTGCCGGCTGATCAAGTAGACGCTTTTATCGATGTATTTCAGCGCTTCTATCATTTATAGCGTACTAGCGTGTAACTCGCTTAAATCTAAGTTTCCTATTGTGGGCAGGCACTCTTGTCTTTGTTGTTGTAACCGCAGTTCTGCAATGATGGATTTTTCCAAGTCATCGGCGCAGCGCAGTCGTTTAATGGCATTAAAAAATAAATGGGCCTGAGGGTATTGTTGGCGTAAATACACCAGCCATTGCTTGATCAGGCTATTGATATATTTCTCTGGACAGCGACCATTCAGTGTCCGCCTATAATGTAATAACAATAAACAGATCTGGGCCCAGTTTAACGCTGAATGATCATCACCTCTGGCCAATAACGCCAAATCAGGGCAGGCAACTAATCCTCTTCCCAGCATGATTCTTGTGGTTTTACTTTCTTTTATACAGCGTTGAATATCGGTCAAGGTCCACATCTCGCCATTGGCGATCACCGGGATATTGACCAAATCGCTAATCTCACCGATTTTGTCCCAGTAGGCGGGTGGTTTATAACCTTCTTTTTTAGTGCGTCCATGCACTGCAATTTCACTGGCACCTGCAGCTTCAATGGCGGCGGCAATGTCCAGGCTTAAGCTTTTATCTTCAAAACCTAGGCGGATTTTTGCCGAGACAGGAATATGTATTGGCACATATTGTCTGACCGAGTGAATAATGCGAAAGAGTTGCTCGGGGTCTTTTAATAAAATTGAACCGCCGCCATGGTTGTTGACACATTTGGCCGGGCAGCCAAAATTGATATCTATGCCGGCCGCGCCCATGCGGGCTAATTTATACGCATTTTGAGCCATAATTTCAGGTTTATCACCCAGTAACTGTGCATAAACAACGGTGTTATTGCTGGTTTTACTGCCAGATTGTATTTCGGGGAAGCCACGTTTAAATACGCGCTCGGGTAAACATTGGCTGGTCACACGGATAAATTCGGTGACACAGCGATCCAGCCCGCCTATGGCGGAAAACATATCCCGCATCGTATGGTCGATAATGCCCTCCATTGGGGCTAACATAATAAAAGATGGTTTCATGTCTCTAATTGGCGCGTTGTTCATTTAAGGTGGGCAATTCTAGTGCGAAAAGTGGTGAAAAGCGATGTGCATTTATTGATTCCCTGTCTAAATATGGGTACAGTAGCGACCTTTGCAAACCTCGACTTACACGGTAGAGCTCGCTTTTATTATGCTTAAGTCTAAGAATGTGAAAGCCCTTAATTTTTTGTTGTACACCCTGCACTAAAGCAGGGCGATATAGGTGGCATGATGCAAGAAAATCTTTTAAATGAAGGCCTGGAACTCATGTTATTTGGCATGGGAACCGTTTTTGTATTTCTGACCGTATTAGTTCTCGTGACTATGCTGATGTCCGCTATTGTACAGCGATTCTTCCCCGATGCACCAGAGCAAACGCTGACTACCACCCCTAGGCCGGCGCCTGTTCCTGCATCAAATAATGATGAACAACTTTTAGCTGTTATCACAGCGGCTGTTCATAAATTCCGTTCACGTAAATAAGCTTATTGGCTTATGTACGTCGCGGACAACGTTGACCCTACGTTACTCCAGTTTTCAAACTTTACAAAAGCGTAAAAAACTTTACAGAGACCTCCTTATGAGCGATATCAAAAAGCCCTTAGGCATTACCGATGTGGTATTACGTGATGCCCATCAAAGCCTGTTTGCAACACGTCTACGTTTAGACGATATGTTACCGATTGCCGATAAACTGGATAAGATCGGTTTTTGGTCGTTGGAAACCTGGGGTGGCGCAACATTTGATGCCTGTATTCGTTATTTAGGTGAGGATCCTTGGGAGCGTATCCGTGAGCTGAAACAAGCCATGCCGAATACGCCTATGCAAATGTTATTCCGCGGCCAGAATATTCTTGGTTACCGTCATTATTCTGATGATGTGGTACGCAAATTTGTAGAGCGTGCAGCAGTGAACGGTGTGGATGTCTTCCGCGTTTTTGATGCAATGAATGATACCCGTAATCTGGAAACAGCCATTAAAGCCGTTAAAGAAAACGAAAAACACGCACAGGCCACCATTTCTTATACCGTAAGCCCGGTCCATACCATGGATATGTGGGTCAATATGGGTAAAGAATTACAGGATATGGGAGCCGACTCCATTGCCATTAAAGATATGGCCGGTTTGTTGAAGCCTTATGTTGCCTTTGATCTGGTAACACGTTTAAAGAAAGAATTGTCTATTCCTATTCACCTGCATTGTCATGCCACCACAGGGCTTTCAGCCGCGACGGCATTAAAAGCGATTGAGGCAGGTGTTGATAATGTCGATACCGCTATTTCATCCATGTCTATGACCTATGGCCATACACCTACAGAAACTGTTGTGGCGATGTTAGAAGGCACGGATAGAGATACCGGTTTAAATATTCCTCAGTTAGAAGAAATTGCGGCTTATTTTCGTACCGTTAGGAAAAAATATGGCAAATTCGAAGGTGCCTTACGTGGTGTGGATTCCCGTATTTTAGTGGCTCAAGTGCCCGGTGGCATGTTGACCAATATGGAGAGTCAGCTACGAGATCAAGGCGCAGCCGATAAGTTGGATGAAGTTTTGCTTGAGATACCAAAGGTACGTGAAGATCTGGGTTTTATCCCGCTGGTAACACCTACCTCTCAAATCGTGGGTACGCAGGCGGTGATGAACGTAATGTTTGGTGAGCGTTATAAGACGATCTCCAAAGAAACGCGTGGTGTATTAAAAGGTGAATACGGTGCGACGCCAGCGCCTGTGAATGCTGAATTACAAGCCAAAGTGTTAGAAGGTGCTGAGGTTATCACTTGCAGACCTGCAGATTTAATTGAACCTGAACTAGAGAAACTACAGGCTGAATTAAGCACTAAAGCCGCTGAAAAAGGTATTACCTTAACGGCAGGCGAAGGGCAGATCGATGATGTTCTAACCTATGCTTTATTCCCTGAGATCGGGCTGAAATTCCTGCAGAACCGTGGTGATGCATCCAAATTCGAGCCTGTTCCTACGCTTGAAGATGCAGTAGCTACTAATACACAAACCCCTGCGACCACACAAAGTGGCGAAGAGGTTTATACCGTCACCGTTTCGGGGCAATCCTATGTGGTGCAAGTGGCTGAAGGTGGTGATGTCACTGCGTTGGCTCCGGTAGCCGGTGCTGCAGCTGCGCCGGTAATCGCTAGTAATGCAACAGCGGTTACCGCGCCATTGGCCGGTAATATCTTTAAAGTCCAGGTAGCCCCTGGTGCTATCGTGCAAGAAGGTGATGTTATCGTTATCTTGGAAGCCATGAAAATGGAAACCGAGATACGTTGTCAAACCTCTGGCCAGGTACAAGATGTATTTATCAAAGAAGGCGACTCCGTTGCCGTTGGCGATCAATTAATTACAATCGCTTAAAACTGCGGAGTTACCATGGAAAATTTAATGACCCTGTGGCTGAGTTCAGGTCTTGCTCAGTTATCAGGTGGTCAGGCCATCATGATGTTGGTCTGTTTTGGCTTATTGTATTTAGCCATTAACCGCGGTTTTGAACCGCTGTTATTAGTGCCCATCGGTTTTGGTGGTCTGATGGCCAATATCCCAGGTGCCGGTTTAGCGTATTCGGGTGTTGAAAATGCCATCTTTGCGGCAGATGTGGATGTCTACTCTGCCTTGGCACAGGCCTTGGGTGTAACGGATTTTACTAGCGCCCATGCGATGGAAAATATTCAGCATGCCTATCACAATGCGTCAAAATCTGCGCTGTTAGCAGCTAAACAGGTGGCAGCCGATGCAGGTTATAGCAATGGCATGTTATATAATTTCTACACCGTATCTATTGCCTCAGGGGTTGCTCCGCTGGTGATCTTTATGGGTGTAGGTGCGATGACCGATTTTGGCCCGTTATTGGCGAATCCCAAAACTTTGTTCTTGGGTGCGGCAGCACAGTTTGGTATCTTTGCAACGGTACTGGGTGCGGTGGGTTTAACCAGTTTAGGCATTATGGACTTCTCGATTGCCGATGCGGCAGCTATCGGTATTATCGGTGGTGCCGATGGCCCAACGGCCATCTATGTGGCCAGCATGTTAGCGCCTGAATTACTCGGTGCTATTGCGGTGGCAGCATATTCTTACATGGCGCTGGTCCCCCTGATTCAGCCGCCCATCATGAAACTGTTAACCAGTGAAGAAGAACGCAAGATAGAGATGGTGCAGCTGCGTGTTGTCTCCAAGCGCGAGAAGATCGTATTCCCCATTTCTCTATTGATGCTGGTGGCGATGTTCCTGCCGGATGCGGCCCCCTTGTTGGGCATGTTCTGCTTCGGTAATCTGATGAAAGAATCGGGTGTGGTGGATAGATTATCGGATACCGTGCAAAATGCGTTGATCAATATCACCACGATCTTCTTAGGGCTGTCCGTAGGGTCCAAGTTGTCGGCGGATAAATTTCTGGATTTAAACACTCTGGGTATCTTGGTGCTGGGTATTATCGCCTTTTGTATCGGTACCGCCTGTGGTGTCTTGATGGCTAAATTTATGAACCTGTTTGTTAAGCATAAGGTTAACCCTTTAATCGGTTCTGCCGGTGTGTCAGCTGTGCCGATGGCCGCTCGTGTTTCTAACAAGGTAGGCCTGGATGCCAATCCGCATAACTTCTTGTTGATGCATGCGATGGGGCCTAATGTAGCGGGTGTTATTGGCTCGGCTGTTGCCGCCGGTGTTATGATTAATTTGGTGGGTGGCTAACACTTTATAATATCAGCCAGCATTTGCTGGCTGATATTTTTGATTTCTTTTCTGTTTTTGTTCGAAAAACACCCATATTCTTTCCTGTTGATCTATATTTCCTCTATTGCCCAGTCAATTTGAGCAGTAACTTGTATTATTTTGTTAAAGTGACTTCTTAGGTCTAACTACTTTTAAATAATTAGAGTAGAATTTATCGCTTTCAGCGGTTAATTCATTGATCGCTAACGACTAATTTAATAGGGAGAGGCTGTGTCTCACTGGTCATCAGTTGAGAATCTATCGGTGCAGGGTAACCGTGTTCTTGCTGTGCTGGCTTCTGTGCCTGCATCTCGCTATCGTTTTGTCTCTTACTTTTTAATTGCCGTCTGGTTTTTATTGATGTTGTCCGAGTTATTTTGGACCTTTATTCCTGTGCCCGAGGTACGTGGCAGCAATACGGTTATTACGCCAGCCTCTTCTGCCGCCCAGAAAAAAAGACAATCTGCTAAAGTTAATGTGCAAACCATGCAACAGTGGCATTTATTTGGCCAGGCTGATCAAGTGGCGGTTGTTGAAGATGACGTATCAACGATAGCGGATGACGTTAATGACGACGCTAAAGAGACGCGCTTAAACCTCGCCTTGATGGGTGTGATTCGAGCCGAAGATCCAAAAAAAGGTTATGCAGTTATTGTCCATCAGTCTAAATCAGAGCTTTATAAAGTAGGCGATAAAATTCCCGGCGGGCGAGATGTAAAACTAGCCAAGGTATTGATCGATAGAGTTATTCTCGATAACCGTGGATCCTATGAAGCTTTGTTGTTATGGGATGATAAAAATATTGCTGCCATCGCCAGAGTTAAGACCTCGACGAAAAAAACAAGAAACAGCGGTAAAAAAAGGGTGGTTGATCAGCGTAGCAATAGTCGTCTAACAGAAATGGCCGGTAAATACCGTAAACAGTTATTGAGCAACCCGATGTCTTTAGCCGATGTGATCAAAATTTCTATTGCTAAAGATGGACAAGGAAATGTGATTGGTTATCGTGTGCGTCCAGGGCGTCATCGCAAGCAGTTTACCGATTTCGGCCTTAAAAGTGGTGATATCATCACGGCTGTAAACGGTACCAGTTTAGATGACCCCGCGCAGGCCATGCAGTTATATGGACAGATGAAAAATGCCACAGAA
>JABSRQ010000126.1:0-2645 GCA_013215055.1 Pseudomonadales bacterium | reverse complement strand
ATAATGGTTATATTTTGAGTGGGAATCCATACCTCTCCAATTTGAAAAATGCCACAGAAGCCTCTTTTGACGTGAAACGTGGCAACGAAGAATTGACGTTAATTATAAACCTCAGTGATGGTTAATGGGCGTGAAGATTAAATACAGGCGAATTGTGAATATTCCAATGATAAAAAGCATCAAAGAACTAAAGGTCGGTTTGTTGGTCGCAGCGTTAATGTTAGCGCCAGTCTCGGTTTTTGCTGAAACGTATACACTGAACTTTAAAGATACCGATATAAAAGACTTGATCAAGTTTGTGGCCGATGCGACGGGTTATACCGTGATCATCGATCCCAAGGTGAAGGCAAAGATAAACGTTATCTCCAGCCACGCGGTGAATGAAGACGAACTGTATAACTTGTTTTTAAAGGTATTACAGGTGCATGGTTACGCGGCGGTAAGAAATGGTGATGTGGTTAGAATTATTCAGGATAAAAAAGCCAGAACTTCATCCGTGCCGGTACTTCATGGCAGTCAACGCATCAATAATCCTGAATTTATCACCCAAATTATTGATCTGAAAAATGTCAATGCAACAAAGCTGATTCCGGTTTTACGCCCCTTAGTGCCTCAGCAAGGCCATATGGCGGCCTATGTTGATACCAATAGTATTATCGTTTCAGATACGGCAGATAATGTTGCAAAGATTCGTAAAATTGTTGAAAGCATCGATAGATCACCCCATAAAGATATGGAGATTTTACGTTTAAAACATGCGTCTGCCGAAGACACGGTGAGGATTTTAACCCAGATTTTAAAACCGCAGGCAGGCGATAAAAAAGCCGCCGCCGATGCACACGCCTTGGTTGCAGATAAACGCAGCAACTCGATTATCATCAATGGCACCTTGCAGATACGTCAAAAAATCAAAAAACTGATTAAGAAACTGGATACGCCGTTACAGACAACCGGCAATGCCAAGGTGCTTTATCTGCGCCATGCATCTGCTAAAGATTTAGCCCCGGTGTTATCTAAAGTGTCGCAGAATATGGCCAAGATGGGCGGCGATGGTAAAGCCAAGGGTTCGGCTTCGGTGAAGGCTGCAAGCATAGAGGCCGATGAAGCATCCAATTCACTCATTATTACCGCGCAACCTGATGTGATGGAAGGTTTAACCGCGCTGATCAAACGTCTGGATATTGCCCGTGAGATGGTCATGGTTGAGGCGATCATCGTTGAGGTTCTCAATGATAATGGCAAGGCGCTGGGTTTTGACTGGATGGTGGCCGGTGAAGGAAAGGGTTTTGGCGGTGCTAATACCACCGGTGCATTGGGGGCATTAGGTAGCAATCCCGATGCTCTTACAGGTACGGGAAATGATCAGTTAGAGGGTTTAGCCGCAGCTTTATCTCAGGTCACCGGTGGTTATCTAGGCGCTTTGGATTTCAGCTCTGGCGGCAATAGCTTTGCAGCGATTCTTACCGCATTGGAAAGTAATGGCGAAACAAATATCTTATCAACACCGAGTTTGATGACGCTGGATAATAACGAAGCCTCGATAGTCGTTGGCCAAGAAGTGCCTTTTGTTACCGGTAGTTATACCTCCACGGGTAATAGCGGTTCAAACCCGGGCAATCCCTTCCAGACGGTAGAGCGTGAAAATGTGGGTATTACGTTGAATGTGACTCCACATGTAAATGAAGGCAATGATATTACCTTGGATATCACCCAGATCGTCTCGGGTATCGCTCAGAGTTCAACACCTGCCGGTGGCATCATTACCAATGAACGTAAAATTGAAACCACCGTGAGAGTGAATAATGGCGATACCATTGTTCTAGGTGGTCTACTGCGTGATGATGTTCAGGAAAAGGTCACCAAAGTTCCGATATTAGGGGATATTCCGTTATTAGGGCGTTTATTTAAATCCTCTTTTACCCAAGTAACAAAAACCAATTTGATGATTTTTATACGTCCAACGATTGTTAACAGCTCGGCTAAATCTTTGGAAGTGACCAAGAAAAGTTATGACGATATTCGTGCGACACAAACGTCTAAAATGGCACGTGGTGTCGATTTATTTGATGATGACGTCTTGCAGGTGTTACCCGAGTGGGAAGAGCAGCTTAAGATGATTGAAGAAATGCAGCAGATGAAATCTAGCTCTAAGATGACGCTCCCGCCTAAGGCGGAGGAAACTGATGCGAGTTCAGGTGTAGATGATGTCAGTAAAGCAGAAGATATTGGCGCGTTGGAAGGTTGATGATGTCCGCTGAAAATTCACATAATTCATCTGATGATTTAATTGATCTAAGCCCTGAACAGGGGGCTGCGTTAGATACAGAAGAAACTATGCCCAGTGCTGTCAAAAACCTGCCTTTTGCCTATGCAGCGGCCGAAGGGGTTTTTGTTGATAACAGTTTGGACGAATTACTGATTGTTTATAAACCCGGGTTACGCCTTGAAGTGTTGGCTGAGTTACGTCGTTATTTAGCTCAGCCGTTTAATGTTGAAGCGGTTGATGATGGTGAATTTCAAAGGCGCTTAACGGCGGCTTATCAAAAATCATCCGGTGAAGCGGCCTTGGCGGCAGAAGAGATCGGTGCGGATATGGATCTGGATAGGCTGGCCGATGAGATCCCTGAAGCTGCCGATTTGATGGA
>JABSRQ010000125.1 GCA_013215055.1 Pseudomonadales bacterium | reverse complement strand
GCCGAGAGATGACACCACGCGCAGGCGGCTTTCCGTATTTTAAAATTTCGCGCATGAATGCCTATTTGGATGAGGTGCGTATTCATCAGCAAAATCTGGACCAAAAAGAGGTGACTGCACAATACGAATACGACGTTGCCAATCATAAAGATGGCCAGTTTAATACCGGTATTGTTGTTGCCGATGTAGAGCCACTACCGGGTACAAAATTGCCGCAGCGTTTGCAGGCAGGCGAGGCTATTTATGCGCAGGAATGTGCCAGTTGTCATGGTGTTAATGGCACCGGTGGTAGTAGTCCCTCATTACTGCAATGTGATAGTTGCACAACGCTGGAAACCTTAAGTTCACGCATTAGCAGCACCATGCCTACCTATGCACCGCTTGTTTGCCAGGATGATTGTGCGGTTGAAGTAGGCCGTTATGTATTAGAGGTATTGAATGCATCAACGCATGGTGAAGATACTAGGCCTGATGAAGAACTGGAACTGAGTGACACGCAGTGGTTACGCACCTTATATAAAACCACACTCAATTTAGCAGGGCGCCTGCCACATCCCTTGGAAGTGGATATGGTGAAGGATTGGGGCGAAACAGGGTTGGATAATGTGATGACATCTCTTATGCAGGAGCAGGCCTTTTATGATCGCATTGGCGAGATTTACAACGATGTCTTCCACACCGATCAGCGTGCTAACAAGAGTGTTTTTTTCGTTAATTATTTTATCCCAGGCGTCACAGAATATTGGGCCGATAAACTTACCATCGACAATATCGCAAAAAACTGGGCAAGAAATTCAACGGGTTTTGGTTTTGGGCGAGAAGCCTTAAACCTGATTAAATATGTTGTTAAGAATAATCGCCCGTTTACCGAGATTCTGACCGCCGATTATGCCGTCGTGAACTACTATACCGCGCGCGGTTATGGGCTTGATGCCGACAGCATGAATTTCCGTCGTGTACCCGCCAATGAAATACACCTAGAGGCTGAAATTTACGCACGTAAAGGCAGTGAAATGGGAGATTATAACTTCGATCCACGTGATCTAAAGCCTGTGAAAATGCCCGAGTTGTATCACGGCGAACATGCCGGTGTACTTACCACACCTTCATGGATTGAACGCCACCCCAGCTCTGCGACAAATTTGAACCGCCATCGCTCGTATATGTTCTACAAACAATTTCTGGATACCGACATTCTCGCCATTGCCGGTATGCGTGTAGATTTAGCCGATGAGATAGCCAGTGCAGAACCGACGCTCAACAATCCTGTGTGTACCAGCTGCCACACGATTATGGATCCGGTTGCCAGCACCTTTCAATGGTGGGGGAATGACCTGGTGCGCCGAGTCGCTGAAGATAAAAATCGCTGGAACCAAAACAAGATTTTACCACCAGGTTTTAACGGGGTAGATATGCCCAGTAACTACGCTAATACGCCGCTGGTTTGGTTGGCGCAGCAAGCGGTTATCGATGCACGTTTTGCGCGCAGTGTGGCCAAGACACTTTTCGAAGGTGTGACCGGTATCGTGCCTTTAACAGAGCCCGGTGCCGATGCCAGTGATGAATTGTGGTCTGCTTACAATACACAAAAAAACTTCTTTAAGGATCTGGCGAATACCCTGCGTGACAACGGCCATCAGATACGGCCCATCATTATGGCCATCGTCAAAAGCCCTTATTACCGAGACAAGGGCCATGCACGTTTACTCACCCCCGAGATGTTAGACCGTAAACTTCAGGCGAGTACAGGCTTCAGCTGGACTGATAGAGGCTACGATAACCGCAAAAAATTGAACAAGTTTTACGGTGGTTATACCACGCTTTATGGCGGTATTGATGATCGCAGGAAGATCACCGATAGGATTACCGATCCCAGCTCTAGCATGACGGCCGTGCAACGCTTAATGGCCGCCGAGCATTCATGCCGCGCCATCAGTAACGATTTTGCCCGCAAAAAAGCATCAAATCGCTACCTGATGAATAACGTTAGCCACACGCAGTTACCCAGTGAAAGCGCCGTACGATCAACCTTGGTCAGTATGCAGTGGAAGCTTTTTGGCGATGTTGTTAAGAGTAACGATGCCATTATTGACCGTTATCATCAGCTGTTTAACTCGCTACAGAGCGGTGGGGTGGTAGCGATCAATAATGGTGATATTGATGAGCGTTTAATCGGTGATTGTCGGGCCAAAATCGACCCGGATACACAGCAAACTTTAGACACACATGTCGATGACGATAGACAATTTATTATTCGTGCCTGGATGGGGGTTCTGCAAGCCATGCTGCTCGATTACCGATTTTTATATGAGTAATGGTGCAACTACCGCGGTTATGACAATAGGCGTAGAACCCTGCGCCACCGATGAATTTAATAGTTTTTGAGTTGATTTATGAAACGTAGAAGATTTTTAAAATACATGGCTGGCAGCTCCGTTGTAATGGGCAGTTCACCCTTTTTATTGCAAAAAGCCTATGCAGCCAATCCCGATCACTTTTTTGTGCATGTACATGCTAATGGGGCCTGGGATACCACCAGCCTCTGTGACCCCAAAGGTGATCAGGTGTTTTACGATGAGGATCAATCACGAGGGCCCATCAACCTGTATAAAACCAGTGACATTCGTCGTGCGGGAAACATAACGTTTGCGCCTTATCATTCAGGTGTTGAGAACCCTGACGGCGACATTATGGGCGATTTTTTTAATCGGCATAAAAACCGCCTAATGGTGATCAATGGTGTTGACCATGGCAGTAATAACCACCGTGATGGCGGACGTATTGGCCGTCGCGGTAATGCCTCAGCGGGTATGCCTGATTTTGGCGCGTTATTGGCAAGCAATTACGGCCAAGATCTGGCCATGCCTTTGATAGGCGCAGCCTACACCGGTGGGCTTACCACGGTAACATCGCCCGATGCGATCACCAAAATGACGGCCTTGACGCAGGGTAATAAAGTTTACAATCGTGGCACATTAATGCCCGACGATCTATTTGATCAGATTCAAAACTTTGCTGCTAATGAACTTGAGCAACGGTACTACGCAGAAGATCAGGCACAGCATCTGGCGGCGATGGATATACTTAAAAATTCACGCGCCAATATGGACGACCTCAATAGGGTCATCAGCTATCTACCAACAACACCGTCATCAGGGCTAAATGGCGCTATGGAAAATATTGCCGCCGCATTTGCCTCTGGGATTTCTGCTTTTGCCTCTATAGGTAACGGCCAATTTGATCATCACGATAATTTACATCAACGTTTTACCGAAAGTATTAATACCTATCTTGCCGGTATCGATCACCTGTGGAGCGAACTGGAGCGCCACGGAATTTCTGATCGCACCACGGTTATTATGTGTTCTGACTTTGGTCGCACGCCGTGGATGAATAACAGGGCTGGCAAAGATCATTGGGCAGTGGGTAGTTGGATGCTGATGGGCAAAGGCATACGCGGTAATCAGGTTATTGGTTCAACCACTAAGCAGTTAAAAGCCAATAAGTTGGACCCGAATACGTTAGAGGTAGACAATGATAACGGTGCGTTGATTACAGGGGCCATGGTGCATCAGTCACTGCGAGAATTGGCCGGCTTACGAGGCTCGGTACTCGATAACAGTTTTCCACTCAACAGCGATTTTGTTGATTTGCTTGTTTAAATTGAAGCCGCATCACCCATGTGTCTTTATAGTAAACTTATACGCTGACAATGAGTTCTTCCATATTGATAAGCCAATGGATGGCCGATTTCCGGTCAGAAAATTGATGAGAGTTATTGCTATCATAGTCACTCTCATTGTACATATTTCTTTTAAAAGCCATATACCCACGCTTAAATGGCGTGAGTATGCCAACTTCAATATTATATTGGTAGATAACAACACCGCCATATGAATCTGTATGCATTTCAAGGCCATACTCTTGATCAACTTCTATCATAAAATGTAGCTAGCTTTCTCTATTTAATTGCAAAGCAAAGACTCTAACGATATGGGTGAGTTATATATAGGGCATTAGACGACAACAATAGTACTTTACACGCCATATTTTCATAATTGTTTAGATAAATTGGGATGAGTGGTGAAATTACGCTTATTGTGTCAATAAGCGGGCTGGCTTACAGATAGAGGGCAGGGGGCTGTTTACATTAACAACCTGTATCTATCAGCCCTATATCAATTGCGCGGCCATCTTCCGGATTCCAGTAATACACCAGGCAACTATCACCGCGCACATAACCCTTGGGCCAAAACATCATAAAAGTGCCACTGTCTATCACGACCCCGTGATTAGAGGTCGCTTGATTACCTACAAAACACCACGTCGTGAGGCATAGATTGCCGCCGTTGGTGGTATCGTCAATCTGTAAAAGCGGAATGATATTGCCTGTTGCTGAGCTGGCACTGGGATAACCATAGGAAAGACTGATGTTATTGCCATCCAGGGTAATGCTGCCGGTTACCCCGGTTTGATTTTCTATCACCGCATGTGAGTGAGTTACCGCTATGGTTGAGCGCATGGAACCCAATAAGCCCTGCAGTATGGCTTTAGAAGCACTGCCCTTTAAATCAGCAAAACGTGGCAAGGCAAATGCAGCAAGAATACCGAGAATGACGATAACCATAATCAATTCGATCAGGGTAAAACCTCGTTGTTTATTCACTCCGGCCCCCGTGTGGGTATTTATCGGCCTAAATCATGTTCTTATCGTAGTGCAGATTTAAATCTATTTGCAGTAGGACCTACACGGCGGCATAGATTTCATAAAAAATACCGGATAAAAATGTTGCACATAGCATAATCATAGACAAATCTTGTGACTGTCGGCTTTGAATGTTCTGGTCAACTTAAATCGGACTCTTTGTTAAGCACATTTTCAAATTCTATCGGCATCATATCGCCTAAATCAACGTAGTGTATTTGTCAGTGCGGAGTGCTTGCTGTAGTTTTACTTAGGGTTTCATCGAAGACTATAAACAAGTGAACACACAGCAGCATGCAGAAGAAGTCCATTACCCTTAAATATATTCGTAATTTTCATCAGGCATTAGCTGATAACCCCGCGGTGTTAGAGCACGTAGTGTCACATTGGAAGCTGCCTGCAACGATTGATGAAAATGATGCCATGCCTACCGAACAATATATCGGCATGTTGCGTTATTTACATGATGAGGCAGGCATTACCGATATTGGCCTGCGCTTAGGGGATGGATTTTTTATCAACTATATGGGCACCCTGGGGCTGTATCTTTATACCTGTGAAGATCTGCAACAGGCGATTCAATATTATCATGAATATTTTTTCCTCGAATCGGAATTCAATTCTCCACATCAATTTCATAAACAAGCCGATTGCATAGAAGTCATTATTGCTGCCCCACAGGAATTACATGATGTAGAGGATATCTATAAAGAAATGGCATTGATGCGTATTATACGTTCGATGCAACAGATCAGTGGCAGTCACATCTTACCCAAACGCATAGAGTTACCTCGCTGTAAGCATGATGGTTTTGAGCGCTTAGGTTTAACTACACTGATTAATCCGAAATATAAATCGTTTAAATTAATCTATGATCAAGCCGTCTTGTCAACACGACTGCCTGCCAGTAATTCAAGGAATCGCTTTCTTCTTAAAGAGGTGCTTGATGATGAAGCAAGCCAATTACAGGCAGGCACGGATATATTTGAACAACTTTATAGGGTGATACTATCAACTAGTACCCTTTCCTCTATGAGTTTGGAATATCTAGCCGACCAACTGTGCGTGAGTGAACGTACTGTGAATCGACGACTCAAAGAAGCGGGTATTAGTTTTCGGGGGGTATTAAATACAGCGAAGCGAATGCAGGCGGTAAAACGTTTGGCCAGTGGAATGGATATTATCAGCGTTGCGGAGGAGTTAGGCTTTTCTGATCGTTCCAGTTTTGAGCGCGCTTTTAAGGCCTGGTTGGTTATCACTCCTACACAATTCAAGGCGATTCATAATGATTTCCCGTCATTCAATAAGCAATATAATCTGACGACAATGGACAGTATGCCGGCCCTATCAACAATAGGACTTCAATTGAATGGATTGTTAAATGAAGGGCGGAATAATGCTGAAGATATTGCCGCTATGACCCTGTTAGATCCGGTATTGGCTGCCAAGGTATTAGGCCTGTCACATTCAGCCTCTTTTGGTAGTCACGATAAATTATCTGTACAGCAAGCTCTGCAATGTGTGTTCGAAAATGAAAAGATGAAAACAGTTGCGATCGCCATTATCAGTAATAGCAGTTTTATTACACTGGAGTTCAGTGGCTTTGATTTAAAAAAACATTGGGTTGATACTTACGTCATTGCTGAATTTTGTCGTCGATGCGTGGATGCAAAACTGATAAAAACTCCGCTTGATGTGAATACCATCTATAGCGTGGGATTATTTTTTAACTTGGGACTATTGTTTTTGATGCAGACGCAAAAAAAACCTATTGAGGACATTTTTTCCGATTATGATTTCACCAACTTCGATAGTTTAAGTTGTTCTGAGGCTTTGAAGACACATTGTGGTTTGAGCGGATTCATGGCTTCGGCTATTCTTCTGAGCCACTGGGGTGTTTCCTCTGACATCATTAAACCCATAGTCTTTATGGATCAAAAAAAGATACCAGCAGCAATGCAGCAAACAGTCGGTTTATTGCATTGTGCTGACACCATGTCTTTTCACTTAAACAATAGTAATA
This sequence comes from Pseudomonadales bacterium, assembly GCA_013215055.1. GTDB lineage: Bacteria > Pseudomonadota > Gammaproteobacteria > Pseudomonadales > DT-91 > CAKMZU01. The sequence goes on along the minus strand of JABSRQ010000125.1, from coordinate 8,041 downwards.
GCGATAAAGTTATTAAAGCATTGGAAACCTTTTCCAGCAACCATCATGTCGATTTGGATGCATTAATGGATATCTATTTAGATGTTGAGGCCATTTTTGATCAGCTATCAATACAGGCTAATAGCGCTTTTTATATTTGAAATGGGTCGGTGATATGGTGATAAGGGTGGATATATTTCAGCCCTAGCCAGTAACCGATCCAATCGCATTATTTCTTTCTGTTGATATTTCACTTGCTGCCTCATGCCTGCCAAGGCTATCTTTTTATATTTGATTTCGTTATTTAGAGATCTGCACCCACCATCAGGATTTTTCTGTAAGGTATACTTCTTGAATCTTATAAACTAAACAATACCGCAAAGATAGAATATGAACAGCCACTCTAGACAAGAAGCGGGTATTGATATTAATGCCGCTTAGCTAAATCGGCAGCCTTCTGTGAGGCTAAAGCAGTCCTTCAATACCAACTGCTAAATAGACCGCAAGGTGTCATTATCAAGCATTGAGCACATAGTGATTGAACAGCTGCTTTGAAGCTAAGGGGTATAAGTGGTATTAAGGCCCAATAGGTTGATATTTGGATATACATCATACGCAGCCGTATTTATACGCAGCTTAGGGTTAGTCAAAAACAGTACTCATCAAACTAACAGCTTACCCTGAATCCAGATAGAGAATAGAATCACATAACACTACTTTTAAAATTTAAGGGTTAGGCCTAAAGTCGTATTAACAGTTAATTGAGTTAATTTGGATAGTATCCAATACCATCGCTTCCTCCATACAGGGCAGCTCGTATTATTGACTTCAATTGCCGGAAAACTCGAAATTAAAACGCGCCAGCGTTTCCATATCATGATCACTGGATAAAGCGATATACGCATTGTCGATACAGTAATCGATCAGTTCATCGGTATTGAAATCACAGAAGGCATCAATAAAAGTTTGGTCACTTCGGCTACTTAACATGACTCCGTGTAACATGCCTCTTAAGAAATAGGCCGCCTTTACCGGGTCGGCTGCACGCTCTTTGCAGATACTGCCATCGCTAACTCCATCGGAAATGGCTGTCACCATGATAACCATGCAATCGCCATAGGTTTTGAGCAGCAAGTCCAAGGTCTTCTGTTCTTTTTCAGACGGTTTAGCTGCCAGATTTTGTAGAAACTCCCCCGATTCAGTGAGTAGGTTAAAGTAGTTAATTTCCTGCTGATAAAATCGGTAGTAGGCATGGCCAATGGCTTTAATTTTTTGTAAACCAAGGTCTTTGGATGCGTATGCATTTTCAAAACGGAGCTTCAAGTCAGTACTGGCTCGCACCATGACGGCGCGGTACAAATCATCCTTGTCTTCAAAATAAACATAGATCAGCGCACGACTTAGCCCTGCAACTTTGGCGATGCTGGCCATTGAGACTTTACCGTAGCCTTGCTCAAAAAAGGTCTGCTCTGCGGCATCAATAATATCTTGCCGACGCAGGGCCTTCTCTTCGTCTTTATAGGAACGACTTTGTTTGGAACTGACTGGGTTACTCATAGTGTTTTATTAATTTTCATTGATGAGTCTATCGCTCGTTAAGCTAAATGAGCACCGAAACTGTTGAAGCGGTATCGAGCTATTGTACATGAAAACACAATTGACACATTGTCAATTGTGGCTTCAACGGATATAATCGCTCCATCGATGAAACTTGTTGACTCGCGTGGGCAGCAAGATCGGCATTGAGAATTTACAGGACTGCCCTTGAGTAGATTGGCAAACACAGCTAATAAGATCGCCGCGTTTTCCGATGACAAGGGGTGTGAGGGGGTTGCTCGAGCATACGACCTATACCCGTGACTCACATTAAAAAATTGATTTTTGTTGGTGCGCAGTTTCTTTGCTTTTGCAAAAATTATTTGCCTAACCTATTAATTTTTTGCCTTTTATTAAGTGTGTATGGACGCGCACCCGGCCTTCGCAGGCTAGCTACAGATCACAAAGATTTGTAGCCAGCGAAACCGGTTTATTTTCATTTTTATCTTTTATTTATCTTTTATTTATCTTTTATTTATCTTGGCAATAATCCGCTGGCTAATAAACCCAAAACCATCAGTGTCAGCATTGAAGCTCAGCGATGAAAACGCGCACTGCAAATTGACTATCACACTAAATCGTGGATTCCGAACATGACACAAGTTTTTTTACGCCATCCTCTGGCAATTGCAGTATTAACGGCAAGCAGTGCATTGCTCAGCAACGCCCATGCTGCGCCAGCCATGTGGAATGGTGCAGGCGCTGCCAATGACTGGGCCGATGGCAATAACTGGGATGGTGCTGTTGCCCCCGATGCCGATCCGGCTAACCTGTTGGAGGCGCAGATCAGCAATGGCGATACGATTTATCTGCAAACAGCCATTAATGCCGCGGTGGGTGCTCAGCATTTATATATTGGTCGCGATGGCCTCGATGGCCATGTCCACAGTGCGGGTAGTGCGATAAATGCGGATAGGATAACGCTTGGGCAGAACGCCACCGCTGCCGGAGATATCAATGCTTCATTAGTGGTTGAAAATGCGGATATCAATGCTGCTAGCGGTATCAAGATTGCCAACGATTTAGTCAGTGGTGGTCATACTACTGTAAACTTCAGTTTGCTTAATGGTAGCTTGAATACCAGCAGTATTCAGAGCTTGGATGTGGATTTACAGAGCAATACCACAAGCTCTGTGACATCAATATTCACCTTTGAAAAGGCCACGATAAACAGTAGTTCCAGCGCCGAGAACCAGTTCGGCGGCATGGTCGACACCCTAGATAATGCCAGTAATGTCTCAGCCACCTACAATACCACGATCAGCTTTATCGATACTCAGTGGAAAAACCTGGATACCATGGACTTCGAGGTCGCTTGTGATATTCGAGTCAGCGATGGTACGCAAAACAGTCGTATCGATGCCCTGACGCAGTTAATCGTCGACGACTCCATACTTGAACTCGAATGGCTGGAATTGGCTGAATATACCAGCGCAGATTATGGTCAGGACAATACAGTAACCAATAACATAGATGCCAGTTTTGTCGACTCTACGATAACAATCAAGAGGGCTTTTCGAGCGGGTGATGCCAGTGCTGAAATGCACGCCAGCAATACCGTGCTCAGCAGCGTCAATATCTCCATGTTGAGAACCGATTTAAACGTAGGTAATACTATCGAACTGACGGATATCTATGTTACCGACGGTGCTTATGCCGAGGATAAGGTGAATTTCACCATCGCTGACTCGAACATTAGCGTGGGCAATTACCTCGATATTGCTAGCGATGTCTATCTGAGTGATAACGCAATTAGCACCGCCATTGTCGAGGCCAAAATGTCGCTTGCCAATAGTCGACTCGAGGTGGGACGTAAAATAGAAATTGCCGATGGTAACGATGTGCTGGTTAATCCGGCAAGCTCTGTCACCGGGGAACTGGTTGCCAACAGTTCCGTAATCACGGCCGAACAGCTGACGATGGGGGCTGTGGACGGTGTCGCGACCCTACAACTGGAAAATAGCTATATGGCACTGACCGATGTGATGGACCCGCTGGATGCTGCGGATGCGAATTCACTGGAGATGGATGAAGCCCAGCTAAACTTGGGTAGCAATAGTAACTTGCGATTCAACATCGATGGTGACGTTCGTGCCGACGCGCTAAATGCCAAAGGTGGCTCTGGCTTATACAGCGCCATAGACGCTATCCAGGTTAAATTAGCAGGAAACCTGCATTTAGACTTCAAGCAAGGCTGGGGCAATAAGGCCAGCCTGGATCTGATTCGTGCCGTACGTGACGATTCTCTCGTCTTGGGCAGCGGAGCCTTCACTGGTATTCAAGGCAATTTCGATAAAGTTACGGTGAGCGGCATAAGCGCTGATGCGACGTTAAGCTATGGGATTGTACAGGACAGGATTGATGGTGTGGATTACGATATTTATCGTGTCGAAGCGCATGATCCGCATGCCCCTTGGTTCATTTTTAATAACTTGACCTATTCAGCCGGTTCTTTGTCGCTGTTCAGTCTCGGCCTGCTGTTGTTGGTGGGGATGCGTAGAAAGTTGGCTTAAGTGTTATTGCGCTATCCCTCGATAACGGTGTAGCTAACTCAGTTGGAGTTAATCGCTGATGTCACCCCCCACCTGCTTTTCAGCTAGCTGAGGCCCAAGGGCCACCTGAGGTGTTGTACTAGCCTTAGCAAACTACTCCCCCTACAGGCATAGCCATGTAGGGGATACTTTAGCTAGCATTTACCTGTTAAATCCTACTGGATTAACAGGGCCTGCTGTTAGACTTATTGGCACTCTACTCTACTGATTTCAGGCGTGTCGTCGAACTACCTCGTTATCTTGTACATCTAGAATTAACCGGATTGGGGCTCAATATGCCTTATACTCTAGGCTGCTTGAGCCTCATCAGAGGCCTCTGTGTTTGAAGATTAAAGAGCGATTGTGAGGCTAAAGCGGCTATTCCTGCCGCCTCTAAATCCCCCATTCAAACCCGATTAATACACGATCCGTATGATCAAATTGTCCAAGTAGGCTTTCTGATGGCCCAGTAAAAACATCGCCCCCAGCCCATAATTTGATATTGCTTTCGAGCATGTAGCTTAGCTGCAATTGAATTGAACTATCATCCTGATCAAGTCCATAAAGTGCCAATACATCTAGTACCCATGTTTCATTTTGGAATGTCTGCTTATAGAGCCAAGACAAGATGTTGTTATCTTCTGGGCGTATCAAGTAGTCTTCATAGTCAAATACTATGCTTTGGAACCACTGCATGCTCAGCATGGTGTTTTCAATTCCTTGGTAATCCAGACCAATAACCGACGACAATTCATCAGATTCATGGACACCTTGGTTTTCAACGAAAGCACTGCTGGTGTTATCGATCAGATGGTATATGTCGCTGCTATAACCTATCTCAGTTCTCAAGGTAAAGCTGCCAAAGGCTTTACTGGCTGTTGCACCTATAAGGTTATTGCGTTCATAGATTGCGTCGATAGTCACTTCTGCACCGACCACTGATTGATAAAATACAGGGTTATCATTGTAGTGGTACATGTAATTAAAGGTTAAATCCCAGCCATCATAGAACTTGGAATAGCGGATACCCATATCACCATCACTGGCCCCTGAGGGCTTGTCTTCATTAATGCCTGTCAGGGTAATGCCATCTACTAGCTGTGGAACAAGCAATGGGCTAGTTAACTCATAGACCGTCCCCTGAGCAGCAAACTCATTGTATGTAGTATCAGGTACCCACAAGATTTGAATACTGTCATTATCCGTTACAGGGACTTCAACATTCAGTATCCACAGAGGTATCCGTGAATCAGCAAAGTCATCGAGAATAAACTCCCGATAGCTCTGCGGATTGACTACATCGAGAACCTTCAGCCCATCCGCTTGGCCCCAAACCACTTGTTGTTTACCAATACGCCAGAATGTATTGAACAACTCTGTATCAACATACAACTCACGAATATCGATATCCCCGTGACTCCCTTCAACGAGAGGGCCATTGATGGAACTGTAGTTGTCGAGTCGTTCACCCTCATAGCCTAACTTGTCATAGGCATCGAGGCGCATTCTGGCAATAACGGTCATGTCGATATTATCGCTGAGACTGGTGTTCCATTCTGGCTCGAGGACAGCTTCAAACTTCTGGCCTTTGGTGTTTGATCCATCAATCCCAACTGCCAATTCCTGTTCCCATGTACCGCTAAATTCTGCATGTGCATTGTGGGATAACAACGCAATTAATGATGCAGTAAATATTGATGAAGTCAGTGCAGGTGCTTTCATTTTATTTACCCTGCTTCATTGCACGTTGAGTAAACAGCTTGTCTTTAACAGGTGACTTGTAATCAACATCGCTGAATTTGAATGTTGTGTGGTGTCCAGTCTTATGGTTATCAATACTCAGTCGGTGACGAGTTAGAATGCCATCAACAGTGCTGATATCAGTCATGGTTAAGGTTTTGAGAGGCTTGCCTTTAATTCCCCAATAGTTAGCTTTAATGATTAACCACGTAGCAGTATCAACCCAAAACTTACTGCGGCTATAACCAAGTTCTTTGGCAATTTCTTTTGTCTTTGGCATCCCTTTTATCAAGATGGCATCATAGCTTTCACCAGACTCTAGGGTTAACTTTTCTTCGTTAATTATGCTGAAATCATAATCTGCCACTTCCAGCTTTCCCTCTAACATAATGTCTTCATAGGTGAAGTCAGTACCTAAGAAATAGTCACCACGGTCAGAGGCTGAAATACGGCGTACTTTACGCAGTGCAGGCAGGTACAACCACTGGTCATCATCCTTGGCGATATCCTTATAATCAAAGGTTAAAAACGCTGTTCCTTTAACATTCGATGGCTTCTTGTAGAAAAGAATAGTGCGCTTTTCCCCATCGTAGTATTTACGATAGGCTGTTGTTTCACGTTCACGCTTCTTACCGCGCTTATCAATCATGGTCATGGTCATATTGCGGGTTACATGTTCACCGTCATCAACCATATTTACTTTGCTGACAATGGCATCTGCAGTTAAGGGTGTGGTGGTCTCACTGGCTTCAATGTTGGTGCTGATTACTGAGAAGCCGATTAAGCCTACTGCTGCGATGACGCTGGTTATACGTGCGAATTTATTTGTGTTGGTCATTTCATTTTCCTCAAGGTTATTTTGTTTGATGCCTTCGCTAATGAAACGAGGCTTTAAGATTTTTATTAATGCGGGTAGCAGGCTCATACTTGCAAAGAAACTCGTGGTCACTGAGATAAATACGATAGTGCCGAAGTCAGTCAGTGGTACAACTTCACTGGTGGTCAGGACACCGAAGCCCAAAGCAATGGCTAAGTAGTTGAAGAACAACGCACGGCCAGTCAGTGGGTACAATTCAGCTAGAGCCTTATCCCAGTCGCCGCAATGTTCTTTAAAGCTCTCACGCAGACGGTCAATGCTGTGAATAGAGAAATCTACGCCTAGCCCAATGGCAACAGATGCAAACATTGAAGTACCTACACCCAGTGGTATTTCAAGCAAAACCATAGCGGCGTATACCAACAGAATTGATGCACCGACAGGCGTGATTGCATATACGCCAGCTACAACAGAACCAAATAACAATGACGCTACAGCCCACACTAAGAACAACGAGATAAACAGGCCAACAAAGTGGCTTTCACCAAGGTCTTTAATCCAGTGATAGTTAACGGTCACACGACCACTCAGGGTTGCTGAAATATCTTCAGTCGTAAAGTTTTCAGCAATGTACGCCTCTAAGGCATGGATTGTGTCTTTTGTATCCTGAAAACTACCCTTATTCATTTTCAAACGCATATTGGCTACGCGATAGTCATAATCGATCTCATCTTCAAAATCGGTAGGATCAGAGGACGCTGAGTAAATCAGGAAGTACTGAGCAATCAATTCCTTATCAGCAGGTAACTTGTATTCAGACTTATCACCACCATTCAGGGAGCGATTCATTTGCATCAGATAATCAACAATGGAAGTAGCACCCTGGACGTTTGGCAATGTCAGAGCATATTCTTGCAGTGCAGCCATCTTATTCAAGTTCTCAGGCTCGAATAAACCTTCGACCTCAGCAGCTTCGATTACAATATCTAGGCTGTTTGTCCCGTTAAGGTAGTGGTTAATGGCCTTGTCAGCTTGATAAAGAGGCTCACTTGGATGGAAGGTCTCTATACGGTCTTCATCTACTGTCAGGTTTACAGCAGCTGTTAAGCCGATAGCTGTGATGACAGCGAAGATAGCTACAACGGTTTTGCTGTTGTTCAGGGTAATATCACCCAGCTTAATCATTAGTCGAGAGAAGTTATCTTTCACATCACTCTGTGCCATACGTTGCATATGTTTACTGGCATTAGGTTTGATAATAGCCATGGCAGCTGGTAGGAATACCAGAGAGTAAACCCCAGCGATAGCAACGCCAATAGCAGTGAATAATCCAAAGTATTTGAAAGGAGGCATGTAGGCTGCGAAGTAAAGGCCAACA
>JABSRQ010000124.1 GCA_013215055.1 Pseudomonadales bacterium | reverse complement strand
ACACCACATCAATATCGCTTAAAGCCGTCTCGCAAGTATGCAGATCATCCCAGACAAGATTTCTTATAAAACCAGCAGCCACATAACAGTCCGACAATGCCAGTTCTCTGACAATGGTTAGCACCTGCATTCTCATAGCATCTTTTTGCAGCAGAGTGCTTAGCCTTGCAGTGGCCTGGTCGTTTGCTAATGTTGGCATCATTAACCTTCACGGGCGAACGGCAGCAACTCGATATCGGGCAAATTATCTGCAACCTGTTGAAAGCTGTGATTTTTAGTAAGAGCCTGCACAACTTCTGGCAACGGAGAATCCCATATCTCGGGCAGATCTGCCTCGCCATCCGCGATAATGGGGAAGGCCAGCTGCTCTACCGGCGGACAGAATTCGGCCGCTACACCCGGCTTATTGCCTCTGGCATCAAGCCGGTACCAACCGTAATCAGGTAGGTAAACCGCATTCAATCCATGTAGACAAAAGGGCGGCGTATTATCAGTAATTGTCAGCCTCTGATAGCAAAGGGCTGCAGGAATATTATTTGCACGCAAAAGCGCAGCCAGCAGATGGCTCTTGGCATAGCAATATCCGGTGCCTGCTAAGAGTACATCTGAGGCCCTGCAGGTCACAGGATTCAACTGATAATCCCAACTGTGTTTGATATCATCGCGAACAAATTCAAAACAACGACGCGCCACATCATTAATACTGTCTGCCCCTGCCGATAATCCGCTAGCTTTAGTCAGTACCTCTGGATGCTTCCAATCGATATATTCTGTAGCGGCTAAATACTTTTTCATTGACTCAACTGATGCCTTTATTAAAGTCACAGCCTATCGAGTTATCCAAGATCAATCAATATGCTTCAGTATCATATTAGGAGCTTCTTCCAGGCTATTAAGTAACATGAATCATTAGATGACACCGGGGCACCAAAGCTTGCTGTGTAGAGTAAACGTTACTTTGCTGTAGCATAAATGCTCTATAAGCCACTGAGACTGAAAGAATGGCCACACCACCTGATTGAAATACCTGGGAAATCCCGAACATATCATCGCCTCACAACTGACTGTCATCATGATGAGCTGCATGTGAAAATCCATCCACCGCAAGATAGAGCTGGAAAATATCTATAACAAATTAGTTAGAATTGAAAACAGAATGAAAATATATCACTAAGCCATTCAGAGTAAATAATACCATCCGACTCCGACATATTGAGATAGCCTGCGGGTAATCTGAATCTTATATTATGCATAGACATGCATGTGACAACGTAATAATTATCTATTAGCTACTGATTAGTACTGCCTTTCATTCAGCTGAGTGTCCATAGCTATAAGAAAACATAGGACAATATCAACTGAACAAACATCTGCGTCTAAACTAGATATTTATTGTACGGAGAATTGAATAACTAGGATATATTGATATTTTCCTTCACCATCCAGTCTACAATTTTACTGTCCGGATCATAGCCATCAACATATTCAATTAATTTATCAATGAGCGCCTGGTGATCATTCTGTGAAAGGCAGTTCTCAATGCTCAACAACGCATTTTTAATGGCTTTCCAATGCATAAAAGTCTCATTGCCGCGGAAGATATGCTGATGTTTAGTCGATTCGGGGTTATCACCAATAAGCAACTCTTCATAGAGTTTCTCACCTGGACGCAGACCGCAATAAACAATTTCAATATCACCCTGAGGGGTATCTTCCGACTTTAAGGTATTACCTGAAAGCTGAATCATCAGTTTGGCAAGATCAGTAATTTTCACCGGATCTCCCATATCCAAAAGGAAAACCTCACCACCATCGCTCATGGAACCCGCCTGTATAACCAGTTGAGCCGCCTCTGGAATACTCATAAAATAACGATTTATATCGGGATGAGTAACGGTAACCGGCCCGCCTTTTTTTATCTGCTCCTTGAATAGCGATATAACAGAGCCGCTTGAGTCCAGCACATTACCGAATCTAACAATAGTAAAACAGGTTTTATTGGTGACTTTACCCAACTCAGAATAAGAATGTTTTTTACTGTTATACGCCTCAATTTCTGTCTCTCCACTAATGGCCTGAAGAATAAGCTCAGCGAAGCGTTTAGAGGCGCCCATAACATTTTTGGGTCTAACAGCCTTATCGGTAGACACTAAAACGAAGTTATTAATGCTGGCAGCAGTTGCCGCTTGCGCAACAGATAGAGTACCAAGAACATTGTTAGAGATACCCTGAAACATATTGTGCTCTACAATAGGTACGTGCTTATACGCTGCGGCATGATATAAGGTGTTTACCTGATAATCTTTCATCACCGCATACATACGCTCCTGATCGGTTACCGAATCTAATAAAGATATTAACTCGCAATGAGTCCCCTCACCGATTATCCCTCGTAATTCCTGATCAATTTTGTAAAGATTAAACTCTGAATGATCAACAAGAATCAGCCTTTTTGCCCCCTGTTTTATCACCTGCCGGGAGATCTCTGAACCAATAGACCCTCCTGCACCGGTCACCATAACCGTTAACCCCTTGATACATTTCTGCATTAATTCGTTCTTGGGTTTTACTTCTCCACGACCAAGAATATCATCAATGGAAATATCTTTTAGCTGAATACCATGTGAATAGGCTGAGCCTCCGGGTTCAGAAATTTTCAAAGGTAAATTGAATTTTCTAAATTTATCAAGCACCGACCTACTCTTTTCACGATTCATCGAGGGTAAGGCAAGCAGTATCTCTTTCGGTTTGAACTCCTCCATAACAAAGTCGATATGATCAATGCTATAAATAGGGCGACCATTAACCTCACCACCTGAACTGGCATTTTCAGTATCGATAATCACCACTGGATGATAATCGTTTGCACCATCGAGCTCCTTCAACATCTCCAGAACATCCTGCCCGCGTCCATAGATAAGCGCAGGAGTGCCATTTTCATCGGTAGCCTTAATCTTATAATGCATAATCTCTTTTAACGCGCCAAATAAGCTAACGCCCAATAGCCATCGCTGTATCATAAATCGACCGCCAATCAGGGATATCGCCATCAGAGAGGCGAAAACAATAGGTGAAGATAGTGGTAAATTTAGCTCATTTAGCATCGTATTATCGACCACAAAAAATGCAATCGCCGACAATGCAAAAGCTTTTAATATGGTGCCCACGGCAATACTGTGTATATAACGAATGGATACCGAATACAGCCCCATCGTAAAGAACATAGGTAGAGTGATTAAGGGAGCTATTGCAGCCAGAACAAATAGTATTGAATACGACATTTGCGGCCAGTTCAGGCCAAAATACGCAATCTTAATCGTGACTAAAAGACTCAACCATATACAGAGTGTATCGAAAATAAGAGAAAGTAATTTTTTATGATTCCTGGGAAGCTGAGTTAAATATGATCTCACTGATCCTCCAATATCCTAAGGTTGATAAACGGCATCTCCTACTCGTTTTTTATAAATTCCATTTATATTTTTGTATCAACTACGCCTAAAAACTTAGCATTGGCACAAGGATTATCCAGTACTATTTATTGATTTATTATTTAATGACTTTTTGTATGGAAAAAATACTGACTCGATCAAGCCGGAGATAATTGACGGCCCCTCGCCATAGAGAAGATTTATTCCCTTTTTATAATGCATCTGAAAGCTATCTGTAAATTGCCTGCTATATTTAAGTTCCTGCTAAAGTTTCATTTCCATTCAGTCATCACTAGGCTACTCACATGCTTAAAACTTTGATAAAAACACTGTTTATTTCCGTTTTAGCATTACTTTACGGATACACCCCTCTTGCACTTTCAACACAGGATATATCTCCAGTGTTAACCCGTGCTGAATACACACTTGGGTCCAGCGACATAATAGAGGTCATTGTATTTGGTGAAGGGGATCTCACGGTAAGACGACAGGTGAATAGCCGAGGAAATATTTCATTTCCACTATTGGGTTCTGTCAATATTCAGGGAAATACCGTCGGTGAAGTAGCAGAGCAGTTAACCATACTATTGAAAGATGGTTATCTGGAAAACCCTAAAATCAATGTCAGCATCTTTGAATACCGTCAATTCTATGTACGTGGCGAAGTTAAAAGCCCCGGTGGATTCTCTTATCTTCCGGGATTAACTATTGGCAAAGCTATTGCTCTTTCTGGCGGCTTTACCGAACGAGCCAATAGGAAAAAAATTAAAGTCAGCCGTGAAAAAAATGAAGGAGAAAGAAACGACATTGACGTTAACATTCAGGATTCCGTAGTACCAGGTGATATCCTTATTGTTGAAGAGAGCTTCTTTTAATGATCAATGAGAATCAAAACACGTCGACGCCTCATCATGCGCGGTACAACACCAAAAACATGATTAATAGCAATGTTCTGAGCCTTTCTGTTTTTCTTTATGTGCTGCGCCGCTATAAGTATCGAATCATCAGTTTTACGCTATTGATGACCCTGTTTTCTGCCATGATCTCCCTGTCAATAACACCTATATATCAGGCAACCACGACATTGCTTATACAGCAAGGTGACAACAAAGTTCTCTCTATTGAAGATATGTACGGCATAGATAAAGAGGCGCCTGAATATTACAACACACAGTATGAAGTGCTGAAGTCACGATCCATAGCCGAAAAGGTGGTTAATCAATTGGGCCTGGTCTACAACCCATTATTTAATACCTCTTTGCAAGATAACGACTGGAAAAGGCAAATACAGCCCTATATAGATATTGTGCAAGAACATGTTCATTTTATGGCTAAAGAAGCGACGCATCCACAGGATAGAGCCGATGAAATCTTCAATGCTGTCGTCGACAAATTTTCAGAAAACATACGTATTGAACTGGTCAAACAAACAAAGGTTGTGAAGATTCATTTCACTTCAGCCGATAAGAAGCTTGCCGCCATGGCCGCTGATGCCATTGCCGATGCCTATATAACAAATTTTATGGAATCCAAGATTGAGCGTACCACGGTAGCTCACAGTTGGATGCAAGAAAAAATGCAGTCTCTGGGCAACGAATTAAAAATGGCCGAGCAAGCCCTGCAAGATTATCGCGAAAAAGAAAACCTTATTGATATCGGCGGCATCATGACGCTAAGCAATAGCGAGCTGCAGAGTCTGACGCTAAATTATGTCGATGCCAAACAAAAGAGCAGTCAAACTCGAGCGATTTTGTCGCAGATTAAAAAAATGGATGACTCTGATAACTCAGAGGCATTTTTTAATCTTCCCGAAGTACTGAGTCATTCACTTGTGCAAAATCTCAAACAACAGCAATCTATTGCACAGAGTAAAGTGGAAGAATTGCAGAAACGTTATGGCAATAAACACCCCAGTATGATTGCTGCTATATCTGAACGTGACGCCTACGACTCAAGTATTCGCAGGCAGGTTCATCGTATCGTCGCGGGGGTTCAGCAACAATATCAAGCCGATAAGGCTAGAGAATCACTGCTGGCCAATCAGCTGAACAGGGCCAAGAAGAGCGCACAGAAAATCAGTCGAAAACAATTCCATCTAGTAGAGCTTGAACGACAATTCACAACTAAGAATGAGCTATATAATACGTTCTTCAAGAGAATTCAGGAAACCACTGCCGCACAGGGCATTCAGGAAGTTAACGCTCTTATTGTAGATAAAGCCTATGTACCCAAAGACCCCATAAAGCCCAGGAAGCAGCTTATTATCCTGTTAACGATGATACTGTCCTTCCTGCTAATCTGCTGTCAGGCTACCATTAGCGATATCAATAATAACACCATTCGCTCCATTGCCGATGTGGAAGAAAAACTTAATCTTCCCATTATTGGAGTGCTACCCGATATCAGTGATGATGCCGATTATATCATCGATAATTCTGATCATAACGCAGACAAAAAAAATATAGATATCTTAAAGATCTTTTCTTACGATCGTAATCAAGCCTATCCAGAGGCTGTTAGAACAGCACGCACCAACTTAACACTCTCATCATTAGACAAGCCCAGAAAGACCTATATGGTCACATCGACTATACCCGGTGAAGGAAAGTCTTCCACATCATTGGCCTTGGCAGTGACGTTAAGTCAAATGGGAAAAACGATCATTATCGGTGCCGATTTACGCAAACCTGGTTTGATTAAAAAGTTCGACTTTAAACACGGCACACTGGGTTTGGCCAATATACTAACCGGGGCGACTCAGCTGGAGGATGCCATTCAAAGCTATGGTGAACTAGATATTATCGTCGCTGGCATCATTCCTCCTAATCCTCAGGAGTTATTACTGTCGGGCTTTGGCCAGGTACTGGAGCAATTAAAGCAGCAATACGACTATATCATTGTGGATTGCCCTCCAATACAAAGTGTTGCCGATGGTATAGGTCTATCCAGACTCTGCGATGGTTTAATCTATATTGTTGAATCAGGAAAAGTTCCCACACCGACTATTCAACACGCCATAGGCAGACTATTGCAAGTAGGCGCCCCCGTTCTTGGCGTTATCATCAATAAAGTCAATAATAAATCTGGAACCTACGGCGCCTATGATGCTTATAGCTATGGCTATTACCAATATGACTGTGACAGCAGTAACCAGCACGGTTAACGAAGCCATGTAAGACCTAGCCTTAGCCTGGAGTCTGAAAGCCGTATCAGGTATGTATTAGATGCCGCCCCCTGCAGCTTATTCCCGCGTAAAAACCCAGTTTCATTCCTTAGCCAATCTACTGTATGGCGTTACGAAGGATAGCAATAGTTATAACCCTCATACACAAGCAATCATGTAGCTAAGCGATCAAGCTCGACTAAATATAGATATCTATGCAGGAAGAAATTAGCTGATATGAACAACAAGCTATTACTTCATAATCATTCAATGCGGCCACAGGACATTTATAAATCCGACATCCCCCCAGGCTAGGATCATCTTATTATAGATATAGAAGAATAAACTGATGGAAGCGTTATACGGCTATAGTTTCTCACCACCACTCAAGTGCTTATCTATTACTGTACCTGTCTTCACTTCAATTAAAGAAGTAATGACATTGGCATAGAGTGATAAGTGCACCGTAGTATTTAACGCACACGAACGGGCATCAACTGAGCATCAACTGAGCATTAATAAACTTCATTCAGGTAATGAATAGTTTATGACACAGAGATTTTAACCGGAGGTGACATAAATCATGGATTGAAGCCAATAAGCATCTTATTCTCAATGCCTATTAGCTAGCAGTAAAGTACTCAAACAGACTACAGAGAAAAATCACGTTTAATTGAAGCGCGAAGCCCCGTTCTAAATTGAGGTATGACGGTAGAGAAAATATATTCTAAGTCGCGTAATAAACTATAGCTGTTAATATACTCCTGATTAATCCTTATCTTGATCGGGAATATAACATCTCGGCTGTAGCTCTCTGGGTCATTTTTATCGGCTAACAATTCTTCTTCGTCGAAGAAAAATATACTTGCAGGGCCAGTAATTCCTGGACGCACCGTTAAAATGGACTTTTTTTCACGCTTGAGAATGTCGGCATACTCCTGGACCTCGGGTCTGGGGCCTACAAAACTCATATCACCACGTAAGACATTAAATAGTTGCGGCAGCTCATCAAGTTTAAAGTTTCTAAGCAAGCCCCCTACCGCAGTGATTCTTGCATCACCTTTCTGTGTCACAACAGTCGTCACACCGTCGACATTTCTCATGGTACGTATTTTGTAGATAAAAAATGGCCTTCCATCTATGCCTATTCGTCTTTGTTTAAAGAAACCACTTTGCCTAGTGTCTATGGCAGCAATAAGCCATAGAATGGCAATGAGCCAGCTAATAAGTAGCAGACCCATCATTGAAAGGATGATATCAAAACTTCGCTTTGCCCAACGCTGCCATATATTCATGCTTCGATACCTTGTTGAGCTCTAACCAACTCTTCCATATAAAGCACCGAAGAGACTTTTCGTATAAAGGGAATGATATGACAACGATTAAGCCACCGCCTAAAGGGAAATAAGAGTCTGACAATCAGCGCTATATCCTTCCTATAAGCCACATTGATATCTGCAAACTCCCTTTCGAAGAAAAACTTCGTTAAAAAGTCCTGCATCTGCGTATCGTGATGAATTGAGCGGCTGCCATTAGAGACCGGAAGCCCCTGCTTACAGACATATTCTTCGAGAACATGATTGATGAGCATATACGCCGCATAGTTTTTTAAGCCTTCTGGGGATATATCTATGGTATGCATAAATACGCCATTTTCTTCACGAATGCAGAGGATATAACCGACTAACTTCTCTTCCTGAAAGCTGGCCCAAATATCAAAAATATCGTTATCGGCATACTCCAGCATAAGATGTCTGAATGCATCCATACTCAATGGCAGCGCATTTTTATAACGATCATAACAGCTGACATAACACTCATAAGCATTCTCAGATACCCACTTGGCAGACACCTTGCGGATGTTTAAGCGCTTATTCCCTCTTCTAATCTTGGACCGTGTATTAGATGAGACCTTATTAAAATCATAATGGCGACACAGCATATTCCACCATACCGATTCATCTTGAGTAGACGCAGTACTGTAGCGTAAAAAAAGTGCCCCCGTTTCTCGAAGTGCACGATTTGTATCGTCTGTAGAGAGCCTTACATTCACGGGCATGACATTGGTCGGAATCAGGGCGCCTTGATAATTCATCCAATGCACCCCACGTAACGACAAGACCGATTTCCCTTGTGAGACAAGGAACTCTGCATAGCTGTTATTTTTCAAGCTATATGACATCTTCAGCGTTAAGATAAAATCCCACGTCTTTCCTGATCCAACTCAATGGATTCAAATAAGGCCTGAAAATTCCCTTCACCAAATCCGTTATTACCCTTACGCTGAATAAATTCAAAGAATATCGGCCCTATGCTATTTTTTGTGAAAATTTGCAATAGTAACCCCCCGCCCTGAGCTTCACCGCCATCCAATAGAATTTTTCTATTGCGTAACTCGTCGACAGACTCACCATGCTCAGGAATTCTGTGATCCAACATTTCATAATAGGTATTGGGAGTATCCTGAAAAGGAACACCATTATCGGCCAGAGTATCGATTGTTGAATAGAGGTCGTTGCTCGAAAGGGCTATATGCTGAATGCCTTCGCCGTTGTATTCTTTGATGAATTCAGCAATTTGTGACTCATCATCTTTGGTTTCATTCAGAGGAATAATGACCCTGCCATTATCACTGGTGATCACTTCACTGAGTAAACCCGTTTTCTTGCCGTTGATATCAAATTTTCTTTCAGACTTAAATCCAAATATACGTTCATAAAAACCAGCCACTCGTTTTATCCCCCCCACATTTAGATTATGGGTTAAATGGTCAATACGTTTTAAGCTAGAACTTTCACTATCTTCATCCTGTTTGGTATAACCAAACTGTGAAAATAATTTCTCTTCATTCTCATCATCAATAAAGTATATCAATGAGGCTCCTACGCCTTTTATTGCTGGCAAATCATAATCAGTAAAATCTGCTGTATCAGCGCCTAAAGAAATAGCCAATGCATAGGCCTTATCGGCATCAGAAACTCTGAAGCCCATGGCACTAGCGCCTCGGGTATGTACTGATCGGAAGTACTCGGCATGTCCCCCATAGGAAGGATTGGATATAAAGAGAACATCTCCCTGTTTAAATAAGCTAATGGCATTAGCTTTGATGCTGCCAACCTTTTTGAATTCAAGCTGATCAAAAAGGGCTTCCAATAAATTAGGAGAAGGGCCTGAAAACTCTAAAAATGAAAAATCTAAAACATCAACATAGTTCTGTTCATTATTCATTGATAACACCTCTGTTTTACTATGGTTAAGTTTCTATCGTGACGCTCCCGTCCCTGATAAATTACCTCTCCCATACAGCGTATCTGTGCTAAATTCTTTTTAACATAAAGCCTTCAGGCACCATGGCATTAATCGATGCTTCAATTTTCTCTGCTAATTCCTGCCGATTTGTTTTTTCTAACATGCCGTAATGACTGCCCGTTGAATATAAGACGCTCTTTAAATCAACGTATCTGCTCCAACCATAATCCTCTATCCAGTTTCTCAATTGATCACAGGGGTTAGCGTTGCATTTGATTAGAACAGCTGGAATATCTGCTGATTTTATTTGATAGAGTTTTGCCTGTTTTCTTGCATTGGCATAGGCCCTATCAATGACATTGATGAATAATTCCTCTTTCGAACTGGCTACGATATCTGGCTGCATGAAATCTTGCAGTATACTTTTTAGTTTTTTAAATACATCCTTGGAAAACTTTATCGGTGACTCTTCAGTCAAATAAAAGCGCAGCCAGATAAATAAATTGCGTTTTTTAGGTGCCAGACTCCATATTCTTGCATCGAGAAGCACCACGTGAGATTTCTGATCTCGCTGTTTTAATAATTTGGCCATCTCAAAACTCAGCACACCTCCCAGCGAGTGACCACAGAAAAAATAGGGCCCTTCGGGTTGAACTGCAACAATGTCTTCCAGCATTCGCTTAGCCACTGATTCAAAGGTGTTATGGGTTTCACCAAAAAACTCAGGATAGTTCAATCCATAAGCCTTCCAGTCTCCTTGCAGGGAATGACCAATATGATGAAATTGAGTAGTATAACCGCCCATTCCTGGCACAATAAATATCGGCCAACCCGTTTTAATAGTGCCATCATCCAGAGCGGTAACAAGGCTAGATTTATCCGCCTTCTGCTTCACTTCCGATTGACTATCTTCAATAAAAATCATCAGCTGTAACAATCTTGGATGATCATAGATATCGGTAATATCACAATGAATGCTGTAGGCTTTATGAATGCGGTAAGCCAGATCAGCTGCGGTCATGCTATCACCTCCAGATTCAAAAAAGTGACAGTTCTGATCGATGATGGTTAGACCTGCTTGTAGCCATAACTCAATAAGCTCATTCTTGACTTCACTGTCATCGCTTAAATTGACCGCTCTTGACATGAAGTTTTCTTCGGCCAATTCAATCATGGCCTTTCTATCAACCTTACCATTGATATTTAATGGAATTGTTTCTAATAGGATTATTCGAGATGGCAACATATAATCTGGCAAGTCTTCGGCCAGCTTCTGTTTTATCATTTCGGCATTAAACTCACAGCCATATTTCATGACGACAAAAGCAACAAGTCTGACATCATCGCGCAGACCTTTTGCTCCTACAACAATCGCTGTCTGTATTCTCTCTATCGCTTTTAACCAATGCTCAACTTCCCCCTCCTCTATACGAACGCCATTTATCTGTATCTGAAAATCTTTTCGCCCCAGTAATCGATATAATCCATTGCTCTCTTTTACCGCCATATCACCGGTCCTGTAGTATCGGTGCCCCTTGATATCGATGAACTTTTCACGATTAAGATCATCTCTATTAAGATATTTCTGTGCTACGCCGGCGCTTGAAATCAATATTTCAGCTACAGAACCTGCCTCAACGGGTTGCAGTTCTTCATCGACCAGCATGATATCAACACCATCGAAGGGGGAACCCACATACGTAGTGTCGACGACAGTATCTCTATCGACTTGCCAACTCAATGCCATACAGGCAAGCTCAGTACAACCGTATATCACCCATATTTCAGCATTAGGAAATATCGTTTTACATTGCTCCAACAGCACCGCTGGCACCATATCCCCACCGCAGGATATATGCCGAATATTGTCTAGCAGCTTTTCCTCATGGGCACAGTGCTGTGCCAATAATCCCAATAAAGATGGCCCTATATGAAAACAACTCACCAATTTTAGCCATTGTGACAACATCACAGGATTCATTAAATCCGTGCGTTCACGCATATAAAGACTGCCACCACAGTAAAAAGGTAAAAGTACATCAAATAAACTGATGCTAAAGGTCGATTTGGCTATGGATAGATGACTATCTTGTGAAGTCATTGCATATTGCTTCTTTGCACTACACATATAGAAATGCAGATTGGAATAACTAAGTTCAACGCCTTTGGTCAGTCCTGTAGAACCTGAGGTATAGAAAATATAGGCAGTATCATTATCGCCAGCATCTCTAGCAATAAATCCGTCAAGGTTGCGACTACTCTCAAGGGATTCTTCGATAAAAACCGGCTTGCTGGATAGCGTCAGAGAAGAAAGGTGAGTGCATGAGCGCTCCGTTATCACACAGCTTGCCTGCAGATCTTCCAGCACCATTTCAATTCTATTTACTGGCCAGGATATATCAATCGGAACATAGCTTGCCCCGGTCATGAGGATGGCGAGCAACACAATGGGGGTATACTCACCCTGCTCAATTAATGTGACAATCCTATCGTTTTCCCCTAGCCCATCTGCTTGTAGCTTGGCGCTAAGTTTGGCCGCACATTCAACATACTCGATATAGGTATAACTGCGTCGCCCTGTATCAATCGCCACAGCCTGTGACTGAGCTTCACAGTTCAATAGTATTGTTTCTACAACACTGAACTTTTTATACATAATTATGGATGACCTGACATATTAATCATGTTTACTCCAATCCATGGAATGATACATCTGAATCCGGTCAAGTAAGGATAGTGCGGATTAGATGAAAGTAAAAAGTACTACGTAATAAAAAATCACAAGTTAAAAGACATAGGCCTCAGCACAATATAGATTACATCCTTAAGTCGCAGGCAGAAACCGTCGTGATAAACGGATATCTACATTAACGAAAACGTCCAATTTCAGTCTAATAAACACAGCCTGCTATATAACAGATTCAGCAGCTTATTTTTCGACTAAAGCATACATAGCAATGGAATAAAACGCCCCTCTGCATCGCTGTGGTATTAGATAACTCACTGTATTTCGATGTTTAAGGCATATTCATATCCAGAGATAGTCATGCATCCCATCAGCCACTGCATATACTGAGAATATTAAGTCTTGTACTTGGACATATTTACACAACTGATACGAAGCTCAACATCGTGGAAATATCAGAGCATTCAGATAAGAACATGCCAACTAAGCAGCTCTTTGTAAAAGAGCTGCTTAGTATCAATCATAATTTGGCTGGGCAACAGAGCGATCATCAAGAGCCGATTCGATAACCGCTATTAACTTATCAGCCAAGTGATCTCTATTAAATTCAGTTTTAGACAGTAACAAAGAGGCTTCTGACGCCTCATCAAGGCTAGCTTGATCTTTAATAAATTCCAGCAATGTCTCACTGGCCTTATTCATATCCAGGGAGTCCACTACAATCCCATTACCATGTTGCTCAATAATTTTCTTCTGCCAACCACCATAATTTATCATCACGGGCTTTCCCGCTGCCATAGCATCAAAGAGCTTATTGGCACTGTTATTCCACATCTCCTCTATGGGGATGAATAATGAGCTACATACAGTCGCGGCTGAAAGTATTTCGGGCATTTCATTTTTACTGACCGGGGGTAACATATAAAAATTTTTGTTTAACACACCTAATTCCCTTGCCTTCTCTCTCACCTTTATCTCATCGGCCCCTCTCCCAACAACCAGGAAGCATATATCCTCATTCTTCTTCAGCATTTCTGCCGCTAATTCAGCAAAATAGCAGACCCCATTTATCTTCCCCAATGTGCCCGTATATACCACCAGCGGTCTGTCTTTAAGCCACTCAAACTTATTGCGGAATTGTTTCCCACAACTTTCATCAACCATAAAAAGTTCGTTATCACAGCTATTGGGAATATTATGTATGCGACTCCTGTCTATGCCCACCTTGGCTATGCCATCACACATTCCAGGCGATAGCCCCACAAGTTGCACAGAGCTGTGATACGCCAGACTCTCCATTTTATGAGCTATGCACTGCATCCATGTTGATTCTAAAGCTCCCATAAGAATAGGAAGCTCGGGCCACAGATCCCTTACTTCAAAAACTATCGGCACACCATGCCTCATCTTTGCTGCGATAGCGGGAATAATAATGGTTAGCGGTGTACTGGTTGCAAATATCACATCACACTTTATATTGATTGATTTTAC
Organism: Pseudomonadales bacterium; assembly: GCA_013215055.1. Classification (GTDB taxonomy): domain Bacteria; phylum Pseudomonadota; class Gammaproteobacteria; order Pseudomonadales; family DT-91; genus CAKMZU01. Next base: position 617 of record JABSRQ010000124.1, on the reverse strand, counting down.
AGAACTTAAAAAGGCAAATTGAAGAAATGCAAAGATGCGCCGTATATAACTCATATTGTTATTATACGGAACAGGAATCCAATGTACTTTTATTCCATCGACAACTTCATAGCGCTTCTCGCATCCTTTCACATCTTGTCTTGACGTCACCATATGCACTTCGTGACCCTTGGCGACCATTCGTCTTGCCATTTCGTAGGATCTAGTACCACCGTACATTTCTGGCGTAAAAAAGTATTGGTGTAAATATAAGATTTTCACAGATATCACCTTATTATATAAAGAAAATTCCCTTACATGAACAACTGCATAAAATCAGTTGACTGAACGCCCTGTCAAAAATGATTAGGATAGAGACTATTTATCAGTCCCTTTATTTGACCGTTATAGCTTAGTCACTGCTATTTATATTTTCCATAAAATTAGTAAGTCCTGCAGACCAGCCCTTTCAAGGTGACTTTTTAGCCTGATTTAGCAACCGCGCGGTGGAAACATGTGGCTGGTTTTTGGATACCTTAGGTTTAACCTTCTTTTTCTTCGGACCGCGCCGGCTTTTTTTGTACTTTTCCAAAACCAGGTTATGTGACATTCTTAATAACGATTCTACAAAATCCTCA
>JABSRQ010000123.1 GCA_013215055.1 Pseudomonadales bacterium | reverse complement strand
CATGGCTGCGATTCTGACCGGCGACATGACTGAAAAAGAACTGGATTGCCAGCATCTTGCAGCCTCGGATCAGAAGGCCTGCCTGTTCCCGTTAAGCCTCTATGGTGGCTCCAAAGAGATTACCGTCGATATCAATGCCCATCTGCTGACACTGGCCGCCGAAGACAGTCAAATAGAAACACTGGGGGTAAAAGCCAGAAGCGAGGTAGGTATACGCATGATGGATATGATGGATGCCGAATTTATCGCCTTCGGCAACACTCTGCAGGCCAGGAAGGAAGGTGTTAAATACAACGGCAAACGCTATGAGACGGTGAACTATCAGATCAGTAGGCAGAAGCTGCTGGCCAGCTCGTTGCAGATCAATCTGACCCGCACATTATCGGATGATGACAAGGCCTGATCTATTTGGCATGCTCGGCGTTTTTTTATTCAGCGATGACATGCCATTGACAGACCCTGTGTTCAACACTCTTGTTTGGTTTCCCCAAACGAGAATAATGATAAATGAAGCATCTACTGGGCCTGTCTTTGATGGCGGCCACCCTCCCCGTTTTAGCCGATGATACCAGTGAGCATGATCATGGCACGTTTTCTTTCTATGCACCTATACATGCAACCAACCTCAAGGTTGATGGTATAGCAGGCATGCCACCTATAGAATCCAGCGTCGATGAGCTCTACGATGCCCATACCCGTTATTTCACCTTCGGTTTCAAGTGGCAGGGTGAAAAATGGTTTCACAGCATCGAAATCTGGGAGGGGCAATATGAACCACTGGGCCCCGGACAAGGCGGCGATCTAGGTCGCGTCGAGGGCAAGTTGTATGTGGATATGCGTCAGCGCATCTCCGAGTATCGCACGGGCTATAACTTCCTGCAGAGCGGGGCATTGAAACTGCATGTGATAGGCGGTATTCGAGAATACGATCAGACGGTGGATGCCTATACGCAGTTCACGTCATCTCCCTCATCCCAGGCTTTGGGCGATGTCCGCAAACAAACCCTGAATTCACGTTGGGCCGAGGCGACGCTTGGCCTGCAAGCCGATTATCAACTGGGGGAAAATATCAGCATTACCGCCCTGCATATAGCCGGCGTCATCGGTGGAAGCAGCGCACAAACCGATATCAAGGCACAATTCACCATGGATAACGGCCTGTTCTTCGATGCCGGCTATCGCTGGCATAACTTCGAAAGCGATGGCCTGGAGATCACCGAAAACGGTGCATTGATAGGCCTGGGCTACAGTTTTTAACTCGCAGCTCTTCCCCACTCCCCCCCGACTACCGTTTTACAGGTAGCCGGGGGATTTGCTGTACGGTGCTAGAACTTGAACTCCATGCCGACACCGATAGTATTTTCATTAAATGATGTGAAGGCGGCTTTGTCTTCATCGTAGTGATCGTCATAGCTTGCCGCTGAATAATAACCAAATACCTTAGTGGTCTTGTCGAAGCGGTAATCGACACCGACAACTGCCGAGCTATTATTTTCATCTCTGTCCAGATCTACATCCACGCTGGATTCACCCCATTGCGCCTTGACGGTCCAGCCATCGTATTGCCATTTTGCGCTGAGAACATAGGCTTTCTCATCGGCTACATCGGTATAGATATCGTTAAAGGCATCGGAGTATTCGGCATTCTGTACCATCGCACCGAAGGTGATATTACCGAGTCTCCAATCACCGGCGACACGTACGATATCCCTACCATCAATATTGTGATCAACACCCAGACCTACGCTTACTGCGCTATTGAAGCGATAATCCAGGACGCTGGAATAACCCGATGCCAGTTCACTGTTGACCCAGGAGTCTTCCGGTTGCGATGCATCCTCTACACCGGATTCTTCGCCCATTTGCATCATCGCCGTGGCCTGAAATCCACCCAAGCGTGGTGAGCTGTATTGCAGCATATCGTTGGAGCGATTCTCGCCAGAGACAAACTGTTTGATATCACCGAGAAAGTAATCATTAAATACATCCGCCTTTAATCCTAACAACTTTACCGGCGTGTCTGTTCTTCCGGCAATGGCTTGGCCCCAGTCACCCTCAAAGCCTGCGTAGATGTTTCTGGGTTTAAAGACACTATCACCATCTGTACCATAGGTATCGCCATCCGCGCCGTATTCATATTCGATCTTGGCGATGACTTTAAGGTTATCATTGAGCTCTCTGTCGGCCTTCAGACCGATACGAGAGGCGTTGGATTGTAGCCGCCAGTTCTCGCTGCTGGCTTCGCCATCTAGCTCACTGCCGTACATGTGGGCGGAAAAATTTACCTTGCCGTAAATGGTTAGATCAGCAAAGGCCTGAGGCGCTGCAACAATACTTGCGGCGCATAAAATAACGGTTTTTTTCATCGTCTATCATCTCATTCAAACTAGTTTCATAGGCATCCCCTAATGCGTTTTTGATGTCGGGCAGTATTGCCATGAGTGATGACAGTTTTATGACAGTGAATGAATAAAATAAAAAAAACACGATGATATTTTTAAATTTATTCCGGTTAATTAAACCGATAAACCGGTGCTATACATCTAACAGATATTCTACATGGCGCTGTTCATCCTCGGAGAGTTTGCCTTCGCGTTTGAACAAAACCTTGCCGTCGGCATTGACGATGAGCGTGATATTTTTATCGCGCGGCATCTGCCAATTCACCAGCCCAAGGCCATGTGCATCGGCCACGACTTTGCAGTCAGGAAAAGCCTGTTGTACGGCGATAGCCTGTTTTCTAGCCGCCAGCCTCACACCCGGCAGATCATCATTGAAATTGATGATGGTCACAGCATCGCAATCCTGTTGCCGCTGTAATTTGTGTAAGATTTCCGGGTTCTGTGTCTCAGCTCCCCAGCGTACCGAGGTATATTGAATCAGCGTCGTGCCCTGCAGCTTATTGCTATCCCAGTTATCCAGAGACTGTGTCGCATCGATAATTTTCAAAGGAGACAGTACCCAGCCCTCAACAGGTTCCATAGCCCATGCCTGAGCACTGGGCAGCAGTGAAGACAAGGACAAGGCCAGTAATGGCAGTGAAATTCTTGTCTGGCGCGTACGATCATTTTTCATAGTCAATCCTCATCAATGTCCAGCCATTACAATGCCTATAGACCGTTTTTTCTATGGCAATGGCGATAACAATTCTCGCGAGCCTGCTATATGACATAAATTTTTTTGGCATGTTCGAACTTTTTTTATTTTTACTTGCCAAAGACTTATCAATACCAGGAGATGGATAATTGCTTAAAACGTACCGCAGGGCGCTGTACGGACACACAAAGAGCACTCCATCATGAAAACAACATCGCTATTAGGCTGCACACTGATGACCCTCCTCTGTTGTACCACATTCACAGCTACTGCGTTCGCCGACACGCTGACACTGCACAATGGCAAGATCCTGCAGGGCAGCTTCGAAGGGCGATCGGGTGAGGCCATCCTATTTAGCATCGATGGCATTGAGATCACCGTGCCCACCAAGGATGTTAAGAGTATCGATATGAATCAGAGCAACGCAGTCGCTACCAAGCCAGCATCTGTTGCTGCGGCCGCACCAGGCACAGCTCAGGCTAAAGAGAGTGATAAGGGCTATGAAATCGCGGCGGGCTCCCAGCTGACAATCAAGATGCAGCAGACACTGGATAGCGGAAAACACGCCAGCGGCCATAAATTCACCGCCGTTCTGGAGGGTGCCTTAATGGATGGTGATCAAACTATCGTCGCCGCCGGCAGCACGGTCTACGGTGTTATCACCGAAGCCAAGAAGGCCAGACGCATAGCAGGCAAGGCGAAGATTATGCTGACACTTACCGATATCAAGATCAACGGTCACATTGTCCCTATCAAGGCCAATGTACTTAACGCTACCGCCGAGGCTACCGGCAAGAATACCGCCAGTAAAGTCGTCAGAGGCGCTGCCATTGGCGGACTCGTCAATGGCTCCGATGGAGCAAAAGATGGCGCCAAGGTAGGTGTCGGTGTCGCGCTGCTGAGCAAGGGCAATCAGGTCGTCATTCCTAGCGGTACCCTGCTGGATTTTCAACTAACCAACAGCTTAAAAAGCTGAATAACAACACATTACCATTGCAAGTGAGAATATGATGAGAATTTTAATCACGGTTTTAAGCCTACTATTGTCCAGCCAGATATGGGCCTCCGGTTCCATGGAATCACATATAAATGAGGCACTGAAAGAACCCGGCGCATTGAGTCAGCAAACCCATGATATTTTCTGGATACGCATGCGCGACACCTATGGTGAAGAGCAGGCCGAAAATATAGCCGCCAGTTATCACAGCTTTTCTGTGAATATACAACAGTTACAGCTGGCGATGTGGGACAGTGCCAGACTCTCGGCAGAGCAAGGCAAGGTGGTTCACAGTGAGGCGGTAAAGCAATATTACCAAACCCTTGCTCCTGCCATGAAAACTGTATTGGATACAGCCGGTATCGCCAAGGATCAACAACGCGTCGAGGCCGAGATGGAGGCATTCAGCTATGAATTAGAAAGAAGAAAGGCGCTGTTCGATGAGGTGTTAAATGCAGCCGTAGAAGGTGAAAGTGTCTATATCAATGGCAATGACCCCGTGCAAGTATCACCGGCGATGATACAAACCGTCACCGAAGGCATTGAGGCCAATATGCACAAGATGGAACAGTTACTGAGCCCCGATTGGGAGCAAGATGATCTTTCCTGATCTCGACGATATCACATCGATCATCGTTATCTGTATTACTGCTCTTATCTGTAAATAGATAGCAAAAAAATGATGCCTCCATCTGGCCTGAATAGCCAGACCCGATGGAGGACTTCTACGGTAAGCTAAAACTCTTCGATCTCTGACAGGTTAATGCTCTTATAGATTGCCACACCCTCAACAATACTTACCTGAAAAGCGTACCAACCAGGATAGCTATCTATCATGATTCCTGCATCAGCTCATCGATGCCAACGCCTACCTTAATAGGTTCTGTCGGATCTTAGTTCACATCTAACACCACCCATGATATAAACTTAAGCCAAATATTGGATATTATTCTAAAAGCATGATCAATATTCGGGTTCTTTTATGACACTCAGTTTTGCAAATAAGCAATCCCCTGCTTCAACTATTCTCATGTCCGTCCGCAGGTATTCCACCTATAAACTCAGCTGCCGAGATATTAAAGAACTACCCAAACAACGCGGAATTTATAAAAAGCATTAAAGCGGAATAGGTACAATTGTAATGTACAGACTCCGACTTTCATTGTTATAAATGGATTGAATAAATAGAAAACTGCCCTATTAAAACTAACAAGCAGTGCTTGCGAGTTTACAGCAGCATGAAAAAATGACGCTTGTGCAAAAGTTGCCACGTCAGCCGGGGAAACGCGATAGTCGTTATGTCCATCTATTCAGTGGTGAAGTCAACCCTGTAGAAGCTTCAACCTCAAACTCTGTTCAGGGTATTACTGATACGCAGAACAGCGGTGATCGCATCAGCCTGTTAGAGATGCAGATGGCGGATATGCAAGAAGAGATCAACCAGTTAAAGCTGCTGGTTGAACAGCTGACATCCTGAATTTAGGTGGCAAACTGGCAAGATGTTCGTGTCTTATTATTGCCGTTAAACAATTAATTAGAGTATCCAATTTAACAAATTGCGGGTGTTAACCATTAAAAATCAATAAAGCCATTTTTTCTTTCATAAATGGCTTTATTGTATCAATAGTTTATCCATTTCTGGTATGGGATAAAAGCCATGACTACAGCCCGCTGACAACATATCTCTGTGGATGCCAGCCCTTATTATCACTGTGTTTCACGCTGTGTACGTAAAGTATTTTTGTGTGGTGATATCTATGAACATCGCCGTGTCTGGGTGGAAGCGAATTGAACTGGCTGGCATCTTTTGTATTGATGTGCCGCCTATGGGGTGATGTCGAATCGCTAAAACATCGGCAATGTTTTAGCGCAGTGCTTGCTGCCCCGAAAGACAAAGGCTGGGATGCCTGGCTCAATGAGAAAGTCCTACTGACATGTATGACCTATGTTGATTTAAACCCTATTAGAGCGACGAGGGCCAACACGCCAGAAGCATTGGCTTATACGTCGGTTAAAAAGCGTGCTCTAAAATCCAAGTCAGCCAATCATCCGCAGCAACTGCACAGTTTGTTAATGTTTGCAGGCAACCCTCGGGCTGATATGCCAGCGGATATTCCTTGTGCCTTAAACGACTATATTGAGTGAGTCGATTTGAGCGGGAGAGTTATTCGAGTTGCTAGCTTAGCTTGAGATGGTATTTATTGACCATTTTTTTGAAAATTAACTCTGCATCAAATGAATGATGAGTTGTGGCTTGATGATCTAAACACAGCACATAATATATGTCAGAAACTGAAGGACGGTAAATGGTAGTTACACTGTATTCGGTGGTGTGTTTTTTCAGTAAGGCCATATAGGTCATGTATCCATGAGAATCAATTATCACGAAATGTTTATACTCACGCTTCAGTGTTAGTTCAGCACTTCTTAATAGAATAAAATCAGTGATTCTTTCCGGGGAGGTGAATATATTACTTGTAAAGTTTATGGTGAAACTATCTTTCTCAATTTTCTCATCATGAAATCCCTCTGGAAAATTATCCGAATATACAATCGATTGATAAGGTGTGGAACAGCCTGAAACCAACGTAATGAGTATCATGAGTAGAATTAAGGCGGCAAGGAATTTTTTCTTTCTATATGGAGAGTTCATACGATTTTTTCTGTTTGCGCTATGCATATAAAGTAGAAATAGCTGCATATGAAAAATTGTTGAAAATTTTCGGTAACTGATTTCTTTAACAAGTTATTCATATTTAATAACAGATCAATTTTTATAGTTAAAAAAGCAATCACAGCCATCAATAAAATGAATAAAAACGGGTAAGGTAAACGCTTAAATATTTGTAATATCATAAATACCTATGTTTTGACGTAGTCCAAATTTATCTGTTTCATGCCTTTTTAAATATGTTGAATGGGTAAATTCCATCACCCAGTACTGCTGTTTTTATGATCTCTGAACTGTTAGCCATTTGCGGTATTAAAAATTTTATTGAAACGCTATAAGTAGCTTCAATTAAGTTCTTTTGCTTAAGTTGTAATAACCGTGCCATGACATCTTTTCCTGAAGCTGTTTTTTCATACAGTACCTGTATGTATTTACAGTCGTCAAGAGAAACTGGTTATTTATACAGCCTTTTAACGTGCGAAGCATTGAGCTGGAATGAATCCATTTTCTTACTTGGCTGATAACCCTTATGATATAAGATGCCTACACTCTTTCCGCAATTATAACTCATTGATTTTATATGAATTACTCAGCGAATCGCTGGCTCATATTTTTACGAAAAATTCATTTTTAATGCGAACCTACAATGAATGTTAGCCGATAGTTAATAAGTGATTAATAACCTAAGCGAATAGGGTATGCCCTGGGTGTAGGGAGAGATTATTTTCTGATTCGTGCCAATGGTTCGCCTTCAATAAGGCTGTATAGTTTAAGTCCTGACTCTACGGCAACCTGTTAGTCATGTAATAGGTATTAAAATGAATGAAAGTTTATGTTCATAATAAAAGCTAACAATCCAGAATCTCCCGAAGATATTCAATTTAACCCCTTGTTCATGAGAGTTTCGATTATGACTACAATGTCGACAATTATTATGATGGTGCGGCGTTTAAATTAATAAATATAACTGACGCTCATACTTGTGGATATCAAGTTCCTGGTGAATAAGCCATAGCAATTTTGATATGTCCCTCATTTTATGAAATTAATGATGCTGAAAAATGGCTAAGTGTTGATCGATGAGGGCTGCATATAATGGAAAAACTTTTCTTATGTTTTCTCCATGGCTGGGGGTTTTGATATTACGGCTATTTAGACTGCTGGTTTTAGTCTGGTCACGCAGATGAGTTATACATTCGATGGAGCCAGAGACGTTAACCAGGGCATGAGATGTCGGGATGTTAGTAACGCCACGAATATGAGCTACATGCACTAAACGACACTGCCTTTAACAGGCCTCTTTTACATTTTATAGGTTTTTATCAGCGTGTATTTTTTTGGACAAGTTCGGGAAAGTGGGGTGCCGGTTTGAAAAATTCAGTGGTGCTAATTGATATGAGGATAGAGCAGATCATGCTGAAAAATAGTTTCTGGAGTAAGCTCGCATATCCTGTAGTAGCAATATTTCTAATATTATTTTTTCCTCGTCGAGTGCATAAAATTGATTTTCAAGAATTTGAATGGCCATATACCCGATGGTTGGGTGATGAAGAAAAGTGGACGCTAGTTATATTTACACAGTGTACATTTAGCGTAAACCATCGATTTCAAATGCATGATAAATGTATCATCATTCTTAAGGGTTGCATTTATATCGATTGTAAGGCACCAACTCATAACCGTATATTCAGTATCGTAAATAAATACGGAAGCCTTTATTAAAAAGTTAATTATAGAATTTTTCTTGCTGTCTTTTTGCGTATTCCGGTGAACTTAATCAGTGATTCTGGTTTTATTTGATCACTTCCAACACGTAACGATTGATCTTCAATATTACCAGCCTTAGTGATCAATATCAGTGATATCGCTCAGTGTTTCCACATCGACTCTCCCCTTAGTTTTATCTTGTGACTGTTGTGTAATATTCGATCAATAATCGCATCTGCCAATGTCGCATCTCCTATCGTTCCATGCCATTGATCTATAGGCAGCTGGCTGGTGATTAATGTCGAGCCCAAATGCCGATCTTCCATGATCTCCAGTATGTCTGTCCGCTGCCCCAGGCTTAACCTTTCTAAGCCCCAGTCATCCAAAACCAGTAAATCTGTCTTGGCCAGCTGCTGAATTATTTTACTGAAACGGCCATCGCTATGTGCGATGCTCAGCATATTCCAATAATCGGGATGTTCTAAAATAGCGAACAGAAAGCCCATGGCGACAAGCCTGTGTGGCTAACACGCAACCTAAATAGGTCTTGCCACAACCTGTAGGCCCTGTCAGCAAAACATTGTGATGCTGGTGCACCCAATGGCTGCTCAGCAGCCCAGCCATCTGGCTCTTCTCCAGGCCCCGCCTGTGGCTGTAATCCACATCTTCCGGGTTGGCCTGCAGCTTGAGCTTGGCAGCCTTCAGCAAGCGTGTGATCTTATTGTTATCCCGATGGGTCTGTTCCCGATCAACTAGCAGGGCAAGGCGTTCTTCAAAGCTGTGTTCGCCATGGGTTGATGGCTGACTCAGCTGTTGCTCGAAACCATCGGCCATGCCGGTTAATTTAAGCTGACGTAGTGACTGCAGGGTTTGATGATTTAGCATGATATGGATTTCCTTAAAATATTAATGATAGTAATCAGCGCCACGCACATTCTCATGATGAGCCTGTTGGCTGTCGTCTTTGGCTTCAACGGGAATGGGTTCCACCTCTGCCTTATCCAGGCCATTTTGCAGAATGGGTTTTACTGAACTAGCCGTGGGTGAACCAATCAGAAGTGCGCGAGCACAGGCGTTATTTAACCTATCGCGATCATACTTTTTAACATTGGCCAGCAGGCCAAGGATGCGACGATAACTTTGTTCTTTGTCCCGCTTCTCCCGCAAAATATGATTCACGACCTCGCGGGTTTCAGGGCCGATTTCAGCTGCCCATTGGAGAAAACGTTCAGGTGTCCATTCACTCATTGCCTTATGTGCCTGGGGCATATGCTCGGTAAATGTACTGTGGCCTCCCTGACGGTAGCTTCGAGGGTGCATGGCTATATGCTGGCCCTGATGGTATACCGAGATGGTGCTGGCCGTGGCCTGTACCTCGACAGCCTGTTTAACCAGATGATGGGGTACGGAGTAATAATGCTTGTCGTACTCGATGTGATAGTCGATATGCACACGTGCCTTTTTGATGTGGGCATATTCATAGGGGGATTGAGGTAATCCACGCAGTTGCGGCTTATCCAACTGTTCGAATTGGCTGCGACGAGTTCCTGGAAGTTTCTTGAATGGGCGACTGTTTAAGTCTTCTAACAATAAAGAAATAGCCTGGTTTAAGGATGCCAAAGTGAAGAATGTCTGATGACGCAGGCGTGCCATTATCCAACGTTCAACGATTTGTACGACGACTTCTGCCTTGGACTTATCCTTGGGCTTGTAGTGCCTTGCGGGTACGATCGCCACCTTATAGTGAGCCGTAAGCTGATGGTATGCAGGATTGAGATCAAGCTCATAACGATTGGTTTTTATCACCGAGCTTTTCAGGTCGTCTGGCACGACTAGCTCGGGTACACCGCCAAAGAATTCAAATGCTTTAATGTGCCATAAGCCAGTCCTCCTGATTCTGGCTCCAACTGGCGCAGGCGAAGGTATAGTTGGAAGCACCGAGCACGCCAACAAAAATTTTCGCAGTACGCACTTCGCCGATATCGGGGTTAACGACTGTCATGGTCGGCCCGCAATAATCAACGAAGAGTTTTTCCCCAGCGATATGAATCTGTCGCATGCTGCGCTTCTGGCAACCCAGCCATTCAGCGAATCGATGGCAATACTGGGCATAGCTATAGCCTTTGCTTGGGTGCTGCTCACGATACTCCTGCCAGAGCAGCTGTTTGGTGACTGTTTTATTTTTTAGTTCTTGGTGAGCGGTGAGGAAATCAGGCTCAACAAAGCGCCGTTGGCCTGTAGAAGGCTGGCTGGGAAACAGCAATCATCCAAGGGTGCGCTCGTCCATATCATCAGTAATGGGTCATGAGAGGCCAGCCTGCTGAGCATGATCTAGATAATTAACGGTAGAGCCATAGCCTAATATTCAGGGAGTTAGCGATGCCCCTGCGGCTCATTTTGACCTCATTGTGGAGGCGTAGTACTTCTTTAATTTTACGCATTGAGAACCTCTTTTTTACCACTGGTCTCGCTCCTTGCCGTTAAAAAACGGGTGAGCGTAGCCAGAAGAGTAAATAAATCAATACGTTACGTGTGATTCTGGAGTTATTTGATCTGTGATTCTGGAAATTGATCAGCGATTCTGGAAATCCAGAAAAAATGATCAAATAAAACCAGAACAGGTGATCAATTAGTTCCAGAATGGGTGATCAAGATGGGCCAGAATATGCACTTTCCCCCAAATAAGATTGCCTTGGTGTGATCGGTGGGGGAAACCAGGCTCCAATGCCTTTATGGGTCGGTCTTTCATGTGGTACCGTGTTTATTGGTAAATAAATTGCCATGGTTTTGTTTGGCTTCTCCAGAGACTTGGACGAGATGAGAAATACACGTATCTATCCCAGCTCTCATATTGAATGGTTAGGTAGACGGCCAGGTCGAATTAGTGTAAATCATGATTTAAGCGCCTAAAGTCAGGGGATTGTTCAATCTGTGAAATTACTCAATGTACTTTGATGCCTTTAATGACAAAAATAACAACATTTTTCTCTGAGGAGTAGAGTGATTTTCAATCACTGAAAATAGGTGAAACCTATTATTATGCTACTGCGTGCTGTTTGAAATATGAACTGACCAGCCACTTAGAAAGGCTTGGACCTACAGCCAAGGTTGTTCTGATTTATTCAGCTTTATGAAATTTGGAATCTTCTTCAGCCTTATATTCGTGAATATGCAGAAAACCTGTCATTTCTTGATATGTTGGATATTTCCTAAATATCCGGCGCACTCGCACTACGCCAGCAATAAATTTTTCGTTTTCAGCAGATTACTGAATCCCACCCACAAGTCTAAACGGTTTTGGATTTTCTTCAATCAGCGATAATGTCCCTTCAAGTAGCCCGAGCTTTCAGCAATAAACCTGTTCAACTTACATTTCAATCTCTCGATAGTCTGACTCGCCCTATACATGTTTCTGCTGGCCAGGTAGATCGACTCATGCAGGTTAGCAGCTGTGACTTCTTGCTGTGGATCAAACCAAACATATAGTCCTCGTATCTATTCACCTTTAGGCTAAAGAGCCATTCATTTAATGGGATTACGCTCTTCTGATTGGTGCTTTATCGATGTTGGTACTGCGATAATGGTTACATTAACAATGCTGCCTTCTTGAAAGGAGAAACTGCGTTTACTTTATCGAACAGCTTCTTATCTAAATTATGCTATCTCTAATAGGTGGCGACAATACAAGATCGTGGTTTCATCAGGAATGGTGCCAATGCTAATTTCTGTAAATTGGCGCCTCTATTTGACTTCATATAACGAGTCTTCCATGCCTGGATCGTTGAGATTGTAGGGGAATTGCATGCAGCGAATACGTAGCATGGAGGAAGAGGAGAGAGTATTTTCCCACGCAGCGATTTTGAATAATGCTTTAGAATAGGCTTTTCTAGCGTATTCCATGGCAGGTGATGTCCCATTTCGTCAAGACACTTTTCCTGCCTAGCTTGACCTTCGGCATCAGAGATGCTGAATAGGCTCAAATCACGTCGATTAAAAGCTTATAGAAAATAATGCCCGAAATGTTGAATTTATCAGAGTTCATCTAACATTTAGCCGAAGTCATCTTCTGATGATGCTGAGCCCTATGCGATTAAAAAGATGGGTATAACGGGAATCGGCTTTTATCGCTATGCCGATACGTTTTATTTAACTGGCTGCGTATAATTTACACCACACTAACAATAAGATCGGCTGAATTTTCGGATATTCCTAAATTTTCTAAAATCATTGATGCGCTATATCTATAACACAATTGGATCGATATTTCTATGTATAAGAACCTTCAGCAGTATTTAAGGGCTAAGCGTGAGGCGCTTGGTTTAACGCAGCGAGAACTTGCTGAAAAGTTGAAGAGAGAACATCCAAAGGTTTGGAGCTCATTTGAAAGTGATGGAGCAAGGATTAGCCGATGGGAGAACGGCGCGTCTATCAAGTGGGAGAGGATGATGGCCTTGTTTGTATTTTTTGGTGATGACCCGATAAAAATGATAAGGGAGTTAAATATACCTATACCCTCGAATAAAGAATTAACCAAATTATTAGATCAGGTGCTAAAGAATAATCGGAATCAGGGTTTTCACCCCTATATAGATGACGATACTCCTTATAAAGCTATTTCTGTCTCGCGTAAGATGGCGGCAGAATTCTGTATATCTATAGCGAGGCATATAAAATCTTATACTTCTGGTAGAGAACGTTGGATTACTGGTAACCTTGAGAGGTTAATAATGCATCCCAGTTCTACTTGCATACGTTATGATGCCAGCGGTCAGATGATGGGACATTTAATTCTTATCCGTCTGAAGCCTGAATATTACGATGAGATAACGAGCAATAAAATTCAAACTAATGAAATTTCCCCTGAGCATTGTGCCTTCCCTGGTGAACCTCATGTGTTGTATCTGCTTACATCGTATATGGGTTCGAGGGTGGGGATAATTAATATGCATACAACAATAGCCAATGCAGTTTGCAGTGACCCAAATTGCATGGGTCTGTTAATTAGGGTACGTAATAACTTGGGTTATAAACTTGCTGGTCATTATAATATGACAATGGTCAGTTTGGGTAAGCGAGTCGAAAATGATACAACGGGCGTGAGACATAATAACAAGTACTATAATAGTGTTGACTTCCATGTGGAGAAGTTTGATTTATTAACAGGACATCAGCGCTATAACTTGCAGAATATGAATGATTCTATTACCACCGAATAAGATCGTATGGAACACTATGCGGATACATTCAGGATAATCAAAAAAACGTGATCACATTTCCCCCGTTCACACGCTAGGATTTACTGATTTGTGAGTCTTTATCATCCTATTTCTTGGTAAAGCGATCCAGATCTAGATGAGCCTCTTCTTTGGTGATTGATAAATGCTCTTCAAATCAGACGTCACGACCTTGTCGTCTTTCCAAGGCACAATGTACGGCTGAATCTTATCTGTTATTAATGGCAGCCGACAAATTAAAACCGACAGGCTGGATGCCGCACAATTGGCACATTTTTATGCCAATGATTTGTTAACACTCATCAATGTACCCGAAATCGAGCAAGAACAAGATCGAGGTTTACTTCGTTCTCGGCAAAAGGTCCGTAAGCAACAAACAGAGTTACGCTCGCATATCCTGGCTTTATTACGCCGAAGTGGGCGTTGTTATCAGCAAGAAACCCAGCATAAATCCCATTGGTGTCTTTGGCATTACAGCTGGATAAATAGGGTCGATGAAGAGTCTAGCGGAAGTTTAAAAGTTAATCTTCAATTGCATTACAACTGACCAATACCACGCTGGAATCCTACGCACAGGAGGTTGATGCTTTGGCCAAGATGCAATGATATCAAGCGGTTGTTAAAGCTTTAAGTTGCTCAATGGTATCAAAAACATATTTGCCTTAAGTCTGGCGACAGAGATTGGCGATATTAAACGTTTTCCCCATCAGCGGCAGTTAGTTGCCTGGATAGGCATGGATATCAGGGAGTATTCCTCTGGTGGCAAACCCCATCGATTTGGCATTACTAAGCAAGGTAACCATTATCTACGCACAGCTTTTGTTGAATCAAACCAACGTACTTATCGTAGTAGTAAAATCGCCAAGGATGTCGTTGCCCGACGAAAAGGAACAAATCCTGATTTAATCGATATTGCTGACCACAGCATTAGCAAGAAAGGTGGTCGTTTTCTGCTTACGGGTAAATATCCAAATAAAGTGAAGGTGGCTTGTGCGAGGGAGATGGTTGGATTTATTTAGGAATCGATGAATAAGGTTGCCGCTTAATAAATGGTTGAATATTAAAAGTTTAAAAAAATTATCACCGCTTGAAAATGTGATTTAATCAGGATAGTTAAGACAGAAATTGGGAAGTCCACGTTGCTTATTTAGGATTTCATTTTAAATGAAATACACCTGGGTATAGGTTGTGTCCACCCCAAAATGGACAGATATTACTGCGTTATCCCGCACGCGAATACGAGGATATTAGTCCAAGATCACCACCCGCTCTATGAGTAAAAAGTGC
>JABSRQ010000122.1 GCA_013215055.1 Pseudomonadales bacterium | reverse complement strand
CGGTGCCAAGAGCGATCAAGACCATGGCCAAGAGTTTTGTGGTGGCGGTTTTTCTGATTATCATCGTGATGATTATCCTGGTGAAGAGTCTGCGTATTGGTTTGGTCAGCATCGTGCCTAATATTCTGCCGATTCTTATTGGCTTAAATTTTATGTTGTTAATGGATTGGCCGCTGACGATGTCGACGATCATGGTTGGGGCGATTGCGATGGGTATCGTTGTGGATGACACCTTACATCTGCTTTATCACTTTAAGGTTAATTATTTGCGATCCGGTGATGCCCGGGCTGCGGTTAACGAAACCCTGTTATCCATTGGCCCTGCGTTGTTTATCACCACGGTGGTTTTTGCCTGTTGCTGCGCCACCAATTTAATCAGTGAAATTCACAGTGTATTGATGTTTGGTGCCTGTATGGTTGTGGTGACGTTTTCGGCGTTGATCGCCGATACACTTATTACACCTGCCTTCCTGGTGTGGGCCTATGATGGCAAAGACAAGAAGTCGGTAGCAAATAAATAGGGCGGTTTCAGATGTTTTCCAGCCGTTTTTTTAAGTCTTTATTTGCTGAACTTCAGTGCCTTAAGCGCCCATGTGCTTAATCCTTGATGGTGAGAATATTAGCAATACGCCTGAAACGAGAAGAGTCGAATGCTGAAGCCTCACAATAAAGCCTGTTATTCAAGTAGGCACTAACCGGTGCATACCCGCTAAAGCATGACCTACAAATTTTGTTCCGAACTGTGATTCATGGGTTTCGGCTAGAAAAATGTAGCGCTTGGGCCTTATGCAGCTGAAGCAGCTGGGATACTCTCATCGGTTAAATCCAAGTGCGTTAAAATTTTATTGATCACCAGCGTATCTTTAACAGGACAAAAGTTATGCCCAATTGGCGATACGACACTAAGCGAAAAAACAAGCTGGCACGACTAAAGTTGGATGGCTCTGTGAATCGCTTGCACACAGGGGCAGTTTAAAACTGCCTCAATGCCCTGAATATGGCGGTAATATGTGCCGGCTTAAAAGCTCTTTCTTGTGTAGTTTTTCATGCACAGCCATGCCGATTTAAAATACGAGGCTTTTGAATATTGGATATTATATTTAGCACAGATGGCTTCAATCTCAGGCTGAATCTGATGCAATTTATTGGCCGGTAGATCCGGAAAAATATGGTGCTCAATCTGTAGATCCAGGCCGCCAAATACATGTTTAAAGGGGGCGTTCATGATGACGCTATGGCTTGTTTCAATTTGTAAGACATACCATTCTGCCTTGTTAGCCGGCTTGGTCTCCTTGGGGTAGAATTTAACGGTGCCGGTATGGTGGCCCATATGGAACATGGTGCCATAGCTGAGTCCACGAATGGCTTCGGCCAGGAGGTTTGCCAATAATACCTTTGCGGCTTGAGCGGCGGATAAAAAGCACAGGCCGGCGATGGCGGGAAATAACAGCAGGTTAAAAAAGAAGTAGCGATTCTTGCTCAGCAGCCTTAAGAATATACCCGGATAGGTTTTTAACGACTGGTCTACGAAGACACCGTTGATTTTCTTTTGATCTTCAAACTGGTAGGTCCTGAAACCCATAACCAAAAAGGTCACCGTACTCATTAAGGCCAGCGTCACTAATTGAATTTTATGATACCAGGTGGGTTTTCCCTGTAAGTCGGTGACACGAAAAGCCTCATAACCTACATCGGGGTCTTTACCCACAATATTACAGTTAACGTGATGCAGGCGGTTATGGGAATATTTCCAACCTTCTATGGAGGCCGGCAGTTTCTTGGCAAGATATTCCTTGGTATTGAATTTACCCAGGCCTTTTTTGTTACGTAATCGATTAAAAGCCCCATGACCACAATTGTGCGCAAAGGTCACTTCAAAATTAAAGTGTAGGGACAGCAGAATAACGCCGAGTATGAAGGTGATGGGCTCAAAGCTAAAATGAATCAACGCTCTGCCAACGGTTTCACAGCTGATATTGCTCCAGTTGAGCCTGCGCAAATAACGCTCATCTTCGTCATTGCCCAAGTCCGCTCGGATTTTTTCACCGACGGCTGCAATTTCGGCGCCAAAGGCCGCCAGTTGTTCTTCATCGAGTCGGATAAATGCTTGCTCGGTGAGGCTTTGATCTTTGGCATGGGCAGAGGAAATGGCCTCTGCAGGCGATAGGGACGTGACGGCATTCATACAATATGGGCTCTTATTTTTTTTATTATTATTTTGAATCAGACGGTATTTGCATCATTTGTGCGAATACTAGCCAATCGCTTGTTCGATAACAATAATAGGGCTGAATTATCTTGTAGATATACTGCCATCGGTGATGATGATCACGGCAAAGAGGCATCAAAAACTATTTAACGTTGTTTTCCTGGTTTTTATCCCGAATCGAATGCCACCGTGAAGGGCATAAGACATATTAAGTGCCCATTCGAGTAATTCTGGATGGTGATAATATTAGCGATACGCCTGAAACGAGAAGAGTAGAATATTACTAAGCCTAAAGCCTGTTCTTCAAGTAGGGGTTAACGGATAAATACCCGATGAAACATGCCCTACAGAGTTTGATCCGTGCTGTGAGTCATTGGTTTAGGACAGAAAAATATCACTGGTGGCGGCCCTTAGGTCTCAGGCTGCTGAAAGGCTGGTGGGGTAATATTATCAGTTAAATCCAAGTGGATTAAAATATTATCAACCATCAACGGATCTTTGATACAGGCAATGATTTTGACCTTGCCGCCGCATTCATTGTATATCTCTAGCCTGATTGTGCTGTATCCAATCCATAGGGGCAGTCAGATCAAAAGGAGAGGTCGGGCCTGTGCAAGGGCGATATGCTAAAGCCACCAGGATCATAAATACCCCCTCTGAAACGCTAGAACTTGGCTTTCCCTCCGCCCGAAGAGCATTGATAAAAACGGGTGTGTAGATGACTTTTACCGCATTTTTTACAACATTCTCAATGCCGGTATTCCACCGTTTGAACGCTATGTGATTAAAACCATGCGTGAGGTCCGTGACGATCCTAGGCTGGAAAATGAGCCGCGGCTACGTGAGTTGGTCGATGTTTTTGTGCGCCAGGAGATAGAACATACCAAGATGCATGTGCCGGTGAATAAACACCTGGAACTGGATCAGTTTCCTATCAGTAAACGTACGGAGAAAATGACACGTTTTATTCAACGTAAAACACCGCTGCATATGTCGGTAGCCTCATCGGCTTTTATTGAGTTTGTGGGTTTTGGTTTTTTTGACAGCCATATCAAAATAAGGTGATTACCGTGGCTTCTGATGATAATTTAGTTTTGTAAGAGAATATGTTTAACGCTTAGATTTAGGCGCACTGTATGACGTTTTTTTAGGTCGTAATCTTTGAGTCAAAACCGAAACCAAGGTGCAGGGAATAAAAAGCTTGCATCGAAAAACCATCCTATCGTCACCACTGCTCACATGGCCCTGTATCGCTTGCAAACGTTGCATTCAACCCTTCAACCAAGCGTTACCTATTTCAACCAATAATGCCTTCTGCTTTTTCAGAAGCTCTGTATCACTTGGCTCCTTACCGAGGAAGCTTCTGATGATACTGGCAGATGAAAAATATCCTGCACATAGATTAAATAAGGCGACCAGTCGCAATACGGCAAGCTCTTCTGAGTTATTATCTAATGGATATGAGATCGTAGAAATTATGCCCTTACCCTGTTCAAGCAGCGTATTTAGCCATAGATTAGTTTCGGTTTGTGCCTGTGGGCCGGCCATGACCGCCTGCTGAAACAGAAAAGAGATGTGTGGGTGCGCCGCTAACATATCCATGACTTGTTCAATCACCTCGATAGTTAATAGGCCTTGCCCTTGAATCTGCTCATGGGAATCAGCCATTGTCTGTAATAGCTCAACGATGGGTTCCAGGCAGCGCTCCAGGACCTTCTTGTATAAGGTTTCTTTATTTGGAAAGTGGCGATATAGACCGGGCTCTTTAATATCGACGAGTTGCGCTATTTCACGCAAGCTGCTGCCGTCAAAACCTTTTTCGGCAAAAACAGCTTCGGCCACGTCAAGTATACGTTGCGCGGTACGTTCACCTTTAGTCAATTTTCTTTGCGCTGTCTTGTTAGTTGTTGTGGTACTGGAAATACCCTTCACCTCATAGTGTCTTCATCGCTATCATCTGCTAGCTGCGATATCCCGCGTATGATAAATGAAAACGACATTAGCTGTAGATTTAATATAAAAAGTTATCAACCGTTAACTTTTTTGTTATCATTCGATAACTTAATTTTAATACGAATCACGATGTTTATTCAAGGGTGAGTTTACTCGCTAAAACATGAGAGTTTGAAATGTCATATTTGGATGAATTTGTCAGTGCCGATGCACACCGTATCAGCCGCCGCGTGTTTACTGCCGAAGAGATCTATCGACAGGAAAAACGCCATATCTTTGGCCAAAACTGGATCTATCTCAGTCATGAAAGCCAAATCCCGAATGCAGGGGATTATGCTTTAGCCTATATCGGTGAGACGCCAATCATTGTCACACGCGGGCTGGATAATCAGATCCATGCCAGCATCAACAGCTGTACACATCGCGGCCTGCCCGTAGCCCGCGCCGACAGAGGTAATACCAAACGTTTTATCTGCCCCTATCATGGCTGGTCCTATGATCTGCAGGGCAACCTCGGTGCCGCGCCGCAGGAAAGAAAGCTGGGTATCAAGCTGGACAAAGATAATCTGGGGCTAAAGAAAGTCCCCCGTGTTGAGACCTACCTAGGTCTGATATTTGGCTGTATCAACCCGCTGATTGAACCGCTTGAAACTTATTTGGGGGATATGCGCTGGTATCTGGATTGCATGTTTGATCGCAGTGGCGGTGGCGCCGAAGTGGTGGGCACACCGCATAAATGGTCGATTAATTGTAACTGGAAGGTGCCGGTTGAAAATCAGCTGGGCGATGTGGCTCACGGCCCTCATTTACACGGCGCATTATTAAAGGGCAGTTCGCAGGTTGATGAAATAGAAAGACTGGGTTTTAACATCGTGCCCAAAGATGGCCACGGTGTTGCCGTGCGTCTGATGCCCGAAGATGCATCTTTGGAAGACAAGATCTTTGCGAAAGACGGGCTGACGCTATTTGATAAAGAAACCATCGCGTATATGCAGGAACAGCATGCCGAGGTCGAAGAACGACTCGGTAAGGTTCGCGCCAGGCTTAAACCTCTGTGTTATAGCATCTACCCCAACCTTTCCCTGCTGTGGGGCAACAGCACCCTGAGGGTGAGTCAGCCGCGTGGTGCGGGTAAAACTGAATACTGGAGCTGGTGGGTGGTCGGCAAAGATATTCCCGATAGCATCAAGATGAAACTGCAGAAAAACTATACGTTCTTCTTTGGCCCTGGGGGCATCCTTGAACAGGAAGACAGCGAAGCCTGGACTCAGCAATACGCGGGTAATAATATCGATTATGTTGACGATCAGTATTTGTATTTTGGCCTCGGTGAAGGCGAACAGCATAAACACCCTGAATTACCTGGCATGGCCGGCAGTGTGTTTAATGAACATTATGTGCGGGCCTTCTATAAACGCTGGAAACGCGAAATAGAAGATGGAATGAGCATGGAAAAACTAGACCCTCAACTTATTGCGTTAAAGAATCTGGCGTAGGCAGGAGAGTATAATGAAAGCCGTTAATAACCTGAAAACCGTGCATCAGATACAGCAGTTTTATTATCGTGAAGCGAGAATGCTCGATGAACGCCAGTTTCAAAGCTGGATAGACCTGCTGGCCCCGGGCATTGAATATACGATGCCTAATCGCAGTAATTGTGGCGTCGATATCAAGTTAAAAAATAAAGAAGAAATCCTCAATATCGATCAGGAACTCAGCACAGGTTTACAACCCCACATCAGAGACGACAACTTGATGACGCTGACTTTTCGCGCCAACCGGCCAACCAGTGGTTTATCCATGACGGACAATCCGCTGACGCGTACCCGGCGTTCGATAAGCAATATAGAAATCTATAAGCATGGCCACAAGACATTCAAGGTCTATAACAACGTCAATATGTCTTATAGCAAATATGAAAAAGATAATCATCAGTATAATTTTCAGCGCCAGGATGTGTTGCAAGTGATCGATGGTGGGTTAAAAATATTACAACGTAAGATTATCATCGAGTGGAATGTCATCACCGCACCCACACTGGCGATGATTCTTTGATCTTTTTATCATAGAGCCTTGAGGAGTTCTGATGTTTTTTAGATTGATGTTATGGCTGATGGCCAAGCGCATAGACACACTGGTAAATAGCAGCGATGAATTCAAACAGGCTATGGGTAACAGGGTCTGTGTCATACAGTTCAAAACCGCTAATCATTCTGTAGCCAGGTACTTTTCTTTTGCCGCTGGAAAAACAAAATCAAGCAGCGGATTACATAAAAATCCAGCACTGACATTTACCTTCAAGAGTGCCAGCATTGCCAGGAATTTGATTTTATCCATGGCCAGTGATCCTAGCGATAAAGGCAAGATGGTTGATGCCATTAATCTGGCCAAACTGCGCTTCGAAGGTGATATATCTTTGCTTGCGTGGTTTATGGACATTTCAGACCACTTCGCCCCCGACAGCATAAGATTGCCAAAGCTGCTCGGTGGTAAGCTGATATCATTAAAATAATATTGAGCCAGGAGCTCGATGGCAAGATGTGCATGCCAATTGGCTTTGCCCCAACTGCGCAGTCTTGAATCACTATGATTATTCAAGCTTTATTCAGCTGTCAACTCATTGCATATATCGCACGTTAGTGCGATGGAATGTGAGTGCTATTGTAGAAATTGAGTAAGCGGCTAAGGGTTTATCGCTCTATAACCATAATATATTTTAGCGTCATTTATACCGATATTTTTAATGCTATGTTGGGTGCCTGCAGGGATGAATACCTCAATATTGCCATCTTGAATGGAGGTTTCTTCATCCAAAATAAATTCGAATTGCCCACTTTCCATCATCACAACTTCATCTTTATCGTTATGCACGGCTGCATCTACGCCATCATTGACTTTGATGTTGCCCACTCCAAATGAAAAACCGCGTTTAATCCAGTCTTGTTCCAGCTTTTCCAGATTCATATTGATAGCTCGTTTTTATCGTCTAGGTGAAAACCTGTGCTATTAGGTACAAGTTTGAGAACATGAGTAGAATAATAGAGGCTAAGGTTTAGTAGATAAACATTGATTATGTGGCTACTAAGTTTACTGTCAGTAAACTATTAAGGCTTTCAGAGGCATATTTTGGATAAATTACGGGCCATTACGGTTTTTCGCCGTGTTGTTGAGTTAGGCAGCTTTAAAGCCGCAGCCGAAGATTTACAGCTATCCAAGGCCGCGATCAGTAAAAATATCAATGAACTTGAGGCATTTTTGCAAAGCCCGTTGATTCATCGCACGACACGAAAACTATCTGTGACTGATGATGGCCAGGCTTATTATCATCAAGTTCGTCAAATTCTGGATGATTTAAGTAATGCGGATTTAGCACTTCGAGAATCTGCCGATAGCCTCAATGGGTGCTTACGTATCAGTGCCCCCATGTCTTTTGGTCTCACTATTATTAATTCGGCGATATGTGAATTTATGCAGCGTTACCCGGCCATCAAGGTGGAGTTGGTTTTGAACGATCAATACACCGATCTGGTTGCCGGTGGTTTTGATCTGGCAATCAGAGGCGCTGCCACACTCAAAGACTCAAGCTTAAAACAGCGAAAACTCCTCACACTTAAACGGGTTTTATGTGCATCCCCAGATTACCTGGCTAATAGCGACAAGTTAGAAACCTTAGAAGATCTGCAGCAACATAATTGCATGATTTACAGCTTATCTTCGTCGGTCACACAGTGGACTTGTCATAAAGAAAATGAAGAAAAAACCTTCGCAATTACGCCGGGCTCGTATCGGGTAAATAACGGGCTTGCTTTAATTCAAGCGGCTGTTGCTGGTTTGGGGGTTATTCTAACGCCGGCACTCTTGGCCCAGCCAGCATTGAAATCAAAACAATTATTGCCGTTATTGCCACAATGGGAATTTGAAAGCCATGCCCTCTATGTAATTTATCCGTATCACCGTGAGACTTCCCGTAAGTTACATACGTTGATTGATTTTTTAGTTGAATATTTAGCCAAAGAATCTGCTAATCCATTCTAGAATAGGGCATGTGTTTTAGAAGGGCGTTTTGATCGAAGCAGGTTTTAAATAAACGCAATAAATATGCTTGCTCAGAACAACGCTGAACCCGTGATAGCGGTATCAACAGGCTTGTATTTAATGGGCAATAATTTCACACTGTTGAAATATTCAGTCAAAAAAAACAAAATTGGGATTAAGAAACGTTATGAAATGTTCAGTGTTTATTGCCACCAGCGCCGATGGATTTATCGCTAAAAATGACGGCAGTGTTGATTGGTTACATACGGCTGGCAAACCCGATGCGGAAATGGGAGATGAAGCGGATATGGGTATGGTTAGCTTTATGGCTTCTATCGACTGTTTGATCATGGGTCGTAAATGTATGGACATGATCGATAGTATGAATCTAACAGATGAGCAATGGCCCTACGGTGATACACGCATTATTGTTTTAAGCAATACGGTAAAAGTGCCGCCGCCGGGGTTAAAGCAACGGGTTGAAATGTATACGGGGGATATCATGGCTTTGATTCAGCGCTTAGAAAGCGAAGGCCATAAACATGCCTATGTGGATGGTGGTGCCACCATTCAGGCCTTTATTAATCTGGAGTTAATCAATGAGATGACCATTACCCGTGCCCCGGTTTTATTGGGAGAGGGTATTCCATTATTTGGTAAAACAGCAAAAGACATTGCGTTAGAACAGTGCTCAGCCAAGGCCTTTGCCAATGACTTTATCCAAGAACACTACAGGATTAATTACACTTAAGCTTACTGTTAGCGACCATAAACAGATTAGAGGAAATAAAAAAATCACCGCACTCCAACAGATGCGGTGATTCAATCAGCGGCTAAATACCGCAGCTACAATGCTCTAATTTATAGAGAGACTGTTTGCACAGGCATACAGGTGTATGTCATTTGCTGAGTTGGAATCAGCGACAACTTACGTAAAGAACGCCCTTTGATCACAGGGAAACCTTTAGCTGCATAACTACCGTCAGCCTGCATCACACCGTAGTATGACTTGCCGAATAACAAACCACTTGCCGCCAATTCACAGGCACCGGCTTTCGCCTGTGTTTCCAGTAAATCAACACGGCTGGATGCCACTGACTTGCTTCTTAAAGATAAAGTCACTTGCTGACCTAACACCGGCATATGTTCGGTATCAAATACCATAACGAAGTCTGTTACATTTTGCTGTTGCTTCTGGTTATCCCAGAAGAACGTGCTGGTCATCGATAAGAAGTCATCAACGCTTGCAGCAGTACCGTCATGCAGGTAACCGAAACCTCGAACTTGATCACCCATATGTGTAGCTGTGAAATAAGAAGAACCGAACATGCCCACTTTAGAATACATATTTCTTAAATGCGCCACTTTAAAGTCCTGCGATACAAACGGACCTTCTCCACTGATACCGGTATCAGTACCAAAGAAGTTCTTCTCTTTATCCAGAGCATGACAGGAGTTACACGTACCAAAACCGCCATCAACCGGCAGCGCAAAATAATCGGCAGCACCTTGTGTTTGATCAGCCGTTAGCGTGTTATCCAAATTACGTACAGGGTTAGGTTGAGATGTGATCGATAATGCAAAATCGGTAAAGGCCTGCATTTCTGCAGTGCTTAATTCAGTCTCACGACCCACAAGCCCAACCATCGCACCGCTGAACTCTTTAAATGCAGCTTCAGCTTGAGAAGATGAGGCTACCGTGTCCTGACCCATGCGGTCACCACGCCAGTGCATGGCACCGCTGGTTACCATGCCTCGGAAGGTTTGTGTTGTCATAGGTCCTTTCAGCGGATGGAATTTATCCGACTTTAGAGGTGACAGATTACCACCGGATAACGGTAATAAATTATCATGCATCTCTTCATCCGGGTTACCCAGATCCCATGCCAATGAATCCAGATCACCAAAGATATGACAGCTGCTACAGCTGGCAGTACCGTTGCTGGAGGTGTAATCGGCATCGTATAAGAATTTACGACCGTCTTTTACATGTGCAGGCTCAGGGTTATACAGTGCCGTCGTGTTTCTGACTTTCTGCTTCTTCACATTTATTACAGAAACGACATTATCGTAGCGTGAATAAACGTACAGATTTTTACCATTATTGCTCATGGCCAGGCCTGTTGGGCCACCAGGAACATTAATGTGATCTGCTGCATTGGGTACATAGCCGTCTTTTTCAAACTCTGCGGTGCTTAATACTGCTACCTTGTTAGAGCCGAAAGCAGAAACAAATAATGTTTCACCGTCTTTACTAACCAGCATGTTAGTAGGTTGAGCTAAAGTCTTGGCTTTTTCGTTAGCAGAAATTGCATCGCCCATGGGAAGGCTGAAATCAACATGTGGATTCAAGTGAACAGGATTAACCTGGCCCTTGTTGATCACAGTGATGCGGTTCTCGGTAATATGACCTCTAACCGTTGTGCTACGAGTACCAGGACCTTCGAAGCGTACTTCATTGCGGGCATCGGTGTTACTGACGTAAAGTGCACCCGAAACAGGGTTAATGGCCATATTGAACAGCGTAGTACCTACGTGGCTATAAGCTTTTTTGAAGTTAGGCACTTCAGCGCTGGCATCAATTTCAAAAACGTCGTTATCAGGAAGATTGAATAAAACCGCTGAACTCCAATCCTGATTCAACTCATCAACCCAAGCTTCACCGTTATATTTAACGATCAAACCGGTGGCCGGTGCTAACACACCTTCATGGCTATCATGAGGGCCTGGCTTTTGACCTGCTACAGCTTGAGCTGCAACTGTTGTTGTCTGGTTACCCGACAGGAATGCTGCGGCATAAACCGTGTTACCGTCAGAACTAACGGTTAAAGAACGTGGTGTATCAGCAAATAAGGAAATGACAGTTTCAGGTGTTCCGCCTAACTCTTTACCTAAGTTATTTGCATCAAAAACAAATACATCTGCACGACCAATGCCTGGAGTACGCAAGTCTTCAAATTTGAACGTATCGTGATTTTGACCACGGTGAGCCGTGGTAACAAATGCTCTATTACCCGTTGGGCCTGCAAATACAATATCTCTAGGCTCATCACCCACTAACAACGTGCGCGTAACACGTGGTGTAATACGCAGGTCTACAATTGAGATACTGTCTGACAGATGGTTAACCACCCAGACTTCATGGTTGTTGCGCACGGCAACAGAAACAGGTTCCATACCCACTTGTACAGCACTGATTCGGGTTAGCTTATTGCCTTTGGTGCTGTAAATTTCCAGGCAGTTAGCCGGGGTATTTGCAACAAAAAGCAGTTTTCCGTCTTCAGATAAAGCCAGAGGTCTAACCTGGCCGCTTTCGAAGTTGACGAAGTTTTCATTTTCAGAGGTTTGTTGACAGCCAAAAACAGGCTTAACAATGGGATGATGCTTATTGCGATCGGCTTGTGCAGTAAGCGACAAGCTGGATATCAATAAAGAAGACGCCAGATATGAACCTAGCGTTAGTAGTCTTACAGACATAGTGTTAATTCCCTAACATTGTTTAAGTCAATCTTACCGTTACTGATCCCTGGTATAGCCAAATTAATTCAACCATAACAGTTGTATTAAGTGAGATTAACTATGCATACGACAGTGGCCTATTCCACTTATGCGCGGGGGAGGGTATAGAGTTTTACAGGGAATAACATGTATTATTTTCATATATTATTGTGAGCTAGATCTTGGCCACATAAAACAAATGAACTTCGTTAGGTATGGCAATGGGATTAAGGTGTAATGCCTTAGGTAAAAATCTAAATGGTTTACGATATTATTGATGATAAGGCTGAAGTTGATCGGATTGTGATTTCAACTTTGATATTAAATTCGCAGTAAACCTAGAAGTCCATATCCAAGTACCCTGGCGAAGGTTGATCACGCAGGCCTACGAAGCCATGGACAATTTCCAGCCCTTGACGCGACACTGTTTGGTCGCGAAGGCGGGGCATAATCAACACCAGAATATTAGTTCAAGGTCACTACTATCTCTAGTGAGATAAGAGTGCATTTTCGAGTGATATACGGAATGTATAGCCTCTTTAACCCAATCAATGATTGAGACGTTATTGTTTCTCTGCTGGATAAAGAAAGGTGACATCGGTAGATCTTTGATCGGGCGTCAGGGTTGAGCCCGTATTAGGGTCAGCCCAAAATAATGTTCCTGTTTGAATATAGAACACCGTATAGCGCATGCCCATGTCATCATAATTCATATCGATCTCTTTGATTTCTATACCGCTATCTACTGTCACCTCAGAACCGATTGAGTAGTTACCTTCATAATAAAAGCTTGTGGTGGTTGGCGTAGAGAAAAATCCATCAGAGTAATGGTTTTCTAACTGGGTAAATGTGGTTTCTGTGAAGGTGATGTCATTGATATAAAAATCGTTTTCAAAAGCCAGGCAATGAGTGATCCAGTTGCCGACCAGAGGAGATACTGGGGTTTTAAAATCTACCTCGGGAGGAGTGTAGGTACTATCATTTGAGCCTGCATCTGCGCCTGCAGCTTTTTTGATAATGTCTTCAGTAGATTTTGGGGAGTCTGAACCACAGGCAATCAGAGTGCTTACAGAGAGGGCCAGTACTAGGATGTTTTTTGCATTATTGTTCCTTCAATAAATGTCAAAGATGAGAGTTGGGATTCTAACGATAGTTATTCGACTAATGAAGTGTCTAATTTACATTTTTAAAGTTGATGATTTATCTGTGAATGTTAGTTGATGCTAGAGCTGCCTTGTAAGACCGAAGATAACTGAATTTACGAACAATATACTGAACGATCTGTTTCCGATGAATGTTTAAAAAAATATGCATTGTTTATCATTACTCTGAGATTTTTTTGAACTCAAGTTTCGCTCTGCTAAGAATTGATGATTATCAGTGGTCGTTTAGCAGTAGTCAGGAAATCGATAGAAGCTAAAGTCCTAAGTCGATTCTATAAATTTTAATGGCACTGACAATATGGATTTCCGGTCGAATGGACAAGTCACTACAGTGATTTAACAAGGAGAGAGAGTTTTAGCTGTTCAATGCAACGTGAGGAATTACACCTTTATGGCTTAATAAACTGATAATGAAAGCGTAATCTGAGGTTCTAGTTAATAAGCGTAGGTTTAATTTATTTCCGAATTCACGTCTGAGTTGTACCATCACATTCACTGGATACGAATGGAAAATAAGGGCTAATAGAAAACGAAAGGTGTGGATGTAAGTTAAATTAAATCCATGCGTTATATGTAGTTGACGTCAAGGAGCACTCAGGGTTCTTTGGTGAGGTGTTGAGCTTTATATTGTAGCCTTGAATATTAGTTCAAGGCCTTTAATTCACAGGCTCTAGCATTAACGATGAGCACCAAATAGTCAGCGACCTTGTCAATGTTTTTCGGTTAATGACGTTTTAGCAGCCTTGGTACATGCTTAGGTTGATAGACATAAGTCCAGCTGGATATGCATCTATACTTTTAATGTTGGCCATTTCATCTTTAATCCTCTTTCCTTTTCAAGTAGTAAACGTGCATTGGAAAACTTGCTGTTGAAGTCTCTTTCCATAAATTGGAAGCGTGACTTTCAGTGCAGGTGATTCAGGTGTTTATTGTGGGTGTTTAAAAGTTGTAGCGAGGTCTGGCCAATATTAATCAAATAGCCAAACTGTACTATACTCAGTTGATCGCTTATGTGGCTATTGGCTATGTTTAATTTAGCGCTTAAACCCTTTCTCAGTATGGCTTTAACCTTTTCCGTGACAATTGCAAATGCGGATAATAATGAGCCTTCACGTACACGTATCCTGTCTCTAGCAGAGTTATTAAAAGTTGATATTGTCTCAAAAAAACCGGAACGCGTGATGGATGCGCCCGCGGTTGTTTCGGTTTATCAGGCCAGTCACCTTAAAGCGATGGGCATGAGAAATTTACGTGATTTCATTACTTTTATTCCAGGCTTTATCGTTAATGAAACCTTATTAGGCAATAACCCGATTCAAATTCGTGGCATATCCGATGCCAATAATCAAAAAGTCTTGTTTCTCTTAAATGGTGTACCTTATTGGATGCCATCCCATGGTGATATACCCATTAATGGCATTCCCTTTGAGGCGATTGAGCGCATAGAGGTGATACGCGGGCCAGGTTCGGTTATTTATGGCACCAATGCGTCAGCCGGTGTGATTAATATCATTACTCGCCAAGATGATGAGGCTGCTGTTTTTTTACAGGCGGGCAGTAATGATTTACTTAATGGCAATATCACTATGGGATGGAAGAAGGAGGGCTTTGGCCATATCACATTATCTGCCGAAGTGAACGATGAAACATACGATGCAGAAGTCACTAGAGCCATCAGTGGCTTTGATCCGGTAAGCATCAGCTTTGTACAAGACTTGTCAGGTTCTTATGCGCATAAAACCCAATATGCTTCGGTACTTGTTGAAGGTGCCTATCAGGGTTTCAGTTTTATGTTACAAAATTATCGATCAGAACGTACAGGCGGTTTCAATGGCAGTATTTTGCCCTTTAGAGAGATGCTTTATGAGGGCAGTTTAGTTCATGCTGCTTATGAATTTGTTGCCCTGCATGGCCAGTGGTTGGTCTTTGCCGATTATAACCCTTTTTATCAAAACTCTGAGATTACGGATATGTTTGCCTTGAGTGGCGTTGCCGGTGATGGCCGTATTGGTTCCAATAAAAATGATGGCAATTATCGTAGCCGAATAGTGACTAATTATCGCTATGAGGCAGAGCAGTGGGAATTACTGACTGGGCTGGAATATGAACTGCGCAGTGTCGGGGAATACGTTTTTGCTGATACGGATGGCGGGGCGACGTTA
>JABSRQ010000121.1 GCA_013215055.1 Pseudomonadales bacterium | reverse complement strand
CTTCCAACGATACGTTCACGCTGTCAGTCTATTGCGATGCCAAAGCCGGATATAGAAACGGCTGAAATATGGTTATCAACCTTTATCAGTGATATTAGTCAGCGTCAGAAGATCCTCAATCTGGCTAATGGCAACCCTTTATTAGCGTTAGACTATTGGGAGGGGGATGTGCTTAGCCTGTATAACGACAGTATCGATAAGCTATTGGCGATTAAAACCGGGCAGGCCAGTATTATTAAGATAGCCGAAGAATTGCAGAAGCAAGATGTATTGCTGTGGTTAGATATTAACCAGAAACTATTATGGCAATTGTTAAAATGCGAAATGTCGGGGGGGACATTACAGACGTTAAATTTGGAATTGTTTGAATCTGTGGTTAAGCAAAAAGGCTTTACTCAGCGTGCCTATAAATTACTGGAAGTTCTGCAATCAGCGATTCGAGAGGTGCAAGGCCCATCTAACCCCAATGCTCAGCTATTAATTGAAACCTTGCTGATGCATTGGCAGGCTCTACTGCGCTCGGCCAATCGATAAAGACCTATGAAAATGTGGATGATTTATGGTGCAAATGGTTTTCTTGGGCAGTTGATTGTCGCTGAAGCTGTTCGCAGAGGTTATCAACCGATATTAGCCGGGCGTAATGATAAGGCGCTGATGTTGCTAGCGGATACTTATGATCTGGAATATCGGGTATTTGATTTACAGCACCAAAAAATCATTAAAGATCAACTTCATGACGTGGTGTTGTTACTGAATTGCGCTGGGCCTTTTATGCAAACGGCTGATGCACTTAGAACGGCGGCAATCGCTAAGGGTTGCCATTATTTAGATGTATCGGCAGAAACTGCGGTGAATCAACAAAGCTTGGCTTGCGATAATCAAGCAATAGAAAGTGGTAGCGTTATCCTTCCAGCGCTTGGCTTTTATTCTGTGGTGGCTGATGTGCTTGTGCATCGTTTGCTGGAGCAACATGCAGAGATAAGTCGTGTGAAACTAATCTACACTGGGCAGCCTTTTTACAGTCGCGGCATGCAGAAAACCTTGTTTTTTTTATTCTTGCAGGGAACTGTAAATGCCAAGAAGTTGCCTTATGCGTTGTTACAGGCAGATAAGGGCATGTGTATGTATAGCAGTGGCCTTAACGAGATTAGCCTGTACCAAGAATCCTGTCATTCGGTGTTCAGGAAATACAGATGGATGGGCATATTAAAGCCGATTCTGAAGACTGCGTTAATACAGCGTTTTATAGAAAATCAAATGGATAAGCGCAGAGAAAATAAGTGTAGCGATACACTAACAAGAAACATACAGATCACGGCTCAAGGATATATAGCGGGAGATAACTCTGGGAGGTTAGAGCATAAGATGGAAGTCGCAGAATCTTTTAGCTTTTCTGTTTTCAGCACTCTGATGGCGGTTGAGCATGTTCTGGCAGACAAGCTTATGCCAGGGGCTTATTCTCCGTCTCAGGCTTTAGATATAGATGCCGTGTTAGCGATGGATATTCATCATCAGCACAGCCAAGACCGTGCACAAATTTTAGATATAAATAGTGATTTTTTGGAGTAAATTCATGCAACAACAATTAGTAGTGATGTTAGATTTGCAGGATAAAATGAACAAAAAAGTTCATCCTGATTGGATACAGCAAGACTTTGCATGGTTCAGGGCTATCTGGATTGAATGTGGCGAGCTGGTTGATCATTATGGTTACAAGTGGTGGAAGAAACAAACACCCGATATGGGGCAGGTGCAATTAGAGGTTGTTGATATCTGGCATTTCGGTTTAAGTATGTTGATCGATGGCAGGGATACGGCAGTCATAGCGGCAGAGATTGCTGATGCTTTGCAAGCAACAGGCGAGTCAGCTCAAGGGGTTATTGAAGCGACTGAATCCTTAGCTGAATCATTGTTGGCGACCCGCAAGTTTGATGTAGTTAAATTTTCAGGCTTATTGAATGCGACAGAAATGAGTTTTGATGAGCTGTTTAAGCAATATGTAGGCAAAAATGTTTTAAACTTTTTCCGCCAAGATCACGGTTATAAAGATGGCAGTTATATCAAGATCTGGAATGGCCAGGAAGATAATGAATGTTTGAGTGAGATTTTAAATGCCGCCGAAAATGTGTCAGATGATTTTGCTGAGCAAGTCTACCAGCAGCTTGATAAGATCTATCGGGCACTATAGTTATGTTAGGCTGCGTGACAGGGCTTGAATAGCTTGCAAATTGTTTTCTATTAATAACAGCTGCCTCGAATCTTGGCTTAATTCATTTGCGGATCTTGGCAGCTTTAAATAGGCCTTTATTGTCTTCAGTGGGGGTAAATCTCTGCAATTTTTTCCCTGTAACGCGGTGTGATACAAAGCCAGGTTGATGATATCTAACACATCAAGTTTATCTGAACGGCTATATTGCCATTCACCACAATGTTTAACGATATCCAGTAAGCGTTTATCCACGTTCCATTTGGTTAATAAAACCATAGACAGTTTTCTGCTGTATTCTCTGCACATATCAATATAAACATCTTCAGTGGGGGTATCCTCAGATTGGGCTAACGCGGAAAGCACGGCTAGTGTGCCAACTTCGGTGAGTAGGCTGGTGACTAATACTTCATCGGCAGGGCGGTATTTAACCCGGCTGGCAATAAATACCCCCATGCTGGCCTTATCGATTTGACGTAACCAGCTGCGGTCAAACAGCTTTCTTAACTGAACCGTGCGCATCGGGAAAACACTTTTAATACTGTGTGTCATCACAATATTGGCGACCGTAGTCATGCCTAAAATTTGAATCGCACCTTGTAAGGTGGTGATAGGTTCCTTGTTACGATAAAGCGGGGATGAACTGTATTTGATTAACAGCGCGGAAAGGGCTGGGTCTTGGGATATAAGCCTGGCCAGTTGTACCGCCGTTGTATCGGGGTCTGCTACGGCTTTGCGGATTTTAAGTGTGATCGAGGGTAAGCTGGGCAGCTCTTCGGTTTCGTCTAACACTTTACGAATAACGCTGCGGAAAATATGATATTGCGTAGGGGATTCCATAAGACTGACTACGTGTCTGAGGATGTAGTTATTATAGAGCAGCGGTGAATATTTGCCGGATTTTTTTAATGCTCTTGCATGAGTTATAGAGCTATATTATACCACCTCCTATTCATAGGCGCCGATGATTAGGCTCGCTTTGTTCGTGATTAATATTTCCGTGCTCAGTTTTGTCAAAAATGGGTGATTGGCGCAGCGATTTATGATAGCTAAAAGTCTGTGTTTACAAGCCTCTAAATCGTATAATGCGTTTTTCGATCACGTTATACACGTTTATTTGTTGTAAATGTATTATGGAGTTGCAGTGACAGAGAAAGTTTTTAAACATCCTCATACCTTGATGGTTCAAGGTACAACCTCCGATGCGGGTAAGTCTGTCTTGGTGGCGGCTATCTGTAGGATTTTGGCACGTAAAGGCCATTCGGTTGCACCGTTTAAACCTCAGAATATGGCGCTTAATTCTGCCGTGACCGAAGACGGTGGTGAGATAGGTCGGGCTCAGGCTGTCCAGGCCGAAGCGGCATTTTTAAAACCGCATGTGGATATGAATCCGGTATTACTGAAACCGAATTCCGATCTCGGTGCGCAGGTTATAGTGGCCGGTAAGGCGATAGGTAATATGCAGGCCAGCACTTACCACGAACATAAACCCTCGCTTTTAAATGAAGTATTAGCCTCGCATCAACGACTTCATCAGGCTTACCCGTTAGTCATCGTAGAGGGGGCAGGTAGCCCGGCTGAAATTAATTTACGTGATCGAGATATTGCCAATATGGGTTTTGCCGAGGTGGCTGATTGCCCGGTGATCATCATCGCCGATATTGATAGGGGTGGCGTTTTTGCCCATTTGGTAGGCACGTATGAGTTGCTGTCTAAAAGTGAGCAGCAACGGGTAGTGGGTTTTGTGATTAACCGTTTTAGAGGTGATATCAATTTACTGACATCAGGGCTGCAGTGGTTGGAACAACGTTGCAATGTGCCTGTACTTGGGGTTATTCCCTATATCATGGATCTGTACATCGAAGCCGAAGATGCGATTGATCAACGCCAAATAGGCACTGGGAATCAAGGCTTTAAAGTGGTAGTGCCGGTTTACCCCAGAGCCTCAAATCATACCGATTTTGATGTGTTGCGTTTACATGCTCAAGTCGATTTATCATATCAGCGTGATGCCAGTCAATTTAATGGGGCCGATTTAATTATCTTACCCGGCACAAAAAATGTCAGAGATGATCTTGAGTGGTTAAAAAGCTCAGGCTGGGCCGATCATATTCAGCGCCATCTGCGTTTTGGAGGCAAGGTGATAGGCATCTGTGGTGGTTATCAAATGTTGGGGCAGTCTATCGATGACCCGGATGCGATTGAGGCAGCAGCGGGTTGTAGCCAAGGTTTAGGCCTGCTGCCTATAACCACACATCTGCAAAGCGATAAAGTTTTGCGTAATGTTTCAGGTACTACGCAACATAAAATTTTTGGTGAAGATAATGCGCTGACGGTAGAGGGCTATGAAATTCATGCGGGTATCACCGAGGGTATTTGTGAAGACACGGCCTTATTTGAATTGGTTAATGAAGCAGGCCAGGTTTTTTTAGATGGCTGCATCAATGCTGAAAACAATGTGTTGGGTAGTTATGTACATGGCTTATTTGATCAGCCGCTATTATTACAGCATTTGTTACATTGGGCGGGTTTAAAAGACGCCGAAACTTTTGACTACCCAGCCTTTAGGCAGCAGCAATTTGAGAAGTTGGCCGATGCTGTTGAGGCGTCTATCAGTTATGCTACCTGGTGCCGCTTATTATCCGTTGAGGCAAAAGTTCTTAAATTATAAATAAGGCCAGTATTTTGAGTTTTCTTTTTTTAGCCGTTTGTAGTGCTTTGTTGATGGATTATTTTTTTGCAGAAATTCGTCAGCATCATCCGCTGGTGTTTTTTGGTGACCGGGCCAATACGATTGAAAAAAAACTCAATATCCCCGCGTCTGCTAATGTATTTACCGGTTTTAAAGCCTGGGCCTTGGTTGTGATGCCTATTGTTGGGCTTTTTCTTGTTTTAGATAGCTTATCCGGCGACGGCATTGTGCATTTTATGCTTTCGGTCATCGTCTTATATTTTGCCCTGGGGCGGCAGAGTTTAATGCAGCATGCAGAGGCTATCATCAAACCTTTACAGCAGTTTGAGACGCTACAGCGCAGCAGCAAAAAAGAGAGACCTGAGTTGAATGCAGCTATTGATGATGCGAGGCATCAAGTCAGTATGATTGTGAGCCGCGATTGCACAAATCTGAATGAAGAAGAGATTATTGCCGCAGGTACGGAGTCTGTATTAGAAAATGGTGCGGATGCCATTTTTGCAGCGATCTTCTGGTTTTGTATTGCCGGTATACCGGGGGTGGTGCTTTACCGCTTAAGTAATACGTTGGATGCGATGTGGGGATATAAAAATGATCGCGTTATGCATTTTGGCAAGTTTGCCGCAAGGTTTGACGATGTGATGAACTTTATTCCGGCCCGATTAACCGCGTTGAGTTATTGTCTGTTGGCACCGGTTGTACAAGGCAGTATCTCCACGGCTTATCGCTGCTGGCAGTTGCAAGGGGCGCAATGGAAAAGCCCTAATGCCGGCCCGGTTATGGCAGCAGGTGCAGGCGCTTTGCAGGTAAGTTTAGGGGGCGTGGCAAGCTATCACGGCAGCATGCATTTTAGGCCGATTTTAGGTGTTGAAGCCGATAGAGGCAGGCCGTTAAGCGCTGCAACGTTAATCTTGGCCTGCAAGCTGGTAAATGCATCAGCAGTGCTTTGGTTGTTGATTTTATTTCTGTTGGTTTAACATTTTTAATGTAAGGCTTATTCGACAGTTTTAAGCCTATTAGCTAAGCTGAATTTATCTCTAGATAATAAGGTTTAGCCCATGGAAGTCGCGCAATTCTTCGAAGAGATCTCTAATCTCCCCAACATCCCTAAAGTCGTACAAGAACTCATCGAAAGCTTCAATGATGAGGATGTTGATACGCTGGTATTAGCTGGGAAAATAGCAATGGATCAAACGCTTACGGCCAAAGTGTTACGTATGGCTAACTCGGTTTATTATGGCCCATCACGCACCGTAACCACGGTTAATGATGCGGTTATATCCATTGGCGTTAATGCCTTACGTACCCTGGTTTTAGCCTCGGGTGTAAAAGGCGCATTTGAATCCCCAGCTGATTTTGATGTTAAACATTTTTGGCAGGTAAGTTTTAAGGTAGCCGCGGTTGCTAAAGAGTTGGCCAAAAGTGTCGCTGCCGATCCAGAAACCGCCTTTACCTGTGGCATGTTACATAATGTCGGTGAAGTTTTATTGCATTTGGGTGCACCTGCAAAAGCCTTAAAGATAGATGAAGCGGTTAAATTTGGTGGTAACCGCATCGCGTTACAAGCATCACAGATCGGTGTGACCTATACACAGCTGGGGGCTGAGTTAGCCAAGCAATGGCGCTTCCCTGATGTGATTAGCTTAGCCGTAGCAGGGCAGGCGAATCCTCTGGCCGAAAAAGAATTCTGTGTTTATGCCGCCTTGTTACATATTGCTCAGTTTCTGGTTATCAGTCAGGATAATAAGTTTTCAGAAGACGATATTCGTGCTCGGTTCCCGGTAGAGGTTGCCAAGAAAATAGATCTTGATGAGTTAATGTTATTGCAGCGTCTCGATGAGATCGCGGAGCTTGGGCACGAATTTGATGAAATGCTATAAAAACCGCTTTAGCCCTGTATAATCAAAACCTGAATTTTTGAGGTTTTAGCATGACAGATAAAAAAGATGCCAAACATAAAAACAGCATGGAAAAGCAAAAGGCAAAAGTAGATGCCAATATTGCGCTGGCCGATGAAGAGCGTGGTGTTGTTATTTTATTAACCGGCGACGGCAAAGGCAAATCCAGTTCGGCTTTTGGCATGGTCATGCGCAGCCTGGGTTATGGTTATAAAGTTGCTATCACCCAATTTATTAAAGGCCAGATATTATCCGGCGAAGAATTATTTATCCGTGATAAGCACCCCGAGGTTGATTTTTATCAGATGGGCACAGGCTTCACCTGGGATACACAGGATAGATCAGGTGATATTGCAGCAGCTGAACGCACCTGGGAAGTTGCCGCCAAGCAGCTTAAAGATGAAACAAACCATCTTGTGGTGCTAGATGAATTAACCTATATGCTGGCTTATAAATATCTCGATGAAACCATGGTGTTAGACGCCATCCGCAACCGCCCTAAAGAGCAATCGGTTGTTATGACTGGCCGTGGTGGTGGTTCAGCGATTCGTGAATTGGCCGATACAGTATCTGAAATCAACGATACTAAACATGCTTTTAGAGCTGGAGTTAAAGCGCGTAAAGGCGTTGATTTATAATTATTGATGTCAGTTTTTAATCTTAAACAGGTGATAGTTCTAATCACCTGTCTTTTATGTTTTCCTTTTTCCTCTTTGGCTGCTGCCAAAAAAACCGATGATGCGCTGAAAGTCGCGTCGATAAACCTGTGTGCCGATCAGTTTTTAATGTTATTGGCCGACAAAAAAAACATAGTGGCGTTATCCGATTTAGCGGCCGATAAAGAGTATTCATACCTGTGGCAGCGGGCGGTAGGCATACCGTTAACTCATGGTGATGCCGAACAGTTATTGCCGTTAAAGCCTGAGTTGATCGTGGCAGGGCGTTATGACGATATTCATAAAGTTCATCTATTACGTGCCTTTGGATATAACGTAGAAATTATCCCGTTGGTAGAGAACCTGGCTCAGGTGACTGCGACCTTAGAGCATATTGCCATGCTTATTGGAGAAGAAGATAAAGGCTTGGCTCTTATCCAAGATTTAAATAAACGTATTCAGCTTGCTACATCGCATTTACAAAATGACAGCTCTAACGCTGCCAAAAAGCCGGTTGCAGTTATTTATGCGGCTAATGGTTTTACCCATGCGGCAGGCACTATCCATGATGATTTAATTCGCTTAGCGGGTTTTGAAAATGGCGCGACGCAGTTGGGTATGACGGGGCATGGAAATTTATCCTTGGAACAGCTATTAATGATTCAGCCTGATGTGTTAATTATGGAAGACAGCAGTAATAATAAAAACTCAAATGCACAGGTCTTTTTACAGCACCCTGCGTTAACCAGAGGCCTGCCAAATACACAGGTGGTGAA
This sequence comes from Pseudomonadales bacterium, assembly GCA_013215055.1. Lineage (GTDB taxonomy): Bacteria > Pseudomonadota > Gammaproteobacteria > Pseudomonadales > DT-91 > CAKMZU01. The sequence continues at coordinate 6,587 of JABSRQ010000121.1, read as the reverse complement.
TATCCCTGCCAATTTATGGATGTGTGGTGGGCCGTCTTCTGTTGATGTGTTAGAGCATTTACGACTTATTTATCAAGATTTTCAAGTTAAGGGGCACAAATAGCGTGCGTTTTATGGGCTTTACCTCTGCAAATATTCAATACCTTATTTGGCCGGCTATGCTTATTTTATTGGCATTGTTTTTCTTTATTGATATACAGTTAGGGCCTATTGCAGTGCCTTTAGGTCAGGCGATTAGCTATGGGCTTTCATCGGGCTCAGGCACTGAAACGGATGCCGTCCACTGGCTCATTTTCTCTGAGATTCGTCTGCCTAGAGCTTTATTAGCGGTGTTAGTCGGTTTTGTTTTGGGTTGTGCCGGGGCAAGTTTACAGGGGTTGCTGCGTAATCCGTTGGCTGGCCCAGGGCTTGTAGGGGTAACTAATTGCGCGGCATTAGGTGCGGTATGTACCTTGTATTTTGGTTGGGCCGGACTGGTCTGGTTTGCTTTGCCTTTGGGGGGCATTATCGGTGCGTGCATTTCTGTGTTGTTGATTTTTTTATTGGCAGGCAGGCAAGGCAGTGTCTTAAATTTAATTTTGGCTGGCGTGGCGATCAACGCCGTGGCTTCTTCTTTTATTGCCTTGGCGTTAAATTTTTCAGATAACCCCTATGCGATGAATGAAATTGTCTATTGGTTACTTGGATCTTTAAGTAACCGCAGCTTAAATGATGTTGCTATAGTGGCACCGTTTATGTTTGTGGGTGTGGCGATATTATTAAGCCGTGGTGCTTATTTAGATGCGTTGTCGTTGGGAGAAGATACCGCTCAGACACTAGGCTTTAACCCTGTGTTGGAGCGTACCTTTATTGTGTTAGCTGTGGCGATGTCTGTGGGCGCTGCTGTGTCTATCAGTGGGAGTATCGGTTTTATTGGCCTGGTTGTACCACATTTGTTTCGCCCGATGGTTGATTACCAGCCGGGGAAATTGCTGTTGATTTCGGGCGTAGGTGGCAGTGTATTATTATTATTGGCTGATATCTGTGTGCAACTCATTTCGGTTAATCAAGAGTTAAAGCTTGGTGTTGTAACTTCGTTAGTGGGTGGGCCATTTTTCCTTTGGATGATTTATCGCATGCGTAATGAGATTCAGTAATGAGTGATAATAAAACGCCTGCGATGTTAGATGCTAACAATATCCATTTTTCCGTGGCTGAGAAGGTTATTCTTTCAGCGGTAGATTTTAAAATACACCGAGGGGAGATGGTAGGCTTGATTGGCCCCAATGGTGCGGGTAAAAGTACCTTGCTCAAATGCTTGGCTAATCTAATGCCTATGGATAAAGGTCAATGTTTTTTTCAGGGTGAAAATGTACAAACCATGGATGCTAAGCTTCGTGGCAGGTCTATCGGTTATTTGGCGCAAAATGCGGTGGCCAATTGGCCATTGAAGGCCGAGAAGCTGATTGCATTAGGACGTTTGCCACACCAGGGTATGGTTAGAAAACTCAGCGAGGCTGATCAACTGGCGGTTGATAAAGCGGTTGCTGCAGCAGAAGTTGAACATTTATTGCAACGAGTGGTAACCACGTTATCCGGTGGGGAACTAACCCGGGTTATGTTGGCACGCTTACTGGCTACCGAGCCTGAATTGATTTTGGCCGATGAACCGATTGCCTCGTTAGACCCTTATCATCAGTTACATATTCTGCAAATATTACAGCAACATGCTCGTGATGGTGGTGCGGTTGTGGTGGTTTTACATGATTTAAATCATGCCGCACATTTTTGTGACCGCCTAGTGATGTTAAATGAGGGGCAAGTTGTCAAAGATGATAGTGCCAAAAAGGTGTTAACGGATGAGGTGTTAGCTACGACTTATCATGTTGAATGTGCCAGATTTAACGAGGGTGACGACATGTATATTTTGCCTAAAAAGCGTTTGTAAAAAAATGACTAATGCCAACGCAGGCTCGATGTTGCTTGATGAACGTTTATTCTCGGATGTACAGTTTGTTCCAATAAGCGCCGCACCGATGCAACTTAACCCAGGCTGTGAACTGTTTCGGGATGCATCCTGTTTTCACCTGTCATTCCAGCGGCCGCAAATAGGCCTGAGTTCTGCCATTTTAAATGGCGGTTTGGTGCAGGTAAATCATCTTTTAAACCTAAAAGTTGAAGCCTCAGCCGATGTCACCGAAGCTGCAGAAATCACCTTGTTCAAAAAAGCGACAAGCTTGGGTATCAATAAAAACTGCATAGGCATGATGACCGCTGCCTCGATGAATAGCGTTAGAGTCGCACAAGTTCACAGCGGCGATGTGCTGTTTACACTGTGTGTCAGCTGCGGTTTGGGTAATGCACGCAGAGTAGGGGATAAAGCCGATGTTGCTGAGTTCCAGTCACAACACACTGAGAAACAAGGCACGATCAATTTGGTTTTAATGGTGAATAAGCCCCTTTCACCGGCGGCGATGGTTGAGGCCATTAGCATGATTAGCGAGGCTAAATCTGCCGTATTGCAGCAATTATCCGTAAAAAGCCCTATCAGCGGGCTTATCGCAACAGGTACAGGCACCGATTGCTCCGTGGTTATATGCCCTGAAAAAAATGATACCGACACCGAAATTGCCTATCTAGGTAAGCATTTACATCTAGGTCAGCAATTAGGCCGGCTGGTGATGGCTGCTATCGCAAGCGCCGTAGTGTATGAGTTAGAGCCCTGTTAATCGCTCAAAGCTTGACCTTTTCCTACATATCTATAAAATCGGCACCCGAAGGTTCCTTAGTGGAATAATAGAGAATACGGTGCATATACAACCTTTGTACATAAATCCGTAGCTGTGCCCGCAACTGTAATTACGAGTTACTTGTACCCCTGCCACTGGATTTATCCGGGAAGGCACAGAGACGCTAAACACGTAAAAGCCAGGAGACCTACCTTCAAAACATTGTGAAAACAATGCCTTTTTTTACTTTTGACGGGGAAATCAAAAGATAAGAATTTGATTCGTTTATGCATAAGGATTTGATGCATAAAACGAATACCCTAACTGGTTTAATTGTGAGTTTGTTCAAAACGTTATTATTAACAGGTTTTTCCTGGTGTGCATTTTGTGTGGCTGGCCCTCTAGCAGAAACCTCTTCATCTAGAGAAAATACAACACCCGAGCAAACCGAAGTATTGGGTATTCAAGAACGCCGCTACAGTATTACCGATATTAATATTGAGTCTTATAGTGGTTTTGCCAAGGTGATTGATCGAGGTGAAATTGACGGGCGCTTAACCAGTGTCAGTGAATTGCTAAACCGGCAGGCAGGCGTGCAAGTTAAAACCACCGGTGGTTTTGGCAGTTTTAATACGATATCGATTCGAGGATCAACCGGCCGTCAAGTGAATGCTTATTTAGATGGCATGTTATTAAATAGTCCAAGTTCCGGCCTTGCAGATTTAACCACGATCCCTACCGTATTGATTGAGCGCATTGAAATTTATCCCTCATTAACGCCAGTACAATTAGGCCATGCTAATTTAGCAGGTGCGATTAATATAAAAAGTCGCCAATCGATGCTGCAGCAAGGTGGGCAATTAAGCATAAGCGCAGGCAGTTTTTCAACGCTTACCGGTGAGGCTTCTTACTGGGATCACATCGATGATACCGAGTTTTTATTATCTTTAACTAAGCAGCAGGCTGAAAACGATTATGCTGTGGCTGACGGTGTTTTTGGCAATGATTCACTTAAACGAGTGAATGCCGATTTTGAACAAGAGACCTTGTTTTTTAAAATACGCCAGCATTTTGATAACGCCTCTGTGCAATGGTTATTGCAATATAGTGATGGTGAACACGGACTGCCAACAGAATTTAATAAACCCACCGATGATGCTCGACGTATTGATGAAAGTATAAGAAATCAATTTGTAGTGGATTACAATATGGCTGAATTCTCTATTGCTCACCGTGCGTATTTGATGAATGAAAATCAGGTGCTTGATGATCGTTCGGGCACTTTGGGTACTTCACAACCTCAGCATGTTGCATCAGATGTTGATGCTTACGGCCTTATTAATGCAGTAGAGCGGCGTTTTTCACAACATCAGTTTGCGCTGTCGCTAGAGTTACGCCGTGATGAATACAAAAAAGAAAACTTAATAAGCAATACGCAAATATTATCTGCCGATAGGCAATCGATGATTGTAGGTTTGTCGGATGAGTGGTTTTTACATTCACAATTTAGTGTGAATGCTCTAGCACGTTTATTTTATGTTGAGGATGAAGTGGATCAGCTGGTTCGAGAAGATGAAAAAAACTCGGTGAGTATTTCTGAGCCTACAATGCAGCTAGGTTTAAAGTATAAGATCACAGATTTTTTTGTGTTGAAAACAAATTTTGGGCAGGTGATACGTATGCCCACTATGGGAGAAAAATACGGTGAGTTTGGCAGTTACCAAGGTGACCCTGATTTAAAACACGAAACTGTTAATTTTATTGATGCAGGTTTTGAAATAGTTTTGAATAATTTTAATTGGCAGGCCAGTGCCTTTTATCAGGCGCTTGAAGACGGTATTTATGTTTTTATTGATAGCCGAGGTATAGGCCATCCGGTGAATTACAGTGAATCGACTGTTAGTGGTATTGAATCGGATATGGAATATTTCTGGCAGAGCGGCTTATATGTTCAGTTACGTAATACCTTAATGGATTCAGAAAATTTAAGTGAAATTCGAGCGCTTAAAGGCAAAAAATTACCAGGAATTTATCATTTTAGTCATTATCTATCTGTAGGCTGGCAGGATGATTGGATGGCTGCAAACTTAAACTATGCCTTCGATGATGGTCTTTATTATACCGGTACCAATCAGATTAAAGCCGATGCTAAAAAAGATCTTGGCTTTTTAGCCGAGTTTTATTTTAACGATGTCACGCTTAATTTTACCGCCAGAAATTTATTGAATAAAAACTTTATGGACTTTAATTACATGCCTAGCCCTGGGCGTTCGATTATGTCTACCCTAACAGTTAACTTCTAAAGGAAAATATTATGCAGTTTAAAATGAAAATCGGTGCTGTAGCACTGAGTGTTTTGATGCTTAGCGCTTGTGACCATGATGATAACGATACCTCTGCCTTCAGTACCGATTATGCCGCCATTGTATTAACCAACTTACATGGCAATGATGCTAGCAGTGATATTGAAATTATTAATCTGCATGATGAAGACCTAGTGGCAACCGCTAATTTTTCTCCTTCAGATAAAAGTGATTTTTCTGTTGATGCCTACGGCCAACATTTTTATAAGCTGGGTCGTTTTGGTATTGATACAGTATCAAAATTTAATCCTTTAGACCCAACTCTTGCGGTATTTTCCGACTATTCAACAAAAATGAATGCCAATGATGATTCAGTAAATCCTTATCAGTTGATTTTTGTGAGCGAAACAAAAGCTTATTTGTTGCGTTATAACGATGCCGCTATTTGGATTGTAAACCCTTCAGCCGAAACAGAAGATGCTTTTAAAATTGGCGAGATTGACCTATCCGCTTATGCCGATAGTGACGGCAGCCCAGAAGCTGCCAGTGCGGTATTAGTCGGTGATGAGCTGTATGTCTTATTACAGCGCCTTGAATGGTTTGCAACCGGTGCTACCGCTTTTGTCGCGGTGATTGATACCACTACCGATACCGAAAAAGAGATGAGCCTTGATGACACATTAAAAGGCATTCCTTTAAAAGTACAGAATCCAGGTGTAATTGCCTATCAAGCAGATGTTGGCCTGTTAGTTCAGGCGGTGGGTGATTATGGTTGTGAGGAAGGATCTTCGTGGTGTGAAGCAAGACCTGTAGGCTACGATGGAGGCATTGAAGCGATTAATATGACGGACTTTTCAACAGCAATCATTGTTGATGACGGCGATATTGATAATCATCCTTATGATCAAATCAGTAATCTAGCCATTGTTGATGCTAACACTGCCTATTTTGTCGCGTATGCCAGCTGGGGTTCTTCAAGTGTTTATCGTTTTAATCCTACCACTGGAGTGGTAGCAGATGCGACGGTTACCGAGCTTGCCAATATTGATATTCGCCTGATTAAAACAGGACCTGAAGGTTTGTTATGGGTTGGGGTTGCTGATGTAAACCCGTATATCAGCTTGATTGATCCTGCGGATGATACCTTGGTGGCTACGATTCAGACGAATCAGAACCCAGCATCATTGGCTTTTGTGGTGCCACCTAAAGAGTCGGAGCAATAATAAGATTGTTAAGTGACGCTTAGATGGCGCCACTTGATATTAAATACGTTGAAATAAATATGAACTCTGTAGCTATAGAGTTTACTGAGTTAGACGTAATGGTTGTAGAATAAGTTGTAATTATAGCTAATCTTTAAACACGATAGTTATCACTCTCAGCCTCGATATCCTCGGGGCTGTTTTGTTTCTGTTACGCATTTATATTTGACCGTGGAGTAAAGGGTATGACTTTAAGGTTTTTATTAATAACCGCGCTGATTTTTCATATATCAGCCTGTTCCAGTTTTTTAGACCTCTCCATCACCAGTTTCCATCAAGGAGACGTGCCGCTTGAAGGTAAGGTGTTTGTGGCC
>JABSRQ010000120.1 GCA_013215055.1 Pseudomonadales bacterium | reverse complement strand
GTAAGTCGGTTAGCACTGATAGCCAGAACTTAGCCCCTTCGTTTTCCGAGATTCACATGCCTAACAACTCTTTGTGGCCCTCGATATCACCCCCTAAAACCAGGTGAATAGCTTTGTTGATGACGCGTTTATCCTGGCGTATTTTCAGCACAATGCAGTCCAAATAAACGATAGGGTAAACGGCATCTAACGGCCTGCTTTGCCATTCAACAACTTTTTCCATAACGGAATTAGTCACCTGATAAACCAGTCCGGCAGAGATATCTGCGCCGTACATTTCTTGAAAAGCAGCAACAATATCATGTGTACTCATACCTTTGGCGTAGAGGCTTAAAATCTGATCATCCATACCGGTGATGCGAGATTTCCCCTTTTTTATTAACTGGGGTTCAAAGGTAGCGTTGCGATCGCGAGGCGTTTGAATATCGATATCACCATGATCACCGATGAGTCTTTTGGATGAATATCCATTACGGCTATTGCCGGTGTTACGGCCAGTAGGGTCGCTTTTTCCGTAACCGAGGTGATGATTCATCTCGCCTTTTAAAGCGGCTTCAACGGTCAGTTTGGTGAAGGAAGCGCTAAGTTGGCTGAGGTCTTCAGGCGTTTTAATATCTTTTTCCTGCTCTTCAGCCATAGCTTGTAGTTTTTTGTGGTTCATCATTGTGCTCATTATTTTTACCTTTTTTAAGGTTATAGATAATTAGCATTTACACAATTATTTTTACACCCTCGAAAAATAACAAACTACTGTTTTCCTTAATAATGTTTATTAATTGGTATGATCGACATTACTTGACCTAATCAGTGATCGTTTATTCTGATGCGTCCTTACGCCCAATCAAATCTATTGATCTATTTCTCTACAACAAAATGCCAGTGACTTATCATACAAATTATTTGACTACTTCAGGTATTATCCTTGTTTATGTATCCGGTGAGCTATAGCTACTTCACTAATCAAGCTCTCTATTCAAAGCTCATAAGCGTCATTAGAGCTATACTCGAATGCTGGATTTGTAATCTTAATTTTGTGATTAATTATTAAACCTGTCCTTGTCTGGGCTGCCATATAACAATTTTTTCTTTATGTAAAAACTTATAGCAGGCCACTGCGGCACTGATATTTAGAAACAATAGATAATAAGGTAAGCCAAATAGGCTGGGTATATTGGGTTTATCACGCAGGCGATAGCCATAATATGCAAAACTATAAATTAACATCTGGGCCAGAAAAAACAGTTGAAAAAATAAGCCGCTTCCAACAAGCGCTAGGTTGCTTATCAATATGACGGCCTGTGGAATAAAGGCCAGATAACGTAATAACTTATGTGAGGTTAGCTGCCAGGCAAACATACCGTAATGTGCTGGGTTAAGCAGCTGGCGCATATCAAAGATGGCCCATAGTGCTCTAAGGCAAACCCGTACACGCATACGAAATTCTTGTTCCTGCATTTGCAGCGCTTGTTCATATAGCTTGGCAGTGGGCTCGTAACACACCTGATAACCTTGCTCTATAACTTTTAAGGGTTGGACAAAATCCGGCAGCTGATCGGCTGTAAGCGGGCTATATAAGCTTTTACGCATCGCATCGATGCCGCCATCGACACCCACTATTGAGCTGATAGTGGTTTCTTGTTGGCGTAACCAGTTTTCATATTGCATATATCGGCTACAACCTTCACCGATGATGCTGCCATCGGCCTGGGTATAAATCAGTTTTCCGGTGATATAACCCACTTTGGGGTCTTTAAACTGTTTAACTAGCTGTTTTACCGCGCTGGCATCATAAATCGAATTTGCATCTGAAAAGATCAGGATATCGCTGTTGGCTAAGGTCACCAGTCGATTAAGCCCAGCGGTCTTTCCTTGGCGGCTGTCTTGGCGTACCAGTGTGATGGGGATGGTGGAGGTGGATGCCAATTTTTTAACAATTGCATCGGTTTTATCGGTAGATGCGTCGGAGACCACTAAAATTTCTATTTGTGTCTTGGGGTAATCCAACTGTAATTTATTTTTTAAGGTCTCTTCAATATATTCTTCTTCGTTATAAGCCGAAATTAGAATCGAGATGCTTGGCAGGGGCTTGAAATCAGAATTTTTAGGCGAAACTTTTTTAGGTAAAAAGCGTAATAAAAGTGCATATCCAAAATATATATAAAAAAGTAATACGGCAGATATAAAAAATAACGTGATGGCCATAATGAATCTCAATGCATGATATTACTGTAAGGATTGATGGATGTTTTTTATATAAAAATGTTGTCTAAGAAAAAAGGCATGATGTTTATTTTCGCTTTAATTGTAGTCTATTTTTAAAGTACATTAGAAAATTGGGCTTTATTGATGTCTAGCTCTGCATTTACCACTAGAGCTTTAAGTTATGGCTCAAGTACGACGATGCCACATCATATGATGACGGTGGATGTCGAAGATTATTATCACGCTGCAGCTTTAGCGCAGGCGATTTCCCCCGCACAATGGCAGGATTGGCCCAGCCATGTTGAAGCCAATACCGATGTTTTGTTACAGATGTTTGCTGATGCCGAGATTAAAGCGACTTTTTTTATCCTAGGTTGGGTCGCCGAACAATACCCCTCTATTGTTAGGCGTATTGCCGAACAGGGCCATGAAATTGCATGCCATGGCTTTAGTCATCAGCTGATTTATTCTCAATCGCCAGAAACCTTTAGGCAGGAAAGTGCCAGGGCTAAAAATGTTATTGAACAGATCGCCGCAAAGCCTGTAATCGGTTACAGGGCGGCGAGTTATTCTATCACCGAGAAATCCCTGTGGGCCTTGGATATTTTAGCCGAGCTGGGTTTTTGCTGGGACTCCAGTATTTTCCCTATTCATCATGACCGCTATGGTATGCCCGGCATGCCTTGTGAACCGTATGAGATACGCACGGGCAAAGGCAATCATCTTATTGAGTTTCCATTAACCACCTCGGCGGTGTTGGGTAGCCGTATTCCTGTGTCCGGTGGTGGCTATTTTCGCCAATTTCCTTATTGGTTATTTAAGCGGCTGTTTATGAAAGCTGCTTCTGAGCATAGGGGGGCGCAGATGTTTTATATCCACCCCTGGGAGATTGACCCCGGCCAACCCCATGTAAAGGGGCTAAGTGTGTTGTCACAATTTCGCCATTATCGAAACCTTGATTGCTGCCAACAGCGCCTGCAGCAGATGTTATCGGATTTTGAGTTTGGTACGGTGGAGGAGGCTTACCACCAACTGCATTAAGAAAGTCTTTTTGTAGAAATTTTAGCAGTGCTTGTTCAATTGATGTGATTCGTATTACAGAATTATGCAAACCCTGTTAGAGATTATACAATGGACTTATCAATGAGGTCGTGGAGGCTGAGATGCCTATAATCAGCGGTTTTACGGAATAATGATCGCGATGTATTTCAATGATCATAATCCGCCTCATTTTCATGCTAAATATTCAGGACATGAAGCCATTTTCAGTTTTGAGGGCGAAATCATTGAAGGCGAGTTTCCTAAAAGATCGGTTAAGTTTGTTCAAGAATGGATTTCTACCATAAAGAAGAGCTAGAGGAAAACTGGGTAAAAGCCAGTTCTGGTCAGCCTCTCAGTTATATAGCCCTTTTAGAGTAATTAGAATGCTCCACATAAAATCAGAAAAACATATATCAAACTATAAAATTTGGGTTTCATTTGATGATGGAGTTTTAGGTGATGTGAATCTTGAAGGTTCATTAAATGGCCCTGTATTTCAACCGCTTAAAGATATCAATGTTTTCTCTAAAGTTGTAGTTGATCCAGAGCTAGAAACAATTGTCTGGCCCAACGGTGCAGATTAAGCCCCAGAGTTTCTTAAAGAATTACATAACAAACAGCAGAAAGCTGATCTTCGGTAACGGTGCTTTGTTATGAATGCATCAGTGAAATCAGTCCAACCTTTGCTTCAGTACAAACTTCAAAATCAATTTGAAAATGGTGAACAAAAGCTTTTTGATGTGACCCCTTATTTAGAAAAAGGCATCTTTACTGAACTTAAAGATGAAAGCTATTTTAAAAGTGTGAAGGTCGGTTTTTCATCTATTGAATGGCCGAATGAGCAGGACTTTAGTAAAGATACGCTTTACTTGCTGGGTACGTAACACCGGAATCGCAAAATATAGAATGGCTGATGGGGCCAACACCAGCGGTATAGCTTTTTTCCCGCAGATAGTAATAAACATCAATGTAAAAACTACCGGCAACAATAGCTGTTGTAGCATGGTAATGCTGGTTTGATTTAGCAGCATGGCCAGCATAATAACCGCAATTAATAAACTCGCAGCTATGGGGCTAGCAATATATTCCAGGCATTTAACCTGTTTAAGCTCGTTGTGAAAAAGGGTGAGAAATAAGCCAAAGATAATGACGCCATGGCCATAACCTTCACTTAGGCGCATCCAATCTTTAACTAAATCGGCGGTGGCTGAAGCCATCAAGGCCGAGGTGGTGATTAACGTGATAAGTGCGATGCCATACAGGGCAGCTTGATAATTGATTTTTGAGGGGCTATCTTGCATGTGCAGTAGTTTAAAAAATTATTAGTATTATGAATAATAGGCCAATCTAGCGCAGTAATGAGATTATGTTGATGTTAGTAGCAACTATACTGATATTTATTTATGGCTAAACACAACATTATATTTTTATGAAGATACTTCATTTAATTGATAGCAGCGGTGTTTATGGGGCTGAGATGATGTTGCTGGATGTCATGCAGGCACAGCAGCAAAGAGGCCTGACGGTAAGTTTATTGGCAAGCTGCAATAACATTCATCAACCCGCTGAAATAGCAATACTTGCCAGGGCACGAGGTTTTACCGTGATGGACTGGCCTATGCCTAATAAATTTGCGTTAAGCGCGATGTTTTTTTTGCTGCGATGGATCAATAAAGAAGGTTTTACGTTATTACATTCTCATGGCTATAAACTGACGATTTTGTATGCCCTGTGTCGATGTTTTTGTAGAGTGCCAGCCATGGTGGTGACCTTACATGGTTTTACCGCCGTTAAGCGCTTCAGTAAAATGGCCTTGTATGAGAGCTTGAATAGGTTGGCGCTGTTTCGTGTGGAAGCGGTGGTATGTGTCTCTGATAAATTGCATCAGGATTTGCCTGCATCTTTAAAAAAATCGATACCGTGTCATGTGATTGCTAACGGCATTGATATCAACCGGGTCAGAGGTGAGTCTTTAGCTGATATTCCGGCTCAGTTCCAAACCGCCATCACCTCCTTTGAATATATAATCTGTATTATCGCACGGCTATCTTATGAAAAAGCGGTGGATAGAGCCTTGTCTGCTCTTGCCGTATTACGCAGCACAGATGATACCTTGTCTGTGGGTTTACTGGTTGTGGGTGATGGGCCGCAGGCCTCCGTATTAAAGGCGCAGGCAGTTGAGTTGGGTTTGCAGGAGAATATTATTTTTACCGGCTTTCAAACCTCAGCTCAAGCATTTTTGCGGGTATCTGATTTTTTATTGATTCCGTCAAGGTCTGAAGGTTTGCCGATGGTTTTGCTGGAGGCAATGGCTGTAGCTGTGCCGGTATTGGCTGCCAATGTGGGCGCAATTGATGAGGTGCTGCTACATGGGCAATGTGGGGATTTATTTGAGGGTGCTGATGATGAAAAAGGCATTCAGTTGTTAGCGGATAATATACAACTTGTGTTGAAAAAAACGCATCAACAGCAAGTGAGAAATGCCACACAAAGGCTGGAGTATGCTTATTCTAATACGGTGATGGAGCAACAGTATTTTGATATCTATGTTCAATTATTCGCTGAGGCTGATTTGGCCTTATAATAAAGTTCTTTTAATAGTCCAAAACTTCTTCCTGTAATAAAAAAACAGGCGATGATATAAGCTGTCGGCCATATAAGAAGAGCTTGTTTCTGAGCCCGTTTAAATTGATTGATGCAAATAATGGCAGGAATACTGATAAAAATAAGTGTTAAAATCAGAGTTAATGTATTCAAATTTAATATTGAAAAAATGATGATTAATAAAAATGCTAAACAATAGACAAAGCTGATAAATACCATTTTATCAGAAAAAAAACCGTGTGCTTTTAATTGTGTGCTGCCATGCCAGTATTGTTGTTTAAAAATGCATATTAAGCTGGTGGGATAACCTAAATGCACCACGGCTAGCTCGCTGCTTTTTATACAATCAAAACCTTCGGTTATGATGCGTTTGCTTAAATCATCGTCTTCAGCACTGATCAGCTTGGCATCGAAGCCCTGTAGTTGTTTAAAAAGTTTGGATTTAATGGCTATATTGCAGCCATGTAGTTTGGATTTTTTATGTTCAAATGATTTTATTGTTGCCGGGTTCCAAGTGCGTTGCAGCCAATTAGCATCGCAGGCGCTGATATGCGGGCCTCCACAGGCACCAACCTGTGTGGGTTTTATAAGTTTCAACATCACGGCTAACCAGTTTTTGGGTAGCTCTGTATCGGCATCCACAAAAATATAAATATCACCACTGGCTTTTTTTGCACCAAAATTTCTCACTGCCGCAGGGCATTTCTCTGTAAAGTTGATAACAGTGACTGGCAATGTTTTGGCAATCTGGAGGCTGCGATCGCTGGAATTGTTATCAACAACGATGATTTCAAAATTATGGCCTGAATTTTCGGTGATATGAATAATGCGATTTAGTGTTCTGGCAAGAAATTTTTCTTCGTTGCAGCAGGGCAGGATAAAGCTGATCTTCATGTATTGTTCTTCTTGTATTTGTATTAATGCTGCACATAAATATCGTATTTTTCGATGAGGTTATAAAGTGTGGGCCGTGTAATGCCTAACAGTTTGGATGTTTTACTCATATTATAATTGCTTAGGGTTAATGCTCGCTCAATAGCCTGGGTTTCGGCATTGGTTTTTATCGCTCTGAGACTGAAGTTCACATTGGTGTATATGTTGCTTTTATCTTCTTCTGATGTGGTCGTTTGAGGAAGGTCCAAATCTTCAGGGCTAATCATATTGCCGGAGGCCAATGCTACGGCTCTTTTTAATTTACTGATCAGCTCACGTATATTGCCAGGCCAGGGATAGACCTGCAGGGCTTTTAAGCTGGCATCACTTAATAATAATTTTTTTTTATGTGTCATTGCTCTGCTGAATTTTTGCAGATAATGATTGGCCAGAATCTCTATATCTTCATGGCGGTCTTTTAAGGTTGCGATCTTCAGCGTAAATTCTGCAATCCGGTAATATAAATCTTCTCTGAAGCGTTTTTCATCAACCGCGTCTTGCAGGTTTTGGTGAGTCGCACAAATAACACGGATATCGATGGGAGTAGATTTTGTTGATCCCAAAGGTTCTATTGTTCGCTCCTGTAATATTCGCAGTAATTTGCATTGCAGGGCCAAGGGCATATCACCGATTTCATCAAGAAATAACGTGCCTTTATCGGCCTGTGCGATTCTGCCCACCTTGGATTTGTTGGCACCGGTGAAGGCCCCTTTTTCATAACCAAACAGTTCACTTTCTAATAAAGTATCGGGAATAGCGGCGCAGTTAATTGCGACGAAAGCTTGATTTTTTCTTGGGCTTTGCTGGTGTAATGCCTGAGCGACCAATTCTTTTCCGGTGCCAGTGGCGCCTAAAATCAGGCAGCTAATGTCGCTATGGGCTGCCTTGGAGATTTGGTTTTTTAATGCCATGATGCTGGGGCTGATACCAATAATACCGTCATCTTCTTGAATGATGGCTGTGTTTTTTTTCAGCTTCAATTCGCACTCTATTTCTGCTCTATGAAACGCTCTGGCGACGATTTGCTGCAGTTGTGTGTCATCCAGGGGTTTAGGCAGGAAATCAAAAGCGCCTTTTTCAATGGCTTTTAAGGCGTTATCTCTATCTTCCAGGCCTGTCATAATAATGATTTGGCATTCGGGCTGGGCTTGCAGGATTTGTTCCAGTAAGTGAAAGCCTACGGTTGAGCCGCCAGCATCGGGGGGTAAACCCAGATCCAGCAAGACCACTTGAATTTGTTGGTGTTTGATGGCTTGAATGGCTGTTTCTTCATCATAGGCTAAGGCGCAGTGCAAATCGTCAAAACACCATTTCAGTTGGCTGCGTAGACCTTCGTCATCTTCAATAATAAGTAAGTTTTTCATCATCGGAAAAAGCCTGATTGTCGATCTCATTTTTAGGTATAGCAGGAATAAAGATAGAAAAGCAGCTGCCATCTGTTTTATTGGATATCACCTCAATAGTGCCTGCCATCGCATGGATGATCTTTTGGCATTGATATAAACCTATGCCCATGCCATTGACGCCTTTGGTTGAGTGGAAGGGTTTAAACAGTTTTTCGCGCATATATTGTTCTGTCATGCCGATGCCAGAGTCATGAATATGAATGGTTATTTTTTCCAGCTGTTGGCATAACGTAATCTCAATTTTGTCCTGGCTATTACAAGCTTCCTGGGCATTTTTAATGACATTGACAAATACGGTTTCCAGATCATCGGCATCTCCTTGGCAGAAACAATCTTCAGCCAACAAACAGCTGGGCGCAGGGTTTTGTCTTTGTCTTTGTGATAGGGCTTTGTTGAGAATAGTTTTTACATCTAATAGACGATTGGATTTGTCTTTATGTAACTGTGTGCGCTGTAATAAGCTACCTATTTTTCGATCGGCATGTTCTATGGTTTTTATGGCGTCGTCGATAAAACCTTGTTTGTATTTGTGTTTAACTGCATTTTTACTCAGTAGGGAAAACTGACTCTTAAGTGTTTTAAGGTCATGCATGATATAGGCTGTGGCTTGATGATAGGTGTCAAAAAGGTGTAATTCACTGAGTTCTTCATCACTTTGATGTTGCTGTAAATAGAAACTGGCCTGTTCACAGACCTGTTTTAATAGCTGTTGATCTTCGGCATTAAACTCACTGCTCAAAGGTGGTGCTTCCATTAACAACATACCTTGTAATTTTTCGTCTTTATACAATGCGGTCACTAACCAAAATGCACTTTCATTATTGGCGGGGAATAGGTACAGGGGCTCATTTTTTAAATACTGTTTAAGACGTTCGGTTAACTCCGAATCAGGTGTAACTTGGGTTAAAAAATTGCTATGGCAGAACATCTCGCCGCCGGTTTTTTGAACCCACAGCGCGGCATGTTTAACATCATAAAGGGAGGCAATCGCCAGGCAGGCTCTATCGTAGTTATTCAGTGTGCCTTCTTTTTGATACAGGAAGGCGTTAAATTCTTGCCATAAACTGCGGTAGTCATATTTCTGTGCCAAGACATGCTCACGAATAAAGGACCGGACCTGGGTTGAGAAAAATAAGGCTAAAATGCTGGTGGTGGCGATGCCGATAAAAAGCAGGGCCAGAAAGCTATCAGCCGATTGACTAAAATAAAGACTGAGCTGTCCGGCCAGCGCGGTGATTAAAAAGAAGCAGCAGATCACCATTAATGTGCTGCTAAACAGGATAGGGGTTTTACTGCTATAGAGAGAAATTGCCTGATAGATATCACGTCTATGTGCCTGAATAATCAGCAGCAGTGCCAGCAAGGTCACAACAGGTTTTAATTGCCATAGCAGTGGGTAAAACCCTTTTAGTAATAACGCAAAGGTATAGCTAAGCAGGTTAAATATGAAGAGGATAAATAAACCCTGGATCAGTGGTTTACTATGCCAATAGGCAAAACGTAATAAATTACGTGCGATATTCTCCAGCATAAGCGTGGCATAAATCAGCTGCGATAATAACAATATGATAATGCTGTTATTGATGTAGGCATAATACGGTGAGCTAATAAATCCGGGTAGCACACTCAGCAGGACGATAGCGATCCAGCTGGCCAAGACTATTTTCGGGAAGTGTGGGTTAATTTTTTGTTTTTGTAATTTTTGCAGCTGAAATAAATATATCAACCAGCAGCAGTGAATCGAAGACTCCAGGGGGAACCAAAGATAGCTATGCAGGGCTTTATTAAAAAGCACCTGACTCAGTATCATGATGGCGCTTATGGTGTATAAACACAGGGCGATCTTAAGCCAGGGTTTTGAATGATCAATGCGTAAGGCATAGACAAAGGCTATTGCTGCCAGTAACGTATTGGGAATAACAATGCTGAGCAAGCTTTGCATCATAAGGTTTCAGTTTTTCCAGTTTTGATGCCGTGTTTACGCTCAATCGCATCGGCGATTATATTATCGCCGGTGATGCGGTAAACCTCGGCCAAATGACCTGCAATGGTGGGATTCTGTTTGGATTGTTTATAGGCTTTTTTAAGTACCTCCAATGCCTCGGTGTTTTGTTGGTTTTTATATAAGGCCCAGCCATAGGTATCGGTGATGTCTGGGTTTTCGGGCTGTAATTGGTGGGCTTGCTGGGCATAAATCAAAGCCTGCGGAGGTGTCTCTTTTAATATCAGCCAGGCTAGGTTATTTAATGCGATGGGATTTTTTTTGTCGCGTTTTAAAACATCTTTAAATTGGCTAATGGCTTTAGAATCGTCATTAGCCGTTTGATATGCAATGGCGAGTAGCAGGCTGCTTTGGGTGTTGCTTTGTTTTTTATGCCAGGTTTCAGCCTCGGTAGTCAGTGACGTATTGGGGAAGTGCTGTTTACGCAAACGTATTAGCGCCTGCAATATTTGAATGGATTCTTCTTTTTCCCAACGTTGCTGCAATACTTTAAGACTCATTGGATAGTCTTTATTGATGCCATGTATATTTGCGGCCATTATCGCTGCAACATTGGCATTTTTTTGCGGATCTAATGTACTTATGGCATCGATCTGTACGATGGCACTTTCAATATCCTTTTGCTTGGCATAATAAAACGCGCTGATGTAATGATATTTAATCGATGACGGTTCTAATCTGATAGACTCTTGAATCCATTGCTGGGCAGTTGCCCAATCTTCATTTTTTTCGGCTTCTCTGGCTGTTCTGCTGAGCAAATCGGCTTTTATTTTTTTGATGTCTTGATTGTTGTTATCGGCAATCTGGGCTTTATTAATCCATAATATGGCCTGTTCTTGATTATTTTTCTGCCGCATCAACAGGCTGATAGCCAAAGGCGCTGCAAATTGTCCTGGGTTTGCTGCATAGAGTTTTTTTATCTGTTCTTCGGCCTTGGATTTATCCTCCATGATTCTGAAATAAAGCAAAATACCTTTTAAATTATCACTATGTTGTTGTATAGATGTTAATAAAATGGATTCGGCTACATCCTGATGGCCCAGCATCTTCTCGGTGATTGCCAAGGCTCTTTGATATTTAACGTTGCTTTTATCTAACGTGATGGCGACTTCAAGATGGATTTTTCCTTGGCTATAATTCTTCTTATCCAGCGCCATTATACCTTGTAGATATCGAATCCCGGCCGCTTCATCGGGCGCATGTTTAATATCTATTTCAGCCAGGATTTCAGCCGCTTTTTGAGTATTGCCAATGCTGAGATTCGCTTGGGCAAGTAAAACTCGGTGTTTAGGTTCACCGGATGCTTGTTTTTCGAGTGTATCGAGATAGGCTTGTGCGGCTTCTTTATTGCCTTTTTGATTTTCAATCAAAGACATTAACAGCATCGGCATACCTTGGCCTTTAAATTGCTGCATTAATGGTTTCAGGGCTTTTTCGGCCGCTAGATAATTGCCTTCTTTAAATAGTTCGTTGGCACTGTCATAGCTGCGGGTATAGTGTTTTTTTTGTATTTCATTAATTTCTTTTGATAATTCGTGGGCTAATTCAAATTTTTCCTGAGCCTTAAACGTATCGATCAAACCTATCTGCGCAACCATTTTTTCACGGGTCATCATATTGTGATTTTTAAACACGGCCAGCGCTTTTGAATAGGCTTCTTGTGAGAGATTATAATCTTTGTTATTCCAGGCAACTTCGGCAATAAATAACCATAAATAATAGCTTTTTTTATCTTTGATCTTGGCTTCTTTTACATAACGGTCACGTTGTTCCAGTTGATTTAATAAATGATAGGACTTGGCTAAAATTACCAACGATCTGGCATTGGCGTTTTTACTTTGTTCAAGCAGCTTGATAGCGGCGGGTATTTTGTTTTTTCCTATCATCGCCCGGGCTTGTGCATTTAACCAGATGGCGGAGTTTTTTCCGTATTTTTTCTGCAAGGTAAAAACCTCATCATAGGCTTGTAGCACCAATTTGCTGTTTAGGTAGGCTTGCCAGAAACCTTGATCATCAATTGCGTCAGGGATTCTTCTGATGAGTTCGTCACCCATTTTTACGACGATATGATAGCTGCCGATATCGTTATATATCTGGCTTAATAGTAGGTAGCGGCGTGTTTCCTGTTTATGTGGGCTTTGATTGATTTCGGTTAATGCACTTCTTAACTGGCCACTGCGGTAATAGGTCTCTGCTCTATCTAAATAGGGGGTGTTATTTTTATCTTGGTTATCTGCTGAACAGGAAGTGAGTATAAATGACAGCAGTATATAGATGAGAATGTTATTAAAATTAAACATATTCGCCCTTTTAATCATACTTGTTTGTTTTTAAAGCATAGATGTTATTTATCTTTTCAAGTGTAGATAAGCTTGTATGAATTTTTTTATTTAGTGTCTTTTAATTTCTCACGTGTTGTATGGGTCACAGCGAGAGTGTTTAACGTGGCTTATACTTAAGCTGTCTTGTTGTAACGGTGGCGGTTTTTATTGTGAATCAATCGACGGCATTTAATGTCATTCTGATGGTCTGTATAACGTTTTCTTTTGTAGCCTGTGGTGGCGGTGAGAGTGGCGATGAGAATGTTAATCGTGTTGAGGCCGATAGCGATGTTGAAATTAGCGCAGATGAAAACTTCACCAGCAGAAGCACTTCGTCCAAGCTGGTATGGAAGGCCCCAGATTTAAACGATTTGGATGCGGGGGTTGTATTGGGCGGTTATGAACTTAAATATCAACATAAAGACACGGGCGCTATTCAAAGCCTGTTTATTTCTGATATTAATATTACACAGTATGCTATTTATGACCTGCCTGTAGGCGAGTATCAGGCGACACTGTATTTATTGGATAAACAACAGCAAGCCTTAAAATTTCAAGAGTTTAATTTCACCGTTAAATGACGTTTGAAAAATACTCTTTGCCGCGGTAAGTTTTATTATGAAGAAGTCAGAAAGAAAAACCCGATTGGGCGACTTATTAGTTAAGCGTGGTGCGATAACGCCGGCCCAGCTGAAATTGGCCGTGCATGAGCAAAGGCGTTTACGTTTATTGGTGGGGGATGCGGTTTATGACGACGATAAGAGTTTGTCGCTGGGGCATATCTTATGTGACATGGGGTTTATTGATCAGAAGCTTTTAACCAAAACCCTAAAGCGCCAAGCCCGATTACGTAAGTTGGCGATTGTTTTTGCGATACTTGCGCCTTTGTTAAGCCCGTTTCAGGCCTTTGCGGCCAAGGTTTCCGCCTCTAGTGACGATGTGATTACAGAGCAGGTGATTACCGGCAGTGGCTGGCAGAATATGATTGACACAGATGATGTTACTGCAGCGCCAGAACCGGCCCCAGCACCTGCGCCAGATCCCGAACCAGCGCCCGAGCCAACGCCCGAATCCGCCCCTGAGACAGCGCCAGAACCGGCCCCTGCACCAGGCCCCGAACCAGCTCCTGAGCCTGGGCCTGGGCCCGAACCGGATGTTAATGTTGCGAGCCTTTCTTTAAGTTGGTCTATTCCGGATAGCCGAGAAAGTGGTGAGGATTTGGCTTTATATGATATAGGGGGTTATGAAATACTTTTTAAGAAAGAGGGGGAGTCGCTTTTTACATCAGAAATTATCAATGATGCGCAGGTCACCGAGCATCAGTTATTTAACCTAGAGCCCGGGGCTTATGAAGTTCAATTGGCCAGTTTTGATAATGAGGGGCTTTATAGCCGTTATTCAACATTACATATTGTGGTGAATTGATTTTAATGTTGAGACGATAAACCGTTGAGCTTTTTCGAGGTTTTTAGCCAACTCATATCATGATAATGGTCGGTGGCATGGGGGGTGAAATCCATCAGCTGGAATACCGTATTCATATTCTCTAACATGGTTTGTGGGCAGCTATAACAGTGATAAACATGGCCATCATCCGCTTTACAAAAGACCGATAAACAAGGCAGTTCTTCGTCTTTATCGTGGCTGGAATAAAAATCCAGTTCAAAGGTATTGTGTGAAGATGAATACCAGTTAAAGCTCCAGCCCATTTTTTTTTCATATTGTTTAATTTTATCTATAGGCGCTCGTGATGTGGCGGCCAAGGCAATATCATTTTGCGCCAGATAGCTGATGGTATTATTGAAATGATCCGCTATAAACGCACTGTGTGGGCTGCCCGTGCGTTTGGCTGAATTAAATGCAACATGAAAGATGATAAGCTGGCTTTTATCGTCAAATAATTCGCTTAATTGTTTGATGCCTGTAGGGCTATGGAACTCATAAATTTTATCCACCTTGACCCAGGGCATGTGTGCGCGCGCTTCGGCAATCTGTTGTTGATGTTGCTGTAATTGATGTTCCATGGTTTGCAGTTTTTTACGCGCTTGCAGCCATTCATCTTGTGCGACTATTTTTTGTCTATGCATCATCTACCCCAGCGATCGATTTTGGATTTAGCTATTAAATAAGCCGTAGCTATCACGGCCTTTGGGGGTTAAATCCATATATAAATAGGCGCTATTGAGCATTTCCATGCTCTTGGCAAAACCGGAATAGGTGTGGAATATTTGCCCGTCGCTTTCTTTGCAAAATACGCTGATGCCGGGAGCGTCACTGCCTGCCATGGGGTCGGCGGTGTTATCGGATGGCTGCATATTCTGTTTTTGCCATTGCATAAAGTTGACATGATAATCCTGGGTAAAGCTATTATGTTCGGAAGAAACCCAGTTAAAATGCCACTTCATGCGTTGTTCATAACGTGCAAGTTTATTGGCTGGGGCACCGGAGACGACCGCAAAGGCGATATCCCTGGCATTCAGATGAATGATGATTTCATCGAAATTATCCGCATCGAAGGCTGAGAATGAACTGCCTTCTTCCCAGTCAGCAGAGAACATAAAGTGATAGATGATGAGCTGACTTTTATTGCCAAACAGTGATGACAGGTTTTGATCACCTCTGACACTT
>JABSRQ010000119.1 GCA_013215055.1 Pseudomonadales bacterium | reverse complement strand
GATCAAACCCCTATGGGTAAGCCCACACGCTCCTGCCCAGCGACCTATTTAGGTATCTGGGATACCATCCGTAAATTATTTTCCGATACGATAGATGCGAGGTTACGGGGTTATACACCGGCACGTTTTTCGTTTAATACCGGTGATGGTCGCTGTGCGACCTGTGGTGGCCACGGCATGGTGAAGGTGGAGATGAATTTCCTGCCCGATGTAAGAGTCGATTGTGATGAGTGCCATGGCTGGCGCTTTAACAATGAAACTCTCACCGTTAGATACAAGGAAAAACACATCGGTGAAGTGTTAGCGATGAATATGGAGGAAGCCACCGAGTTCTTCTCGGCCATTCCTTCCGTGCATCATAGCTTGCAGCTGCTGCAGGACGTTGGCCTGGGTTATTTGACCCTGGGTCAGCAAAGCCCCACCTTAAGTGGTGGCGAGGCGCAGCGCATTAAACTGGTCACCGAGTTGAGCAAGGCCAAGCCGGGCAACCGACAAAAACAGCATACACTCTATGTGCTGGATGAACCCACGGTGGGGCTGCATATGGCCGATGTGGAAAAACTATTACGAGTGCTACACAGGCTGGTAGATGCTGGCAATTCGGTGCTGGTAATTGAACACAATCTGGATGTCATAGCCGAATCTGACTGGGTGATTGATATGGGACCCGAGGGAGGCAGCGGTGGCGGTAAAATCGTAGCTCAGGGTACACCTCAGACGATTAGCAAACGTAAACGCTCTATTACCGGGCAATATTTAAAGGAGTTATTACAAGCCTAAACCCTGGGTGATATGAATTTTATTTCCACAGAATACTAACGGTTTTATAAAGTTTTGTGGGGCAATGAATCATTGAATGCCAATAGCCTGCTCTCGATGGAGTGGGCTAGTTATCACCGGCCCATGCTCTAGCTGTAGGGAGAGTGTGTTTTCTACTGACCGTAGTCTCATTTAAGCGCTTTTACATCTTCTCAACGCTATCGAGATAGAACGGACGCAAAGCCTTTTCGATACATAGTTAGCGTCAACAAGCTCCTGCATTTCATCTTACTGAAGCCCTGCTTTATTTGTAGCTTGATAGACCGTGATGTATCAACAGGAAATCTTGTTAGGTTTATTAGTTTTAAGCTCTATTGCATATAGCCTGCATAGCAACAGTAAATAGCTGTACTGTACTTGCAACGTCAACGAAAAAGGCGTTAATGCTACTTATACCTTGATAGTCTCCCGGCTACTTTTTCTAAAAGGACATATAATTAATATTACGCTTTTGAATTGTACTAATTTGATGATCTGGGGAGCTTCATATGCTTAACTCCTGCAGCGTTAGAATAATAGCTTCCGTATTAATGAGTTGCCTGCTTCAATGCAGTCAGGTTAACGCCAGCGCGCTTTTTTCAATGTACAACTACAAAACGACTGACAATATGCTGATGCCCATTACAAAGATCAGCATATTGCCTGCAGTTAACGCTAGAAAAGGCGATAGGCAAGGGGCTAAACAAAGCGGCAGGGATGAGCTGGTTAAAATTAAGACCAAGATAACGACGAGTACAGCCGGTAAAAGAACCGACTATTTTTACATTTTACGCTCCACTCTCAATCACTTATTTATTGACGAAAAAATTATTTCAGAGGCAGTAAGCGCCGCGAACGCAGACCAGAAACACTTTAATGTTGTATTCTATTGCTCGATTCGACCAACAGGAATGGAGAGTGAAGGCGCTGAATGTGAAGATTTTCGTTTTATTAAACTTAATCCGCCCATTCCTGTCAGTGATTATCCGAGCAAGGACAACGACAAAAAAATTGGTGAAATAATTAAGAAAATCCCAGCTGTCTACTTACATTGAGTGAGTCAATGAAAAACAGTCTAGGTCTAAGGCTACACTCTTCCCCTGATACTGAACGAAGCGAATTTTCCGCAAACTTCTCTTTCCATACCTGAGGTGTAAGCTCTTCAATCTTGGATGCAGGATGACTGCTTACCCGCTGTCAAACATCCACAAGGTATTCATAGGAGTTAACACCGTGAAGACGACAGATCACCAGTACACTTTGAATGATACCAACATGCTCACCACCGATCTCTGTCCAACAAAATAATCAATTTTTACGCTTATGAGGATATGCACATAAGCGTTGGTTATTTTCCGATACCCTGGCGCCGGAGAGTCTGCGAGAGCAGCGCACTATAGTTTAATTGAGACGGTAAAAGCCAACGAATTTTAGCTGTTTTCTTACTACCTGCATATCCTGGCGCAGCTGCCTTACGCTGAAACCGTTGAAGATTTTGAAAAAATACTTCCTTGGAACGTTGGGATTTCAGGTTAACCTGGGAAGGTGAAGTACGTGGGTTAATGGGCGCTTACTTTACACTCAATGCCTATACTTTAAAGTACGTTGAACCCAATCAACTGAATGGCAGAGGTGTGATTTATGCATGTTTTGCCGCATTAAATATAGGTCACTAAGGAGACAGGTATGAAAGTTAAAACGGTTATTATGGTTTGTATTTCTATTTGTTTATGTTTTTCATTTAGTAGCTATGCTGGAGGCAAATATGGACACAAATATGGACACGAATATGGACACGAATATGGAGACAAATATGGACACAAATATGGAGACAAATATGGAGGAAAAATTTTAGTATTAAACCTTGTTGGTTCTGGGGAAATGTACCCGAAAAAAGTCCCCGCTATTGATGGGGCAGAAGATGAAGCTGATGCAATTTGCTTTGACGTAGATCTTGTAAACGCGAAAAATGGGCAAGTGATTGGTACGGCGACGGATTGTCTTTCAGAAATTAATGATGATAATGTTAATGGAGGATTAGCCTTAGTGGGTACCTCATATTTCTATATGCATCAAGGTATGCTGGTAACTAGGGGGAAAACGACAGTTCAACCGACAAATCATGAGATTATTACACCTTCTGGTCAAATGATTACTCACATAACCGGTGCTGCAGGCATTGATAATGCCATTATAGATGGCACTGGTCGTTTTGCCGGTAGAACCGGTACGGTACGTTTATCTGGCATGGTAGATATGACAAACTTTTTTGGCGAGGAAGGTGATCCCATTGCCTTTGATTGTTTATTTGTAATTATTTTAGATTAGAGCTTAGTCAGCCGTTATAAGCTAAGGCCACTTTTTAAGTGGCCTTTTTATGTGAAAGTTTCGGCATTAATTGGTTGAATTAGCTAAGTTTCAACCGTTGCTTGATTTTATCAGCCACTCGGAATAAGTTGGCATAGAGAGTATAAGTGTAGGGTGCACTGCCCCCCCCCCGCTGGCATAAATGAGCCATCGATAACGTACAGGTTATCGACATCGTGGGCTTTACCGTTTTTGTCCAATACCGAAGTATTGGATCGTTGCCAAAGCGACAGCCTCCAGCTTGTAAATTTACGGTGGGTAGGGGCTTAGCTAAGAGCTGATACTCGTTGCGCCCATAGCCGGTTATAACGTTTTTTATTTATTCGCTCTCTGTAAAGCCTTATAAAGCGGACAAACGCTAATATCCACCTCCTCACCTGTGCGGTACTTGGCAAGGATGCGTTCGGATTGACGCGCTATCTTTCGCCTTAGCTCACGTCTTGCGCCCTTAACGCGCGGCACAGAGGTTGAATCATAGCTACTGGTTTGATGTCGCATCCAGGCCATGACTGCCAAAGCCGCCTTATCGTCCAACGTTACCGATGAGCTACGCGCTACGGTACCGCTACCCACGGGTACCGCGTGTTCTTTTACCAACAGCGCTAATTGTTCAACCAAGGCTTGATGTTTTTCAGCGAAGTTGAGGAATTGTATAATCGCCTGCTGAAAATCTTCGCCGAAGACTTCTTCCTTTTCTTCGCGGCGCACTTTCGCCTGCGCCAATTTCTTCTGATGCTTGGGGTCGGCGCGTTGCGCATCTACCAGGGCTTTGGCTTCTACAATGTTTTCTTTTGCCGCCCAAACGCCATGAGAGAAAGACTTGCGTCCCTTCTTTTCCTGCACTGTCCACGTAGCTCCTAAGGATTTCAGCTTGCGTGTCACCGATGCATCGCCGGCGGGTAAGTTTTCCCAATCTGCGGGCACTGAATAAACCTTGCCGGCTTTATCTTTAAGGCGTCTATCGGCCTTGGTGATTAAAAATGTGCGTGTATCTGTTGGCATGTATTATTTCCATTGATTCATTGCTTTGATAAATAGCAATATCAGGCCCGGCTTGCAGATATCAGATGATGACTTCATGAGATAAGTAAATCTGTCGGGCCCTATAAACCTTAAGCTTATCGACTTTTCCGCGCTCATAAGCCTGCTCCAATGCTGCAAACGTTGAAAGCCTTGCTTGCGGATTGTACTGGATTTTTATTTCAAGGACAGCAGAAAAATATCACGACGGATGCTTACATCATCGGGTAAGAGGCGAAGGGTTTCCCCTATCACAATGACTGCGAGCGTTAATATAATAAAAATGGTGGGCAAAGAAAACTGGATTAAAATTTACTCGCCGGTATTATTTTTGCATAAGTCAAAATCCTCCCAGGCGCTGCGGCTAATATTGATATAGACGTCTGCAGTGAATGCGGCGGTAATGTGAACATCATTGTCTGTATTAAAGATCCGCCGGTGCCCCTCCCTGACAGCTACATATAAATGGGGCTTGTTAATGCTGTTAGATTCCTCTTAGCTTGGCGGTGAAATGTTATAACTTTTTTTACTTAAAATACAGTTTCAACTTCTATATATATTGCCCTGCCTGAGTGTATGGGGAGTGAGTTAAGTTTCTTTCTATTGAAATCCGGGTAGTGAATATCTTCATCCAAAACATTATCAATAAAAAGGGATAGTTTAAGACTATCGAGTCTCGGCATGTGGTATAGCTTGCTGAAATCTATGGCGATATTGGCTGTCATTAAATGGTAAGCTTCGGGCGTTGGATTTGTCTCCTGCACACCTGATGTCACATCCGATACAGGGGTAGGAGTGCCGTAATAGTTATCGAATATTGCAATATGAAAACTGTTTGTTGGGCGATACATGACGCCCAGTTTAGCCATGAAATTGGGCGTGAATGAGACATCT
Source organism: Pseudomonadales bacterium (assembly GCA_013215055.1). Taxonomy (GTDB): domain Bacteria; phylum Pseudomonadota; class Gammaproteobacteria; order Pseudomonadales; family DT-91; genus CAKMZU01. The sequence continues at coordinate 10,131 of JABSRQ010000119.1, read as the reverse complement.
TTGACTCCCGCATGATTTTCACTTTCTTGCCAAGTCATGCTGCCGGTTAAATCAATACGGTGGCTAATGTGTGCCTTAGCTTCGAATTCGATACCATGATAGTTAATGGCGTTGTTGTTGGTAAATTGCTGGAGGCCAGGTGAAACATCACTTCTCCCAACCAGGTCGTCCGCTTCACTTTTATAATAAGTCAGGGATGAATAGAATATGTTACCGGAATACATGAGGCTGGCATCAAAGGTATTGATTTTCTCAGGCTTTAATTCGGGGTTGCCAATCAAAAAGGGTAAATTGATGCCTTGCTCAGAAGCATAGGCAGCTCGAAATGCCTCACCGTATAGTAGTTTTAAATCCCAGTTGTTATGCAGTTTAAACAGTGCAGAAAAACGTGGAGAACAAGTAGAGCTTACCTCATCCGCATTATTGCATTGTAGTCCTGCGGTCAGACGCAACCAGTGCAAAGGGTTATAGTTGATCTGTGCATAAAGGCTGTACCAGTTTGTTTTAAAATCTATGCCGCCGATCAGCCTGCCTTCATGTTTTTCATAGGTGGCACCCAATAGAGTATGTAGAGTCTTTGTTATGAAAGGCCCCTGTGCCACGGTTTCAATCAGCAGGTCTTTAGCATAGCCAGGAATCGTAGTATCGGACTGGGCGAAGGTATCAAGCTTGTTATAGGTTATATTATATTGAACATCCCATTCGTTTTGGAATGATTGATGATAACCAATATCTGCAAATAGCTTCTCTACCTGAATGGTGTCAGATGGGAACGCAGAGACACCGCCCAAATTGGCTTGTGTGCTGTCTGAATAGGCTATATTCACTGTCGCTGCATGGTAGCCGCCAGAAAGTACAAAACCTTTGTTTTCATCTTCGCGATCAAAGCTGTCATATACCCCGTTTTCATCCGTCAAAGACATCTGCCAACCGTCCGTCTTGGATAATACTGCTCCTCCAGTGGCATACCAATTATCACCTTCAGCACCATGAACAAGCTCCATTTTCTTCGACGAAAACGAGCCGTAAGAAGCGGATATCGCCGTTTTCCCATCACTGTCAGGTTTTGAGGTGATGATGTTAACGATGCCAGCAAAGGCGTTTGTGCCATAAAGGACTGATCCGGGGCCACGGATGACCTCAATACGCTCAATTAGCCCAATAGGAAATGATTTATACAGCGAAAAATTTAAACCGCCAGAAATACTGTCTCGATAAGGACGGCCATTAATCAGAATCAATAGATGGTTTGCATTATGCGTCAGCTCCTGGCCCCGTAAGTTAACAACATTATCTGGAATGAAGTTTGAGCCGTATACCTGAATACTGGTGGAGCGTTCCAAAATACTCAACAGATCCTTGGCACCATAATCTTTTATGTCCTGTTTGGTGATAATACTGATAATGCCGGGCGCATCAGAAATTCGTTCAGGATGTTTGGATACCGTTGTAACATCAATGTCCATAAGTTGTTCAAGATTCATGCTGAAAAGATGACTGGTTTCGATATGGTCTAATTCCGTTTCGGCAACAGCGGAGAAATTCAAGAGTAAGAGTGTTTGTGCACAGGCTAGGGCGTACAACGAATGTTGCAATAGCGAGTTTTTCATGGGACGCCTTACTCTGGTGCATGGGAGTAGCACCGTTTGATGACGTAGACCGATATAGCAATTATAGCACTAGCAGGGAGAGCTATCTGATCAGTCTAATCGCCCATCTTGATATCGGTAAACGCATAGGAAAACGTGGCTGGCACTGACTGACGTTGGATGTTTATGGACATAATTTATTCAATGAAGTTGTTTACTTTCTCTAGCTCACATCCCGTGTTACGAATATCTTTCCACAATCTTATGGCAAGGGTGTTTATGGAATAGTTAAATACGCGTTATAAATAACACAGTGAACTCAACGGCTCATTGCAAAGCCTGGATTTTGGCTTACAAGCATTATTGACAGTGGCAGGCGTTTACAAAGCGAAAGGAATGATAGCAGACTGCTCAGTTCTAGCGGTTTATATGTGTGTAGATGCCATGCAACAGAGCTGTGATTAAGGCGGACAAATTATTATGCAAAGCTGCATCAGCTAGCACCGGGCCAGCACCCGGGCAGGCCACACCGTAACTGCTCATTAACAGCAGCTCTGCAAACTGTCTAGTGGATTGCTGGGTTTGCTGCAGCTCGATAATGCCATCTTGTTCGGCTTTGCCCAGCAGATCTTCCAGCAAAGACAGTAGCGTTTGCGTATCATCGCTAATGATGGCGCTATAGGTCTCGGGCTGTGTATTGACCAGCTCCATGAAGGGAGTCGATTTATAGCGTGCGCAAGAGTACGTTGCGATGAAGAGATTGATGAGGTTTTGCTCGATGCCGGCCTTGTCATCCACAGCTGCCAGCCCGGCTGCCAGTGGTTCACGGGCAACGCTTTGCACCACCACTTTAAATAGCGCTTTTTTGTTTTCAAAATGATGAAATATGGCGGCTTTGGATATGCCCACCTGCAGGGCAATATCATCCATTTTTACAGCTTTATGGCCTCGCGCCATCAGCAGCTGCCGCGCGGCAGCAATAATCTCCTGTTTACGGATATCGGCTGATTTTCTTGTTGTGGAAGCCATTAAACTCTTGTCGATTCACATTTAACATCGTGTGTGCATCTTCTCATGTGATGCATTGAATCGCCAATAAAACTTAATACACATAAATCAAAGTGTTATTTAGATATGTAGCTTGAGAAAGGAAAGTTATTACTGTTACTGACTTTTTGTTGATAAAAGTCAGTAACGGTAATAGTATGGAGGCTCTACTGCGGTTAAGGGAGAAAACCATGCTAGAGCAAATAGATCTAACGGGGAAAAATGCACTGATTACAGGTGCCAGCAGTGGCATTGGTGAAGTCGCCGCGACGCAGCTGGCGAAGATGGGCGCCACGGTGTATCTGTTGTGTAGAAATGAGGCCAAGGGGCAGGCTGCAATACAGCGTATTTGTTTGGCTTGTGGGCATAGTAGGGTACATCTGATTGTTGCTGATCTGGCCGAACAGGCGCAGATACACAGAGCGGCCAAGGAGTTTTTGGCATTAGATGTGCCTTTGCATATTCTGTTGAACAACGCCGGCATAACCAATACCGCTAGAAGAGAAACTGCGGATGGTATTGAGGAGACGTTTGCTGTTAACCACCTGGGCTATTTCCTGTTAACCCGTCTGTTGTTAGACAAACTCAAACGCAGTGCCCCCGCACGTATTGTTAATGTGGCATCTCATGCCCATCACTTGGTTAGCGGTATGCAGTTTGACGATTTAGAGTTCAAGCGAAACTACCGAACATTTAAGGTGTATGGCCAATCCAAGCTTGCGAACCTGCTGTTCACAAAAGAGTTATCAAACCGTTTGGCAGGCTCAGGGGTAACTGTGAACGCTGTGCATCCTGGTGCTGTGGCGACGGCTTTGGGTGCACAAAATGGTTGGCTGGGTAAGGTAATTTCTTTTATCGCCAGTTTCTTCTTACGTAGCCCGAAGAAGGGGGGCGAGTCATCGATTTATGCCTGTGTATCACCACAGCTGCAGCAGGTTAGTGGCAAGTATTTTTACAATTGTAAAGAAACTCAAACCAAGCCCTGGGCACAGGATAGCGTGGCAGCAAAAAGATTATGGCGAGAAAGTGAGCTGATGCTGACTCGCTGAGAATGCAAAACGCTTGGCTGTGATTGCATGGCCTAAAACTGATTTTAAGCACCTGAAAAATTTCTGCCGTAATCACAGGTCCTGAAAAAAATACGGTTTACATCATGTCTCCATGGTTGGAGATTAGCATATATAAAAAAATAATAATGGAGATAATAATGCAAAAAATACGTCAATCAATAGATGATGTTTTTTATCGATCAAGCAGTCTGATTTATGACCACCCTTGGCTAGCATTGATAGCAACAGCAATGATGACTGTCATATTATCGATGGGGTTTTCCCGTCTTTATATTGATGTAACGCCCGAGGGCATGTTGGGTGAAAATAACCCGGAAAGAGTTACCTATAATAAGTTTCGAAAAATATTTGAAAATGATGAAGTCGTGACAATATTAGTTGAAACTGATGATGTTTTTGACGCTGTTTTTTTAGATAAACTCAGAGACTTTCACCAAGAACTTGAAGAGAAAACACCTTATCTGGATAAAGTAGACAGCCTTATCAATGCGCGCCTGACGCGTACGATTGAAAACGAATTATCCGTCGATGCCATAATAGATGAATGGCCAGAAAACAGGCAAGCGTTTAAGTCATTCGAAAGGCGGATTAGAAATAATCCCGCTTATCGTAATATCCTTTATGCAGAGAATAAAAGGTTCACCACCGTTCGCATTAATCTTATCGCGCCCATCAATGAAATGGATGCAAAAAAAGACTTTTCATACAATCTTTTAGAGGCCGATGAAGTTGATTTATTAGTTCAATATTTACTTAATGTCACCGCTGAATTTGAAAGACGGGGGGTGAAAACCTGGCTCATTGGCACGCCGCCAACCGCCTGGAGTTTAACCAAAGCGATTGAAAACGATATGGGCCTGTTTACTGGCCTTGCACTTGCCGTTATAGCGATTGTTTTGGGATTTTTATTCCGCAGAATTTCAGGTGTTCTCATTCCGATAGCTTTGGTAGCGATGTCTTTAACGGCGACATTGGGTGCAATGGGATTATTGGGGTTTCCAATAGCTTCTATCACGCAGATTATGCCAAGCTTCTTATTGGCCGTCGGGGTGGGGGATGCTGTGCATATACTCACCATTTTTTATCGCCAGTATGATAAGGGAGAGGATAAAAAAGAGGCGTTAACACAGGCTTATCGGCATTCAGGCTCAGCCATTTTGATGACAAGCTTAACCACGGCAGGCGGATTAATATCCTTTTATTTTACCGACCTGGTGCCTGTCTCAGACTTTGGACTCGTCGCGCCATTAGGTGTGATATTTGCCTTACTTTATACCCTATTAATGATACCTGCATTAGTCGCCATTTTACCGCTTAAGGCAAAAATCAGAAAATCCCTAACACGTTCGTCACCCATAGAGACAGTGCTTTTAGCTGCCGCAGATATTTGTGTTAGGCATCCTTGGAAAGTTGTTCTGAGCTGGGCATTATTGATTGGGCTATCGAGCTATTCTGCAAGCCATTTAGAATTTACCTATCAGCCTTCACTTATGCTCGCCAAAGATCATAAGGTGAGGCAAGGTGTCGAAACCACCAATAAAGAAATGCATTGGGGATCTTATCTGGATATCGTTATTGACAGTAAAACCCCTGAGGGCCTTCATGAGCCAGAAATATTAAATTTGTTAGAGAAAATGAGGGCTATAGCTGTTGATTTACAGGTCGGTGAAATTAAAGTCGCCAATGCTGCCGTTATGACAGACCTTGTTAAAGAAATAAACCGGGCCTTACATGAGGATCAACAGAGTTATTATCGTATTCCTGAATCGCGCTCACTGGTATCACAGGAGTTATTATTGTTTGATCTAACAGGCTCTGAAGATCTGAAACGTTTGGTGGATGAACGGCATCAACAAGCACGCTTAACATTACTGGTACCGGATAAAAATGTATTCCATATTAGCCAATATAAAAAAGCGCTGGAGAAAGAGTTCGATGCAATAATGCCAGAGGGTGTCGACTATGAAATTACCGGGTTAACGGCGGTTGTGATAGAGGCCTTTGGTAAATTACTCAGTACTATGGTTGGCTCATATGCCATTGCAATGATGGTGATTTTTCCATTAATGCTGCTATTGATAGGGCGTTTTAGCTTTGCTTTGGTGAGTATGATTCCCAATATGGCCCCTATTATCGTAGGTCTGGGGTTTATGACTATTATGGGCATACCTTTGAATATCTTCACCATCCTTATCGGAAGTATCACCATCGGTATTGCCGTCGATGATACCATTCATTTTATGCAAAGCTATATGCGCTGTCGTGAGCGTGGGGAGAGTGTTAGGCATGCAATAGACCATACGGTTTCTATTACCGGTAAAGCCTTGATGGTCACGTCGATCACACTGATATTTGGTTTCCTGTGTTTTACTCTATCATCAATGGAGTCAGTGCAAAGTTTTGGCATGATTGTATCTTTAACCATTGGCATCGCTTTTTTAGCTGATTTAACCCTCATGCCATCATTATTAACGTTGTTAGATAAAAATACGACGTCCTCTGTAGCGCTTGATAAGTCTGTACTGGATGAATCTGCCTTGGCTTAGCCAAGGTAAGCAGATGGCAGCAGTTTGCTGCCATCTAAGGATTATTTATGATGCCTAGAGCGGGTTTATTATTAATAAGCTATTTGGCAGCCTGTTTTACAGAACATTGTAAGCTGGGAGAAACGCTAGAATTCTCAATATTATCGATTATGCGAATAGGGGGGGAGGCCTCGTATAGACGCGCTATCTGTTGCCTTAGTTCACATCTTGCGCCCTTAACATACGGAAGCGATGTTGAATCATAGCTACATGTTTGATGTCGTATCCAGGGCATTACTGCCAAAGCCGACTTATCGTGCAACATCCTTGATGCGCTACGCGCTACCCACTGGAACCGCGGGTTCTTTTACCCACGCAGCTATTCACGTTTAGCCAACTCTTTTAATGCTAGTTGAGTGAGCAATAACTTCATCAAATGGGTATGATACAGCGGCCGGAGTTTTTCAAGCGTGTGATCGCAGCACTTTGTTAGAGTCTTGTTAATATGCTAACGAAGGTTGGCCGTAAAGTGGAGTTAATGAGTGTTAATGGGTGTTAATCACAGTCAGTTGAATAGTCGTTATGACGATCAAGGTTATTTTGTTATTAGAGATTATTTTACGGCCTCTGAAATTTCATCACTGAGACAAGTCGTATTAAAATTTCATGAATTATGGACGCAAGACCACAAAGAATTCTATGAGCAAGAAGCATTCAATTCTTCTTTAATTACTGGAAGTCAGTACTTAGCATTCGACGATAGGGTCAAACTGTTTAATTTTATCAGTTCAAAAAAAATCATGCATGTTGTTGAATCACTTATACCGGCTAATCCGGCGTTTATGAATACGCAGTTATTTTTCAACCCGGTGAATCCTCAACAAAAAGATTTCTGGCATAGAGACTGTCAATATGATCATGAGATTGAGCAGCAAAAAAAAGCCATTCTTGAAACACAAGTTGTGCATCTTCGTGTGCCTTTATTTGATGAGCTCGGCATGGAGCTAGTGCCTGGAACACATAAGCGCTGGGACAGTGAGGAAGAATTTAATGTGCGCCAAGAAGAGGTGGGCAGAGTGAGCAGTGAAAGCCTATCTACCGGTAAAGCCATTGCGTTATCTGCAGGCGATTTGTTAGTTTTTTCGGCGGATATGATACACCGTGGTTTATATGGATTGGATAGATTAGCGTTGGATATTTTAGTGTTTGATTCGGCCGCCAATTTTGTCGACTATGTGGATGACGATTGTTTGCCGGAACCTGCCATGCTGGATAAAATTGATGAGCCAAGTTTGTTTTTGAATACGATCGACTTAAAGAAAATGGGTTGAATTTTACATCCTCAGATGCTGATATGAAACGGGATGCCGTGCCTGTGATCATGGCGGTATAACATTCCAGCGGGTTTTTTATTTAAACACAAAGGCCCATTGTAGGGTGTAATAGGTTTCACGACGACTGCTGTCGGTTTTAAATGCGTTAATTTGAAACTTCAGATTATTTTGAGTATTGATGTGATATTTACTGATTAACACATGGTTATCTGCAGATTCTCTGACCAGTATCTGATTAAAATACACATCGTCTTCATCCACCTGCAGAGCTTCATAACGATAACCCAGTTGCAGATCCTTCAGGATATAGTGTGAGGCTTGTATAAAATAGGCCTGGGCTGCTTCATCGGAGCCTGAACCCACCTTGCTGCGATTATGGATAAGAAAAAATTCCCCCATCACATCGATCCATGAACTGTTATAACGCAGGTCTAATCCGCTGATTCTTTGCTCGGTTAAGGTATCGCCCCTATCAAGTCCGGAACCGGTATCTAGCACATCACCACTCTCGGCAATGTTGTTGACCATATAAAATAGACCGGCCGCTACACCGGTGAGTGTGTCTAGCACAATGCGGGCATTAAAAGCCTTGTCATCATTATCATCACCGGCATTGTTCATATCAATTTCTCTATCATCCACAGCGTCCGCCGTGTTGATGGAGGTGCCGTTGGAGATGGCTAATTCATAAGATAAAAGCAGATTGTTGACGAGGCTATTGCCGGTGGCCATTACCCCAACAATGTGGGTGGGTAATACGGCCAATTCACCGTCTTCAAAATCAAGGAAAAAAGGCCGGCTGGTGGCCAATTGATAAATAGAGCCATGGTGAAAGCTGCGATTGTAATAACCCAGCGGTGAGTGGAAGCGCCCGGCAGAAAGGTTGATGGCATCGTTGAATCTTTTTTTAACCCAGATGCGTTCTACATCCAGTACCCAGCCATCCGCATCTTCAAACACCACCTCCAGCAAACCACTGATATCGTCACCAGAATAATTCAATTTATCTTCACTATCCAGCGTGCTTGCATCGTTGACATTACCGGTTATAAACAGGTCTATTTGGCTAAGCTCAAAACCCGCCGATTCATCGTCTAGGCTGTTGCTGCGATAGCTGACATCGGATAACACGGAGATATCCAGTGCATACAGTGACCATGAGGTCAGTAGTAAAACTATAGCGAGTACTGCAGACGGAGTGTTCAAGATGCTGCGCCCAATAAAATAAGACTACTTAATAGAGTAGCAGTGCATGAGCTTATTGGGGGGGGACGAATAGTTCGTAGGGATAAGGCCGATTAAACAGTTATTGGTGATGTAGATTAAGACATGAATTTGAACACCTCGATTGTCAGTCGGCGGCTGAAACGGTTGTACTGCATCGGAATTACAGCAGGTACGGATGATTTTATATTCGATGCATGAAGGTTTAACTTGTCGCTTATTCTTTGTTCAATGGCTGGCTGTGAGAACTTTAAGGTTTATCTTTAGGATTAGCCACTGAGCTTCAATGTTAAATCGCTGGTGGGAATGCTGACGCAAGGCAGGATTTCGTCATCATTAATCCACGCCATAGGCTCTTTCAAATACACGACGTCGCCAGAAATTTTCTTGCAGCGGCAGGAACCGCAGTAACCATCACGGCATTGGTAGGGGACTTGTATTTTTTTTGCTTCTAAGGATTCAAGCAAGTTGGGGGCGTTGTGGAAGAGGAGTTGATGCGGCTCTGAGGTATCGGTTTCGATAGAGATGGCAAAGACTGGCTTGGCCATTCCATCGAATGCTAGTTGGGGAGCAAATGCTGCTTGCTCGGGGTTTTCTAATACTAGCTGTAATTCGGTTTGCGCGTTTTCGGCGTCAGACGTTGGCGCGGCGGTAAAGGTTTCACGTTGAAATTCCGGCTCATCAATGACCGCCAAGTCATCGTGGAAAGCGTCATCAGGCGACCCCGAGTGTTTGGCGGTTTCACTTGGCATATTAGAGTGAGAAGTCGCCAAAGTCGTTAGTGTCAACTTCCGAATCGATAGCGCCTACAAGGTAGGAGCTAATCTCCGATTCTTGCGGTGCGACTTGCACATTGTCACTGACTAACCAGGCGTTCATCCACGGCAGTGGATTGGACTTGGCATTGGGGAAAATAATGTCGAAGCCGGCAGCGACCATACGCTGGTTGGTGATGTACTCAACGTACTGAGACAGAATTTCTTTGTTAAGGCCAATCATGGAACCGTCTTTAAACAGGTAGTCGGCCCAGTCTTTTTCCTGCTGTGCAGCATCGGCGAACATGGCTATCACTTCCTGTTTGCACTCGGTGGCAATCTCGGCCATTTCAGGGTCGTCTTTACCTTGGGCAAAAATCTGCAGCATATGCTGGGTGCCCGTCAGGTGCAGGGCTTCGTCGCGGGCAATCAGCTTGATCACCTTGGCGTTGCCTTCCATCTTGGCGCGCTCGGCAAAGGCGAAGGAGCAGGCAAAGCTGACATAAAAGCGCACGGCTTCGAGAATGTTGACCGAGGCAATCGTCAGATAGAGTTTCTTCTTTAGATCGCGCAGCTTGATCTCAACG
>JABSRQ010000012.1 GCA_013215055.1 Pseudomonadales bacterium | reverse complement strand
CTGAGGCGCTGCAGAGTGAAGGTATTGAACTCACACATGTTGAATCGCAGTTCTTTAGCAGTAAGCAGGCACAGGCCAATAAGTACCGCTTTGATTTTGAAGGGGTTCGCGGCAGCTTATTAATTGTTAATAGCCACTACTGGCGCGCACAGCATGAACCGCATAATTGTTATATCGGCCAGGGTTATAAGCTGGGGTTTGAGGGCACGTGGTTGTTGGGGGGTGGGAAGACTGTGCGTTTTTTACAGGTGGGTACGCCTGAACAAACCGCTATTTATTGGTTTCAGGCTGGGGATACGATTACTGCTGAATATTCTGCGCGGGTATTGGATGCGGTGTTGGCGCCTGAGAAGAACTGGTTGATGGTATCCTTGCTGCTGGATGAGAATCATAGGCAGGATGAGGTGGATAAGCTGCTGGGGCTGTTACAGCGCAGCTTGGGGCTGCAGATAAGCGAAGGATAATCTGTAGTGACTCACGCTTAATTTGGCATTGAATCATTGCGTTGAAAAACACTTCAAGTCTGATCAAAAATTGATCTAGCATGGAGTCCGTGCTATCATGCTTCAATGATAGTATCTTTTAAGAACAGAGCCTCTGAGGACATTTTTAATGGTGTTTCTTCAAGGCAAGCTCGAAAAGGCTGCCCTCAAGCCCTATGGCGCATCACTCAAAGGAAATTGGATCTATTAGATTCAGTGATTGAACTGGAAGAGCTTCGAGTTCCACCGGGAAATAGACTAGAACCTTTATCGGGCGATAGACGAGGTCAGCACAGTATCCGAATTAACGAACAATATCGCATTTGCTTTAAATGGGCAGCGTCTGGTCCATTTGATGTAGAAGTGACTGATTATCACTAGAGGTGACACTATGGTACGTATACCAACAAAAAGAGCACCCACTCATCCGGGTGAGATGCTTTTAGAAGAGTTTTTAAATCCAATGCAGATCACTCAGCGAGAATTGGCTGATGCCATTCATGTTCCCTATCAGCGAGTGAATGAGCTTGTTAACCAAAAGCGTGGTGTAACGCCAAGTACTGCTTTGAGGCTAGCTCGATTCTTTAATGTATCTGCTGATTTCTGGCTTAATCTTCAAGTGCGTTGGGATCTATACAAAGCTCAAGAGTTAGAAAGTAATGAGCTTGAGACAATATTAGACTTTCATCATTTACCGCGTATGGCTTAATAATAACAGGCATTCTGACGATGTTAGGCCTGTTCTTTTTGATAATTCACCGATATACATACATAACCGTTTTATAGCACTGAATAAAAAAACATTGTTAATTAAAAACATTTTACAGCTTATTCACTAATAATAAATATAGTTTCATGCAAAGGTAATAGATTTAAAAAACGGGTTGAAGGTGTCCCTGCTGCTGGATGAGAATCACGCGCAGGATGCCGTGGATAAGTTGCTGGGGGTGTTGCAGCGTAGTTTGGGGGCTAGCGATAAGTAGGCATGAACTGTCGTGGATCAGACCTCCTCTGGCACTATTGCTATTTGAATGAGATCAAATTTTACTGCGGGAAAGTCTCATAAGCAGCTAGGCATATTCCATATTCATAGAGATATCGTTAGTCTTCAACGAGGTTAAAGCAGCCGTTCTAGCCAAGTTTCCATCTGAGTATTGATATCACGTATCGCCTTTGCTCAAGAGCTTGCAAGCTTTCTCTGCCTGCTAAACCGTATAACTTAATAGGGCAAGTAGGCTAAAAAAATCACAGCTTGCTTACGGCTTCTTGCTTTAGCAAGCTGTGATAACGGTGCGAGATTAAGGCGTAGAGGTTGCTGTGATATTAATATCAAATGACGTTGACGCTTGCTCACCTACAATGCGGAAATACAATGTAGAGCTAAACAAGCCATACGTTGAAGCGCTTTCATCCATTGTGCCTGCATTGGCTGAATAATTGACAACATAATAACCACACTGGGTTAAATCGGCGCAGTCACCACTCAATAACTCCTCTTGATAGTCACTGGCAGCGCGACGACTATCATAGATAATTAGCGTAGGGTCTCCGTCAACAATATTGCTTATTGAAACCGTATGATCATCTGTAATTTCTAAGCCCGTGACTTTATAAAGGCCACCTAAGTCATTTGAACCCAGGTAAGTTAAATCAGCGTTTGTACCTACTGAAAGTGATGTAAACGGATCGCTCACATTAATCATATCGCCTAGTAGGGCTAGATCGGCTTCGCCTTCTTTGCTGGTTTTTTCATCCCAAATACGATAAAGAATGGCTTCACCAACACCTTCAATACCGGCTACTTTTACCGCTTCTGCATAATAATCGCCTGCTGCCGGGTTGTCTAAGTCAGAGGTATCATCCCAATAAAAGAAAAGATTGCCTTCAGCGTTTATACCCCAGCTACCCGAACCTTTTGGCGGCGTAGCCTCATCTGCTTCTTCATAGGAGTAGGCTGTAAATGAGGTATCAGCATTAAAGTTAATATAAAAGTCCCAATCCCAGGTATAGAGGCCGCTAACCGTCGTATTTTCGGGCAGATCATCAATCATTTGATCGATAACGGGTTGAGAAATAATTATTGGCACGACGTGCATGTTTTCTATTTCACCCGCACTCCAGACACCGTTTTTCACTAATGTGGTGGTATCGGTATAGGTTGTTTCAGGGCGTGTATCGTCCAGTTGGTGCGCAAAGCTGACCATCTTTAAGGTTTCGGTAAAGGTATTACCAATGGTGTTATCCATATGTGTTTGCGCGGCGGTTTCATCCACTAAGGTCGTTGCCTGCACAAGCGCACCCAATTCAGCCACCAGATTATTGGCGGCGGTATCAAAGGCTGAATCGCTCATATCTAGGCTGAGGTTATTATCGGTAATATAAGCCACGACTTCCGGGGTGATTTGAATACCGTTTTCAGCATTGCCATCGGCATCTAGCGATTGTAAAAGCTGGGCAACATTAATGGCTTCGACAGCGTTTGCTGTAATATCGTAAGGGGTGATGGTGCCCGTATTTACATCCACTTGGCCTAGTACAATGCCGCCAATACTAAAGGTCACTGTATCGCCCTCTTCATAGTCAAAATAACCGAGCTTATCGGTGACACCGGTTTTACCCGAGGGCATGGCCTTATAAGTAACGCCAATGGCGTAAGAATCTATTAGCTGTGACTGCTGTGTGGCTTTGGGTGTGGTTTCGGGTTCTGTTGCATTTATTTTATCGATGCAGCCAGAAAATACAGTGCTTGCAGCAATAATGCTAGCAGCCAAGAAATGCTTCTTATAACTCATGATTTTCTCCATAAAAGCTGAGTAGTGGGATTGTTATTTATTATTAAAAAATCCAAATACAAGGCTAACATAATTAATATGCTGCCGACTATATTATGAGTGTTTTTAGAGACTTAACCTTTAGATGCTGCAAGAAAAATGTTCTAAATAGCCTAACTCTGATAGTGTATTGAGTGCTATTAGGTGGCCCGAAACACTATAGGATTTATTAGAAAATCGAGGTTATATGACTTATACCAAAAGCCCGATAAAACCTCACTGAAACCTAACAACTTTACTATATGTCTGAAATGTGACCGACTGTTTTTTGACACTTTTCCGCTGTACGATTAGATCGTATTCTAACGGGGAGAGTGTCAGATTAAATTTGAGTCACTGCCTATAAAACAAGGAAGTGTAATGGCTATACGTCTATTGCATAATTATATTTCCAAGCCCATTGGTTAACAGCCCCCTAAGTTTCATGCTAACTTAGTGCTCATAAAAAATAACAAGGAATAGTTATAATGCACGGAGCTACTAAAGTAGTCGTAATTGGGTTCGCTGCCGCGAGCATGACTTGGGTTTCAGGATGCGTCATCCCCCTGTCCGAACCCTTTAAAAATCAATTCAGCGGTGCTTGGCATCAAACTGCTAAGCTCGATTGCGGCAGTTATGAGCGCATTATCGCTGACGATATAAGGGAACTTGTTTTTCGTGTTGAGGGCTCTACGGCTACCCCCGAATACCGGTTCACCTTGACATATACTCCATTTGAAACCTATGTGGATTATTGGGGTAGCTATGCCTTTGACGAGGAAAGCCAAGCAATCTCCTTCGTTGCAGACGCGGGTAATTACATCCCGGAAGATATCCAGCTTGATAACGGCACGTATACCCTGATCACTTTAGAGTCCGGGATTAGCGAGCTTGAGATTCGAGATATGTCTTTTGGTGGCCACGGCGAGCCTGACCTAACGCTTTGTGGTTATGTCTTTGAACGCTATGCTGATTAGCTCACGTTTATTCGGCTTGCGTAATTTCAAGGCCTCAAGCAAACCGTTATGCTGACTTATCTCGAACAAAATTCCTGCCCAAAAAAGTGGGCTGTTTTCTGAGGGTGAAAAATATTCTGTTTAACTGCCAGGGTTAAACATAATCAACCAAGCGGCCTTCAGGACAAATCATAAATCGATTTGTCGCCGCTTTCTAATTTCTTATTGGCATCGTCCATTTTTTCGAGGCGTCCATGATCGCCAAATGAACTCCCTTTTTCGTAGCATTGTCCGTTGGAAAGAGTTTGCGCTTCTTGATTGCACGCGGGTAAAGCTCCATTCCTATGCTTCCCTGAAGTTCAACACGGCAGTAAGGCTTAGGGATATAGCAGAATTCATCAAACTAAAACCCCTCTTAATGCACAGATATTGAGTTAAACACCCACTAATCTAGTATTTATGCATATAAACACGCTTAATCTAAAGTTTTTGCACAAAAATATAGTTAATCTATAGTTCTAGTTAAATAGTCGCAAAAATTGTAGATTAATCGGTAATAGTGATGCCTAAACTTATTTTTTCAAATAGTGAAAACAGCAATGAAATCAGGAAGCTTGTTAATAAGGGCCAGCTCACTCGTATCCGGAATAAAGTCTATATAGACACTGATCAAGATGCTGACATCGTCAAAACTCTTAATAGCCAATGGATGGAAATAGCTTCAAACCTATTTGATGGTGCGGTGCTTGTAGCCAGAACGGCAGCGACTCTGACCATCGCAGATAACCATATCTATCTGGTGTCAGAAAAAATAAGCAAACAAAAAATTGTGCCGGTAAAACATTTGAATTTTGTTATTGCTCCTGGTAATTCTACTGTAGGCATTGAGCCTATATCCATGGGGCTTCAGCGAAGCAATATGGCGAGATACTGTTTGGAAAACCTAGCGCCATCACGGGGAAAGGCTACAAAGAGAAAAACGCTAGGCGCTGAATATGTAGAACATGAACTCATCAAAGAGATGAGAAAGCGCGGTGAGCCAAGCCTTAATAACATCCGAGAGGACGCGCGGGAACTGGCGCCATTACTGCAGCTAGAGGAACAATATGAGCGGCTCAACAAAATAATATCCTCACTGCTCAATACACACCCTGCTGAAGGCATACTCCAGACTCGGCTAGGCCTGGCCCAAGCCAAAGGGGAACCTTATGACAGCAACACAATCGATAGATTTGAAGAATATAGAGACTATCTGCTGGCAGCTCAATTGCAGCCCTGCAGTTATCAATATAATAATGTCAGCTGGAGGAACCTCACATTCTTTGAAAGCTACTTCTCAAATTATATAGAAGGTACTGAGTTTACCCTTGATGAGGCTGAAGAAATCGCCTTTGAAAAAAAGGTTGATTATGAACGCCATCAAGACAGTCATGACATCCTATCCCATATTGAGATATCCGCAGATATGGCAGAGATGTCCAGAACACCTGATTCATCTGAAGAGTTGATCAATATCCTCAAAGTTAGACACAGCATTCTTCTGGCAGAAAGACCTGACAAAAGGCCAGGTCAATTTAAAGAGAAGGCCAATAAAGCGGGAGGAACAGACTTCGTCCATCCTAATCACATTGAAGGCACACTCGTTCAGGGGTATGAGATTTATAAATCCCTCAATCCAGGCATAGAAAGAGCCCTATTCATTCATTTTCTAGTCAATGAATGCCATCCATTTGATGATGGCAATGGACGCCTATCCCGCATAATGATGAACGCAGAGCTGGTTTCTGCTGAACTACATAAGATCATTGTCCCTACGGTACACAGGGAAAGTTATCTTAACGGCACGAGGTCTGCTACACGACAAAATAAATTTAGAGCCATGACAAAAGTGTTGCATCAACTGCATTGTTATACAGCAGGGGTAGAGTGGATAGATTATGGAGATGCAAGGCATACGCTTGAACGCAATGCAGCAGACAAAGACCCGAATGAAGGGGTAGCCACTTTCAACAAGGTGATTTCAAAATTAGGTGGCATATATCCGGCAGGATAACATCAACCCTCGCTTGCAATTAAGTGCAGTAATGCGTTTGTTGCTCAATATGATGTGGTGCATTTTTAGCGGATTGTCTATACCAGTTTATCAACGCTGTTTAGGCGGGGTAAAAAACGGACAAAAAAAGCCGGTGATGTTAGGGACATCACCGGCACAAAATGAGTTGATCCACAACTCGAAGAACAGAGGGCTTAGGGGAACCGCTCTGTTCTAACCACTATCAGGGTATAAGAGTGGTGATCTTTAAAAAGGTTCAAAAAGTTTTATATTTATTTAGAAGCTTGGTTTAAGCGAACTCGTAAAAACGGCAGTAAGAGTAGTAAAAACAACATGCCAGCAGATAAAGAACCAAATGTCTGACTTACCGTATTATTGCTGCTATTAGTATCTTTTGTACCCGCAGTAACATTAGCTGTCACATTATACTCTTTGGTTTTACTGGCTACGCTAACACGAACCGCAATATCCACTTGATCACCACTGGACAAGCTGGCAACTGAACAGCGTAATGTACTGTTGGCTAATACACAGCCATATCCATTATCAAATGATTCCACGGTAACGCCTGAAGGTAAATTCAGTGTTGCGATAATATCAGAGGCGGTATTAGGGCCATTATTATGTAGCCTCATCAAATAATTATATGAATCTACCTCAACCAATTGTATCGATATGTCTGCCTCATATTGCTGAACATGAATCGTTACACTTTGTGATGTGCTGGCGTTATCGACATCAGTAATAGTGGCTGTAATGATGTGCTCACCCAACTGCAGGTCAGCCGACAACGCAGCACCAGTACCTAGGTTTCCTTGTAGTGAAGAATACCATTCAATCTTCGATGACAACGCGCCTTCTTCAGCATCATCCGCTGAAGCACTTAATTGAACAGCACCATTTTCAATGTAATAGGTATCACCTTCTGCCGGGTTATCTAATACAATCGTGGGCGCAATATTAATATGTGGTGTTACTGTGAGGTTGATAGTTGTTTGCACGGAGGCATTATCAAGGTCGGTAACCGTCGCGGTAATAAGGTGCTGTCCTACGCTGAGTATGGCTGGAGATTGGAAGTTACCATCGAGATTAGAATGCCACTTAACTTGGTTTGTTAGATCACCGTTTTCCATATCGCTTGCAGAGGCCATAAAATTAATCGGACCTGCATCGACGGATATAGCATTGCCAGTGCCAGGCTGAAGGATCAGCAATAGTGGCTCGATATTAACGTGTGCTGTAATCGTGACATTGACATTTTTAATACTCTGCAAACCCTGTTGATCAGACACTTGGGCGGTTAAAACATGCTGGCCAACACTTAAATCAGCGGGGGACTGAATATTACCGTCGATTGAAGATGACCATATTATTTGCCCACTAATATCCCCTTCCTCTTCATCCTGAGCTATAGCCTCCAGAGTTAATGCTCCGTCATCTATAGAAAATACACTGTTATCACCAGGCTGCAATATGTTTAGATTGGGACCAACATTGATGTGCGCAGTAATTACAACATCAACAGAAGTAACAGAGGTCAGCCCTTCTGCATCAACAACCTGTGCCGTTAGGGTATGTTTACCCACACTTAGATTTACCGGCGAATGAATCTGACCATCCAGAGAAGAAGACCAACTAATATCCTGACTTATATCACCTTGCCCCAAATCTATAGCCGTAGCCAATAAAGACAGGGCGCCATCATCAACGGAGTGCTCACTGCCATTGAGAGGTTGCTGAATTTCAATGATGGCTGGCTGGTTTTCCCCTAAGATATAATTAACATTACGGGTTCTTGCTGGTGTTGCTGCCCCCATTGACCATCCTACACTTTCCGCTTTCCACCCTTCCTGACTGAACCCGCGAATCACACCCTGGCCATTACTAGATATCAATCCACCATTTACGGTCAAGAGCAAACTGGCGCTTTCCCCAACCCAATATTTTTTACCCCGTTCAAACTTAGCGTTATAGCTATTGACTATACCAGAGCCATCCAAAATAAAAGTTTCGCCATTAGCACTTAATACTGGAGCCATATGAACAGAAGCCAAAGAAGGAATTTCTTTAACAAACTGCCCTAATGCATCCAGAACAAGCGTCTTACTCTTCTTAAGGTAGCCGTTAGAGATACCAATAAATAATTGTCCGTTTTTATCTATGCTGGCCTCTTTTTGAAACCATCCTCCGTCTACCAAATCATAGGTCCAACTGATGATTCCGTTAGGGTTAAGTGCTGTGATTTTTGTGCCTTTAGCCAGATAAATCATACCCGACAAAGATGTCACAGGAGAGCTCATATAATTACTTCCAATTACATTAACAGACCATAAAAGATGTCCCGATTCCGTAAACGCATAGAGCTTACCATTTGAGGCATGTACATAAAGCTCCCCCGTGGGGGCAATCGCGATCGAGGAGTAAATAGAAGCCGGCAACTGATAACGCCATGCTTCCTTACCGTCAGGAGTAACAGCCTGAACAAGCCCATCGACTGATGCAATATAGATATTTCCATTATTGGCTAATGCGGGCTGGCTATAAAGCAGATGATTACTGGTAAAAACCCACTCTAGGTTTCCAAGTTTATTCACCGCCCACAATTTTTTATCTCTAGTCGCAAAGTACAGCATCCCATTATCAGAAACTGCAGGAGCGGCAAACATATTGCTTTCACCCGTATCTAGCTGCCATAAAACATGACCTCTATAAATCGCATAAAGCGTGTTTAGACCGGCAATGTAGATATTTCCATCTGTATCGGCTGACGGTAACATTCTAAATATTTCAGGTAATTCCAATTCCCACTCGAGATTAAAGATATTCTCATCATCTTCAATTCTCAGGTTAAAATTTTCGTTATTACTATTAGAGCCGACATAATTGCGTCCATCTCCAGACATGGCATTAACTTTATAAGTAATACCTGCTCCAGATTCTATACCGTAAATACTGGAAAAAACTTCAGAGATAGAACGCAATCCAATACCCTCATCCCACTGTAGATCTTCGATAACGATTTTCTTGCCATTATCCGAAATACTGCCGACTCGATAATCTTCATAATTTTCCGGCATCAAACCTAAAGCTTCCATTCCACCTTTTGCACTCCAACGAAAGAGTTGTACACCTTCAGCAGAATCTGCAATACCCGCAATATATTGACCATCGGCAGAAACAGCATTCGCTTCACTCATATCCGAACCACCTGGCAGACTACCTAATAATCTAATGCCCTTATCAGGCGTCCATATGAATGCATAATTACGGCCCACAAGGTGTGGTGTATTTCCAGTAAACCCCACGATGACAGCCCCATCATCTGAAACATCATGAGCTTCTGTAGAAATGTAACTGGTTGGTAAATCCCCCAGAGACTCAATAACCCAGCCTGCTGATGCTGACTCCGACTGTGTCCATTTAACTGCCTTATATCTGCGGTAACTCCCCTCGTCTTTTCCAACAATGGTTTTACCATCAGGTGTTATCGAGTAAGCACGAGAACCTGAAGGCGTTGCCGTTAGATGTGGTAATTCACGAGAGTCCACTGTAGCCACATAAGAACCTGAAGCGTTATATGAATACCCTACGGATGTACCGTTATTGGCAATAGACAAGACTTCACTGGGCGTTCTTCCATCGATACCAAGAGCAGTTACACTTTGTACGGGGGTAAAAACATGAGCCGCCTGACCACAAGCTTGGCCGTTAAACAAACAGCCTCCTGCATAGAGACCATTTTCAGAGATGGCTTTCAGAATAGTAACGCCAGGAACCGTTGAAAAGAAAGGGGTTAACCCTTTAGCAATAACGCGTACGCTTAGCTCGTCAGAATAGCCTTCACTATCAAAAACAGTTGCTGTTATGACATGCTCTCCGGCACTGATGTCTACCTCAGAGGCCTCGCCCGTATAAAGTGCACCATCAAGAGACGAAGTCCATTGTATTTGATGACTGATATCACCTTCTTCAGGATCTTCAGCCAGAGCATTCAAGGCTAACCTTTGTCCTTTCAAAATAGTTGAGTTATTTAATGGCGTTTGAACCTGTAATATAGGTGCAGCCGCTAAAACAGATAAACTAAAAAATAATGAAGCAAACGCAGGTAATACCATCCATTGACGTGTCAAACTCACTCTCCTTAATATCGTTAGATATACGGACTATCGCTAGCGATAACACATCACTCAACTGTTTGAAGAAATCAAACAATTAACAAAGTCCATTTTGTGGCGTGGATAATGAACCAAGTTCAGTAAAAAGTCCCTTTATAATTCGTTAATAATACATCAACCAACTAGAAAGATTTTCACATATAAGAAGCCTTAACACGTAACGGGTTTAATTTTTATGTTCAGCCTGAAGTTATAAAAGAGATAAAGGTGGATTAGCCTCAATTCTCTTAACCTACCACCGGCCTATGCCTCTGGGCAGCCTGAATAAACCGCTATTTACTGGTTTCAGGCTGGTGATTTTATTACCGCAGAATATTCTGCCCGGGTATTGGATGCGGTGTTGGAACCTGAAAAAAACGGGTTGATGGTATCGATACTGCTGGATGACTCTAGTACGCAGGGTGAGGTGGCTAAACTGCTGGCACTGATACAGAGCAGCTTGGGGGCGAGGGATAAGCGAGGGATAAGCGAGGGATAAGTTGTACTGGTTTAAGCTTTATCTGGCGCTGTTTCTATTTGAACGTGATCAAGCCTTACCGAGGGTAAGTGTCAAGACCAGCCTTAACGCATCCAGACAAGACGTAAAATTGAGGGGCTGCAAAGAGAATTAAAGCAGCCTTTGCGATTAGCTTTTACTGTATCTAGTTTTATCAACCAGCCAATATCAAATGAGGATAGCTACTGTTATAAAAAATACTTAATATTCTATCAGCTCATGAAAATGAGACCGCACGCTCTATACTGAATAAATATCTATATGTAATTTTATACAGCCGTAGTCATGGACTCACTTTTACTTTCAGCGCAGCCAACCAATACCACGTATCAAAAACATTGCCCTGAACAAACACAGCTATAGTCCTTATTCTCAACTAGCTTTAATATTTTTAGCTCAAAAAAAGCATGAATAAACGTGTTTATTTCTGGTATGATGCCGCTATTTATCGGCTATTTCGCCCTTTAAAAACGGAGTAGCCCGCTTAATCTGGCTATTCAAATATTGCTGAAGTGAAAAAACATATCGGTAATCATTTGAAGGTTTATTTTTACGGTGATCGATTAAACTGTATAAACGGTGGATCATCTTCGATCACAACTAAATAAAAATTAATTTATCGTTAGATGTTTTCCAACATTCCAATGATCGTTTAACAGTTTATGAACAAGGATGTTTTAATGACTAGAATACTTGTATTTATTTTATTTTCATTCTCTTTAAGCCTGCATGCAAGTGTCTATAAATGGGTGGATGAAAACGGAAAAGTACACTTTACGGATAAAAAACCAAACAATAAGAATGTGGAAGAGAAACACTATAAAAATACAGCTCCGGCTCCCGATCCCGAGACTCAAAACCATAAAAAGAGCATGGCAGAGTATATGAAAATGAAGCAACAGCAGGAACGGGATGCTGTAAAATATAAAAAACAACAACTAGCCAGAGCTCAGAAAAAATCCAAAATTTGTAAAAACCTACTGAAATATAAAAACGCCACCAAAAATGCGGCCTTGGTTTATACCTTCGATGAAAATGGTCATCGCATTATCTATAACAAGGAACAGCGACAAGCCGCGCAAAAAAGAGCTAATCATAAATACGCCAAATATTGCAAATAGTAAGCGACTGCCTTAAAGATTTTTTCGATGTAACTGATTAACACTTTTTTCACGCATAGACAAAATTATTATGTATATAACAGGCTATATACTGAAATCCCGAAGTGCTTAAAAATAGATTCGATAACAAACACGCTGTTAATTTGCATGAAGGCCCATAGATCTTCATGCAAATATATCATTGTTTGCTGCTTCCACTAACCCCCTTCGCTTTCCACCAAATCACAAATAAGCACTCCTAAAAACATGTGACAGTTTCTATCCTTAGGCATTTTATTGAATGTTAGAGCCTCACTTGTTCTAATATTATTTAATAGAACAATCTGACCTAACAGGGTTAACCATATTATGCGGCTAAAGATTAAAGCCTCAGGGTTTCCATGGCTTGGAGTATGACCATAGAGAAATCATACCTTCTATTTCAAGCTCAAACCGCAGTTATATTCCTAATACTCAAGGACAGCAATAAACCTCATTACAGCCTGACGGTTTAGCTAAATGGCCTTATCCTGACACATTGGAGCCTAATCTGGGCCATTCGTAGTAACAACTAACAGGACTGGTATGTTCTGTATTCGGTTAGGACTCCAAAGTGTCATAACCAGTCTAATTTCCCATTTGATAAAACTCATTTTTCTCTCAAAAGCAGCTGTTTAATAATTGAACATTTAATGGGTGCTTAACTTTTTTCTATTAAAACTATATTCTTCACTACACCGCATGATTCGATATTTATTTGTATACACCGAATCATTCCGTTGAAAAACACTGTTAAGGCCAACATTTAAAGGATTATCGTTATGAATAAATATATAGCTCTACTAGCCATTCTTACAATTATACCATTCGCAGCTTCAGCGAGTTCTCAGAAAACTAGTGAAAGGAAATATCAGCTTGCTGAAGAAGTGGACACGATCAAGCTTTCGGAACTCATCAATGCTGTATCTAAAAATAACGAGAAGAAGTTTCTTATCAACGCTAAGTCTCGTGCAGAGGTTGTTGCTTATGGGATAGATGCTAACAACCTGACCTATGATCAATTTCTTTCTATTCTAGACAATAATTATATGGCCGCAGTTGAATCCAATGGCTATATCAATATTGTGCCTATTCAAAATGTACGCTGGATGACAGTCCCCGAAATTAAAGACGGGGATAAGGTCGATAATGACCTGTTGTGGGTGACGAAAATCATTAATACAGGTTCACTTAAAGCTACAAAGTTAATTCCAATATTGAGGCCTTTAGTTATGCAACGTGCACATTTTGCGGGCTACAGTGATGCAAATTCAATAATTATGACTGCTCCTTATGGCAGCATAAAAAGAATAGAGCATTTAATATCAACATTGCAAAAAGAAAAGGCAAGCCTTAACAAGTAGCTGCAACCTGTCACTTTTTGTGCAAAAAACCGCACAAAATCTGCCAGCTTGCTACGCAGTTGAGCTAGGCGTTAATGGCTGCTTTAGAGAAAAAATGGAGTTCGACTAAATTGCTCAATGCCCGGTTATGACACTTTGGAGTCCTAACCGAATACCAATCATACCAATCCTGTTAGTTGTTACTACGAATGTTCCAGCTTAGGCTCTAATGTGTCAATTACAGCCATAACACACTATGTAAGGCTGATAATTCTAGGGAGCTGCAATGAGGCTATTGCAGCCCTTCAGTATCTGACTATTACACCCAATTCTCATAAAATATTGAAGTACAAAATGCTGACTTTTACAGTGCACTCTTCTTTTCGATGGTAATTATATGTTTGTTATTATCTATTGTGTAATTAAAGCGAGAGATAAAGCTCAGGCCCAGTAAACCATCTTGCTTATCTCCAATGAGTCCATCCTTCATGATGGCAATTTCAACGTGTTTTGCCTGCAAACCTTGTAATTCAATTTCGTCAACAACAGCCAGTTTGGCCGTTCGAATACCTCCTGCCGTTTGCACTAAAATTGTACGAGCAGTTGATAGATCAATCCCAAGTAGCAGTGAGAAACTTTCACTAATGGTTACGTAGCTTGCTCCTGTATCGAAAATGAATCGGCCTGTGATTTTTTGATTAAATTGGGTGGTTACTCGAATTCCAGCCGATTTTGACGAGAAACGAATGATGGCCTTGTCATTTCCTTTGACATAAGCACAATCCTTGCTGTAAAGGTGACTTAACCGTTCTGTCACATCTATGTCGTCTCTATGCTTCGGATTAAAGAAGACGAATTGCTCTATAGGAAAAATAGCTTCACAAGGTTTCCCTTCCTTTTCCAAAAGATCGGACAACTTAAACGGTATGCTATTCATCTTAGGGTAAAGGCTTATTGCCTGCCGATAATCATTGATCGCCAAGGAATTTTTTCCGGTTAATTCATAAAGCTCTCCTCTCCACCACCAGTAATCCATATCATATTTATCGTTCGCTATGATTTGAGAGACTACAGTAATCGCAGATTCATATTCACTCAGCTTTTTATGAGCCGAATAAGAAACCCATAATAATCTGTCATTGATACCGCATTTTGCATTAATGGAGTTGGTCTTGTTGATAGCTTCTCTGTAATCACCTGCTTTAAAAAGTAATTCCACATATTTAATGGATTTTGGTCTGTCACAAGACTCCCCTTCCAAGTATTGCTCTAAGTCTCGAATTTCTTGTTTATACTTTCCATATTGAAAAAGAGATTTGTATTGAAAAGGCATTCCGTGTTTATTTATCCAGAAAGCAGCTAATGCTAAGGCAGAAATTACAAGCCCTATCAATAGTGTTTTTCTGAAAATATTCTTTCGTTTTTTCTTTATATGGCATTGGTGGCAAAAGACTTCCATATCTTTGTATCGCTCACACAGGCCACATAATAGCTTGAAACAAAGATGACAAGTTGAGGTAGATTCTTTATTAGGATGCTCATGGCAATGAGTGTTGTTCATGCTACTGGAAATACCTTTTAATGAACACTTTTAGCAGTGGTGCAAATATATATACAATCATTTAATAAAGGAAGTTTTCTTCATGCGTATAAGTGGAATTCACGCTAATTCTCCTTGTAGCTCGACGTCTCGTGAAGTTTTTCGAAAAATAGGCTATTTGGAAAAGGATGCCGAACAACCATTTTGAACTAGAATGAGCCCGAAGATACTGGCATGCAACAGATGAGTATAAAGGGGATACCCCAAATCCTCATAAACCCTGAAGTACAAAATGTCGATGTGGTTTAGTCATAAGACGGAATTCAGTAGATTCGAATGGTAATAAGTCTAACAGCAGAGCCTATTAATCCACTTTCTGGCATCAAAAAGTAGAAATTAAACATCCTGCACTTCTGCCGCACGCCTCCTTCAATGCCCGTTTAAGCCTCATTACAGTTCCCTAGAATTACCAGCCTTACATAGTGTGTTATAGCTGTAATTGACACATTAGAAGCAGTCTCTTGCTGGCATAAAAAAGCCCTGAATTTTACTGGGCTTAGGCTTCTTTGTAGGCGCTCATTCCAAGACGTTATACAGCTGTTTAAACGGTACTTATAGCTCCACCATTTAGAGCCATTGTTAACCATTAACCATAAGTTTTCTTGTTATTAGCTTTTGGATGAACGGGGTATGCTGTTAGGTCTCTTTCACTTCTTTTTTGATGCCCTGCATTATGCTTAAACTTTACTGCCATGTTGTACTTCAAGCTTTATCGGCATAGGGGTTTAACCCCCCTATACTTGCTTTGTGATTTTCAACTATGGAGCAAGCAGTGGCATAATGCGGGCCTTTTCATTGATAAAAAATAACCGCTTTTGCTTATTTATCGGCTTTTTTCATATACTTAAGAGCGCTTGCCTTGTTAACTTTTCCCCAAAGTTGCGAAAGCTCTGTATCATTCCAATCGATACTCGGTGCATTGTTTGTATCAACCCGTGTTATAAACGAATAATACAGTTGCGTGTACAGCGCCAAAGATCGTGTATAGATATAACCATCAGCATCATGCTTATAGTTGCTCACCGAAGGGATTAATAATTTAGGCAATACAAAAGGGAAATTGGCATATTGAGAAACAAATGCCATATTCCATGTTTGATACAAATCATCCCATCGACGAGATTCCGCCATTTGTAAATTAATCGCAGTACCATCTTCAGAGATATACGCAGGGCTCATGCCATCTGCATTTGCAGGATATTGATTAAGTACACCTGCTACATAAGCATTGTCCGTATACCCAAGGTAACCATCAATAGACTGCGCCCAACTAATATTATCCTGTAGGCCCACCTTCAAGAAATCATCTATCAATGCAACTTCACCACTATGAACAGCAACATAATCTTTCATAGGGCCTTCGACCATCTTTATTTTAGCGGCTTCAACGGGGGCAATCTTTGTCCACATATCAATGCTATCGGCAGTTGCATTATAGATGCTAATGCTTGCAGCCAATACTCGCCAATCATTCTGCATAGCAACCGTTAAACGATCTAACATCAACGCATATGTTACCGCTAGAGGAAATACAGTGGGGCCTTCAGTCGCCACCTTCATTTTTAATTCATCAAAGCTATGATGACTTGCCTTTTTTAAGAATTTTTTAAGGTACTTATTCTTATGGGCATTCTTCGCCATTTCATCAATAAAGGCATCCACTTCTTCTTCGCCAATATCGTCTGGCAGTAAGTACGCGGCATTATTGGCCAGTGACTCATCAGCCCATTCGCCTGTAGGGCTTAACAAACGTAAACGCATGTAATGCTGTGCCATCATGGCTTGTACTTGTGAGGCTTGTATACCATCAAGCGACTGTTTAACAACTTCTGCAATTTCCTGTGCTGGTGAAAGACCTTTTCCTTTAGTATGGGCGTATAACGGGGAAGCACTAAACAACACCATGCTCGATACAAGTATCATTATTTTTATTTGTGCGAAACTCTGCTGTAAATTCATAAATCCTTTTCCTCTTTTGATTAAACCTAACGTTAAATATCAGGCTTTTTTATTCAGTGAGAACTGTAGCGTATCATGGAGACCCGTAATCATCGAGGGTAGTACTTATGTATCTAACAGTATCTATTATGCTTAATCTAGGCAGTGTGAATTTCTTGTCAGCTTAGAAAGACAGGCATCTATAAATTCAATAATAAAAAATTACCTATCGGGTATAAGTCATATAACCGAAATTTGATGTTGCTTTAAGAAGCATCACTTTCCTATCGAAATACTTCATGCAATGAAAACTCAGAAGTTACAGTCTGTAACCGAAAACCAGCTTATTGGATGCAGTGTTAGAGCCTGAAAAAAACGGGTTGATGGTATCGATACTGCTGGATGAAAATCATAGACAGGATGAGGCGGCTAAGCTGCTGGGGCTGATACAGAGCATCTTGGGGCCGCAGATTAACATGGTTAAGCTGTAGTGACTCAAGCTTCACCTGGCGCTGTTTCGTTTTGAACGTGATCAAATCTTATAGCGGGAAGTGTCAAAATCAGCCGGTCACATTCCCGGTGCATAGGAAGATATAGTTAGCCTCCAATGAGGCTAAATCAGTCGCTCTAATAAGCCTGAGAAAATTTTTCTATAAAAACTTTGTTCAGGCTTTGATAAACAGGAGATTCATCATTTGCATTGCCTGATCAGACAAGCCTGCGGTTTTTGCATTGATCACAGATTCTGTGCCATACACAGGAAACTGTGATCTTCGCTGCGGTGAAGTCAGAAGCCAACTTCACCGCATTAAAAATGCCTGTTATTAAAAGCGCCTTCTACGCAAACCAGCTAACAGTACAAGTACAGCGAATGCAGGAAATGACAACGCTCCAGGCTCTGGAACTGACAACTCACCGGTAACCACTTCCACACGATAAACATCGTAGTCTGTGTCATCGATAGTTTCCTGAACGATGCTGGCAGACGCCACGGCATTGTCAGGTACGCCGGTAAAGACCACCGAGCTGAAATCACCCTGAATACCGGTAAATGCATCCACTCCCAGATCAATGGAATCATCACGCTGGGCGCGCATTACATCAAAATGGTAAGTTGTATTATCATCAAGCGCGGTGTTGATATTCACTTCCAGTGTACCTGCCAGGCTCAGCTGCATCGCATCTATAGCACTGTAGACATTTGCATCATCTTTTACATTGACTGCATCGGCGCGGGTAGTGCTACCTATATGCATGATCAGCTTGCTGTTCTCGGCCAGTGTTAATACTGCCTCATTCGCTTCCAGCGTATTGGCATCGCCAGGCAGTTCCGCATCCAGTACTTCGTTCAGCAACACATAGCTGTTTTTCAGTTCCAGCGTTGCAATACCTGCCGCGGAACCCGAAACAATCTGCTCGGCCGCGATTGTGGAGTTTTCAGCCACAAGGCTGCCGGTGAAAGAATCCGCTGCCGCAACTACGATGCTGCCAACTTCAACTTCATGACCGATATCGGCAATTTGAATAATGCCGCCAACACTCAGTTCGCTATTTTTAAGTATTACGCCAGCATCCAGAATGGCCACGCCCAGACCATCGGAGCTACCATAGGACGCAATCTCCAGTAAACGGCCAACGGTGATCTTTGAATCCGTTGCTGTCAGGTAGGCCAGATCTTCACCCGTCGCGCCACCTTCAACATTGATATCCGTTAACTGTATTTCCATGCCCACATCAAGCGTCGTATTGACCAGTTCAACAAAGACCTGCCCTTTAACCTTGTTACCCGCAGGGCCTCGTGCACCCACATCACCGAGTATCATTCTATGACTCAGTGTAATGCTGGAGTCAGTAAAAATTGCATCCACCCGATTCGATACATTGTTGGCGCTACCTTCGATGCCCAGCGTGCTGGTGTATTCGGCAAATTCCAGATACTTGGCGGTAATATCAGTGCGTTCAACGGTCATCTGCGTTGTCGCGATGATGCTTCCGTTAACCGCTCGCCAGCCGGTTTTGACATCACTGCCCACTTCGATATCAGCACTGCCATTGAGGATACTGTCATAGATAGAAACCGTGGTATTGAAGTTAGCCGTCGCATTTACCGAATCATTAACGGTACGAATATCACCACCAAATTCATTGCTGCTGGTGGTATTCAGCGTCACATTATTAAGAGTGATAATCGTTGTTGCCGACACGGTTTCATCGGTTTCGGTATAGGAGTCGGCATGCTTGATAGACGCAGTATTGACGGTGCCGTTAGAGACACTGAAAAGCACTTCGCTATGCCCTGGCTGATGATTATCAATCAGATAAATGCTATTGACGGCATTGATATCGGCATTATTGACGATTAACGAGGCAGACATATCGCCGGCCACATTCTTGTTCTGGCCTACGGTGATCTTGTCCACATTCAATGATGTGCCATCGCTTTGCAGATGAGCATCGCCGCCATCTTGGCCAACCATTAGGTGCAGGCTATCGATACCGGCTACAGTGCCATCAAGAATCAGCGTATCGCCGTTGTTGATCAATGTATCCATGGTGCTGTCAGGTACTACCGCCAGGCTCCAGTTGAACTCATCAAACCAGTCGGACGGGGCGTCTCCGATCCAGGTATTCGGTGCTGCCACAGCGTTAGCGGCGATTGAGCTGGTAGCTGCCAGTATCGCTGCAGCCAGTGTGTGATGTTTAAATCCTTTGATCATGATGAAAACCTTTCCCTATATTTTTGAACGTTTTCTGCCGGCCAGCTTTAATAATACTTTTAGCAAGGCGTAAAGATGAGTTGATAACTTTTTTTCTTGGCGCAGTATAGGCAAGTTGATCGCACTTAAAAAGTGTTAGTTCCGTCACGTTTTTACTTGCTGCACGGAAAGGAAACTCATGCGCCGCCTCTGAATATTCACCTCTAAATAATTATACTTTTCTTATCCTTAGGCATTTTTCTTGAATGTTAGAGCCTCACTTGTTCTAACATTATTTAATAGGAAACTGGCCTAACAAGTTAACCTTATAATACAGTTAAAGGTTTAAGCCTCAGAATCCCCATGGATTGGGGTATGTCCATAGACAAAGCATGCCTTCGATTTCAAGCTTAAATCGCGGTTATAGGCCTTATACTCCATACTGAAGGGCTGCAATAAGCCTCATTGCAGGGTCACGGTTTAACTAAGTGTGTTTGACCTCAATGCCCGTCCCTGACACATTGGAGCTTGAGCTGGACCATTCGTAGTAACAACTAACAGGTTTGATATGATCGGTATTCGGTTAGGACTCCAACGTGTCATAACCAGTCTAATGGCCCATTTGATAAAACTCATTTTCCTCTCAAAAGAAGCTATTTAATAATTGAACATTTAATCGGTGCTTAACTTTTTTCCATTAAAACTATACTCTTCACTACTCCGCATGATTCGATATTTATTTGTATACACCGAATTATTCCGTTGAAAAACACTGTTAGGCAACACTAAATAAGGAAGTTTTATGCAAGATTTTTACTGGTTTATTATTTTTATCGCTTCGAATAGTGCAATTCTTTTGGCATTCACAGTCAACGTATCAAGACTAAGAATTAAGCATAAAATATCTTGGGGCGATGGAGACAATAAAGACTTAATGAAAGCTATAAGGGTTCACGCTAACGATACAGAACAAGTTCCAATATATGCTTTAATTATCCTGTCGTTATCATTTACAAATCCAGCGAGTGTTACGCTGCCGATTCTGGTTGTTATTTTTACCATTTCACGATTAATTCATGCATATGGCATGCTATGTAAAAAGCCAATTTTAAGACAGGCAGGTGCAGCGATTACATACGCATCCCAGGGGGCTGCATTTATAGCCTTACTGGCTAGTTTAAATGCCTAACAAATTTGTGAACAGGACATTTTTTTCTACACTCCGTTTTTCGGTGGCTTCGCCACTTTACCGAAAAACTACACTACACAAAAAATCTCCATTACAAAGGCGTTAATGGCTGCTTTAGAGAAGAAATGGAGTTCGACTACATTGCTCAATGCCCGCTTTTGACACATCACCGGCATTATAGATTGGCCGGCTAACTTGTTCCAAATAAACTAAATTGACTGAATAGCCTTGCGAATGCCTCTAGCGTCTTCTAGGGCGTTGTGGGGTAACTCTGATTTTGCATTAATTCGAATAATATTCATGGATAGCGGAGGCGTGTTTAAACATGTTCCCGCACCCGTTATTAAAGCATTGCAAAATTTTTCAATATCTTCCGGCCAATCAGCAATAATATTAACGCTTTCAAATTGCATTAAAAATTTGCCAAGTTTTAATTTAAATTTTTCAGCTGAAATGGGTGACTTATTCAAAATTGGCATTACGTTTTCTGCAACCCATTCAACAGGATTTTCACAATTCAATACCTCGTAAAATTCTTTGCCATTATCAGCAACTAAAGCCATAGATATAAGCTCGCCACCAAAACTGTTCCACTCACAATCAATATAAATATCCATCCTTACTTACTCCTAAAGACTGTCATTTAAACTAAGTGGCTGAATGTTTTTTATTGGCGCCACAAGCGATTATATTCCAAGCTTCTTTGCGCCTAGCCCTCACAGCTTTAACGTAGCCAGCTATGCA
The DNA here is from genome assembly GCA_013215055.1 of Pseudomonadales bacterium. Taxonomy (GTDB): domain Bacteria; phylum Pseudomonadota; class Gammaproteobacteria; order Pseudomonadales; family DT-91; genus CAKMZU01. The sequence goes on along the minus strand of JABSRQ010000012.1, from coordinate 82,545 downwards.
CGTTTTGTGGACGTGCTTTGCGTTCCCGACATATTTCTTACTCTGAAAGAAATAAATTTTGTTGACGCAGTGTGAGCAATTCATAATTATTATATTAACGGTGCGTATAGACCGCTTAAGTCTAGCATTAGCCTAATGATTCTTAGAGTAACCACTTAACATTATCCACAAAAACAATATTAGTAAGGGGTGCAGGTATAAACCGGTGCCGGAATATGCGCCATTAAAACTAATTTGACTAAAGATCACCCTGCACAGCTATCAATACAAAAGTCACCCACAAGGGTAGTAAGCTCACTACCTGCGCTGCCATGTATAAGCCAGCATCAGCTTGAATATCAGGATGATCCAGCTCCCACTGATCGCTGACGTCTACATCATAGAAATGCAAATAATTATCGCCAATTGTGTAACAGTGCAGACGCTTAGTTGGTCGCTCCTGTATTACTTTTTCAAGCTTATCAAAGCCATGATTTTTCAGGTTTTGTTAGAGGTTTTTCAGCCATCGTAATAACTTAAAAAAAATAAATTGGGAAGCCTTTAACGCTGTTAGCATAGGCCGTAGGTTCAGCCGTAGGTTCAGCCGTAGGTTCAGCCGTAGGCGAGCATGCCTAGAGACGCACGTTACCGTTGGGGCTGTGAATAACCGACTATTGAATCAGTACAATAACACGTTAGGCTTCAGCCTATAGCTGAGGCTAAAAACTCAGCTCTCCCATTTCACATCCTTTACTTTGGCATCTCACTTGTCATTAAGCTATAAGGCTTCCAAAGTCCCTTATAAATCGTTAGAGTGCTCGAGATTTAAAGTCGTATGATCGCTTTCTTTGAATGTTGGTCAGTAAGTCAATGATGCAGCTGATGCATTATAAGGAAACTTTTCGTGAAAATACTATTATCACTGACATTGTTGTTAGCAACTCAAATCACCTTAGCGGATTATCGCTCAGAATTATATTCTTCTTATTCACTGTCTTCACATGATGATGAATATACATTTTCTGATGTCTTTGACGTACGTAATGACACTGAGAGCCAAGCGTTTAATACCGGTGCTATTGTCTACTTTAAACCCGTGTTAACACAGGCTGTGCCTTTAGCTGAGGCGGCTTTTTTGAGTAAAGCGTCAAATATGTCATTGCATTACAGCATTAGTGAAATCGATATGGAAAGTAGCTTCCGAATAGTGGGTGAATCGTGGCCTTCGAATAAGAATAAAAGTACCTCCGATAGCGAGGACTTAAGCGTTAACTTTAATTATATATTTGATCAGCAAGGATGGTTACTGGGAATCGCTATCTCAAAATCTGAAAGTGATACAGCATTTGAGTTTGGAGGTTTGCCAATGAAAAGCAGTAGCAAAGCTCAATCCTGGGGCTTGACTGCTGGAAAATATATTACAGACACCTCTTTATTGACATTCGCTTATTATAAAGGCGAGGCAGATCTTTACAGTGATATCTATGATAAATCAAATGTCGATAGTGATGCCTTCTCAGTTGCATATAAACAACTGTTTTATTTAGCAAATTCTGATCATATCGCATTGAATCTGTCTGCATCAAAAGGTGAGTCTGAAAATGAGTTGCATGAAGAAAGAAGCAATAAATTTTTCAGTGCTGGATTATCCTGGTATCCAATAACCGCCCTGAGTATTGGTGGAGCGTTGGATATTAATAAAAGTGAAAACTCGGAGGCTAGAGGGATCGGCCTGATGAGTGAATATTTCTTTACTGAAATGATTGCCGCGCATTTGATGACGACAAAATTGACGACAGACTATGATAATAACGATCTTCCTGAAACTGATATTATGGAATATCAGTTGGGTGCAAGGCTCCGTTTCTAAGCGAAAACATATGGTATAAATGGATAACGTAGCTTATTTATCGACGATAACTTTCAATAATCTTCACGATGCAGACAGCGCCCTGTAGGGCAATATTTGCACTGTATTTTCTAGATAGACCTTAATCAATTAACCAGTACCATTGATAGTTAATTTGATAACAAGAACGGCTATTAACAATCCGAGTATACTCACTCAGAGACCGTTTTCAGCAATCGGGATCGACTGCATTGACGTCTAAGCCAGCTTTGCATGGCCGGTTAACTTATTCCAAAGAAACTACTTTGGAAGTTCTATGACGGGCTGGTGTGTGTTGTAACCAGCGGGTCACATTCCAGATGCATAGAGATATCATTAGTATTCAGTGAGGCTAAAGGTCTATCACTGGAAAGGCTACGCGTAACACCTGAAGAAGATGCCACTGCCAAATTTATTCCCATCATTGATGCAAGCTGTCCAGTAGCCTAATAGAGGAAATGGTTGCCACGCAAAGATAGTGGCAACATATATATATGTTTATGTTTATGCTGGACGCTGGCCGCCACACAACACATCAGTGACCTGTTCGGTATCCATATATTCTTTTAGCACTTTTAATTGGCCATTTTCAAACTCAAACAAGAAGTGATATTGATTGATATAACGCAAACCCGATACATGCATACCATCTGATTCTGCTTCAACCGCTACTTTTTCGCCTTCTGCGATCATGCCGTTAATAGTAAATGTCAAACCTTCTGGGAAAGCTTGCAAAACACCTGAGGCAAATTGTTCGATTTCTTTTTTGCCACGTTTACCAGAAATCAGCGTGCTGCCCATGGTCTGAACATAGCCGTCATCGGCATAAGCGGCTGCGAGTGCTTGACCATCACCTTTTTGCATTGCTACAAAAAATTCTTCAACACGTTTTTTATTATCTTGTTCCTGGCTCATCATTTTATTCCTTTTGTAAAAGTCTAAGAGCGAATGAAAAAATCGTTGAAATGATCTTATAAATTATAAAATCATCGCGATCAATATCTTATGGGCATATCATCAGTTTTTATATGGCTTAAAGCAAGCGTTAGAAACTGATGACATTATCCTGTCATGATTTATCTTCTTAAATGGCTTCTGTGTAAAGGGTATTGGAGTATTTCATCAAACCAAGCGTTATTTAAATTTGTAGTGCAGTTGCGCCAATGCCATGATGGTTTCATTCATAGTTAACGTTTATTACAAAGTGATTAATTTGCATGAAGGCTGAACAAACACATTATCAAAGCTGCGTTTTATGTGAAGCCATGTGTGGACTGGTTATTCAACATGACGGTACAAAAATTCTATCCATTAAGGGGGATAAAAATGACCCGTTTAGCCAGGGTTATATCTGCCCTAAAGCGATGGCATTAAAAGACATCTATGAAGATGACGATAGAATAAAACACCCCCTACTAAAAACGGATCGAGGCTGGCAGGAAATCAGCTGGCAGCAAGCTTTTGATAAAACGGCATTAGCCATAAAACAGATTCAGGCAGAATATGGCCAGGATGCAATAGCGACATATTTGGGTAACCCCAATGTACATAATACCGGCTCGATGTTATTTGTACCCTGGTTACTCAAGGCCCTGCACTCAAAAAACAGCTACTCCGCTACATCGGTTGATCAACTGCCACATCAAATGCTCTCATACTTTCTCTTTGGTCATCAATTGCAAATCCCTGTTCCTGATATCGATCGCTGTGATTTTTTCCTGATGTTAGGCGCTAACCCTGCGGCTTCTAATGGCAGTTTAATGTCGGCGCCGAATATAAAAAAACGTTTAGCCGCCATTAAAGATAGGGGTGGAAAAATTATTGTCATCGATCCACGAAAAACCGAAACGGCCTCGCTAGCTAGCAGCCACCATTTTATTCAGCCAGGCAGTGACGCCTTATTATTGCTGGCGATGATTCAAACCCTATACGCAGAAAACCTGATTCCGATAAATGCAGCAACAAAGAAACTAGCTGCAATAACACTAAACTGGGAGCAGGAACGGGATAACATAAAAACCTATGTTGAGACCTATACACCAGAACGGGTCGCCGACAAAACCGGGATCAGCGCGGATGAGATCAAACATTTAACCAGAGACTTTGCCTCCGCCCAACATGCAGTGTGTTATGGGCGTATGGGCGTATCAACACAGCAGTTTGGCTTATTATGCCAATACCTCATTATGTTATTAAATATACTTACCGGTAGACTGGATCAGCAAGGTGGCATGATGTTTACTCGACCTGCAGCCAATATTCTCAAGGCTGTACCCAAGGGACACTTTGACCGCTATCGCAGCCGGGTTAGACAACGCCCTGAATTCTCTGGAGAGTTACCGGTTGCGGTGATGGCTGAAGAGATGCTTGTTGAAGGTAGCGGGAAAATAAAGGCCTTGATAAATATTGCCGGCAATCCGGTTTTATCGACACCCAATGGTCAGCAGATGGATAAAGCGCTGGAACAATTAGATTTTATGCTGGCCATTGATTTTTATATCAATGAGAGCAATCGTCATGCAAATATTATCCTTCCTCCGGTATCACCGCTTGAGCGTGACCATTACGATCTGGTATTTAACCTTCTGGCGGTGAGAAATACGGCAAAATTTTCCAAAGCCTTATTTAAAAAGCCCCAAAACACCCAACATGATTGGCAAATTTTTTTACAGCTGGCGAAACGACTTTTTAAGGGCAGAACCTGGCGAGAAAGCGCCTCGATTAAACTGTTAATGATGTTCTTTCTTAAAAGCGGCCCCAAGCTATTATTGGATATTTTGTTACGCACCGGGCCCTATAGTCATTTTTTAGGAAGTTTTTTCTCTAGTAAGCACCTCTCACTTGCCCGCTTAAAAGCCCAGCCTCATGGTATCGATTTAGGTGAGTTAAGCCCTTGTTTACCTCAGGCTTTGTGGCATGAGGATAAAACGATTCATTTAAATACAGCATTTTTTATGGCCGACCTACAGCGTGTTGATGACATATTTTGGGGCTCTGCTAATGCCAATAGTGGAAAAACAAAGCAAAAACCTTTTCTCTTAATAGGCAGGCGCCATATACGTAGCAATAATTCCTGGCTGCATAATAGCTTAAGGTTGGTAAAGGGGCGCAACCGCTGTACGTTACATATTCATCCAGATGATGCGTTGCACAACGGCATCACATCAGGGCAAACAGTGAAGGTCACCTCTGTTTCAGGTGCCATTGAGCTTCCTGCACAGATCACCAACACCATTAAAAGAGGTGTACTCAGCATTCCCCATGGCTGGGGCCATCATAGAGAAGGAATATTTTTATCCACGGCAAGTCGACATGCAGGGGTTAGCATTAACGATATCAGCGATGAAACTGCATTGGATGTTTTATCTGGCAATGCCGTATTAAATGGTATTGCCGTTTCAATTACAGCCCTTAAAAACCATGAAGAAACTTAAGTTATATTCAAAATAGATTAAGTATTAATAGGCAGGTCTGTGTACGGTGCGTAGCCGCTCTATCTGCGGGTACAGGCGTTGCTAGTGCTAGTCATCCGTTACTACTGGTGCTTTTGGCGGTGTGCTGTAGTCGCCAGCTTCTGCCCATTCTAGCAACGCTATGTAGTACTGGTGTGAAGAATGTTCGGCTGTTCTGTGCACGTGGCCTTCAGCGCAGGCTACGGCTTTTTCTTTTCCGTGTCTGCGGGCTAGGCCTGCCACTATTAAGCGGGCGTCTTTTGCTGCTTGTATGCTTGCTTCGCGCATGTTCTGGAGTCCTGATTCGTTATTTTATCCATAATACGCTAATACCGGGCATAAGTTCCGAGTATATGGTGGATTAGCCCCCATTATCTTAAACCATGATGAGCAAAATGTTGATGGGGTTTACCCCCTAAGGATTCAGGCTGATTTTATAGCTGCCTATTTCGCCATATCCACCACGACTGACAACTTGTATTGTATACGTGCCGGCATCGAGGTAGTGCCTTCCGGTATTGTTTGTAATGATGTTATTGTCGCGGATAATTTTAATATCAACGAGCGCGGCAGAAACATCGACAGCTTCGGCGCTCAGGCTTATTTCACCGCCGCCCCACTGAAATTCAAACTGATCAAGATCATCAGGCTTATTGAGTACAGCCTCTATGCTGGCACTGCCATCGTTGTCGTCACACAGTTTGGAGCGCACATTATCATTATGATCGTCAACCGACCAACCACTATTAGAACTTGTTAGATTGGTAATTCTTTCACGGATAATAGCCATGGTATCTTGTTTATTTTTATCGTCATATTCTTGCAGATCAAAACTCCAGCCGTTGCGATCACCTTCGCCACCGCCGCCCATGATGGCGCCGTATTTAAAATCCCAACCCGACCAATCTTCCCATTTGTAAAACTCTCCTTCATCCCAAGCACCTGAATGATGCAGCGTGAAATTATGGCCTAACTCATGTGCCAAACGGCGGCTTTTGTCTTGGTTTTCAATTCTTACGGTTGATGAGCCGGCGTAAGCTCTGGCGTAAGGTTGGCGGCCCATCGCGCTGCTACTGGTTGATGCACGACCACCGGATTTTTCTTCGCTGATAAGTATCCAGCCCCAGGCTTCAGAAGAAGCTCTTACCGCATCGATGGTGGTTACATTCACGTCAAACATTGCATAATAATGGCTCACATGCTGCCAGGAGGCGATGATATCTCGCTGTTCTTCGGCATCAAATGTTGAATAGGAGCCATTGCGGTTGTAACCCAGCAAGGTGCTATCACCGGATGATGAACTATGATAAATACCGCCGTCATAATCTAAAAACAGGGTAAAAGGTGCACCTGGCTTGCTTTCTAATAATGGTAAGCCGGCTGAGCTATATTCTATAGCCGCTGCGGATTCGCAACTTGCCAAGCCACTTAAACCGGATACCAAATCGCTGTCATCGCTACCAGAATCGGAGATGTTATTGTCGTTTATAGCGTCTTCATCGGCGAATAGGCTTAAATCAAAGCTGGTATCAGAACTGCTGCCACTGCGTTGATGCAGCTCAACGGTAATGATGTTTTCACCTGCAATCAGATCGTTATGATTTAACGGGTGGCGCAAGTAATTGTTCTCGGCGGCGCCAGAGATAGTTGAAGCGGCCAGCGTGTTGTGTGTAATGGCGGAGTTGGGCATATTGTCACGTAATACCTCTTTGCCATTGATATACACCACTGCACCATCATCACTTAATAAATCCAGCTGTAAACCCGCGTATAAGGCAGGATCGTTTACATTGAAACTGTGGCGAAAGTAAGTCGTAATGTTTTTGTTGCTCTCATCGCCACCATATTCTATTTGCGTATTTTCATCACCTTCACCATAACCGAGCTGGGCCAGACCTTGCTGCCAACCGCTGTCATCGTAGTCTTTTGTTTTCCATAAACCCGTAAGTGCCGAGCCATTATCCTGATAGAACCACAGACTCTGTTTATCGATTAATACATGGTTATAAGTATCATCAACATTTGAATCGGTGTTTGAGCCTGAGTCGGTGTTTGAGTCGGTGTTTGTGTTTGAGCCAGAGTCGGTATTTGGGTCTGTGCTTGAGCCTGAGTCGGTATTCGAGCTTGAGTCTATGTCGGTATTTGAGTCTGTATTAGTGCTGTTCTCACTACTGCTGTTATCGCCAGTGTCGTTGATGATCTCATTGGTCGTTTGCAAGTCTGTCTGATTTTCCTCTGTGCTGGCTTCGGTCCCTCCATTACAAGCGGCTAATGAAAAACTGGCGGTGATGATACTGGCGGTTAATAGATTCTTTTTGAATAACATTGTTTAGTTCCAGTTTGCATAAATCATGGTTGAAATATACTTTCATAATCGAACGTGTTCTATCGGGCGAATGGCCAGGCTGATTGGGGAAATGGCCTAGACCAAAGGAAGTACGCTCAGAAATTTCTATGCGATTAATCAATCTCGACTCTATTTTGACTGTTGAAGAGAGCGGTAAAAAATTTCACCGGAAAATAGGGGCGTCAAACTCTTCTATACATACAGAAGGGCCGCCTTGGGAAGCATCAGAGCTTGTATTGTTTAATATATCCTGGTCAATAACCGGAATTGACACTTTGGAGCCTAAGTTGGGCCATTCGTAGTAAAAACTAACAGGATTAATATGCTAGGTATTCGGTTAGGAACCCAAAGTGTCAAAGCGGCTCTAACACCAATATTTTAAAGTAAGCATGCTCTATATGTTGGGTAATGCAAAAAGTGTTAGATTTTAAGTGAGTACAAAGCTTATAATTTCTTGCACACAACCTCCTGATTTATGAGGGGGGAATTTTCACACCCTAACCCATTATATCTTTATTATGCTGAAGCTAATCTATACCTGCACCCGACTTTACGACAGTACGTTAGTTATACTAATGGCCATGTTCTTTAGTGTCATTCTAAGCTTTGGGGTTCAAGCTAATGAAAGTGGGAAATATACCGAATTAGATTGGCCAGATCTTGTTCCAGCCGATTGGCAGCCTGACATCATTCAGCCAGATCCTTCTGAAGAACATCACGTTGATAAGAAATCCCTGGTGGCCAAATTACAGAACAAAACCGTTAAATTACCTGGCTTTATGCGGCCGGTTAAATTCTCTGGGCGCTCAGTTTCAGAATTTGTATTAGTTCCTTTTTTAGACCATCACGTTAAAGTACATGTACATCATGAGCCTAATCAGATGATATATGTCTTTCTCGCCAAGCCCTTAGAGGTGACAAATCCCTTTCAGCCTATTTGGGTGTCAGGAGAAATGAAGTTGGAATCAGTTGAAACAGATGAAGGTCACACCGGCTATACCTTGCATAATGCCAAAACAGAGTCTTATATATATTAACTTATTAGATCGCTCTGCTATATTTAGCGAACATAATTAACACTATCAAATTATTTTAACACTAGATCATGGAGATCATTATGGTTAAATCAGTCAGGTCTATACTAGCGTCAATGCTAGTTATGGCTGCTTCAGCTAGCTTTGCTGTAGCTCCCCCGGTTCAAGAGCCATCCTCAGAAAAAGATATAAAAAACGCCTTAACGGGTGGTGTGCCTATGGGGCGTTGGAAAGAAGGCCTCTTATTTGAAGGTGTTAGACCCATGCCATGGCTGAAAAGTGCGGCTAACTGGTTCCCAGGTACTGAAGATATTCAGCCTCATGAAATGCGTGTCACCTTTATGGGTTCTGCCCCTATGATTCGCCCAGGACAGATGAACACCTCTATTTATGTTGAGCTGGGTAATGGCGACAATTTCGTGTTTGATATGGGAGAAGGCTCTGTTGCTAACTATGTTGCTGCTAGGGTGGCCTTAAACCAAATTAAACATGTTTTTATCACTCACTTACATGTTGATCACTTTGGTGCCCTGCCATATTTATGGATGTTTGGCACCTGGGCCGGTGGTTGGCATGAACCTCTAACCGTACATGGCCCATCGGGACGTGACCCTGAATATGGCACAAAAGCCATGGTTAAAGGCATGAGTGATATGCTGGGTTGGCATAGAGATGCATTCAGTGTATTCCCGGTAGGTAAGGGGCATGACATTCAAGTCAATGAATTCGACTTCCGCGATAATGGCGGTATTGTGTATGAAAAGAATGGCGTGAAAATTATCCATTGGCAGCGTTCACATGCTAAAGATGGTGCTTCGGCTTATCGATTAGACTGGAATGATATGTGTTTTGTCTGGACTGGCGATGGCAGGCCCAGCAAGTTAGACATTAAATATGCTAAAGGTTGTGACTTGTATATTACTGAATTACAGCCTGAACTTCTGGAAATCAATTCTGGTGTGCAAGGTGTACCTCCATTCCTGGGACGTTACACGGTAGATAGCCATCATACGCCTGGTTATGCTGCGGGTTACTTGGCTAACAAGATTAAACCTCGCATGTTCATGACTACGCACATGAATTTCGATCCCTTCCTGAATGAAGAAGTGGTTGCTGAGGTTCGTCATCACTGGAAAGGGCCTTATCACTTTGGTGCGCCGGATGGAATCGTGGTAAATATGACTAAAGACAGCGTCTGGGTACGTGAAGGTATTCTTCCCGACTTTCCCAATAGTCGCGCACCGCAATTTGACTTTACAAATGGTCAGTTGATTGTGCCACTTCCAACCACCGATAGAAGTAAGATACAGGAGCCATTTGTGCGTGAGCAGCAAATTGATCCTAAAAAATACTACCCTAAAGGCTATCACCCTCAGCTATTAGAAGACTGGCCTGTTGATAGTGACCTTGTTGTTCCTCTGGAAGCTTTACCAGAAAGCCTGAAGGAAAGCATGGGTGCAGCTTGGAGGCTCAAGCTAAAGAATCAAAAGCTGATTGAAGAGCAAAAATAATCTCTAAACTTTAGATTTAAAGGCCGCATACGCGGCCTTTTTTATGCCACCTCAATGCCGGCATTTGACACACCATCGGCCTCCATACTAACGATAATATTCAAGCTGAATTAGCCATATTGGAAAGCCTCTTTTGATTCACTTTGGATATGAAAAAATTCATTAATCACTCTGAGGCTTAAGCGGCCATTAATCATTAAACTGATAGGGCTGAATGTGTATATCACAAGCCACTGATAAGCCTATTTCTGTCCGTTGAATTCCTCAAATAGAGCCTGATAGGCCTGCATCACTTTATTTCGAATAAATCTAAGCTGCAAACTAAAGCTGCTGTGTGCTGTATGCATGCCGACATCTGATAAGCCGTCAAATGGAAACAGTGAGTTTACTTTCACCCTATTAATCTCTATATGACTTTCAACTAATCTTGTCTTCATTGAATCAGCCCTTGCGTTATTAACTTCAAAGATGGGCGCGGACTGAGTAATCCAGACTTAATCGGTCTACTAGGAGCAGACAATGAATATTTATAAAGTAGGCAATAAGCGCATTGATGGTTTGATTCCAGGCGCCAGTGGCGAACGTGCGTTTCCAACAACTGAATTAGGCTACGAAGCAAAAGGCGAGTTGAGCGGTACTGACCCTTTTATCATGCTTGATCATATTGGTCCGTCGAAGATGGCCGCAGATTGGCGATTGGGCGGTGATCAAGGCATTCATCCACATCGAGGCTTTGAAACCATTACCTTTATGTTTAAAGGCAATTTACATCATTTGGATACGGTATTTACCCAGCGTGCTTTATTGACGAATGGTTCGGTACAGCAAATGAATGCGGGGAAAGGCATTCGCCACGGTGGCGATTTTTGGGCTGATGAAGCCGGCGGGGAATTTCATGAAGTTCAATTATGGGTCAACAATCCTGCCGATAAAAAGATGAGTGAACCCTACGTAAGACATTATTCTGCCAAACAGATTACCAGCGTTGAGAAAGACAATATGCAGCTGCGCTTAATCGCGGGTGATTATCAAGAACAAACAGGGCCGGTGCAGACATTTGCCGACATTCGTGTTTTACATGGCACACTCACCGGGCAGCTCGACAAAGATAAGCCCAGTTCTATCACTCTGGATCAACAGCATACCAGTCAATTATTATTTGTGATGACGGGCAGACTGCAAGTGAATGCAGAGACGGTGAGTGCGGGTGAAACATTAGTATTAAAAAGCTTAAGTGACATAGCGATTAGTGGTGCAGATAACAGTCAGTTTTTGTTGATCAGTGGTACACCGTTGAACGAGACCATCGTCTTTGAGGGGCCATTTGTGATGAATACTCAAGAGCAAATACAGCAAGCATTTACTGATGCCGAATCAGGTGTTTTTTAAGGTTTCATTAACAATGAACAAACAAGCATTAGGAGAAAGGCATGAACCTTGATCATTCCAACAAACGTATTTTAGCGCGCGGCTGTGACCGCGTTGCATCAGAGTTGGCGGCACAGGCATTACCGCCATTGATGGGAAACCCTGAATATGTAGCTAGCTGTGATGATGCCGATTTTATTGAAAAATTAACCCACGAAAAATGGTCGGTGGTGTTTTTTGCCCCCGGCGCTTGTCGATTTAATGCCGCCAATCACCCTATTCCCGGTGCTAATCGACAAACACAGGGATGGCGTTTAGAGCAATACAAGGCACTGGTGCGCCAAACTCAGGGCATCGATATTCAAGTTGTTGAGTCATTATCTGAGCAAGAAACCGTGGCGCATTTAAAAGCCGCGTTGGCGGCGACAACATAAGCGGCTTGAGTAGCCATTTTATTTATCATTTCTACTTATAAGGGATGAGCTCAGCTTCCAAAAAATAGCGCCTGAAGCTTTATCTATATCTCATGCAGGTCTAGGCTTAAAGCTATTCTTGATTGAATAGGAGAAGTTGTTGTGCTGCAGAAAAAACTCCTAATCGTAATTGTGTTTGCTCTGTGTTGTCATAATGCTGCCTCAGCTGAAATTCCTGTTCAGGATCTATACGCACTATCTCTTAAAGAATTATTAAATATAGAAGTCACCTCAGCAACTAAAACCAAGTTACCCATTCACAGAAGCCCGAGTGTTGTTAGGGTGTTCACTATAGATGATTTTAATCGCTTTGGTTTTAAGACACTTAAAGATCTGATGGTTGCAGTGCCGGGTATTCAGCTTGTTCACTCCTACAAAAATCATACCAACTTATGGGTTCGTGGCATTCAAACGCGTTATAACAGTAAATTACTCTTGTTGATTGATGGTGTTCCTATTCGTGAAAATTATCATGGTCATTTTAATATCGACCAGGGAATGACGCTGGATAATATTGAACGCGTAGAGGTTATCAATGGCCCCGGGGCAGTGCTTTATGGTGCCAATGCTTTTGCCGGTGTGATCAGTGTATTTACTAAAAGTTCAGGTCGTAGTGTTAGTCTTGACCTTGCTGCACAGGAAAGTTATGGCTATAACAGCGCTACGCCTGAAAGTGATAATGAAGAGGCTCATGATAAGCAAAATTATAGTAAAAAGATCACACTAGAGGCTGATACGGATATAGGAGAGGATAATCATCTGTATGGACTGGTTCAATTAGCCAGTGGTGAGCCTTTTAATCCTGAGCGTGGTAATGATGGTGGCGAACGTTATGAACATGATCTGACAGAAGAAAAACGTTATATCATGGGCAAATTTCAACGCGATAGTTTTACGCTAACTGCCTCTGATAATAAAACGGATGTTCCTGATAGTTACAATGAAGCTTTTAAAGAGACTCAACAAATTCATCATGTGCAATACCTTGCGCTCAATTACCAAAATTCGATAAACGGCTCAGATACATTGAACGGTAATGTTTGGTATGAGAACTATCGTTATTCAAAAGATAAAACAACCTACCTAGATGATGGATCAGGAAACCTGGATAGTAATAAACAGGAGTTTATTTACAGCAGTATGGTTGGAATGGATGTCGATTATAGTTGGATAGCGGCTTCTGTTCATCAGCTAACATTGGGTATTTCTTTTTTACATGATGAGTCGATTGATCGCCTCAAAGAGCGTGAAAATGATGGGGGGCAATGGGAGCCTTGGGAATTCAATTTAGCTGAAGATGTATCTCGTGATACAACGGGGATTTTTATACAGGACAATTGGAAGTTTACCGATGACTTAAGCCTTACCACAAGTATACGCAAAGATTTCCTGTCAGATTTTGAGGATCAGTTTAGTTACCGTTTAGGGTTAACTGCTGAAAAAAGTATTTATTATGGAAAAATTTTATTGGGTAGTGCCTATCGTACCCCCAACTATCGCGAATACCTAAAAGTAGGGGTTGAAAATAAAGCTATAGAGCCCGAAGAAGTTATGACTGCCGAACTTCAGATTGGAGGGCTGTACTCCCAAGGTGATGTTAGCTTAACTTATTATTATAATGAGTATACTAACTTTATTAAGAGCACTCTTGTTCCAGAAGAGGGGGCTAATAATTGTGATGATAGAGATCAGTTTTTTAGTAATTTTGATGTGCGTAAAATCATGGGCCTGGAGTTTTATGCGTCCTATTACCCGACCCAAAATTTATCTTTAAAGTTTACAGCAAGCAGAATTTTAAGAGCAACAGAGAAAAATGGTAAGCCACCTTCTGAAGTGCTTGAAAAAGTTGGCAGCTGTGAAATTCTTGATTATAAAAGTGACGAGCAAGATATATTATTACTCAGTAAAACCATGCTTTCTGTGCTGACTGCTTATCGATTTGATCAACGTTATAGTGTTGGCCTTAATATTCAATATGCTTCGAAGAGAGACACGCCTGAAAACTTTCAAACAAACATTCCTGACTATATCCTGCAAAGTACTAATGCAGACCCCAAAGCCTATTTTCTTTTGGATTTGTATGGTGGAGCCAATATCACCGCTGATTTTTCAATCAATGCGGGTATTCGTAATGTTCTTGATCAAAAAGTCTTCTACCCCAGGTTATCCAAAATAGAGGATTATGGTGTTGAATTGCCGCGTAGGCGTTATGAATTAGGATTAAAATATGAATTTTAGGCATGCCTTTTCTTACCCTTCTAATCACTAATAAAGTAAACGGCTAACGAACCTGTCTTGTTAACACCCGAGTTTTTGGCCAACCGTCCTGGGTAATAACTTATCGATATCATCCAGCGACTCGGCCTGCGGTAGTATCGTGAAAACGTGCTTAAGATAATCGTGGCTGTTCAGATTGTTAACCTTCGCACCTCCAAGACTCGTTGAAAAAATCCAGTTTTTACGCCCAATCACAAACGGGCGAAACCTTTTTTCAACTGCATTATTATCGATAGGCCACCAACCATCATCAACGTGACGGCATAAGCTGCTGGGACTGATACAGAGCAGATTGAAGCAACAGTTAAGCACTGTTAACATGGAGTGACTCAAGCTTAATCTAACACTGTTCCCATTTGAACGTGATCAAATCGTACAGCGGGAAAGTGCTTTATCCCTTCTAATTTCCCATTTGATAAAACGCATTTTTCTCTCAAAATCTGCGGTTAATTAATTGAACATTTAATGGGTGCTTAACTTTGTGCCCTTAAAACACTATTCTTCATTACAGCGCATGATTCGATAACTATTAGGCAGTCTAGAACAGGAGTTCAGTAGTATGGAGAGACGTTATTTAATAACGATGTGTCTGCTTATAATTCACCAAATTGACGCAGCGTACTGGAAGGAATGGGAAATGTTTTATCTTCCAGGTGGTGTTCAGGCTTATCTACTATTTAATATTATTGTAATCCCAGTTTTATTGCTGGGTTATCGAAGCATTATCAAAGCTAATCAAACAGCAATTAAATACTCATACTTATGCGCGGGGTTAGGTATAGCCACTTTTACAATACATGCGGCGTTTTTGGCTTTTGGATATGAACAGTTCAAATTACCGTTGTCATTATGTATCATTTGCTCATGTTTATTCTCGTCCGTCTGGCAAATTATGGAAACTAGAAAGCAGAGCCGTGTGGTGGCAGCACCAACTGCGTAATTTTTTCGCTTTTTGTGCAAAGAGCCGCATAAAAATGCGCAAATTTACTTCACTGTGTGCTAGGCGTTAGGGCTTACTCAAATATCTCGACAATAAGGAAAAGGAATTCTTAAATGGAATTTATTGAAGCATATAAAATAACAATTCTCGTCATGGGCTTGGCTGGCTTAACATTTTTCATGCAGCTAGTTGTTGTTGACGTAATGGGTCTTAAAGCTAGGCACACTCCAGGGCATCCAATCCCTGCAAATCACAATGACTTTCTCTTTCGCGCATCGAGAGCTCTTTCTAATACCAATGAAAGTGTAGCGATATTTATACTTTTTGTAGGCTTCTCAATCTTATCTTCTGCAAACCCAGAATGGCTTAATATTAGCGCAATGATCTATTTAGCGGGCCGTGTTGCGCACATGTTATTCTATTACTCAAATTTAAAACTATGTCGTAGTATTTCATTTGCAGTTAGTTTATTGGGTTTATTGGCAATGTTCGTAGTAGGCATACTGTCGTGGTTTTAATATGCCCTAACAAGTGGCAGTGCCAAATTTACTCCACTATGTGGTTGGCGTTATGCATTATCGGAGATGATAGATGGTAGTTAAAATTAGTTTACTTTTATTGGCTTTATTAAATGGCGGATGGATGCTATTTGATGGCATGCACGTAATGAGGAAAGGCAAATACTTTGGCCCTGAAGAGCCTGGTATCTGGAGTAAGCTTGTCGCCTCCTTCGGGATTAATCCCTTTTCAATGGGGCCTGTTTTTGTTGCTCTTGGACTATTTTGGTTTGTAAGCGTCGCAGCTTTGTTGACATCTATGTCTTGGGGGTGGTTGGCATTGATGGTAGTTGCCATTGCAACCCTCTGGTATGTAAAAGTCGGCACAGCCATTTCAATCATTGTAATGGCGTTGTTATTAATATTTAAGCAATCACTGGGCTATGCATAACCAGGCCAAGCACCGACTCGCGGTCCGGCGTTATACAAAAATGTATAGATACAAAATATGAATAAACTAGCAACACTTGGACCGAAGGGAACATATTCTGAATCGGCTGCATTAAAATATATACGTTCAAATAATGAAGCCTATGAGATTGAATATTTTACATCAATAAAAAAGGCACTTAATGCAGTTGGCGATGACTGTGATCTTGCCGTGTTACCTATTGAGAACTTCTCCGAGGGGTTTGTATCTTTGGTCTTGGATCACATAATAGAAAGTGATCTAAGCATAGTCTCAGAAATAATCCTTCCAATACAGTTTTCCTTTGTAACAAAGGAAAGAGACGTATCGAATATTAATCGATTATTTGTTCAGTTTGTTGCCAAAGGGCAATGCTCAGAATACCTGGAAACACTGGGTAATATCGATATTATTTCTACTGAAAGTAATATCGAATCACTCAATATGGTTGTTAACGACCCTGATAATAGCTCTGCAATTGTTCCTTCAGGGTCTTTTAATCTGGACGAATTTAATACAGTTGTAGAAAACGTTAATGATTATAAAAACAATCAGACACGTTTTTTGGCTTTATCTAAAATACCAAGGAAAATTGATACCGGTATAAGCTCAAATTGGAAAACAAGCCTGGTAATTCTTGATGACCATGACCGGCCGGGGTTGTTAGCTGGAATACTCACATGCTTTGCATCGAGAAACATTAACTTAACATCTATTATTTCAAGACCTACGAAAGTAAAATTTGGCAGATATAATTTCTTAATTGATGTTAATGGCCATTCAGAAGATGGCTTTGTATCGGAAGCTATAAAGGAAATTAGCCTTATTGCAAAAGTTAAGAATATGGGTTCATACCCTGCAGCTGAAATCGTATAAAAAGTGGCTGCATCGGACTCGTCAAACTGTCGATTTTTGTGTAAAGGGCCGCACAAAAATCACCACTGAGTAAGGCATTAAATGCCCGTCAGAAGGAAATCTAGCGCAGAAATAATATCGTCTCTATTCAGGAGTAAGCTGCCTTCTTTGCAGTCTAAAAAAGATGCTGAAACGGTTGTAATTTGATGAGTCAGTAAGGCAAATTGCTTATTCTTGATCTCAACTATTGGGCAGAGATTTTTAGGAAATGACTTCGCATCTACAGCAGGCGCGATGGGAATCACAACTCGGCTATTTAGGTCCTCTATAAGTCCGGTTTGCACATCAACGAAGTACGGATAGGAGCCCTGGCTATCAGGATCTGTATTTTCGTATAAATCGTATTGCTTCATCAAAATCCTCGATGCTTATCGGCAAATAGTCCGCTTGATTCTGCTAATTTATTACAGTTCTCGATAGCCTGTTTGTTCTCAATTAGCCATTCCTGTCTTTTATTTAGCCTAACTTCCGCTTCCAGTGCTCGCTCAAGAGTTGCTGACAAATTTACCTTTAAACTCTTGGCTTCAGCTAGTAAGCTACTGTTTATACTTAAATTTGTTGCCTTTTTAGGTGCATTCTTATCAAATATTTCGCGCATTCTTTGTACCTCACATAAGTGATGCGTATAATCTATGCGCATTGTAGCAAGAGGCATTTAACAAGGGCAAGCACCGACTGCGTAAAACAGTCACTTTTTGTGCAAGGAACCGCACCAAAACCGCCATTTTCACACCGCTGTGTTGCCGGCGTTATGCCGAAGAGAATCTAGTTTTATGCCTGAACCCGATCCAGAAAAAATCATGAGCTTTGCATCGCCGAAAGATCTTGGCCGATGGCTTACGGTGAATCACGCCATCGAAAGTGAACTGTGGATAAAGATATTCAAGAAAAAGACGGGCATTGCTAGCGTGACTTGGGACGATGTTGTGGTTGAGTCGCTGTGCTGGGGCTGGATCGATGGCATCAAGAAATCCATCGATGGACAAGCCTATCTCCAGCGGGTCACGCCAAGATCCGCACGAAGCAACTGGTCAAAAAGGAACGTTGAGCATGTGCAGCGTTTGATAAACGAGGGCCGGATGACGGAGCCAGGACTGGTGCACGTTCGTGCCGCCAAAGCAGACGGCCGGTGGGAGAACGCCTATGTGGTAAGTGAAATGAAAGTGCCGGTGGATTTCCTGGCAGCACTAGAGAGCAAGCCTGCCGCGAAACAATTTTTTGAAAGACTCACTAAATCGAGTCGTTATGTCATCGCGTACGGATTGGCCAGTGCAAAGAAACCCGAAACTAGACAGAGGCGATTTGTAAAATTCATAGACATGCTTGTCGACGAAGAAAAGCCGACTTAGTCTCAAGCTAACGCCCTCCCCTAACACTTACCACCTGTACGATTAGATCGCATCATAACAGTGAGAGTGTTAGATTGAGTTTTAGTCAGTACCTATAAAAACAGGGAAATGTAATGGATAAGAAGAAGTGGCTTAAACGTGGTGGCTGGTCGGTGTATTTACTCTGGCACCTGATTTTTGTGATCATGGCAGTGGCGCTTATTATTCCTTATCTCCTGCTGCCCATGGCCAATAATGCGTGGATAGATGCCGCGCCTTGGTCTTATGTAATCTATACAGCCATTATTGTGGCCTTGCCTTTTTTATCCCTGCTGATTGTCTGGCGTTATTTCAGGGCCGATGTTGTGGCCGCCTTAAAGCTTTTTTATGCGGTTGAATTACCGTTGATGTTATTGCTATTGCTGCGCGTCACCCTGTTTAGGGATACACCACTCGCGGGGCAAATGCTGTTTTTAAATATCAGTTTAGGTCTCGCCGCTTACTTCTACTTTTTGTTACCCCACACCGCGCAGCGCTTTTTTAGCCTTAACCGTTCTGTTAGCCTGGGTTTATCAAGCTTGATCGCGCTGGTGGGTCTGTATTTTGGTGTACTGCTTGGCCTGTATTTTTTGCCTTATGGTTTGATGATGGTGGAGCACGTGTTTGATAACATCGGCCAGTTCAATTGGGCGGATGTGGGCGATTTTATGGCTCGTTTATTTAAAAACCCGCTGATCATGCTGTTTGTCTTGTTAGTCTTTGCCACCGTGGGCTTCTTTTTGATTACGCCTTTGGTGCTTATCGTGGCTTATCTGCATCAGTACCTTCTTGTATGCCGGCAGCAATCTTTTTTGGCTATCGCTGCCATCGGCTTATTGCTTTGTTTTATTGAGGCGGGTCTTTTTGGGCTTACGTATCAGCAGCCACAAACGCAGGCCTTTGCACTCACGGCATCGCTGCCTGAGGATGTGGCTTCCAGGCAGTTGTTATTAGCAGAACAGGAAGGCATTAAAGCAGGCTTAGTGAATGCTTACTTAGCCGCCTACCGTTATATCTCCAGCACGCAGAAGAGTAACGCCCTCTCCCGCAGTTATGCCAAGGTCTTTGGCCAGGGGCTTATTACTGATACTGCCCAGCCCTTCTTTAATGCGCTGGCATCGCCCTTTCTTTATCAGGGCGGAAGTTTTGAGTCTGCAAAAATGTTGGCTGCTCAGCGTTACCAACAGTTTTTTGATACGCCTATAGAGAAAGACCAGAAAGAAGCGATACTCGCGGCGGTAAAGGCAACCTGGGAAGATGAACAAAACCAGGCAGGCTTGATGAATGCCGCTAGTGAATATGTATTGCTGACTCAGCAATCTATCACGCTAGAGGAAAAAGCTGAGTTCGCCATCATCACCATTAATCAGGTATTGGTTAACCAAACCTTTCAAGCGCAGGAGGTGGTGTTGCATTTCCAGCTACCCGAAGATGCGGTGGTAACAGGCTTATGGATGAGTGACGACATTCAGAATCCGGAAAAGTTTGAACATGTAATCTCTCCGCGAGGCGCAGCACAGGCTGTGTATAAGGCCGAGGTTAGCCGCCGTGTTGACCCTGCACTGATGGAAAAGGTAGGCCCGTTACAGTATCGGCTTAGGGCCTTTCCCATACCTGCCAGGCAAAAGGATAAACGCTCAGAGGGTAATCGTTATCAACAAGCCTTTAGAGACTTCTCTGCTTCTGCAGCTTCGGTGCAGTTTCAATATACAGTCAGCATCGATAGTGAGGGCCATTGGCCGCTGCCCATTTTGCTAGAGAAACGTAATGTGTATTGGGATGATGAGACTCAGCGCTCACATGTAAGCAAAAATGGCACAGCATGGTTGCCTGAGTATCTACTGCCCACAACTGCGGTAACAGCACAGCGGCATAAAATTATTTTAGATGAGGGTGAGATAGTGGCCGTTCCACGGTATGAAGATCAACCCTCTGGCTCGCTGAGCAAACCCGTGGCCATTATCATTGATGGTTCCTACAGCATGCATGCGCAGAAGCTACAGCTTGTTAAAGCACTCGCTGGCTTAAAAAGCAGTACTTATACGTATGATTTATTTTTCTGCCAGAGCAGCTGCACCGCGATAACGGATGATGCGCTGGAGCAGCAGGTGTTTTTTGGCAATAGCCAACTACTGCAGCAATTGGCTCAGTGGAGCAGCGAGCATGATGCTAAAGATTATGCGGCCATCATGGTATTAAGCGATGCGGGCAGTTATGAACTCTCGCCCGAAAATGCTGCCAGTTTTGCCGTGCCTGCGGCGCCACTTTGGCTGGTGCATTTGGGTGAACATTTGCCTTATGCCTATGACGATGCGGTGATTGATGCGGTGATGGATAGCGCGGGTGGCATTAGCCAAAGCCTGAATGAGGCCTTAGAGAAATTGCGATGGTCAAAACACATTGGCCAGGTTAACGATAAAGGCAAACTGTTTGCGATCAGTCCCGGCTATTTTTGGTATCGCAATGAAGGTATAGAGGGATTAAAAGCACATCCTGTAAGCTCGGGCTTTTCTGCATTGGCGGCTGACCGCTGGATTAATCACCTGGAAAACCACAGCGATAAAAGTCAGCTTGCGGCCTTGGACCGCGTACATGCCATCGCTAAACGTCATGACATTCTCAGTTTTTATTCATCGATGTTGGTATTGGTTGAAGAGCGGCAGCGACAGTTACTCAAAGAGGCCGAGGAAAAAGACGATAGATTTGAGCGCGAGGTAGAAACGGGTGAAGAGATGTTATCCAAGCCCACTGATCCCTTTGCCGTACCGGCAGTACCTGAGCCTGAAGAGTGGGCTTTGTTAATTATAGCTTTTGGTTTGTTGTTGTTTGCTTATGGGCGTAAGCGTGGGTTGGTGCATTTTTAGTAGGGTGATAGACAGGCTTATCGATATACCACTGCATCAAAATAAGACGCTTTTTAAAAAGTGACAAAATTGCGCCGGCGCTGCTTGCCATCGTCCAATTTAACGCCCTATAATAAGACCTGATTAGAGACCAATTAAAAGTACTGGTAATAGTATGACAACCCGAATACTAACTGAAGCAGCGGCAAGCATAAGCGAATTGAAAGCCAACCCTATGAAAGTCGCTTTAAGTGCAGATGGCGAACCTATAGCGGTATTAAATAGGAATGAACCCGCCTTTTATTGCATTCCAGCTGCTACCTACGAGTTGTTGATGGATAGGATGGAAGACCTTGAGTTGATGGCCCTTGCTGAAGAGCGTAAAGGCGAAGAAAGTGTCAAGGTTGACATCAATGCCTTATGAGCTTGAGTTTAAAAAAACAGCACTGAAGGAATGGAATAAGCTAGGTGCTACCGTACAAACTCAATTTAAGAAAAAGCTGATTGATGTTTTAGCCAATCCACATATACCTGGAAGCAAGCTTTCAGGAGCCACAAATCTCTACAAGATTAAGTTAAGGCAAGCGGGTTATCGTTTAGTTTATGATGTGAATGATCAGGTTATTACGATAACGGTTATTGCTGTAGGCAAACGAGAAGGTGGAACTGTTTACAAGAGCGCATTAAAAAGAGCGAACTAAGGCATTGAACGGCGTATTGAACGGAATACGCTGAAGCAACGTAAAGCTGTGGAGGGTAGAGCGCCCTCCTACTTTGTGGATAATTTAAATTTGGCCAGTTATGAATTAGACGCATCTGCCGATTTCTCCCCCAGCTTAATTAAGTTTTATATTCATGGGCTTTCTACCAATGAAATTGCTTCAAACAATTTAATCGATTTTTTACACAGCGATTTAGCCCAGGGTAAAGCCAATAAACGTTTATCACTTAAAGGCCGCCATATTAGTGATGAAGCTGATCAACTCAAGGCCAGTAACAATATTGCTTCAACAACCGATTTATTAAAAAGCGTGGTATTAAAAATTCATGATGACATTTTGGTTCACAAATGTGCCAAGCCAATTAAAGCTTTGCAGCATGTGATTGCCGCTATGGCGTAGACATGAGGTAAAATAGAAAGGCATAAAAAAAGCCGGTGATGTAGGGGACATCACCGGTTCAAAATGAGTTGTTCCACAACTCTTGGAACAGAAAACCTTAGGGGGGATTTTCTGCTCCAGCCACTATCAGGTAATAAGAACGTGGCCTTTCTGTTTGGTTCAAATTCATTTCAAATAAATATCTTTTGTTAACAAACCCTTCATCTTTTGTGTGCCAACTCTGAATGATTAAATCGATTAATCCGATAAAAAACCATGGACGTTTTATCGCAAGAGAACTACTGTAAATATAGACACTGTTCAAATAAGGCTGTGTTGTAGGTGAGTGTTGGTCAACTATACTTATAATTCCAACGGCTCATTTACATGAGGAAATGCTATGAATAACAAGCAATTCCAATCCTTCCTGCATAAAATTGGCTCCCTAAATTACTCTCAGCTCAAGCAACTCAGGCACTCCACTGATACCCAGATTTCCAGCAACATAGTTGGCCAAGCAATCTCTGATAGAGAAGAAGCCATTTCTGTCTGTCCACACTGCGATTCTAGAAAATTGAATCGTTGGGGGATGACTAAGCAGGGCATTCAGCGTTTTCGTTGCAAGTCGTGCAGCAAAACCTTTAACGCTCTGTCTGGTACGCCTTTGTATCGTATGAGGCATCCTGAAAAATGGGCAAAATATACAGAGCTTATGTGGAATGGAGTTTCTCTCAGAGCTGCTGCTAAAGAGTTAGATATCAATCTTCGAACATCATTTCGTTGGCGGCATGTATTCCTTAAAAAACCTAACAGTCCAGAATGTGAGCGATTGATTGGCATCATTGAAGCCGATGAAACTTTTATTCCTGAGTCATTCAAAGGTAGGAAAGTTACCAGCAGGAAGCCGAGAAAGAGAGGTGGTGGGAATACGGATAAAGTCCCAGTTTTGATGGCATTAGACCGAGCTGGAGATATATCACATAAGGTTCTTGAACGAGACACGCAATCTGAACTTAAGGCAGTTCTCAAGCCGATTATTGCACCGGGTTCTGTGCTTTGTACTGATGGAAATTTATCCTACAAAGGAATAGCGAAAGATTTAGGCGTCGACCACAAGCGCCTAATTGCAATGGATAAAAAACGAGTGATTGATGGGATTTATCATATTCAAACGCTGAACAATTATATGATGCGATGGAAGTCATGGCTTGTCCGTTTTCATGGCGTTGGAACGGGCTATTTAGAGAATTATTTGAGCTGGTTTAGATTTATGGAGCAGCACGTACCTCATCAGGAAAAGGACTGGATAAAAGCAGCGCTATAAATATGCCAACACTAAGCTACAACACCGCCTCAAATAAACAGCACCCATTGCGAGGGTACGGCCATGAAACATAGAATCAATCCTCAGGTCGATTGTGTTTTCAAAGCCATTTTGGGTAGCAACGAGAATACCGTGGCGCTGCTGGATTTTCTGAATGCCATATTGGCTCCCAAAGAAAACATTGAGCAGGTGGAGATCATTAACCCCTACAACGAAAGAGAGTTTATTAGCGATAAACTCACCATCGGCGGCATCAAGGCTCAAGATGCAGCAGGCCATCAATATCAAATTGAAATTCAGCTGGCGATTCCCACACATTTGCCACAACGCATACTTTATACCTGGGCCGACATCTACGCCGCACAACTGCAGCAAGGGGATGATTTTAAAAGCTTAACACCGCTTATTTCTATCTGGATACTGGCTAATAACCTGTTTAATGACTCTCCCTCTTATCATCATCAGTTCCAGTTTTTAGACCGGGAAAACCGCCTCACACTATCGGATCACTGTGCTATTCATATTCTTGAACTCAATAAATGGCACCTAGGTAAAACTTTAAAGCCCGAGGAGCATTGGTTATACTTCTTTAAAGAGGCTAAAAACTGGGATGCCCTGCCAGCCAGCCTGAACACAGCCGCCATGAGACAGGCCATGACTACCTTAAAGAAATTTTCAGACAAGGAACGTGAATACCACCGCTATCAATCCAGGCAGAATGCCCTGCGCGAACAAACATCTATGCAATCTTCGATTGAGGAAGTCAAACGCGCGGTGATAGAAGCGGAAGAAAGAGCCAATGAGTCTGAAGAAAAACTGAAGGCCAGTGAGCAAAAAGTTCGTCAGTTACAGGAAATGCTTGAAAAACAAGGCATAGCTCCTGACACCGAGCTGTAAGCCGCTATTCAGCCCCATCTTTATTAATACGTAGAAGTTGTGGCAACGATAAGATCATCACCACTATGCCCCACTCTCTCGACATTAAAATACACTTTTTGGCTCTGCATAAAACTCAAGTTTAAGGGTTTATTTACGATGCATCAGCGATTTTTTTTGGTGAGAAGATCACAGGATCTAGCGCAATTATCTTCGGCAACCGAAAGCGCTTTGACCTCTTCACAAAGATTTATGAACTATAATGCAAGATGAAGTGGTACAGAGTTTATTGATATGCAAGGCTCCAAATACCTTAGGCTTATTAGCTATACGCTTGTTTTTAGCTTCTTTCTTATTACGTCTTTACTCTGTATCTTTGCCCTTAATGAACTGAAAAATAATAATTTAAATCAAATTCGCGCCACGCTTCAAACCATATTAACCACGGTACAAGATGCGCAAACCATCTGGATTGATCAACGCAGCCAGGATGTTCGCTCGCTAGCCAGTCGCCAGGACATTGTGACTTTAACGCAACAACTGATCAAACAACACAGCGCCGCATCCCTGGATACAGACAAAACCGCACTGATGCAATTAAGGGCATTGATCAAACCCGAACTGGCTAAGTATGGTGATCTGGGCTTTTTTATTATTGCCACTGATCGCATCAATATTGCCTCTCTAAGAGATGAAAACCTTGCGGTTATCAATCTTATTCAGGAAAAAGAAAGTGCATTGTTAAACAGAAGCTTTCAAGGCCACAGTGTTTTTATTCCGCCGATAAAGTCTGATGTGCCTTTGACATCACAATCCTCTTTGGCTTATCCGCCCACCTTGTTTATCACCACCCCTATCCGCTCTAAACAGGGTACGGTGATTGCGGTGCTTGCACTTAGAATTTCTCCGGACAAACAATTCACACGTATTACTCAGCTGGGTCGCTTAGGCAATACCGGTGAAACCTATGCCTTTAATCACCATGGCATGATGATTACAGCGAGTCGCTTTGAGAAAGAATTGCGACGTGATCAGCGCCTAAAAACTGGGCAAAGTTCTATTCTGAATATTCGAGTGAAAAACCCTGTAACCAATACAGAACATGATCAACTGACGGTGATGGCCGAAAGTGCGCTTAAAGAACAGAGTGATGTGAATACCGAAGGTTATTATGATTATCGAGGCGTCAACGTTTTTGGTGCCTGGACCTGGGATAAAAACAACCACTTTGGCCTGGCCATTGAAATTGATGTTGAAGAAGCACTGGCACCTTATTACCAAACCCGACGCATACTACTTTTCATGGTTTTTATGACCGCCATATTAGGTTTGATTCTCAGAATTATTTTTCATAGAGTGCAAAAAAATACGCAAAAACGCTTAAAAGAGGCCTACAACAGTTTAGACAGCAGAGTTAAAGCTAGAACCCAGGAATTAGAAAATGCGCAACTGGAACTCGCCAGTACCAATGAAAAACTACAGTCACTGGCCATCACCGATGCTTTAACCGGCCTCAATAATCGCCGTCACTTTGATGACTGCTTAGAAAACGAATGGAAGCGCTGCTCACGTAAGCAAAAACAAGTAGCCATCATTCTATTTGATATCGATTTTTTTAAACCTTATAACGATATGTATGGCCATCAAAAAGGCGATGAGTGTCTCTCTAGAATTGGTGCATTATTAAAAGAAATGCATATTGCTAATCGCCCTGGCGATTGTATTGCCCGCTACGGCGGGGAAGAATTTGTCATCATCCTCTCTGATGCAACGCAAAGCCATGCCAATAATATCGCTGAAAATATTCGCCAGAAAATCAGTGACATGCACATCCCACATAAAGGCAGTCACATTAACCATATCGATTGGGTAACCACCAGTGTGGGAGTTGCCATTGAAGAGGCAAAATCGAGTAATAGCCGAGAACAATTATTAAATCATGCCGACAATGCATTGTATGCGGCAAAAGCCGACGGCAGAAATAAGGTTTGTACATTTCAAGTTCAAAAGCAAAAAATAGGCAATCTTATGCAATTAATCTCCACGGGGAAAAAAGATACGCGGTAGTGTTGTTGGCTCTTTAGTCTTACCGGAAAAAACATTCGCACAGAAAAAGGCCGGGTTCAGGTCTTACAATTGACACTCATGTGAAATACAAAATCTGACCCCGGCCCATGCAGATTCCCAGCCAGCGTTTGCTCTTCGGGCGATGATAAACGCCCCGTCAGGTTTGATAATCAACGCATTCTGTCAATTCTGGAAGCATCATCAACCAGCATTGAGACGCTTTAACAACCGCTCATGCTCTGCAAATTCTTCATATATATCCAGCCCATGAAGAGCTTCATATTGCTTAAGTTTGTAATCAACCCCTAAGTACCATGAGTTATTTTTGCCCTCTTTATTCAGACGCCTATCAACTTTAACGGATGGCTGATCATTCTGGCGACGATCAACAAAACAGCATTCCTTTTCATTGTCTGGCATATTCAAAAACTCCTTTTTGAAGCTAGCTAAATTCTGACCACATAAATAATGTATTTATAATATAACTTAGCTTAATCGCGAAGTATAACAATAGCTGAATAGTTATTATTTAGATTTAGATGCCCGAGATTGAATTTTGTTAACCAGGAAAAAGCTATTTATCATTAAAACTAGCGGCATCTTCAAAGTCGTTAACCATCGAGTATATAGCTAATACACGACATTTAAGATGATTTGGAAGCTGCATAAAGAGCTGGGCATCCCCGCGGATATTTTGAATAAACCGCCACAGTCGGTTAGCTGATACCGCCAGTCATTTGATTTTCTTAAAAATAAGGCATAAAAAAACCGATGATGTTAGGGCACATCATCGGTACAAAAAGAGCAACAAACCTTAGGGGGGATCTACTACTCTTGCCACTATCAGGTAATAAGAACAACTTTTTTGGAAAAAGTTCAAAATCATTTCAAAAAACCTTCATCTTTTAGTTTTTAAGCTAAAACCTGCCACTGAGGATTTTTTACTTTTTTCAAACAGCGCCTGGCGAACTTATCATTCATCACCATTTCTGGTGCCACATTCGTTTTAACAAAGCCAAACTTTTTAGGCAGATCGGTATAAATCGAACGTGGTGGCGAACCCGGTACCGCCTTCATCTTTTTACCGGTATCCAGGCTATGATAATAAATCGTGCTGATACCCAGTTCTGAGCGAATAAAATCAATCGCAGCGGTTAATGCAGCTTCTGCCCATATGGCTCTATAAGGCGTCACCACATCATCGATATAGGTTTCCAGATTTTCATAGCTGCCGTTAATACCAAACCAGGCATCTGACGGTTTGGCTTTTTCATGCCTGCGCCTACGCATTTTTATACGCCTCAAGCTTCTATCGACATAACGTAGCCAATCCATTTGCACCTCTTCTATCAAGACTTCATTAGTATCAAAATCGATATCCATTCTGACCCAGGCTAAAGTATTTCTTTTTCCGCCAGCAATAGGATGGCCGCTATATTCAAAGGGGCCTTCGTTATCACCATCTTTTCTGGGTTTAACCAGGCTCTGATAAACCGCATCATGCTGATTGCTGAAATTTAGCTGCAATACAAGGTTGGCTTGATTACGCGTGGTTTGATCCCCCCCCCGCCTACCTGTTCCCCAGCTGCTTAAACCCAAAACAAATGGAAATAGGGTTTTATTGGCTGCGCAACATTGCAGCTGCTCTTTATGGATAAAACCATCACCTGCATGCGCTTTTATGTCTTGCAGAATGGGCTTATGTAAAAGACGCTCATGCTTTGATTGTTTGATTTGTTGAATATTTAATGCCGCTGTTTTTTGTCTATGCATTTCATGCAATAGGTGATCGATGCAGTAACGGTTTTTATAAAAATAAAAAACCTTTCTTTCATCACCTAAGCAATGCATCACCTCTTCGACTAATTCTTTTTTCATGGCTGTTATCTCGAATAGCTTCGTTAATACCCTGCCCATAGATTTGGCAGTGATACTTCATGTTATTTTTTAAACTTTTACATTCGCCCAAAGGCTGTGGATAAATACACATAAAATTCTCCTCGATGTTTTTTGACTAACGTTCTTTAAATTCTTGGCCTGTAAAAACACGCTTGGCATTGCCACGCTGCACCTGATAATGGCTAAGCCAACGCTGTTGCTCCAAGGCCTTTGCATCTTGCTGGGCTGCGCCTTGCAATAGCAATTGCAAGCGCTCCAGGGCAATGTGTTTATTCCGGTGTTGTGAACGTTCACTTTCTACACGCACCGTTAAGCCTGTTGGCTTATGTTTAACACGCACCGCACTATCGGTTTTATTCACATGCTGACCACCTGGGCCTGAGGCACGCATGGTGTCAAATTCACACTCACGCTGTAAGGTATTAAATGCGGTGGCATTATTTTTTGGTATGACAACAGGCGCTACGCCAACAAACCAATTAAGTCGTTTGTGCTTGGCCCTTAAAGCACTTTCACCTTGCCACTTAATAGCTCCACACCATCGTTCAGAAAACTCAGGTGAGGCAGTGCCTTCTATACGCAGCAATACAGAGCGATAAGCATCCGGTTCAATGAGTGATTGTTTTCTTAACAACTTATCAAACGCCAAACTTTCAACCAGTTGCACATTCAATTTGGCTTCTTCTGCTTCTTCAACAATGCGTTTATAAACCTGTGCGACCACCCAGCCACATTCTTTTGGGCCTTGGCCTGCGGTTATCTGCAACCAACAAACAGGGTTAGTTTCTTTTTTATGATATTGCATTATTTTGTCTTCCTTGTTTTGTAGGTCAGCAAAGGCTTAAAAGCGGCGATAACATCAATGATGTTGGCATGCACTAAATCTTCAATGACGACATCAATATCTTTATACGCTTGCTGTGATTCTTCATAAGCCAAATCTTTATTGGCACAGATGACTCGACTGCCAAAACGTGTTTTTAACACGGCGGTTTGGTCATAACGTTTCTGCAATCGCCCCTTGGCATCACTGCGTTTCCATTTTCTGCCAGCACCATGTGCTAACGAAAAACCTGCTGTAGCTAAGGCTTTTTCGTTTTCCTTAGGTCGCACCAGATAACTAAGGCTACCTCTGGAACCCGGAATCATTACCAAGCCTTGATCGGTAGGTGAGGCACCTTTTCGATGAATCCAGTGGCCATGGTTATTTTCCTGATAGGCCAATGCGGCTACTGCATTCTTGCTCAAAGGCTGAACATGATTATGAGAGACATCCAATAAAGCATGCGCCTTCAACGACAGGCTTTGTAAAAACCGATAGGCAATCGCTAATCGATTAATGCCAGCCCAACGATTAGCAAAATCATGTTTAAGTAAATACGATTCAGCTTCATCTGTTCCTAAATCCAGACCCTTAGCCGCATATTTATCGACATGTTCACGCAGCAAGGTTTGCCCCAAACCTCTTGAGCCACTATGTACCAGCAGCACCACAGCATTTTTATCCAGGCCGATAGCGGCCATGGTTTTCTCATCGTGAATGCATTCCACTTGTTGAATTTCAGCAAAGTGGTTGCCACCACCAATGGTGCCCAGTTTTTTATTATGATGAGCATAAGCTTCAGGCGTGTTTAGCCTATCAGCATAGGGGCGCAGCGCATGCTCGGATAAAACATCATCCAGGCCTTGCAGCTTTTTATCCCATTTATTGATATCCACTTTTTTAGGTTTCACATCGATATGCCAAAGCCCCATGCCACAGCCAATATCACTGCCCACTAGGTGCGGATAGATTTTATTTTCACTGATAAAAGCCGCCCCTATGGGTTGGCCCTTTCCCGGGTGCAAATCTGGCATACCCACACCACAGCAAATGCCTTCTAAATCGGTTGTTCTAAGTAACTGATCAACGGCATCTGTTTCTAACCAGTTTTCATCTGAAATGATCAACCTTACGGCTTTGCCTTTTGCTGATGTCATTTCTTTTACGACGTCTTTTTTTAAAGTGCCCATTACATTTCTCTTAACACGTTCTCTTACATGAGGAACGTGTATTTTTTTCAGGCAATAGCTGCCCGTCTCAGCAAAAAGATGCTGATAAAATTTTGAGGCACAGAATAATCCTGTGCCGAAGCAGGGTTAAAAATTCACCTATAGGGAAAACAGGAATAGACAAGCACAGCTGAATTAGCTGAGTCGATTATTCAATGTTTAATATCACTTGCTCGCTGTGCTTGATAGGTTTTATCAGCAGCTAGAGCTAAAAGAACTTTTCGTTAGCTGAAAAGTGTTTTGGTAGTGAGACCCAACAGTGTGAAAGATTTAATGGTTACAAACATTTTGAGCCTCCTTATTTTTGGCTGGAATTAAAGATGTGTGGAATATAGCCTTGCTTTTTTAAGCATGCAAGAAAAAATGTGTTTTTTATTAAAGACCGGCAACTTTTTAATCTTCGCCACCGTATTCCATTGTCTGAGATGCGTGATTATTGGCGTATCAACTGAGCTTATTCTAAAAATCGGTTTTGATCTTCTTTGCGGGGAATCATACATTGATTATATCGACCAAAAAGTTTGTAACGGTTTTGGGCTATTTGATCATAAAGAACATTGCGTATGCGCTTGGGTAAAACTTTCAGTATCAAGAATAAGGGCCAGGGCATTGGCATTTTAGCCAGTATTGAAAGCAATGCATCACTCTTGGTTTCAAAGCCATCTTTGTGTATCAATACCATAGTCTCAAACGTGTCCGTGGGCAGGCCACACTGTTTTAATAATTTTTGCCCGGCAGGTGACTGCACACTACACAATTTAAAGTGATGCTGGGTATCAAAGCGCAGGATAAATCGGGTCCAGCCGCAACAAAGTTTACAGACCGCATCAAATAAAATGATGCGGTCATCACCGTGTGGGTTATTTAAAGATTCCGTCTTGCTCATACATAAGCCCTAATAGCGGGTGGGTCACATTTAAATAAAATTGAAATTGTTCATTATCGATAGCCCGTTGAATCACCCAGGTTTTCCCCGGTGTTAGCCACTCGGGCATTTGCAGTTTATACAGACCTATCTTCCAATAGAACTGGCTACTCTCAAAACAAAGTGCACCTTCATGTTCATAGGCTTTTAGCTGCATGACAAAACCTGCCCCTACACATTCGATTAAACCGGCGTCTGTTTCAATAATTTTTGTAGATTTTACTCTATGGGATTTTTTATTGGGATAATCGTAGGCTCTATCCCAAATAAGCCCCACATCATTTTCGGCGGGGTAAACGTTTACCACAACAGGAATATTTTTGCCGTTATAGAGTGCCAAGGGTGTACCGATAAAGCGTAATAAATGTGCTAAAAGTAAACCAAAAAAAGATAAAAACACGTAAGACATCACACCTTGGTAGCAGACGCTGCTATGTCTTTGACGGTGATTAAAACGCCGTTGAATTGCCGGATGTAATCGGCTCCAACTGTCTTCACCTAACAAGGCACGATAATCCGTGCTGGCGTTGTAATCTTCAACGTTGAGCTTGGCGTTCATAAGCCCTCCTAACGTGTGTAATGAACTATGCCCCAGCGCTTGGCGACCTGCATAAACTCCTCAAGGCTGAACAGATCGACACAGGCGTAGGCACCTGCCGGTAATGTATTACTGCCGGCCAATCGTGTCACCAGTATTTCGGCAGCGATGGTAGGAATATTCGGACCAACGCCGTCTTCGGCTTCCATACACCATTCGATATTAAGTGTTTGGCCATCATGATCAATGCCCTGTAAATGCATAAACATGCCACCCGCATCGGAACCCAAGGTTTGAAACCATTTACTCATGGCGGTTAACGGTGTGGCAAAAGGCATTAAACTTTTTAGCAGGCCAAGGCGCGGCAAGAGGGATAACAACCATAAACCAACATGTAATAATGTCACTTCCAGCCCGGCCTGAAACTGCAGCTGTTGTAACTGCGGATAACGTTTAGGCAGAATGTCGTGATCGGGAATGTCACAATTGCTTAACCACCGTTTACCTAACACGGGGCCAAAGTCGTAACGCCGTAATCCCTGCCAACCAAAGCAGACTTGTTGCATGCCATCTTTAAGATGGGTATAGGGTTTACCGGTATAAGATAAAATGGAGCTAACCGTTGCCAGCCCTCTCTCGGTTTTATTACCCGGAGAGATGCCATAGTTGATACTGGTAAGCGTCGCGAAGCGAGGCAGGAAATGTTCGATAACCGCCGTGGAAAGCCCCGGTACGGTGCTGGCACCACTGATCAGGCAGACATTGGCTACCTTGGCCCCGACATCATAGTTTTCTATCGCATTTACAAATTGGCGGTTATCGGCCAGATCAATATAGTTGCACTGCAGATCAACACAGCACTGGCGCAACTGATCACATTCAAGCAAGAAGGGGCCGCTGCAATTAACAATGCAATCGGCTTCCAACTGCTTTATATCTGCCTGTAATTCAGCGCTGGTGGTATCTATTCTGGCAAACCGTATGCAGGCTTTTGATTTTTCCTTTTTTAATGCATCTGCCAGTACAGAGGCTTTTTCTGTATTACGCCCGGCGATGGTTATCATCAAGCCTGGATTTTCGCTTAAGCTTTTAACCAGGCGTTGTCCAAAAGTACCGTAGCCACCGATAACGATGACACTATAAAGTTTGTCCTTCATCCGCGTTGCTCTCCACTCTTTGCATTATGCCTTTATACGCAATCACCTCGCCGATAAAGGGCATTTTTACACAGACGTTAAAATGATATTTTCCTTCTAACTCTTTCTCCCAGGCTTCAATAGAGGGGCTTAAAAATCCAGGTAACGGGATAAACATAAAGTGGGTAGATACAAAGTGATAGTTAAGTTGCCCATCTTCTTCACGTGGTTGTAAATACAGTTGCAAAGGGCCCAGGCATTCAACCAAATAGTTGCCTTTGCTTTTAAAGTGGCTCTGCATTTTTAAACCATTAAAGTTTCTATGCCATAACATCGCATCGGCGCTATGTTCACAATCTACGGTGAGTGGGCAATTTTTATGTTCCGCCGGGAAGCCAAAGATATTGCAGATTAACCGGGCAATGGCATTGCCTCTTTTGATTTGGGCAAAACCTTCTATACGTTGTGATCCGGTATGAACGGCTTGTAATAACGGCTTAAGACGTTCAAATCCACCATCCATTTGTTGTGCCAGTATATTCATTACTTAATCCTTCTTTACGCTATTTTTATTTAGCCTGGAAACTGTGTTCCCTTGATGTATATTTCATCTTCAACGTTTAATGCCTGCAGTTCAGGTCGTAGAGGCAAATCTTTATGGGTTTTAATATTGCTGATAAACCCGGCTTTCTCCAAGGCTTTTATCAACCACCAACCGGGGTCCATTTGATTGTTATAGATGCCTAATTTTGCCGAACCAGGAAAAGCATGATGGTTGTTGTGCCAACATTCGCCAAAAGTGATCAAGCCACAGAAATCAACATCGTAACCCTGTACACAAGCACCTTCGACATGCCAATGGCGAGGGCCATGATTATGCGCAATATAACCAATCAACCAATGGCCGGTAATACTAATCGCAACACGGGCACAGATGCCAAATAACACCCAGCCCCAACCACCTATAAAAAAGAATAACAAGACCCAGGGTAATTGTTGCAACATCGCAGTTTGATCAATGCAGCGATAAAACCGGCTCTGGGCCATGGCCTTATCAAAGATAAATTCTGGCGCATGATGCAAATGAATATCGCAGTGCATCTGCCACCAGGCATCTACTGGCATAGATTGGCGATGGGCAAAATAATCATGGCACTGACTTTGGCGTTGGGCCCAATCGCGCATATCGTGGGTATGGGTCATGGTAAAGGGGCCGCCCAATCCAACCAACGTACCCAGATAAACCAAGGTTTTCTCTAGCCAATCCGGGCAATCATAACTTTGATGAATAAGCTTGCGATGCATGCCTACAGAATGCCCGGCACACAAGGTCACACCACTGGTGATAAAAAACACTAACACGGTCTGCCAACTGAAGTAGTTATAGACTCCGATGATGGTGCCCAGGTACATGGCGGTAATCCACAGGGATTTCAGCGGTGCCCATTTAACCACGCCGTTTACCGCATCATTGGCAGACGCAGATGTTTTGATGCGCTCATTTTCATAGCGTTTTTTCAGAGCCTGGTTATCCATTTTGATCCTGCTCCTTTCTAGCGATGACCTTATCGATCAAATAGCCTGCGGTCTGTTTAACAGCAAAGCGTTCCAGCGGGCCAAAATACCAGGCCGGGTCTAATTTCCTTTTGTAGCTTACCTTCAGGGTTACCCTGGTTTTGTTATCCGCCAGTGGCTCTAGCTCAATCAAGGTGCCATGCAAGGTTAAGTAGTTAGATAAATAACTGGTATCTGCAACCACTTCAGTACGAATATGCCTGTCCCCCACTTCTACCAATTTTATATCCATATAACCTTCATGGGTGTTGGTCACAAACCAGCGGTGATAACGAAAATAACTCCTGTGTATATCGCCTGCCTTCAAGGTCTCGGCTTCAACCGCATAAGGCATGGGAAACAGGGATAAAAAGGCGGGCATATCTTCGCCCAGGTTAATAGGTTTCTGTAGATTCAGTTTTATCTGCTGGATATCGGCATCAACAACCTTGCTATAAGAGACTTCGTTGAAACGGGGAAAAGACAGCTGCGGTAAGGTGCCCTCCATGGATGATGCCAGTAACAATAGTGGCAAGATGTGTACCGGCAAAGTGGCTTTATTGTCTTTTTTAAGAGCACGATAAATACATTCAACTAAGAAAATAAATAACACCACGGTGAAATAAATAGGTAGAAACATCAATACACACAGGAAGCCTTCAAACAGAATGACCGAGCTGCCTAACATCACAATCGTAGCGGCGCGTAAATGATTCCAGTAACGTAATTTCCAATTCACAGACGCACTATCACCCGTAAAAAGAATAAGCGTAACGGCGATTCCCATGGGCATGCCCACATACAGTAATGCAGTGGTTTCAAAGTGATAATGACTCAGTAAGCGCACACCTAAGGAAAAACCGGCGATCAGTAAAATAAGCACTAACCACTGTCTTTTATCCGCATCAATGTTCATATGTTATGACTCCTGCGACACCGTTAATTTCAGGCCTTATCTATCCAACTTTCATGTTTATCAACCGCAAACGGTTTAGCCTAATCCTTCTTTTTAC
Organism: Pseudomonadales bacterium; assembly: GCA_013215055.1. GTDB lineage: Bacteria > Pseudomonadota > Gammaproteobacteria > Pseudomonadales > DT-91 > CAKMZU01. The sequence goes on along the minus strand of JABSRQ010000012.1, from coordinate 46,701 downwards.
CTGGGATAAATTTGGCGACTTTAGCGCCCATATTCATCAATGTGATCAACGTGCCTTTAGGTAATTCACTGACCTGCGCATACCATTCTGTGAGTGTTGAAACAAAGTTTGTCATCTGCCTGATTTGATCTTTGACACTTTCGGGCGTTTCATGATCATTATGCATTTCCAGCTCACACTGCCTGAGCATGGTTAAAATAGGGTCTATTTCTCGGCGTTTACGGCCTTCAATAATGGTTAATAACATCTCCCAGGTATCACCTTTAACTTTAAAATGATCACGCCTGTCACCCAGTACATTAGAGACTTCGATCAAATCCCAACTTTGTAATTCCTTGATACTGGTGCTGACATTTGAGCGTGCAACTGACAGCAGAGAAGATATCTGCTCTGCATTCATCGCCTCTGGAGAGAGATATAACAAGGCGTGTATTTGCGATACGGTGCGATTAACGCCCCAACGAGTGCCCATTTCGCCCCAGTGCAGAATGTAGCGCTCCATCAGAGGTGTAATATTCATGCTTTAGCCTTGTTCACAGATCTTTTATTTCAGTAATTTCTGTTGTTACTGAAATAACTGTATTAGCAAAAATGCCAGCTGTCAACTTTGTGCCCGATGCATAGATTTTTATTGTAAAGAGATGCCGTAATCCATTTCATTTGGCTAAAAAACAGGCATAAAAAAAGCCGGTGATGTAAGGGGGCATCACCGGCTAAAAATGAGTTGTTCCACAACTCTTGAAACGTAAAGCTTAGGGGACTTTACGTTTCAGCCACTATCAGGGAATAAGAACGTGGCTTTTCAATTTGGTTCATATTTATTTTATTTTATTTTATTTTATTTTTTGTTAACAAAGCCTTCATTTTGTTTGCGCCAACTCTGTGCAATTAAATCCATGAATCCGGTAAAAATACATGCACGCTTTACGGCAAGAGAAATACGGTGCCATTCATATACTAGGAGTCTGTCGGACTGAAACGGATTATTGATTTTTTGGCTCAATTTCCCTAAAAACGCTATTCCAGTGACCATTAATTTGTTGCAACAAACTCATGAAAACTCATGAAAACTCAGTGTTTTTAAAATTTTACTCTCAATTGGACTATTATCAAACTGAAAAATAAATGCTTTAAACCTTTTGAAGCGTTCAAGGTGAATAACCGCTTCAAATTAAACGCTATGCATAACAAATCCCACTCCGCTGACACCGCGTCAACACCACGGACAAGGAATTGACGGTAGCCCATAACTTCTTTGATGATCCCAAACGTCGGCTCGATCGTACTCTTTCTTTTACCGTAAATCGCACGACCATCTTGCGTTTGTAAACGCCAGCGAAGCAAATCCAATTCCGATACATCTTCGCCTTCCGGCTTCGGCTCATCCGCCTTAAATCGTTCCCATAATGGCCGGTTATGCGCATCACGTTTTCCGGCGATATACGCAATGATATTGGTCATCCCAACGGCTAACACATTGGCATGGCTGAAGTATCCAGTATCTGCCAAAATCGCATTAATCTTACCCAGTGCAGCCTCCCGAGTCGCCAGTTCTGCAAGCGTTGGGATAATTTGGCGCTTATCATTGGTGGCCTGGGTGATATGCTTTTCAACAATCAACCCGCTGTTAACTTCAACCGCTGCTTGCGCATTATAAGCTTGCTCAAAATCGCCGCCAGATTTAGGCATGATGCGTGATTCTGGATCAGTGAGATTAACTTGATCTTTATCTCTGGCACCGGTTTCTGGCGCCTTAGGTTCTCTGCCCCTAGGCTTGCCGCCAGCTTCTCTGATGGCATCGCGGCGAGCTACTTTCTCCTCATATTCAAGTTGTTCATGTTGATGCCGTTCATCAGCTCGGCGCTCAATTTGCGCTTTTGCTTGCGCAATGACTCGTAGGCGATCTTCGCGCCGTGTCAGTTCATCTGGAATGGAAAAATTATCAGGAAACGGCGTATTGTCCGCTTCTTCAGCCATTTCCAACAGCGCCTCAACTTCCGATTTTAGCTGCTTTTCTAGCTGACAAGCGTGCTTATAACTGAGGGCTTTATGCTTACTGGCATTGGCTTTTATTTTAGTCCCGTCAAGACTAATCGTGCCCATTTTGAGTATATCCGAGGCTTTGGCAATGAGTAGAATTTGCACAAACAGTGCGCTTATTTCAGCGCGAAATTTTTTCCTAAATGTATTTATGCTGTCATGATCGGGATTTTTATTGGCACAGATATAACGAAAGCGATGGAGTCGAAGGTTGATTTTTCCAGTTTTCTGCTTGAAAAAACGCCGGTAGAATAGCCATAAAATAATAGCGCGAGCATCATAGAAGGATGCCATGCTTTTGATCCTGATCCACGGTAAGCCTTGATGAACGGTTGAATATCCAGCTGATCGATGACCTCGACAATAAATCGAGCTTGGTGATTTTGGTCGATGTAATCCTCGATACATGGAGGAAACATGTCGGGCGTTTCACGATTAACGGATTTGAATATCCATTTTTTCATATTGTGACGGTATCGATTTTTAATTCGTCAGATTATACGGAAAAATCAAGGTGGGTGCTAAGTCCGACAGACTCCTAGTTCTTCAGCCATCGCTTGCAATTTTTTGTTATCCATCATGATGCTCATTATTTTTACCTTTTTGTAGGTTATAGATAATCAGCAGTTACACAATTATTTTTACATCCTCCCGTACCGGCTAAAAAAGGGCTAAAAAAATGATGGTTTCTATACCCTGTTTAAGCTCTCATCCCCCTGGCTTATTAGGGTATTAGGAATGACATACAGGCACAGAATATCCCCCCGCACAGATAAAAATGAGAAGGAATTCACAATGAAGAAGGCTTAGGCCTCTGGATTGCACAGCCATGGAACATTTTTTCTTTTCCGCGGTCGTAGCGTATATAGAAAAAAGCCGCAGGCTGCGATTTCCATAACCAGGATTCCCATAAATGAAGAACATTGATGCCACTCAGTCTATTCCATCCCCTATCAGCCAGCCCATCCCTAGTCTCATACGATCAGGCGTTTAAAAACTGCCTGCGAACAAAAAACCCAATAAAATCCACCACTACTGAACCTTACTCATCACTATGAAAGTAACACTATACAAACATGCTCTCAGTTTCATATTGATCACCAGCCTGATGGCCTGTGCATCCAATGAGCCCTATCAACTCTCTGCCTCGGATACCATCGCTGCCAATCAGCAAGCCGTGCTACTGCAGGTGATGGAAGAAAACAGACTGCAACAGCAACAGAGCTATGAAACCCTGCAGGCTAAAATCGCCACATTAACCCCGCCCTCACAGAAGCCGGTTGTTGTCGTTGCCAACGAATGCCTGCCCTATTCCCTGGGCGATAAATTCATCCTCGGGGAAGTTGAACAGGTCTTTGTGGAAGAATTACAAGCCAGCTTTTCCAGTCGCATCGATACCGGTGCAGAGTCCTCGTCACTGGATGCAAGAAACATCGTTTTATTCGAACGTGATGGCAAACAATGGGTGCGCTTCGACGTTTATATCAACAGCGTTGATGCCCAGGCAAAAACCTTTGAACATAAAGTCAGTCGCTTTGTGAAAATAAAAACCGATGCCGAAGGTGAAGACGACAAACGCCCCGTCATTCATGTCCACCTGCAAATAGGCCGATACAAGGCGGAAACTGAACTCAATCTGGTCGATAGGAGCCATCTGGAATATCCATTGCTGCTGGGTCGCAAGTTTATGCAGGACATCGCCGTCGTCGATGTTGGCAAAAAATATCTGCACGGCAAAAAAAGCCCCGTGCCCGCTGAAGACAAAAAGGACGTGAAATAATGCACTCCAAGAAACCTTTTTACATCCTGGTGCTGCTGCTATTGATAACAGCCCTAGCCACAACAGCCTACCGAGGCATAGAGCAGAAGGTGCCGTTCTTCCCCGGCGAACAACAGCAAAGCTGGTCGGTGGATGCCAAGGTGCATTTTCTTGCCACAGATCAGGCGGCAGAAGTCTCCTTATCCCTGCCGGCGGACCCGGCCTTTGAAATTCTGGTAGAAAATGCCATCTCGCCAGGCTATGGACTCAACATCGCCGACAACAAAGAAGGCAGGCGAGCCGTCTGGTCTAAGCGTTCACCCACAGGTTCACAAGACCTCTATTATCGGGTGACGCTGATTCCTACCGGCATAGACACGGTAAGCGCCGAACAATTACCTCAGACGCCCAAAGTCCCTACCTGGCCTGCCGGAGAAAAAATCGCCGCCGCATCTCTTATCGATAAAGCCTGGTCAGAGTCTGCCAGCAATCTCAGCTATGCACAGCAGCTCAATAAAGACATCAACCAGGCAGAGCGAAGCCAGAATGTTGAACTTCTGTTAAACGAGAATAGTCCACAGGAATTATTCCTGCGCCTGCTGCATAGCAAAGGGGTTCCTGCGCATATCGTGAGTGCCCTGCAACTGGAAGATCAGCGCCGACGCCAGCAGCTGGTAAGCTATATAGAGGTCTATCATGACGGCCAATGGCATTTGTTTAATCCACAAGATGGCACACAGGGTCGCCCAGCCAATCTTCTATTATGGGAACGTTCGGGAAAATCGGTATTGGATGTTACCGGCGGAAAAAACTCACAGGTCAGCTTTTCCATCTTGCAAGAGACACGATCGGCCATGACAACGGCCATGGAGTTGTTAGATAACAACGCCAGCCAGGGTTTCTCCCTCTACCAGTTGCCGCTGGAAGAACAGAGTCTGTTCAAGGGCATTTTGCTAATCCCCATAGGTGTGCTGGTTGTCGTGTTCTTACGTGTGATTATAGGCCTCAAAACCTCGGGCACCTTTATGCCGGTGCTGATCGCGTTGGCCTTTATTCAGACCACCCTATTAACAGGGTTGATAGGATTTACCCTGGTGGTTGCCTTTGGTTTAATGATTCGCTCCTATTTATCGCAGCTCAATCTGTTGCTGATATCCCGCATCTCTGCGGTGATTATCGTCGTCATCGCAATTATCGTCGGTTTCACACTACTGTCGTATAAATTCGGCCTCAGCGAAGGGCTGACCATCACCTTCTTCCCGATGATTATTCTTGCCTGGACCATAGAGCGCATGTCGATCTTGTGGGAAGAAGAAGGCCCTAAAGAAGTCTTCTTACAGGGGGGAGGCAGCCTGTTTGTTGCCACCCTGGCTTACCTGGCCATGAGTGCCGACTGGATTCAGCATTGGGTGTTCAACTTTCTAGGCATTCATCTGTTTATTCTGGCCCTGGTTTTGCTAATGGGACAGTACACCGGCTACCGTCTGCTGGAGCTGCGACGCTTCACCCCACTGGCAGGAGAAGCCCGCTGATGCTGAAGTTCTCCAGACCCGCTGCCCTGCGTATGAACGGCGTACTGGGTATGAACAAACGCAATATCGACTATATAGGCCGGTATAACCCTAGGAAATTTTACAAACACGTGGACGATAAACTCATCACCAAACAGCTGGCGCTGGAAAACGATATCGCCGTGCCGGCGCTTATCGGTGTGGTGCGTGAACAACATGAAATTAATAACATCCCTGCCATGGTCGTCGATGAAACCGGCTTTGTCATCAAGCCGGCCAAGGGCTCCGGTGGCAAGGGTATTCTGGTTATCACCGATATCAAAGATGGGCGTTTCTATAAACCCAATGGCCAGGAAATCACCGCCGATGAGATGTATAGGCATACGTCCAATGTGCTCAGCGGATTATTCTCGTTGGGTGGCAATCCCGATGTCGCCATCGTCGAAGGGCTTATACAGTTTGACCCGGTGTTTGATGGTTATTCCTACGAGGGTGTGCCCGATATCCGCCTTATTGTCTATAAGGGTTTTCCGGTCATGGGCATGTTACGCCTGTCTACCGCGGCCTCCGACGGCAAAGCCAATTTACATCAGGGGGCGGTGGGTGTAGGCCTGGATATAGGCACGGGCAAGGGCCTGCATGCCGTGCAATTTGATAAACCCATCACCTTACACCCCGATACCCAAAAAAAACTGATCGATATTCAAGTGCCGCACTGGGAATTCTTATTACATACCGCATCCAGGGCGTATGAAATCAGTCAGATGGGTTACCTGGGAACGGATATGGTTCTGGATAAATTGCGAGGGCCGTTATTGCTGGAGTTGAATGCCCGCCCAGGGCTGGCGATTCAAATTGCCAATGGCCGCGGCATCCTGCCCCGTTTGCATCAGGTGGATAGACTGGGGCATCACACCATGACTGCCGATGAACGAGTTACCTATGCCAAAACACATTTTTCGGGTTAACCCCGTTGATTAACACTAACAGTTGAGGTCTTTTATGCTTAAGCAGGTGTTTATATTGGTCTTTGGTCTTATTGCCCTGAATGTTCAGGCATTGAATGAATTAGTCCCTAACAAGAAAGTGATAGGCCCGACGGCCATCTTTAGTGTGTATGAACAGGCTGAATTTGAGGCCCGAATCGATACCGGTGCCGCAACAACGTCGATTCACGCCATCGATATTGAAGTTGAAGACGGCTCGGACGATATGGTCGACAACGTCGGTAAAATCATTCATTTTACCATCGAAAATGACCAAGGCGAACAATGGCGAACATCGGCCAAGATCAGCCAGACCAAGGCGGTTAGAAACTCACAGGGGGTAGAGACCCGATACCTGGTGCCGTTACGCCTGGGCTGGAACAATATCAACAAGACCATAGACGTGAATCTGCGTGATCGCAGCAGCATGCAATACAAGCTGTTAATAGGCCGAGACTGGATGGCCAAGGAAGTTGTCGTCGATCTGGAACACGAGGAGCCTGAACAGTAGTGCCCTGCCTTATTGATGAACGACAGATCAACCGTCGCGTTGCAGGCAGCACATAGGCTACGCACTTAGCCCCCTGAATTAGCCCCTGCCATCCAGCATACATCCTGAACATGTTTTATCTGACCCGTAGGGAGAAAATCTAACGTTATCTCTGCAGCGATAAGGTCACCCCTCCGGCAGGTCACCAATATGATAATAAAATGAAAAATACGAAGCTTAAGTCACAGACAAACGTCTAATCTCACTGCATCCTTTAGTTAATTCCCCATCCATGATATCGATGCCCCGCCTTGCCATTACAATCCTGTACTCGGCCCAGGCCTATGCAGGGTAAAGATGAGATTGATTATATAATTAACCCTACGTTGAGAATACTCACTTCATAGTACTTCCCGCCAGCTATGACTCGGGATTCCAACCCAGTGATTTGGCAATTAAAGGAGCCAGGTCATAGTCAAGGTGGCTTTGTAATTTGGCGATGTTAAACCCAGCAAAAATATAAGAAGCATTAACGCGTAACTGCTTCAATCTCTAGGTACAGTTTTCGGCTTTCATTGTTATAAATGATTTAAATCAATAGAAACCTGCCGGCTGTATATGCAGTGCTTTAGCAGCGCTGAAGGTTCGGTATCGGCGCTGATGGGTATTTGTAATTTTGGTCTGGCGGTGATTGCTGGCAGTGTATCCAGCCTATGGGTTCAGGATGATTTATTGCCGATGGCGCTGTGTATTTGGTGTAAGGTGGCAGTAGCGCTAGTCTCGTGCCTAGCGGCGTTTTAGCCGGTAAACCGGGGTGGTTTTGGCTTGCTAGCTAGCCGGTTTTAATTGACTGATTTGGATTTTTCTTTGAACAAATCACTGGAACCGGCCCCACAGGAAATCACGGTTTTTAGCATGGCATCGACATTGATTTCAGGAAATAGCTCTACACACTCCTTCGGCAGATGATAAATCATACCGGAGGTGGGATTAGGGCCGGTGGGTACAAACACGGTATAGCTGCCATCGGGGTGAACGCTGGTCACCAGCGCTGTAGCAGTTGTTGCCACATCCTGGCCAAAAAGCTGGACACGGGCAACCACTCCATTCATAAACGGCGAATCGTCGTTGTCACCAAAAAACTGATTAACGATATCCTTAATGATGCGATAACCCGGCGCCATGCGCGAGAAATAGCGATCAAAATACTGATGAATGTATCGGCCCAGGCTGGTAGAAACCAGAGAACCTACAACAAAACACAGCAATGCCATAAAGATAATCACCAACGCATCGCCTATCACTTCCGGCAGACTGAAAGAACTAATCACCAGATCGGTAAAGGGCTGAATCAGATCGGTGATGGTGGTAAACATCCAGTGAAAAACAACAGCTAAAATCGCTAAAGGCAGTAATATCAGAATTCCGCCGATAAACGAATTGTTGATAAAGGTTTTTACTCTTGTCATATTCTGTACATTTTCCTGAAACACGCAATGCTAAAATCAATAGGCGATTGGATAGGGCCGATGCTGTAGGTAGGCTCGATTAAAAGGATTACCTGCCAGGTAGATTTTACATCGAATTCTGCGTATCGGCTATGGCCTTTTATTGATAAGGTTTTACATCCGAGGTTCTGGCACTGAGCAGAAGTATAAGAAGCATTAACGCGTAATCTGCTATCAGTTTTACATTCATAATATACACCATCGATAAAACAATATAAGACAGAACAAGTAGATCATATTTATTAACTAAGACATCATAATTATGATGCGATTCACCCCGATTCCAAAACGAATAACAACATCAATTTATCTGAAAGCATGATTCGCCAGGATGGAGAAAAAAGTGAAGTTTTTCTGGACTTAGGAAAGATTATTAAATCACATAACTTAAAATAATTTGCGACTCAAATAGCCAATAGAATTGATAAACACCTCTGAAAAGTCTCCTTATGAGAGTGATACTGGGTATTAGAGTACCCCGTATTATGCATCCTTGTGTTAGGCAGGCGTTTTTTACACAGGTACCTGTGATAGAAAACCTCTTTTTTATCGAAAGGTCGTATTTTTAGGAATCTTGAGTAGCGTTTCTGACTGTCGGTATAAGTTGGATTTTACACGCAGAAAATCCGAGGTGAAATGTACGAGAATATACGACTTAAAAACCTTAGTAATTTTTTACGGGAGATTAGCGAATCTGATCAATCTCTGCCAATATTTTACACCCAGGTGACTTTCAACGGTGTCACCATCAGGCCAGATTCCCAGCGTTTTGATTAAGCTTTAATATCTCGCACATCGCCTTGGGGGCCTGCTGCCAGAATAATTCACCATACATGACACAGGCTGTTCGAAAATCTTTTTTCTCTGTAACACTTAAGCCCTTATACCAGATCATGGCCGTGCTTAACCCCACTTCAGTGGGTTTCATTTCTGGAATCATGAAACTCAGCGCCTCAGGGGTTGGCTCCATCTCATCGATTGTTAACGCCTGGACGAAAGTTGCCGAGATCATCGATACGGCCAGTGTAAATAATAGAATGAAGTGCTTCACGTTTTAACGCCTGTCGTTTTTATCACCAGATTACATACAAGTATTTCACTTTCTTCATCGACTGGAACACCCGAACAATTAACATTCTCAGGCTGTTCATTGATCGCTCGAATTAACATTTTTTTATAATCAGTCATCCACTCGCCATGGGTTGATTCATCCTTATAAGTCAGACTTTCTTTTTTTCCAGAATACTCCATGGCTGGTTTACTGCTGCAACCTGTTATGAAGATAAAGATGACTATTAAATATTTCATTTTTAGGTACTCGGTGAAACGATGGTGATTTAATGGTTGATATATAGAACTAAAAATTTCTAGGTTTAACTTTTCATTTTTAAGCCGGAAGAGTTATTAAAATAATTCATCCTTTTCGCTACTCTCGGCTATTAGCTTCTTACACATTTATCTGTAGCTGAAGGGTATTTATTACCGGGTTGTTTATCTGCTAACTAAAAAATGCACTCTGTGTGACATTAATAGATGTTTAGAGTGCATCACCATTGATGAATAAACTTCTGATTATATGTGCAGAAGAAAGTTCAAAAATAATATTTATTGGAAAAGGAAAAAATGCCTCCAGGCTGAATGCCGCTTAAATCACGTTATTATTAACGGTTTTTTCGCAACTTGGCCCCGAACTAGCGCCTAACACCCGTCTCCAGATGAACTTCATCCAAAAATTTGGTCTTATCCCACAGGCATGGTCAATATTTTTGATGCTTTATGACACTTAACTTTGCAAATAAACTATTCTCATGACCGTGCACTGATATATTTCCTATAAACTCAGTTATCGAGATATTGAAGAACGGATAAATGAATGCGGAATTAAAGTCGCTCACACCACTATTAATCGATGGGTTTTGGAATAGCCTCCCCATCGATAAGCCATTTTTAGCAACCGTAAAAAGCCCGTTTCAGGCTCCTTAAAAATGGATGAAACCTATTTATAGGACAAAGGAAAATGGCAATATCTCTACCTAGCTGTCGATAAATATGGCGCAACCATTGACTTCCTTCTGAGTAAAAAGAGTGATGAACAGGCAGATAGAGCCTTTTTTAACAAAGCGATTGACCCGCATGAACTGCCCTAAAATGTGGTGATTGATAAAAGTCGAAGTACTGCCGCAGCGCTGAATACGATCAACTGGCAGGTTGGGATTTCAGGTTTGTTCGGCCGTTTGATTGAGGTGAGACAAATACCTGAACAATATCATGGAGCAGAGCCATCGAACGGTGAAATGGAAAATGCGATCGGCGTTAGATTTTAAATCAAATACAGCTGCGGATGCAACAACATCAGCTGTTGAATTATTCCAGTTATTGCGGAAAGGCCAGCTTGATAAATGCACAACAGATGACTTTACGGGAACAATTTAATTCGTTAGCAGTATAATTACGCTAAAGATAAGTTATTTTGGCTTTATCCCAATATACCCAAAACCTTAATGCTTCTTATACCTAGTAGAATATCCATTTCCTATTGCACAATAATACATGCTTCTGATACATCAAGTTCGTTCAACATTGTATAGCTTTGCTAATTTAGATGTTTTTAATCCTGTATGCCCTTTATACGCCGCGTTACGTGCAGCTCTCCACTCCTTAAGATCGTCTTTATTCTTATAGGCCCTCAGCTCTTTCCTGGCTGCGTTCAATTTCTCTTTATCGGTCATTATTCTTACCTATACTCCTTCTGTGTTTGTCGGAGATATAAGAAGCATTAAAGGATAAATGGTTCAATCTCTATGTACAGTTTCCGGATTTCATTGTTATAAGTTTTTTGAATAAAACAAGCTGCCCAAATACAACTTAGAGTATTCCTGGGTTAAAGCCTTAAGTTCTAACAAGGGAGTATTCGCGCTACCTTAAGTAAAAAAAATCTAATAACGAATTACTAGGGCTAAATAACATTGCTTCGCTTCTTAATAAAGCGCCGCTGATAATAAATAAAGAGAATGTAAAAGAAAAATGGAAGCGAACCAACTCACGTGTGTAGTTATTGGTCGAAGTTTATAGAAATTACTTTTCCCGATAAATTCGGTAATTAAACTGGATTAAATTTAACCAATTTAATAGCAAGTTGATTCTGAGATACCCAGAAATATTTCGCTTTCACATGATATATCCCGGTACCCATCCAGCTTCCCTATTGTCACAATCAGCCCTCAATATATAAACAAATATAGTGTGAAATATATTTCTGTAATGGGCTTCATTCCATTTCCCTATGGCATAGGCAGGTATGTTCCCGCTACCATCCATTTTTAGCAATAACGACCTAACGATTTATGGCAGCCCAACAACCTCAATCGAAAGAAGAGGCGGATACTAAAAGCATATATCCCTGAGTGCCTTGTGAAAATTTTCACAAGGCATAAGTTTTTCCTAAAAGGTATTTTATGTAAATGAATAGGAGCCCATCTCGATGTCGATGACTGCAGTTAAAAGAAAGCGTGGCGTGTTGTTTGATCCGATAAAGGTGAGGCATGCATCTCAAAAACGAGGATTCAATAACTATGCAAGTTTTGAAACTAACGCGTTAAGTAAGTTTCCAAACGACTTAAGCGGCTCTAAAGCTATGCATAAAGCCTGGTATGGTGCAGCTAAAATAGACCCCAAACTCGCTTTGATGGTGGCGCAATCCCTAGGGTTTACCGATTTTTCAACACTATTAGTCAATGCCGAGGCCCCCATCACCAGAGCTTGGGAAAACCTGATTAACAACAGAAACTACCAGCAGCGATTTTTAAGGCTGAGTTACTCATCCCATGAGGTAAAAAATTTAGTCACGTTTTGCTCTGAATCAGGCAATATTCTGCCGCAAATACCGCTGCAAGCACAATGGCAGTTACATTTGGATGGCATTAGAGGAGAGCGAGTGTTTTTACTGATGCGCTGTAAAAATTCTTTTTATCAATTTGCCCCTACCCCCTATGATGGCTACTGTAATGTCTTTTTAAATGACATTTTGAATTATCCTCAGAACAGCTGCCTTGCTTTTGATCAAGATGAAGGCCGGGGCTGGCGACAAATTATTGCGATTCGTAGCACACTATTGCCGTGTACGGGAAAAACACCGGCTACGGGTTTTGCTTGCAGTATTGATGATTTAAATATTTTTGCACAAGCTTTAGAGGAAAAACCGCATCGAGGTATCACCCTTGATACTTACACATTTGAAATTGTATAAAATTACAGCATTTCAATAATGCGATGCAGGCTAATTAAATAAATTAACTCCGCTGAGTTTTTCACTTGTAGTTTATCGAATAAGCTTGAACGAATATTACCTGCATAACTTGGGCTAATGCCGCAAATATCCCGGCTGAGTTTTAATGGCATACCACTGGCTACAAATTTCAGTACGGCTTTTTCATCCTTGGACAAAGACTCGATGAAATTTAAATAGAAGAATTTTTTATACTCCACTCTTGAATAGACCCGGTCATGAAAAACCTGACAGATCATTTGTAATGTGTGGGATTTTTCATTCAGCAACAACTGAAACGTTTGATCGCAGCTTTCACTGATAATACTAACACCAGATATATGGTGCTCATCGGATAATGTAGGAATAGAAAGTGCATTGTTAACCCCATAATCCTCTCTAGCCAAACGAATTAGCTGCACTTCTGCGGGTAATAACTGGCCTTGTTTTTCTTCCATTCGCCAGTTCATAACACGGGTATCCCCCTGCGATATTCTTTTGATCGTAAAGTCATCTTTTTCCAAGCCCGATTCAGCATAGTGCTTTAAGAATCCGCTACTAAAGCTGGCTGAGGATAGAAATTGGGGTTGTAAACTGGTCGCTTGAATCAGTTTAATCGGGATTGAGCTGTACGCCACACTATCAAAACCTAGCTCACTTACTGCCCGAGAAAAGACATCAAAACACCCATGAATCGTTAGGGACTGCTCTAAGCCATATATAAAATCTACGATGATATTGTTATGCACAACAAAACCTTTATATTTAAATCATAACTTCCTTGCTAACTAAATCCATATTTTCAGTCAGTATATGGTAGATATGGATAAACTTTAAGCAAAAATGTATATGCAATGCAAGATTTCTCATGCCATACACTGGCCACCGTAACAAACTGCACTGTTAACGATTGAATTTTAATGAGTTGAGATGACATAACAGGGAAGGAAATACATAGGCACTGGAACGCTGAATCCAATCAAGAAAGACGATAAACACCGGTAAATACAGTGTTCCAACAGCAACTGAAACTATGCCTAAAGCTCCTAACAACTGCATTATGTTACAAACAGCTGCCCTGCCCTAGACACATAGAATGTATAGAAATTGATAAAAAAGGATTTAACATCGAGGTGAAATCTACCCCAGATGGCTATATTTGTTTAATTCACAAAGGCACATTAGACATCATTTATGCACTTTGTGTGGCCGCATCAGATAACAATGTGACACAGGCACAAGGCACCGTCTCTGCCATTCAGGATGTTATTCATTATTTAAAACATGGGCAGCTGCCACACTTAAAGATAGGCGTCGATGATACACAGGCTGTAATCCAGGATGAGGCCTGGCAACTGCATTTTTCCATCATGACATTCATCATTGCACATGAAGTCGCCCATATTGTTTTAGGGCATCTGAATCAATCCAGTAAGCACCTTATTCAATTTCTTCAGAACGATTTAAAAGACCGGCGTAATCAGGAGTTAGAGGCCGACAAACTGGCCACCGAATTACTCTTATTGATAGAGCAAAAAAAACTCAGCCCATTAAACGTGACTTGCGGCAGCATTAATTTTTTCCTGGCTTACCAAATCATGGCATCGGTCAGCCAGAAACTCACACGTATCGATCAAACATTTAATGTCATGCTTCAATCTGACTCTCACCCTCCCCCTGAAGAGAGGATAACAGCCATTACGGCAGTATTAAAACAACAATCGCCTGCAACGTTTACCACCGTGAGAAACAAAACGTTAGCCTTGAGGCGACTGCTTACTGCTGCCGACAGCGGCCATATTTATAGTCTTAAAAACCAATGTTATCAGGTCGATGTGGTCTGTGAATTTTGAGCCACTATAAAATTGAGGCCGCCCAGATAAAAATGGCTATGGGCTTCAATAATTTCGAAGCCGGCATTTTTAAGCTGTGTAATCAGAGCATCCAGGCGAATAAAATGGCTATTATCATGATCTGCCAATGCTTGATTATGGTCTTTAAAATCGGCCCAAAAAGGGTGACCAATCAGCTCCTTCTCGGCCTCTTCCAATAACAAGGGCATATTAAGCTCAGGATTAGGGCTCGCCAATATAAAGTGCGCCCCTGCGTTTAACATCGAATAGATATGCGCTAAGGTTTTTTCTGGCGCGGGCCAACTGTAATAACTTTGCAGAGACAGGGCTGAATCAAATTTTTGCCCTACGTCCTCAATAAAACTTTCGAAAAAATGCACATCAATGCGGCTACTTAACTTCGCCACCATATGTTTTGCCTGCTGTATCATCTCAGGTGAACAATCTATGCCCGTGTATGTGGTTACCGCAGATATATCCGCAAGAAAGGGGGTTATTTTGGCCGTACCACAACCACAGTCGGCAACACTGCCCTTTAGATACTTGGCGGTGGTTTTATACATCTCAAGTTGTACAGAGGTCATCACCGAGCTGTGTAAAACGGCAAAATCATTCCAGTCAAAATCATTATCGGCCTGATTCATAAAACACCTGCATGTAATTGTTTGATAAATTCATCATGCTGTCTAAAACAGTTAGTACTGTGGCCTAACAATGTGAAAAAAGCCTGTGGTGTAGAGGTGACCTGCCATTGCAAATTCGTACAGGAAGCCTCGGACTCATAACCTTTTCCATCCTCTATGGCTTGCGCATTAAAGTATTTCTGATAAAAATACACATGTGCATCCCGCACTTGCATAAAGTAATTATCAATAGAAAACAGCTCAGATAACTGATGAAAAATCCGGTAATAAGACAGGTTCTGACCTCTGGCTTCTGGTTCAATAACCCACCGGCCTAACTCTGCCCAGAATTCACCACGCTGTAAACACGAGGCAATTTGATCACTAACACTTTCATGAATGGGGATAGGGATAAAACCTGCCACATTGACTCTAGCCGTACTAATAATCTCACCCGCAGTGTTTGCTGAGTAGAGAATACAGGCGCCACCATCATAATAAGATTCATGATGTATTGAGTAGTCGGGGTATAAGCGGCTATAGGTTTTATCCCTTAGCCTCGAGATATCTAACAATATTTGGCTATGGTGATCGGCTTGTTTTTCAAACGCTACAATGGGGTCGATGGATTTAGGATCTGCGTTAATTTGAATAATGGTTCCTGCCAAACCACGACTTAAAGCAGGTAAAACCCTGACTCTGTGTTCTGAATAATCATTCAGAACATGTAATTGTGCAACCGCACCCATATTAACCTCACTTACATCATAAAACGTGATTGATCAGGGCTAAGTATGAATGATAGGTTTAGGTAAAAAAGGCTACTTAAGGCCACTTAAGCCACTTAAGGCTTTTCCGCATGTGATTGCGGCCATTGCTTGGATAATAGAATACCCGATCCAGGTAGATACAATGCACTTCTTGTTGAAGTGCCATGGCCCCCCCCTCCATTAACACTGAAATGCATTAGCAAAAAGATTCCTGCATCATAGTAAAAATGTTAGCTATCAAGCGCTCTCAGCCAAGGTATTAAAATAACGTTTAGCAGATGCCAGGTCGGCGATGGGTGATAACATGGCAAAGTCAAAATCTGTAAGCTCGCCCGAGGCCTTTACCACATTTGGCCAATCTTGATTAGCAAGAGCCGCGGTGCCTAACGCCACAACATCCGCATGTTTCTGTTCCAGCATGTGGCAGGCCAGAGCCGGTTCTTTAATGCCCCCGTTCGCTATAACAGGCAAGCCACTATGTTGTTTTGCCAAAGCCGCTAAAGAGGCGCTTCCGGCAAATGCAGGCTCGCTGAGTACAGGCTCAGCAGTATGAATATAATCAACACCACTGTGGCGCATTTGAGTAAAAATGGTCTGTGCTGCCATTTCGTCATCGGCCCATTGATGCTCTGTATCATTCACCTTCTTTTGAGAAAAGCGTACGCCGATAATAAAGTTTTCACCCACAGCGTCCCTAACGGCTTGAATAATCTCTTGATAGAGAGATAAACGGTTAGTAAGACTGCCACCATAACCATCGTTTCTGTGATTGGTATAGGGCGTTAAAAATTGATCCAACAAATAGCCATTGGCGCCATGGATTTCCACACCATCAAAACCCGCAGCTTTTGCTAACACCGCAGATGCAGCAAAGCCTTGTATAACGTCTTGGATATCTTCTTCATTCATTGCAGCCGGTAGCCGATAAGCGCCATTACCATAATAAAAAGACATTTCTTCACCGATGGGCCGTACACATGAAGGTCCCTTGGTGACCTCGGAAAAGCGATTGTATTGTGACAACGCACCCGCATGCATAAGCTGTGCGATGATGACAGATTGTTGCCGATGAACCGCGTCAATAATCGGTTGCCAGCTTTGTGCCTGTTTGGCATCGGTCATGCCCGGTTGCTTTCGGTAGCCCTGACTAAACAACTGATCGGTATACAGACCTTCGGTGATGATCAGGCCAAAACCTCCACGGGCAAAATTTTGGTAATAGTTTTTCATTTCCGGTGCTGCCACACCCTCTTCCGTAGCACTGACTCGGGTCATGGGGGCTACAGCCAGTTTATTACGTAATTTCATGGCGCCTATTTGAGTAGGCTTAAACAACATTGAATGATGGGTGCTCATGGCGATGTCCTGATGATGAATAATCTGACTACACTTTGACATTCAATGAAAACAACGTAAATATGGGCTTTTATTGAAACATTAATAACTTTTTATTGAATATGGCAGGCATTAATCAGTTAGAAAGCCTTAAAGTGCTTAAAGCGGTGGTGGAATGTGGCAGCTTCACCGCGGCGTCACGACGGCTTAATATATCCGCAGCCAGGGTTTCCAAATCCATTGAGCACTTGGAAATAGAGCTGGGCACGGTTTTGTTCAACCGTAATACACGTCATATGCAAGTGACAGACACTGGCGAACAATGTTACCAACGCGCTCTGAAACTTATTAACCAATGGCAGTCTTTGAAAGACGAGCTGCTTGAGTCCCAAGAAAGCCCTAAAGGTAAATTGCGTATCAGTGCACCGATGACGTGGGGGCTATGTAAGCTCGCCCCGCTATTGAATGCTTTTATGCAACAGTACCCCGAGATACAGCTTGATGTGCAATTAAGTGATGAACATGTGAATGTACTGGAAGATCAGTTTGATCTGGTTTTACGCCTAACGCCGCAACTGCCAGACAGCAACTTGCTGTGCCGAAAAATCACCGCTTATCAATTTGTCGCCTGTGCTACGCCCGACTATTTAAAAGCTCATGCAGAGCCGATGCACCCCTGCGCCTTGCAAGATCATGCCTGCCTGATGTATGCACAATCGGGTGCCGCACGTAGGTGGACATTTATCGACGCCAAAAAAACGATGGAAGTTTTCCTGGAGCCTTTTTTGCAGTCCAATAACAGTCAACTATTACATTCTGCATTGCTGGCGGGACACGGAATAGCCCTGATTCCAGACTTTATCGTCGCCCAAGACCTTGCCGAAAAGCGCTTGATACCGATACTCAAAAACTTTCACAGCGCCGAATTAAATCTGTATTCATTACGCCCCAGTAATCGACTGCCCTCGCGGCGACTTAAAGTTTTACATGATTATTTGTGTGAACATTTAGCCCGGGATTAAAGACCTCGCTGCCTTCAATGCAGAAATAGTGAGCTAGCGAATTTTGCTAGGTCTTCTTGGCATCTGCCAAAAAATGTTCCCAATAAGGTTCTTCGCCAAAGTGGTTACTTAAAAAATCGATAAAGGCCCTGACCCTGGCTGGCACATAGCGGGTTTGAGGATAAACCGCGTAGATATTCATCGAGTACCACTGGTAATCCGTTAACACCGGCTTTAATACACCCCGCTGCACCGCACCATGTACGATAAAACTCGGTTCACACAATATGCCCAGCCCGGCAATAGCAGCCTCAACCAGTGCATCTCCGTTAGTTGCACACATACGCATGGCCACTTTAACGGTGTGCGGTTTATTGCTTTTATCCCAGTACTGCCAGTTACCGGGCTGGTCAAGATTGCCATAACACAGAGCCGGTAATGTCGATAAATCTTCAGGGGTTTGGGGCAGACCGTGTTGCTGAAAGAAATCCGGCGATGCACAAACCACATGGCGTACTGATGCGAGCTTTTTGGCCATTAAACTGGAGTCTTCCAGCGTACCTATGCGAATGGCCATATCCAGACCTTCTTCCACCAGGTCACTACGTCTGTCACTCATATCCAGATCGATCTTGATCTGTGGGTGTAGATGCATAAACGCCGCGATGGCCGGTGACAGATGGGCCACTCCAAAACTCAGCGGCGTGGCAATTTTTAATGTGCCTGTGAGCTCTTTTGCGGCATTAGTTACTTCCTGCTTGGCTTCTTCGAGATCATCCAGCAAGCGAATACAGCGCTGGTAGAACTTTTCACCGGCCTCGGTTAAATGCATTTTTCGGGTGGTGCGTTGTATCAATTGCACACCCAGATTAGATTCCAGATCCTTTAAGCGGCGGCTGACGGCAGAGATAGCCACATCCATGTTTTCAGCAGCCTTGCTGATGGACTGGCTTTCTACCAGGGTCACAAAGGTTTTGATCAGGGTAAATTCATTCATGCACCGATTATATTTCTCTAAATCGCAAAAGTCTTTTGATTAAACCACTGTTTTTCTCTTTATTGGCAATAATTATAGTGGACGCCTGTTTACGAACTTAACGACTTTTAACAAACTAAAGGACATCAAAAACATGGCACATTTAACAAATAAAAAAGCATTGGTTTTAGGCGGTAGCAGAGGCATAGGCGCGGCCGTAGTTACACGTTTGCAGCAAGAAGGCGCCGTCACCACGTTTACCTACGCCAACTCAGAGGCAGCTGCAAATACACTGGCACAGAATACAGGGGCTGCGGCGATTAAGGTCGACAGTGTCAATAGAGAAGCCTTAGCCGCGGTTATTCATGATCAGGGGGCATTAGATATTCTGGTTATCGCAGCCGGCGTTTTGGTGATGGGTGATCCGCTGGAACTGAACCCTGACGATATCGACCATATGCTGGATGTGAATGTACGTAGCCCCTATCACGCAGCCGTTGAAGCGGCCAGAAAGATGAATAAAGGTGGCCGCATTATCATCATCGGTTCGGTTAATGCAGATCGTATGCCCATGGCGGGTGGCACGGCCTATTCCCTGAGCAAGGCGGCGGTGCAAGGTTTGGTGCGCGGCCTTGCCAGAGATTTAGGTGATAGAGAAATCACCGTGAATAATATTCAGCCAGGGCCTGTGGATACCGATATGAACCCGGAAGATGGCCCGATGAAAGACACCATGCATTCCTTTATGGCGATTAAGCGTCATGCCAAGGCCGATGAAATTGCCGGCATGGTGGCTTATCTTTCAGGCCCAGAGGCAGGAATTATCACCGGTGCACAGCACACCATAGACGGCGGATTTGGCGCATAACGGCCTTCAAGAAAAAAGCCGGTGGCGAGACTATCCAGCACCGGCTTGATCTGCAAAATAGACAGCACAAAAGAGATCATCATGAACAAACAAATTTTACGAATAGATGCCAGTATGCGTAAAAACGGATCCTATAGCCGAAAACTTTCCGATAACATCATCAAACAACTCACATCCCAACAGCGCTACAGTGTCAAAGCGCGGGATTTGGCAGACGGTGTACCGCTGATTAATGAAGCCTGGATTGGCGCTAACTTCACCGATGTCGCAGAACGCACCGCCGAGCAACGTGCTGTATTGGCCTGTTCTGATGCGCTGATCGCCGAAGTGCAAGAAGCCGACGTTTTGGTTATCGGTCTGACTATTTATAATTTTTCTGTGCCAGCCGCATTTAAAGCCTGGATAGATCAAATAGCCCGAGCCAAGCTCACCTTCCGTTATACCGAAAATGGCCCGGTAGGTTTACTGGAAAATAAAAAGGCCTATGTGATCATTACCTCTGGGGGCACACAGTTGGGCAGTGAGATTGATTTTGTCTCTGATTATATCCATCACGTTCTGGGTTTTATCGGCATTAAAGATGTCACGATTATTGATAGCAGTGCTATTGGCAGAGATGAAAAAAAGGTATTAAGCGCGGCGAACGAAGCTATACAATTATCAGGTAAGAGTTTGTTAGCTGGCTAACATCAGACCTCAGCATAAAGATTAGGCAAAATGAAAAACAAAAAAAGCCGATGATGTTAGGGGGCATCACCGGCTCAAAATGAGTTGTTCCACAACTCGAAGAACAGAGGGCTTAGGGGAACCACTCTGCTCTTGCCACTATCAGGTAATAGGAACAGCATTTGACTGAAAGGTTCAAATTCATTTCAAAAAAAATCAGTTTTTAATTTTACACATAGCCCTTACCTTTTTACAGGTGACAAAGCCATATTGATAATATGGTTAACAAGCCCAATTCTTAACGGATAAATTTCTCGCTGCCGTTAATACGGCTTCGGCCCTTAGGCCCTGCCCCAACTTATGTTTAACAGACCGCCACCCTACATTATCATCATGCAACTTACTGACATAAAGTTGTAGCAACGGGGTTTATAAAAATTGCAATCGCATGCACAGCATCAATAAGACAGTTCATGTACACTTGCAGCAATTGTTAATTGACGGGTTTATGCAAAAATGAAGCTATTTATCATCGGATTTATTTGCTGCCTCATCTTAATGTTTGCGGGTGCCGGCGGGTTTTATGTATGGACCCTACATGAATTTAAATCCTGCCACTTCGCATACACCAAGAAGATCGATAACATCGAAAATAAATTGGGAGGTTTTGGCCTCGTTATGAATATGCTGGAATCCGGATCTACGCATGAGATCAAAGAGCTGATGGTTTTGAAACAGCAGCGTGATGACTGCCGTCAATATTACTGGCAGCAATAAGACCTTAAACCAACACTTCCAATCTATTC
The DNA here is from genome assembly GCA_013215055.1 of Pseudomonadales bacterium. Classification (GTDB taxonomy): domain Bacteria; phylum Pseudomonadota; class Gammaproteobacteria; order Pseudomonadales; family DT-91; genus CAKMZU01. The sequence goes on along the minus strand of JABSRQ010000012.1, from coordinate 25,245 downwards.
TCAACCAGTTGATGAGCAACCTTGGTTAAACTCATATTATCTTTGGGTTTACCGTCTGTTTTTGTGCCGATAAATTGTCCCTCTGAATTAAAATAAAACTTATGGAAGGGGCAGGAAATACAATCATCTTTTAACACGCCACCGTGGCCTAGATGTGCACCTTGATGAGGGCAATGAGCCTCAAAAACACTATAATCTCCACTGGATGTTTGTATCGCAATAAGCTCCTCGCCCTTAACGGTAAAGCGATTAACTTTGCCTTTATCGACATCACCAGTCACCGCTAAAAAAGCCCAGTCTTTTTCCAGCTCGGGTTTTTCAGTCTGTAGCGGCTGTTTAAAATCCTTTAAATAGAACGCAGACATCCATTCACGAATTTTGATAATATTATTTTCGCCTTTCAGCAGCTTGGGATCTTTTAAAGAGCGCTTGGTATACCAAATGCGATAATCACCTTCGGTATCGTCTTTACCGGCTTTAGTCAGCGCCCAGGAGACAAGGTCGTGTAATGACACAAAGGGAATAAAAGAAAACAGGGTTTGCATCCATTTAGGAAACGATTTTTCGTCCACACTGGCGGCAATATGTAGCCTCAGATCATTTTCGCCAATCGGCATAAAAGCCAATATCAATTGCGCTTTGATATCAGGTTCGGTAACAATATTGCCAGAACCAAAACCCGGCCCATGAAAAGCCAAGACCTGGGAATATTCTGTTGCCGGCATGATCTTGGCTAACCAATTTTTTAATCGGCTTTCTGAGCTTTGCGCATATTTAACCTTACCCTGCATTTTTAAACTGTATTTAGTATCGGTATAAATATGATCGGAAAGATTCACCTCTAACCATTTATGTACTGTTTTGAAGTGAATGGGGTCACCATTATTTTCTATCAAATCAAGCAGGTTGGTGTCTTTAAATATTTTGGGCTGACTAATAATAAAATCTTGCCCAAAGGATTCTTCAAATAAGGTCGGAAACGGCCAATCGGCTTGCTGCAAGTTATCTCCAAACCAGACACAAATAAAACCAAAATGTTTTTCCACTAATAAGGGGGTTTTACCTTCATATCTTACGTTATAAGAACCTTTACCATCGGCCTCTAACGTCACAAAAGAATCCAGAAAATCGACCTTGGCAGAAGGTAGATTTTTGAAATCTCTTTCGGGCATAACATTAAACCAGCTATTGTGCTTCTGGGGACGAACATATTTCTCAGCTGCCATGACTGACTCCTAAAACTAAGTCTATTATTTTTTATTTAGTCACTAATTTTTTGAAATCGAGAATATAGGCGACTTTAAAAACCGTCCAAAAATCACCTTCATGATACGGTAGATCATATTTCTCACAGATGGCCTTCACTCTGGGCCCCGCCTTAGCCAACATACGTGTCGATAAAAAAGGAAACAGATGATGCTCAATGTGGGTATCCCAACCATAAAGGTCTCTATCACTTTTTAACGTGATATTGCCGGCATTTAATAGGGAGACAATATAGAAGTGTGCCCTGTTTTTAAGGTCAAACTCATTAACATGTAAGCAGGTGGTATCGGCTCTAATATGCGTGGTTCGGCCCAAAAAACCGCTGACCACTTCTGCCACAATAAACGATAAGAAGTTGCCTATCACTACCCTGGGCGCATTAATACCGGCCTCTTTTGGGTATTCAAAATACTCTTTTTTAAATAACGTTTTGAACGTAATCCACCACTCTTTCCAGACATTTTCATCGCTTAGCGAGAGATGTTTGGCTTCAACAATGCCAATAAAAAACAGGGTATGGAAATTTAAGATATAGGAACTGATTAATGAGACGATTCTATCCCCACGCTCGGCATAAAAATCGTCACTGCCTCTAAAATTGCTGGGGCTGGATTCGGGGTCTAAACCAAAAACACCTGGGGCCTTATGGTGGCCTTGATTATGGCCTCTCTTCCAATGTTGATCGTTGATAAACAGCGTATTTGTCCAGGTTCGGCCTTGGAACATGGGGTCTTCGTGCGTCCTGAAGGTGCCATGCAAGACCTCATGACCTAAGGAAAATAAAGCAAAGCGGGACAGCCCTAATAGGTAAATACCCCTAAAAAAAGTCAGCGGTCCAAAACGGCCTTTTAACAGCTCACGCCCCTTTTTCTCATGTCCCTTATATTTTTGGTACTGTTCGGAGACAAAGGCATTGTCCAGCTTTTGACATTCCTCGCTGTTATGCTCGGCTAAAAGCTCTTTTCTTAGCGCATCAAAATCATTTTTAATATTTTCTTGGGTTTTTTCATCCCACTGATTCATAGGATTGGGGCGCTTAACTCTGCGTTTAAAAAAACCGGGTTCAACTAAAGCCAGGTCTAGCATCGGGGGTTTCCTCACTATCAATGTTGCGTTGGCAAGACACGTCATCACGTAAGCTGATAACGATTGATTCAGTAAGTATAAAATATCTTGATTTAATGTCTTTTAACATTCTAAACTGGGTCAAGTTCATTCGAAATGTGGCCAGCCTGTGCTTAACAGAGAAAACCTATCTCATGCAAAATAAACGCGCAATTTCAGCCAGCTACTTAAAGGTTATTTTTGATGCCTTAGAAGCTAAGAGCATAAATACCCAGCCTTTAAAAGAAAAAGCCAATATCACCGATGACCTTATAGCATCGCCTGATGCCTTTATTGATGAAGAGCAATATCAAACCCTCATTTCAGAGGCGGTAAAGGTCAGTCAGGATCCTAACTTGGGTCTGTATATAGGAAAATCCCTGGAAGTTGGCACCCACGGCATATTATCTTATGCCGCCTTAGGCATGCCTACGGTATGGGAATGTTTAAAACTGGGCGAGGAGTTTGCGCAAATCCGCTCCCCCATCATCCAGGTGCAATTATCCCTGGAAAATGATGACGCGGTGATTCGCTTCGATACCCGTGCATTTACCGACGAGGTCTACCAATTTATTATAGAAGGCGCGATATGCGCTTATTTTGCAATACTCAATTTGGTTTATGAAAACAAAATACCCGCAACCATAATAAGAGTGCGTTATAAGGCACCTGCCGACATTGAAGCTTACCAAAATATGCTGGGTGAAAAAGTGGCATTTTCATGCCCCAAAAATGAAATACGCCTGCCACGAGCCAGTGTTAATAAAACCCTGCAAACCGCCAATACTTTTATTGCCAAAGAACTGGAACATCACATCCATGAACTTTTACAAACCGTGGAAGAGCAATCGTTAACAGAAAAAATACAACTGTTTTTAAGTAATAATAACGGTAAATTTCCCACGCAAGAATCTATCGCCAATCACCTAAACCTGTCGACACGTACGTTACGCCGTCAGCTCAAAGATGAAGATACCAGCTATCAAAACTTACTGAATGATTGCCGTAGGGATCTGGCCATAGCCCATTTAAAAAACACCAACAGCAGCATCGAAGAGATTGCTTATGCACTGGGTTTTAGTTCGGCGCCGCATTTTTCCTACGCTTTTAAGCAGTGGACCGGCACCGCACCTAAATTTTACCGAAGTGAAAGCCAGAAAAACACGTAATAATGCGCCATGATGCGCTTGTTGATATTCCTATCTTAAAAAGACAGGCATTAAGAATCCATTTCACCCATATCGCTATTAGCCAAAGCCGGAACTCTCTGTTTTTTCACTTCCCAGCGGCGAATCACCGTCATCAATGCCGGCGCCAATAATAGATCGGCCAATAAAGCCAGCACCACCACCAACGCGATTAACAAACCAAAACGGCTGACGTTTTCCAACGTGGCACTGATATTGACAAAAAAGGCGACAAACAAGATACAGCTGGTAACCCAGATCGCACGCCCGGTAGTTAACAAGGTGTTTTCTATCGCCTGCAGATTACTCTGGCCTTCTTTGCTATAGCGCGTGTATTGGTAAATAAAATGCAGCGTATCATCCACCACAATGCCAATCGCAATACTGAAGATCATGATGCTGGTGGAATCCAGCGGTATATCAAAAACCGCCATCACCGATAACATCAAGGTAATCGGCAATAAATTGGGCAACATGGAAGCCAGACCAATTTGTAAATGTCCGGCCATGGTCACCATCAAAATGCAGATCAATAAAAAGGCAATAACATAACTGAGCGACATGGAACGTAAAACTTTAGGCACGGTATAGGCCTGTAGGCTGGAATTCCCGGTGATAACAACCTCACTGCCAGGCAACAGTGAAGCCGCTAACAACTCCACTTCGCGCATGGTTTTTAACTGATCAACACCATCACTGTGTGGAATTTTTAACGTCATGCGCATGATTTGATAATCACCATCCACCAGCTCGGATAAATCGTTGGAGCCACTGTTTTCAAATAACAATAACTCCTGAGCGATTAACTCACGGGTTTCCGGAATCTGATAAGCGCTGGCTGCATTGTCCATCAAGGCTCTATTGGTTTCACGTAAGACATCCAGAATCGAGACCGTATCGTGAATCAATATACCGGCTATAGGGGCAGATAATAAACGTTGCTCCAAGCCCTCTAACGCCAACATAAATTCAGGGTCATAAAGGCCAAAGGGCTGCTGGGTATCGATAATCAGCTCCATAGAAGAAGCGCCACCCAGGTGTTGATCAAAACTTGCTACACTCTGACTGACGGCGTGATTCTCAGGGAAATATTGCACATTATCCATAGAGAAACGTAAATTCGAGAAGGCCAGCAAACTAGCAATAAACACAGCGACACCCACCATCACGATGCTATTGGCATATTTTTCAGAGGTTCTGGCGAAGGCCAATAAACAATTATCCAATAAACGTTTTTCTTTAACACCTGAACGCTGCTTCATTGGGAAGATCGCGATAAGAGCAGGCAATAACAATACCGTATAGATAAACGCAAAAGCGACGGCCGCAGCGGTGATAAAACCCAGCTGTGCAACGGCGGCTATTTCAGCCCAATAAAACGACATCAATGCCGCGCCAGTGGTTAAGCTGGTTAATAATATCGCCGGAGCTGAATGGGTAATCGCGCCGATAATGGCTTCTTTTTTATCACCCGAGGTTTCAAAACGTTTATAAAATATCGCCAGAATATGTATCGCATCACAGGTGCCTACCGCCATCAGCAACGGAATAATAATATTCGACGTTGCGGTAAAGGGTGTACCAGTCATCGCCATCAAACCAAAGGTACTGAGCAGTGATAAGATAATCACCAATAACGGTAAAACAACACCTGATACACGCCTGAAAAATATCGCCAAAATTACGACCACTGCAATAAATCGTAACATCACGGCCAGCTTGGCATCGGCCTTGGTGGTGGTATTAAACGTATCTTCCACAAATGCTGTACCTCCCATTTGTAAATTCAAATGAGGATATTCGGTGATGATTTTTTTCACTGCAGCCACCGCCTCGGCATTTTGGGGGCTGCCCATCTTTTCTATTTGATCTGCACCTTCAGGTCTAAAATACGGGTTCAGTTTGATAAATACCGCACTATAACGTCCATCTTTACTGATCAGCGTATTTTCATAAGCAGGATTAGCATGGATGATGGCCTGAATCTGCGCCTGTGATTTTTTCTGTTCTGGCCAGCCTTCTAATAAATCATCAACCAGTAATTCACCGTCTTCGCCATAGGTATAACGGGCATTGTAGAGGCTGTTGATCTCGGTGATATAAGGTACCCCAAACTCAAGATCTTTATGTAGAGCCACTAGACTATCCAAGGTTTTAAGATAATCAGATGCTGGCAAAGGGAATAATAAAGCGATGCCGTCATCACGGCCAAATTGCTGGGTGAATTCCTGATAATGCAATAATACAGGGTCATCATCATGCAACATCGCTTCGGTAGACATATCAACCTGCAAGTCCGATAAACTCCGCATAAGCGCAAAGACAATCACAAGGTTAATAAAAAGTATTTTTTTAGGATGGGCATAAACCCAGCAAGCCACGCAATAGAAGCTTTGATTGATGGATGCTTTCACAGCACCTCCTTACTACATCATTGAGAATCGGCAAGCAGAGGTTTATGCCCAGATTCTCAATGTAACGCTATCTCCCTTGAAACCCTTTCGCCTGAAAATAACTCCCCTAACAACATATATATATGTCCACATATATAAATTCCGCGCCATTAAACCCTAAAACATTTTATTTATAAACCCATTATCAAAAAATAACTAACTAAAAACATAAGGCTTAACTAATGCCTATATTATTGATATTTATGTATTTTTTTAGCATCTTTAATTGTCTTGGTAAAACCCTGTTGATGCTGTTTCTGGGCATAGGCACCCAACTCTCGCCGTTTTACAAATGCTGTTTCCTTCAATAACTTTTTAAAATTATCAAAATGTGATTGCTTAAACTCCCCTTTAACAAGGGCTGCTTGAACCGCACAAGCGGGTTCTTCACCATGATGACAGTTATTAAACTTACACTGAGCCGCCAGCTCAACAATATCTTTAAAGGTATTTGTTAAACCCTGTTCAGCATCCAGCAATTGCAGTTCTCGCATGCCAGGAGTGTCGATGATGGCGACATTATTTTCACAGAAGATTAATTGCCTGTGGGTGGTGGTATGCCTGCCTTTATCATCGCCGCGAATATCCTGAGTTGACAATTCCCCCTTGGATATCGCATTGATCAACGTTGATTTACCCACCCCTGAGGAGCCTAGCAAGGCTATGGTATTACCTGGTTTAAAATAGGCTTTTAAGGCCGTTAAACTCGCCGGCTGGTTCACACTGATACCATGTAGCAACGACACCTGCAATTGCCGCATCTGATCAAAATAGGCATCAACCTCATCAGCCGTTTGACATAAATCGGTTTTAGTCAGAATGATCACCGGCTCAATCTCAAATTCATAAGCCAGGGCCAGATAACGCTGTAGTCTATTGAGATTAAATTCATCGTTGGCACTGGTGACAATCCAGAGATAATCCAGATTTGCAGCAATCACCTGCCTCGCATTAGCCGCCAGCCGCTGAATTCGATTTTTTGCAGCTATAATTCGCACGATAATACAATGCTCATGGGCTTGTTTAACTAAGACCCAATCACCCACCGCCAAAAACTGGCTAACAGGCTGAAATGCATCTGGGCATAACAGGTTTTTTTCACCCTGCTCGCCCTGACCAACGATACGGTTTCGGTGTATCGCGGTGATACGTATAAGCTGATGATCTTCTTCAATAAGATTCAGCTCATCAAAAGAGAGTTGTTGTTGGAAATAATTGTTCCAGCCTAAAGGCTGTAATGCTAAATAATTCAATGTTCTGCTCCGGCAAAATAGATTGGTTGGTTTAACAACACTGCCGGGCGAAAAGGAACTTATTACCGATGAAGTTTTAAGCCCTACGCGCCGGCATCAAGTTTATTACAATCATTTTTTTCTCCTATCCATTTATAAGCTTTATGCGTTAATTATAAACACAATTCAAAATCAACTGAAGCTTGGGCCACACCATTGATAAGAAGTTCAATGCTATGAATACCGGCATAATATTTCCGGGTAGTTATAGTTTTAAATATCTGCGATTTTTTTAAAACTAGCGTATCCCCTGCGTTTATAGATAAGGCCTTTAATTTAAACACCTTGGCCTTTGTTTTACCGTTAGCTTTGACATAATGAATGGCATAATCAACCACCATTTTTTGCTTCACTTTAGCCTTGGAACTTAGCTCAAAATCAAATTCAATACTCTCACCCATGACTAACTGGGTTTTATTTACCCGTAAATTTGTCACCGCCACCTTGGGTTCCTCGGTAAAACCCAATAAAGGAAAAACCTCCGGGTGGCCATTTTTCACCAACGTTCTCGTGGCATGTTTGATCAACCATTGGGTATTTTTACTCGCGTCTTTATGCCATTTCCTGCACACATCAATCACGATATCAGGGTGATCTTTGGCAATATCATTGAGATTATTGGCTACGGAACGCCTGACATATTCACTGTCATCATTTTTTAGCTTTTCCAAAATAGGCAAGATCGGGGTTGGATCTTCACAGAATTGCTGTAAACGAATACCCCAAGGTAGACGAGGCCGGCAACCTTCTGATGCCAGACGACGAATATGTTCATCCTCATGTTCGGCCCAGTTTAATAATGTATTAAGGCTAAGCTCAGTGTGTTCGATAATAAAAAAACGCAGCGCAAACTCTGCTGAAAAAAGCGAGGTTAATTCTGCCAATAAAGGCAGGGCTATTTCTTGATGCTGCAGGCCATACTCCCCAACATAATCGATGACTGGCCATGCGGCAAAAACACTGTAACTATCATCCGCCTCGCCGTAATCCCAAACTGATTTAATTTGATCTAATAAGGCAGCTGTTTCGATAAAATCATCAGGTAAATAAGCATGCATCACCGTAATAATATGCTGCACCCGTTCTTTTAACTCCAGCGGCGGCAAAGCGGATATACACTCCGCATCAAAAGCTAATACATTAAAATCTGGGTAAACCTGCTTTAACGCACCACTGATACGGCTGATTGCATGAGCATTTAAGCCGTTTTTAAGTAAGGGCTGAGCAGCCATAACGGTATCCATATAGTTTGAAAGAAACGCCTATAATAACAGGCCCTACTGACAATACCTGTCAGTAGGGCCTGTTTTAATCGCTCATGTTTATGTCTGTATTTGCAATGCATAACAATAACCGCCAACAGAAGACAAACCTGGCTGTTTATTCACCCTCACGCTGTTATTGTTATTCCTGATAGGCAACCGCTGCATCGATCAACTGTGGCCCATCACGATTTTTGAAAAGGCCTGTTCTCTGCCTCAAATGAGATTATCAGCAGAATTTAGATCAAGCTTATCTTCTTGTTTAGATGACGGCCCCAAGTCATAGAGGCGATACAGCAAGGCCAATTGGCAAGAGAGCCTGAAAAATGGTGCGGCAATACGTCGGGATGAAAAATCGACACACAGTAAACTTGCTTTATAACGATACAGCCTGAGATACAAAAAAGCCGGTTTAAAAACCGGCTTTTTTATGTGACGTTCATTGCAGGTAATTATTCTTCCATGAAAATCACTTTTACCGAACCGTCTACATCGTTTTTATCCATATAGGCAATCGCATTTAAGTTCTGGCTTACCTCGATTTTAATCGCCTCGGCATCACTAAGCACTTTTGGTGGTTTAGCCTTGGATGAAAATAACATACGTGCCCAATACGAATTTAAACGTCCCTCACTTTTCCCCAACACTTTTTCGGCAAAGCGGGTGCGAATATCATTACCTTCTGGTAAGTCAAACTTATCCACTTTGTTACCGTTAGCAAAAGCTTTTTGGCGTCCTAAAAAAATACGACGAATTTCGGATTTGCTAAAATCCTGCGTATTTTCAGGATTAACCACTACCACAATAATCGCGTAGCTTACTCCACTAAACATCAATGTCAGCAGAGCTATACAATTGAATATAATAATTTTTTTCATATCACAGCCCCTAAAAAGATGATGCCCAGGCCAACGCTGAAGGCGCTAGGCTAATAATTAACTTCGCTAAAGGGAGCATCATCTATTTATATGCCCCCCTTTTTTCAGGTCTAGAAAAGAGCCTGAATCGCTACATCATAGATCAACACACTTTCATCATCAGACAATCTTGTTCCATGACCAAAGTTACCCCGGGTATCATCAAATTTCTCTACTTGCTGCACTTGGAATTTTAAGGAAGTTTTTGGCATAAAGTCCCATTTAAAGCCAGCCATGAAACCGGTTTCCTTTTGATCATAGATAGTTGTTAACAAGCTACCGACAGAGACAGAATTATCAATAAAAGGGGAAACTGGTACGTGAGGATTTATTACATCTATATTATCTACAGTAACTTTTTCAGTCTCAGCCTGAGAAATCCCCTCTACATCCTTCACCTTTGTCTTGGCATAACCAATGTAAGGTAACCATTTCCCAAAATATTTACCCAGTGTAATGTAACCATTTTGCTGTTGCGGTAAAGAACCATTCTCAGCATCAACCGACACGGCCTCAACTGCAGCATACCAGCTACCATCATCATATTTAACTGCAGCCGTTATAAATGCCATAGTATCGCCATATGAGAAGGCATCAAGAGTTTCTGAAGGGTTAAACGGATTAGTTAAGCTGTCTACATCATACTCGATCTTAGTTACGGTATAGCCCAGACGAAAGCTTAATGAATCATTACTGATTTTAGCCGTTAAGCCGTGAATATCATCTGCTTTTGCATGACCAAAACCAAAGGCCAACTCTGAGCTAGCCCACAACAATAATTTTGCATCCAGTGACCAATCACCAAGCTCATGTAAATAATTTACTGAAACACCATCAACATTGGTTAAAGGCAATACATCATACACAGCCGCCAAAGGTTTGACCCAGGGATAAGTATTGCCTACGTAGTAATTTTCTGACTCCTGAAAGACCGGAAAACGAATACGGCCGACCTGCACATCGAAGCCTGCGCCCAAATCCTGCTTGAAAAACAGCCATTCTGTTTCCAATTCAAAACTATGAGAATCTCCGCCCGTCAGCATCCCTTTTGCCAAAACCTGCATGACAAATTCACCACCTTCGTATAGGTGAGCATTCATTTGCAAACCTGCCCAGGTATTAGGTAATAATGAAAGTTCGTTGGTGGTACCACCAGAGTATGTTATGTCATCACCATCATGCTGAGAAAAACCAATACTGGCAAAACCATTAAAAGCAATCATCTCTTCATCCGAGTTACTGTTTCGGCTTTTAAAGAGACGGGCGTTTTTATTCTGATTTTCTTCTAAAACCTGAATCTTAGCCTTCAGAATTTCCAACTCTTGCTCTACGCTATCAGCCATAACCACAGGAGTTGTTAGTGCCGCAACATTAGCAAATAGCAGTGAGGGAAGTAGTATCTTCATAGACATAAAATTGATCCTATTACATAGTGACAAAGAAACATCCATGCTCTGCAAGCAGGTCAACAATGATTACACCTAACGACCCCTAATAATCAAAATCTGCAAAAAAATCCTTTGCGCGATTTTACGTAAAAAACGTTAGATTTGCGAGCTAATTCACAGATATCGCCAGAACGTTAGAGGAAGCCAGCCTACAATCCTGTTGTCACACAGCTAATTAAACATGCCAAATAAAACCAACATTAAATAAACATAACTTCTACTAATCACAGGCATAAAAAAACCGACCTAAGCCGGTTTCATCTAAATAAGTTAAACATTAACCGCCGTATTCAGAACCCGTATCTGGGTACTCGACGTAGTTAGGTAGCTTGCAAGTATGAGAGTTAGTCGCACCGAATCCTTGAATACCATCACGGGCGAATACTCTAGCCCAATCATAACCTTCGAAGGCATCCTGAGTACCCGTTACCAGGCTGTAATCCCACTTGTAGTTAGAGTCGTTAGGGCTAAGACCATAACCCCAACCTTTTGTTGGTTTTGCATGGTCAGCATGATAGACGATGTAGAAATACTCTCCTGGGATAGAGATAGTCTCAAGTATCGTGTTTGAAGCATCACAGGCTTCAAGGCCAATCTCAGCTCTTGAGGCATTGGTAGCTTCGATATCACCCAGACCTTCGATACAGCCAGCATCAACAATACCCTGAGGCAAGAACCATGCATTATTACCGTGAGGCGAGTGATAGGCATCACGTGTTTTTAATTCACCTTCATGCTCGATGATTTTAACACCGTAACCTTCTGGCAAGTTAGCCGCAGCTTCAGCGGGAAAGTCAGCAGGAACAGGGCTAAATACTGGCTGACCGTTTGTATCTACGGTATGCAGTGGGCCTGCGAAAGCGATTACAGGCTGAAAATTTTCAGCGTAATCACAAAAAGGGACCAAAGGATAAGCACTGAAGACAAAAGGCTCTGCATCCATCTTGGTGAATTTAAACACATCGTAATCATCGCGACCTAACAGAGCAGACCCTATAGCAGAAGCTACGTTTGGACGGAATGTTGTTGGAATTTCAAAAGGAGGATAGGGTACGTTAATCTTAAGTGCATTTTCCAACTGAATATCGAAGGGCGTAGCGAAATCAAAATCATCGCCCGGCTGTGGCAATGTATGAGGGTTACCACGGTCTGCAAAATTACCTACACGAGTACGTTCATTTTCTGTAAAAGTTGAGTGAGCGAAAGTTGATGCTGCAGCGGCAGTTAACACGATGGTTGTTGCAGCTAATGTGATTGATTTGGCTAGTGGCTTTTTAACGAAAAAAGACATACAACTTATTCCCTACTTATCATTTTTTGAGAATTGAGTATAACGTCACAGTTATAGCTTGTGTCAACGGTACAAAACCCGGCTAAAACTGCCATTTTTTGTCACCTGACGAAAAAACAAACGACTTCCCTGCCGGTAAAAAAACAAGGTCAAAAACCTAAAACACGACTCAAGCACAGACACACCAAGAGATTTACATAAAACGTTAGTATCTGACGGCTATCACATATACAAATACTGTTAGAACCTAAGAAGTACCCTCTTCCTATCCATATAACAAAATAATCTTATAGAAATATTGCCTCTTGAGGATTATGTGCTATCAGATGTGTAAACATGCCTGCATCCTTCAAACAGAGGTGCTGCCAAGGAAAACCCTCGGCTAGCAGATCCATGTCTTTATACGTTCATTTAACGTCTGCCCAAAAGCAGCTGCTATTGGTATTTTGTGCCAACTGCATCTCCCAACACAGCCGTTAGTTTGCCTCTAACTCGGCGATTTTTACATCGAGCTCATCTTCACCCGATACCTCTTTAGACGACTGCCCCAAGCCATAAAGGCGATACAGAAAGGCCGGTAAAAATAACAAATCGAAGATCAGCGCGATGGCGATGGTTATCGCCGTGAGAATGCCCATCGTTGTATTCGGTACATAATTGGAGATAAGAAACAGCGTGAAGCTGGATATAAAAATAAGAGAGGTCACGGTAATGGCGTTGCCTGCATTTTCAAAAGCAAAATAAATGGCCTCGGTAGCCGAACCATTCTTTTTCAGGCCATCCTGAAACTTGGTCAGGAAGTGAATCGTATCATCCACCACGATACCCATGGATAAGGTCGCCACCATCGCCACACTGAGGCCTATCATGCCATTCATATAACCCCATACACCGTAGGCCAGTAATATCGGCAGCAAGTTTGTCAGCACACTGACCATGCCCAGCCTGGTATTGCCAATCGCAAAGGTGACCACTAACGATATCAGCACCAGCGCAACCAAGGTGCCAAAAAACATGGATTCGGAATTGGATCGGGCCGTTAACGCAAACAGCACATCCATGCTGACCCCCTGGGCCGACATCTGCGCCGCAGCATTCTCAGCCAACCAACCATCGGCATCTTGCTTAAGTTGTAATAAGGCGTTGGAATCGGTTAATTCAATATGTGCTGCCACACGCGTGTAATCATGTTCATCGCTGATTACATTCGATGCATCGGCTGACATCTCATAAAATAACAGATATTGCGCAGACGTTTCTCTATCTTGCGGCAAGGCATATTTATCCTTTTCCTCACCATTCATGCTGTAATGCATTTTTTTGATCAGATCAGGATAGGCATCCACCTTTGTGACCAGGGGCTGCTGTCTCAGCCAGTTTGAGAAATCATCCACGGTCTGTAGATACTCCGGGTTATTGATGCCGCCTTTTTCACCGGCATAAAGATCAAAAAACAATCTTTCCGGGCCACTGAACTCACGGTTATAAAAAGTGGCATTTCTCTTCATCGAATAGCTGTCATCAAACATCTCGATAAACACTTCATTGATCACATTTTTTGTTGCGCCATATAAGATAAAGGGCAGGCTGATGGCCGTCACGATCAGGATGATCAAATTATATTTCATGACAAAACGCGCCATTTTAGGCATTAACAAACTCAATAACGGTGCCGACTGACGGCGGCTCTGCGGCAATAACCTGATCAGGGTAGGCAACCAGAATAGGGTCAGCATCCAGGCGCTGAATACACCTAGCGCAACCACATTGCCCATATCCCGTATCGCCGGAGAAGAGCTGAAATTAAAACACAGGAAACCGATTACGGTGGTGATACTGGTTAAGCTGATGGCCTTATAATTCAGCCTCAGGCTCTCTCGTAAAGCCTGATCCCTATCCATGCCATCACTGACCAGCTTTAAATACGATGTCAATAGATGTATGCAATCCGCCACGGCGATAGTCAAAATCACCGACGGTGCGAACCCCGTCATCGGGCTGACAACACCACTGACGTAACCTTTGAAACCAAAGGCAATGATATCGGAGACAAAAATCACCATCAAGGTTAGCCCTACAGCCGATAAGCTGCGCATTAACACGGCCATCATCACCACGATTAGCAAAGTACTTAACGGTATCAGCGAGCGCATATCGCGTTCGGTGGATTCCGCAAAGGCATATTCACCGGTGATGGTGCCTACCTTGCGAAATTCTATCTGCGGATATTTTTCGCTGTAGCGACGTTCTATCTCGGAGATCACCTGGAAAACGTCGGTGATGGCGGCCCGCGGATCCTCAGGCATCGTCAGCGCGACCACTGAGACTGAGACATGGCCTGTTGTGGAGATAAGGCCCTTCACGGCAAGTGCATCTTGCAAATACAGGGATCGGATCTCATCCAGCTGCGCATCGTCATGTGCTATGTCGCCATCTAATAAGGCGTCGATATGCAGCTCACCGTCATCATCAAATATATAATTGTAATTGGTGATGGACGTGACACGGGAGCTATAGGGAATGGTGGCCCCTTCTTCACTGAATTCTCTGATTGCGGCCAGAGTTGAGGCATCAAAGATATTGCCACTTTTAGGCGCAATCATCAGGCCCACGGTCTTGATCTCACCGTATTTTTCGCCGATGGCGTTATATTCTTCAACCACCGGGTCGGTATCCGAGAAAAATACCGTGGCATCCACAGTGACCCACAGTTTTGTCATGCCAAAACCTGCGATCAACAGCAGCATGGCAACCACTAAATGAGCGTATTTTTGTTGTCGAAATGCGATGGTGTATATAAGATTTAACATCTCTAGCTGACCTTTCTACGGCATCCAGCGGCTAAGATTTGGCTTCTCGCCAGCGCTGAAGTCTACTATTTATTATTTTTTAGGCTGAATGTACACAATTAAACTATCCAGCCCCTTACTGTACAATTGACGTATAAATGCGGTACAGACTTTAAGCATAATCTATTCATAAAAATACATCTATCATAGGCGGCTATCGCCACATTATTTCTCCAGATAACTACAGTGTATGAAATACGGCTGCAAATCGCTGCCCTGTATCAAGCCCGCTTCTTTTCAGGCACGGCTCTGTGCCGCTAACGTATAAACTAGCGGATCAGAACCCAGGTACAGACGATTGAATAAACGCTAACAGACTCAGCCCCTGAGATTATTAGGCAAGCTAGCAAACTCAAAAAGAGTACTGAAGAGCCAAACTTAAGGATCTGGGTTTCTGTATATAACGTACTCGCCTGGGAGCAGGGTCATCGTTGCCTGTATCATAGGAATAACGTTTATTGTCATTAACGCTTACAAGGTTTTGCAGGTAGAGATTAAACTCTAAATCCTCCTGCCAACGGTAAGACAGGGCCAGGTTTAAACGAAAACCCAGGCAATAAACATCCGCCTCATTCACCGCAGCAACTGAGCGGTTAACCGCCTGTTCATGTGCGGTGCCAACTACGGCTTTTTATAAACCACTCAAACCATCCTGACTTCCCTGAAAATTCCAAAAAACTCGGGCATCACTATGCAGGGTTAAGCTGTGATTAAAGGCATAACGAAAAACCAATTTTATAGCCTGGTTTGGCCAATTATTCAGATCATTACCCTCTCCTGTTTGCAGGCCATTACCTATGTCCTGCTGATAATCAGAATAACTAACACCACTGCGGTTTAACCCCTGGGACAGCTGCCAAGTTCTCTGTTCAACATAGGAATAATTGGCCGCGCTTTTAAAATCCAACTCATGTACGTGCAGTAATAAACGTCTATAGTTATTAAACCGTATTGCCGAGATGTAGCCATGCATTACGAAACGGGTCTGCTGGTACTATTATTTGTTATTCTGTCGTTATTGATTGGTGCCGCCGTACGCCACCTGCTTAAGGGCACTCAAATCCCCTATACCGTCGCGCTGCTAGTGATTGGCCTGTTATTAGGGTTTGTGCATAGATCCGATTTTTTCCTGCTGCAACTGCCTATGTTTTCACAGATGCTGGAACTGGTTGCAGACATAAGCCCACACCTGATTCTATTTATCTTTTTACCGACGTTGATTTTTGAATCCGCCTTTGCGATGGAAGTGCATTTGTTCAGGCGTATGTTTTTACAGATCACCTTATTGGCCGTACCCGGTTTGATATTAGCGACTGTACTGACCGCGGTTTTAGTGAAATGGAGTTTCCCGTGGCAATGGAGTTGGGCTTTGTGTTTTTTATTTGGTGCGCTGATCAGTGCCACGGACCCTGTGGCCGTGGTGGCATTATTAAAAGAAGTCAGTTCACGTAAACGCCTGGAAACGCTGATCGAAGGTGAATCCCTATTAAATGATGGTGCCGCCATCGTCTTCTTTTCGCTATTTTATGTGCTGGTCATCTCCAGCTCGCAGCAGAATCTTTCGATGTTTACCATCGTCACCGAATTCACCCGCGTGGTCAGCGGCGGCCTGCTGATTGGCATCGCGCTGGCAGCCATAGGTATATTATGGATAGGGCGTATTTTTAATGACCCTATGATAGAAATCTCCCTGTCTATCGCCTCGGCTTATTTGGCTTTTTTTATCTCCGAGAGCTTACATGTATCCGGTGTGGTGGCCGTGGTGGCGATGGCGCTGATGTATGCCAGCGGCGGCAGAACCCGCATCTCTCCCGAGGTAGCTGGTTTTTTACACCATTTTTGGGAAATGATGGCACATATGGCCAATACACTGATTTTTATTATTGTAGGCATTTTGGTTGCCTCCAGAGTCAATTTTAATGACGCACAAGCCTGGCAGGCACTGTTTGTGCTTTATATCGGCATCATGATTATCAGAGCTTCATCCGTTGCGTTATTTATGCCACTGCTTAAACGTATTGGCATTGGTATCAATAGAGAAAAAGCCATTGTGCTAACTTGGGGAGGCTTACGCGGCGCAGTATCGCTGGCGCTGGCCTTAACCGTAGCTGCCGATGATATGATTCCGCGCGCCATCGGTGATCAGGTGTTATTTCTCTGTGCCGGCATTGTGGTTTTAACCATTTTAATCAATGGGGCTACCATGGGCCTGGTTTTAAAATGGTTGGGGCTGGATATGTTACCGCCGGCCAAACAGGCCACGGTAGATAAAGCCGAAAATAAAATATCAGAAAACCTCAACCAGCTTTTACCCAGCATGATAGAAAATGAATTCCTCAAAGGTGCTGATTGGGAAGCGGTTAAAAAAATTGCCCATCTGCAAGATATCCAAGAACAAGAAGATGCCCAAGATATCTCCGACGAGGATTTGGCTACCGCTTTTAGAAGGCGCTTATTAGAAACCGAAAGAAAACATTATTGGACCCAGTTTGAACAAGGCATTCTGGGCAAAGGAGCAACCCACAGGCTGGTTGATGGAGTAGAACATGCGTTAGATGGCGAACCCCAAATAGGCCAACGACAGCAACTTTACAACCTCTGGAAAACCCCGTGGCTATTAGATAAGCTACGTAAGATCTCGTTTTTAAAAAATATCGCCCTGCATTTATTTTTTGAACGCTTGGCCTTGGGTTATGATGTCGCCAGAGGTTTTATTCAAGCCCAGGAAGAACTGCAATCCCATATTATCAGCCTGGCGCCCAACGATGAAGAAGCCGCCGCGGTTAGCACCATAGTCAATCAAAACAAGCTTGAGACGCTGGAACATATTCAAGAGTTACGCGAAAGTTTTCCGGAAATCATCCATACGCTTGAAACCCATACCGCCACCCGGCTTCTATTAAATCGTGAACGTTCGGTGATTCAGCAACTATTAAAGCAGGCCGTATTAGATAAACCCGAAGCCGAACGTATGATTGATAGCGTAGAGGCACGCATGGAGAATTTACAAAAAATTTCCCTCACCCAACCCAATCAACCTGCCGATGTTTTGGTCCAGCAACTACCCTGGGCCGCTCATCTCAGCGAAGAGCGCCGTGAGGAGTTGGTCAAGATCATGGAACACAGCCTGTATAACAATCACGAACATATTGTTGATCAGGGCAAACCGCTGTGTGCGCTGGGTATTATTGCCCGAGGTATGGTCAAGATGGTGGATGAATCCGGCGGTAAAAAAACCACTAGAACCTTGGGCCCCGGCGAGACACTGGGCGCGCTGTCATTATTATCCGGTATCAGCCCGTCCGATTTTATCGCCGATGCATTAGTGGATATCATCTGGTTACAAGGTGATAAATTAAAACCGATGATGGCCAAAGATAAAGACTTAGCCGAAGCTTTGGGTCATTTAATGGTTTAGCATCATCAACCACAGCGAGTTATTGCAGTAACTTATATGCCTCATGCACCACCTTATTTATTTGATCATGACTGCCATTTAAATAAAATACACTGGCACTGAGATAACGTGGTCGCCAAACACTGGATATATGCGCGGCATTCTCAAACATCGCTTCGGTAAATTTAAAATCATGAAAGCCGCTATTATGATAAAGCGTATAATGTCGGGCTAAAGCCATAAACGGATTTATGGCCTGCTGCATCAACGCAGGCCTATTCATGATAAATAATAACTTGCCTGCTGCATTTAACCTGTCTGTGCTGATATCCGCAAAGATCTCCGCCAACGCAGCGTGAACCTGATGATTCACAGAAATTTCTGCCATAGTATCCAGCTGGATTCTATGTATTCCGTCAAACAATAAATCGTTAAACATCGAGATATACGATAACGCCTGTAACAAAAATAACTGCCGGCTTTTATCGCTATCCACATGTTGATAAGCATAATAAAGTGCATTCACCGAGGTATTGGCATGCACACCGATGATGCCGGAATCTGAGGCGATTATCTCGCCCGCGGCTAAAAATACCGCATCCCATAACACCTGCTGCTTAGTACCACGATTCAATAACTCAAACGCATATTCCCCGATGGTGAGGCCATCACTTTTACGTAAACGTACCAGCAACTGTAACGTCATTTTTCTATCGGCTACACTTAAATTATTCTCAGGCAGCGGGGCCATCCACTGCTGGTAAAAAGACAGATGAAGCACCTGCTGATAACGTCTATTTTCCCGCCAACTGGCATCGGCCGTTAATTCATTAAACGCCGGATTCGGTTCACCGTGATGATTAAGCAGCGCATAAACCGTGGAACGCAAAACCGTTTCTGCGTACTGCCAGCCAATTCTCTGCAATAGGCGATGACTATTACTCACCGCTATACATTTATGGCCTATATCACGAAAATCCCTGGCGCCATAATAAAACAACAAATCAAATATTTGTGCTGGTGAGGCCTGTGCAATTAACTGCACAATAGCCACATCCGCGGCCTCTGCATCCCAGGTTTCCATCGCTTGAACAAAGTGTTCGGTCGCCGCGTTCAGACCCGATAATGGAATCACAGGTGCTGGCGACATTTGCCACTCCCCGCCTCCTGTATCATCTTGCTGCGCAGACTTAAATGCATCTGCGGCCCATAAAAGATGTAACCAGCGATCTTCAAACGGGCTATTCTGCAACGACTTATACACCGCCGATAACATCATCAGCACATGGTATTGAAAACCCACCGTCGGATATGGCTCTATATGTTTAGCCCCAGCCATGACCAAGGCAGCTAACAGAACCTCATAGCTCAGCCCCTGCTTGATCTGTTTAACCAGCACCAAAAGCAATTGATCCTGCGGAGTCTCTACTATCAACTTCTGCAGTTCATCACTATCATATTGCGATGAGCCAAGCACTGCAGAAAACACCTGAGGACAATAAGCCCCGGCAAGATACATTGCAGGGATAGCGGTGCCATACAACACATGACGTCGGCTCAACATAACAGTAGCCTCAGCAGAACAGCATCAACGATAAAGCTCACTACAATATAAAAATACATAACAGCTCACTCCTGCATAAAATGAGTCCCGCTGGCATCCGGCCTCATGATGTGTATAGGCACACGCTGTGCCCCCCAATGACCCGGCTGCGCCTCGAACACACCGGCTATCTGCGTGCCGCAGTTGTCACAGCAACCTTTCTCATCTAACTGCCACTGCCCCAGCTCATACCAATCACGCTCAATCACACGTTGATGGCATGACGGGCAGTACGTGCTGTCTGCCGCACTATCGTGCACATTACCGACATAAACATAATGCAGTCCATATTCCAGCGCTATCGATCTAGCCTTGGTCAACGTGGCTGCGGGTGTATGAGGAATATCCCGCATCTTCCAGTCCGGGTGAAAGGCGGTAAAATGTACGGGGATATGCATGCCAAGATGTTCCGCTATCCATCGGCACTCATTATGCAACTCGTCATCGGCATCATTTTCACCAGGAATCAATAACGTTGTAATCTCGAACCAAGTTGATGTTTCGTGTTTTAGATATTCAAGTGTATCCAGCACTGGCTGCAACGATGCACCACAGATTTTTTTATAGAAGCGTTCAGTGAAGCCCTTTAAATCCACATTGGCGGCATCCATATGGGCATAAAATTCGGCTCTGGGTTTTTCACAAATATAACCGGCGGTTACCGCTACACTCTTAAGCCCGATGTCATGACAGGCATCGGCGACATCGATGGCATATTCCATAAAAACCACAGGATCGTTATAGGTAAAAGCCAGGCTCTTACACCCCAGACGCTGGGCCGTTAATGCCAACTCTTCTGGCATTGCCCTATCGGACAACGTATGCATTTCCCGTGATTTACTCATATCCCAGTTCTGGCAAAATTTGCAGGCCAGATTACAACCGGCGGTGCCAAAGGATAAAACCGAGCTGCCAGGTAAAAAATGATTCAGGGGTTTCTTTTCTATCGGGTCGATACAGAAGCCGGAGGAACGGCCATAGCTATAGAGTTTAACTTCATCGTCTTCGCGGCCACGCACATAACACAGGCCACGCTGGCCCTCACGTAATTTACAGGCCCGCGGACACACATCACACTGAATTCGCCCATCATCGAGTTTATGCCAATAATGGGTAGAGATAACCGAATCGGCAACAAGAGACATTAGCACCTCCACGGTTTGCCAGCCGTTGAATAGTCACCCCACCAATATACTCCTACGACTAAAAATCGATAGGACTTTATGCCGCCGTATTATTCGATTATTTTTTTAAAAAAAGGCTGTTAGTGACAAATTCAATCGTCCATAAATGATAAAACGGCCTGGGTGCTAATGAGACAAACATATATGTTAATACTTGGGTCTAACCTTTACTTCAGTGCCATAACTTAATGTATTCTGCGTCAAACCTGAAAGTTCAAAATCGACCTTAAGTAAACGATAGGATTTTTTCTCTGCCACGTTTTTTTGTAAAAGCTGTAAAAAATAGAATGCATCATTTTGTTTTTGATAAATCCACCGGTTGTTATTCAGCGATAGAGGCTTAAAAGCTTCAATACTCAGAATCTCAACGGTTTGACTCTTTACACTGAGAGACTTGGCTGCAGAAGCACTAACTCGATTAACTATGGGGGAAGATGCTTCCTCTTCATCGGAAAAAATCAACGCCTGATCCAGCTCAACAACGGCTACTTCAGCAGAAGTGGCTTGCGATTTGGCTATTGAGTGTTTAACCGTTGGCCGCAACTGATCCGATAGAGCAGCTAATTCGCTTAAGTCTCTTCTATAAGTTTTTTTCATCGCATTTTTCTGAGGCTTAGGCTTAGATTTTGCTTTAACACGCTCTTTGGCCGGAGCATAGGCAACCGTGGTTTGATCTTGCATAGAGGCCATAGGCACAGCTGCCTGTTTACGCTTTTCCTGCTTCATTTTCGGCGCGGCACTGAGCGCTTTTCCGGCCATTAAGTCACCATTTTGAAGCCGTGATTCAGAGACATAGTGTTCAGAGTTCAGCGGTGCCGAAGGATCAAATATCTGATGTAAGCTAACCGTGGCAACCAGCATTAACATCGCTGCAGCAGAAACTGGTTTTAACCACGCAGGGCGTTTTTTAAGCTTTACAACAGGGGCTACATCGTTAACACATGCTCTGGCAGCCTTAAGAATTTTATCATCCAGAGTTTGTGACGTTTGGGGCTTATCCAGAGTGTCATACAATGCCGTAATGAATTTTTCTGGGTCTTTATTCACATCCTCAAGTTCAGGTTTATCAGACATAATCAAATAATCCTTTACGTAATTTCTGCAGGGCATAACGCCAGCTGCTTTTTACTTTTTCTTTGTTCTGTTGGGTCATTAATGCAATATCGTCCAGGCTAAAACCCCCTTCCTGTTTTAATAAAAAAATTTGTCTCTGCTGCACCGGTAAAAGCGCAATAGACGTTTTCAGCGCCTGGCGTAATTGATCTTGTTCTTTAGCGTTAGGCTCATCATCTTGTTGACTGGGGTTGAGCTTTTCATCCATCTCATGCCCGGTTTCAACCATCTGTAAGTGTTTCTTTTTAAAATAATCAATGGCTGTATGCCGGGCAATGGTAAATAACCAGGTAGTGAACTTGGCCGTGGTTTGATACGTAGAACGATGGTGAATGATCTTTAACCAGCAATCATGGCATAACTCTTCAGCAGTGCTGACATCCTGGGCGTGGGCCTGGCTATATTGCTGGCGCAGAAAATATCGGAATACCGCATCCTTATGACGTGCATATAACACATCAAAAGCAGCAGTATTATTGGCAGCATAAGCTAACATCAGCGCCTCATCACCTTGCTGAGCCAGGGCGATATCATCTGGCACGGCAAGAACCTAACAAACTGTTTCTGTGAACCATGCCTTAATTACCCTGATATTCCATAAATCCGCTATTCAATAGCTGTTATTAGCTAAGTGTGGCTGTAGTGTTTCAGCCAATTTTACTAATTGAATGAATTCACCTCTATAGGCAAAAGTATCTTTACCTTTACCCGATTGCGCTAATTGAATCAATGCAGGCCAGGTCATTGTAGAAGACGATGTATCGTGTCGCAATAGCTGACCAAAAGCTGCCACCGCTGCAGAAAAACGGTAGTTATTGGAGTTATCAATAATATTATCTTGCATAGACTGCTTTAAAATCACCGTCTCTAATAACTGGCTTTTAGTATTCTCACCACTATTGGGGGTTTTATAACGTAGACGTAAAAAGGCCAATTCATTATTTTTATGTGCTTTGCGAACGACGGGATCGGTTTGACTTTGATAACGTAAGTCATCAATCAGCTTGTTTTCACTATCTGCCAACGTCAGCTCATATAATGCCGTTACCGTATGCCCTGCGCCTATTTCACCGGCATCCACTCTATCGTTATTGAAATCTTCTCGGTTAAGGTGGCGCGTCTCATAACCGATTAAACGATATTCCCTGACGATGTCAGGATTAAACTCAATTTGAATTTTTACATCTTTAGCGATAGTCACCAACGTTGCCGAAAGGTCATCCACTAACACTTTTCGAGCTTCGTTAAACGTATCGATATAATACGCATTGCCATTGCCGTTTTGCGCCAACGTTTGCATCAGGCTGTCATTATAATTACCCTGACCAAAACCTAATACCGATAAACTGATACCTGTTTTGCGCTTTTGTTCAATCAGCTGTTTTAGGCTGCGGTTATCACTTAAACCCACATTAAAATCCCCATCGGTGGCTAACATGATTCGATTTACACCGCCGTCAATAAAATTCTCGGCCGCCAAGGCATAAGCGGCTTGTATACCGGCACTGCCATGGGTAGATCCACCAGCGGCCAATTCATCAATCGCCATCTTGATTTTACGTTTCTGATTACCCGGGGTAGCAGAGAGCTTGGTACCGCTATTACCGGCATAAACCACGATGCTGATTCGATCATCACTGGTCATCTGCTGCGTCAACATCTTCATTGCGGCTTTTAATAAACCCAGTTTATTAGCCGATTGCATGGAACCCGATACATCAATCAGGAAAACCAGATTCATCGCCGGGCGTTTTTCGGCAGCAATAGATTTACCCTGAATCCCGATGTGTAATAGCTTTTTATTATTATCCCACGGCGCAGGCCCCATCTCTGTATTTACTGTAAACGCTTGATTCGATTTAGCCTTAGGATAATCATAGGAGAAATAATTGATCATCTCCTCTATCCGCACCGCATCGGGATGCGGCATTTGTCCCAGCATTAAGAATCGGCGCATATTGCTATAAGACGCGGTATCGACATCGATAGAAAAGGTAGACACCGGCTGTTGTTGCACACTGAGGGTTTTATTGGCAATAAATGCAGTATAGCGTTCTTGTGATGGAGCTACAGCGACAATAATCCTGTCTGAAAAAGACATAGCAGCATGTCTGGCCGTAGTAGACATAAGCTTCTTTTTAGCCTTTTCTTTAACAAATTCGCGACTTGGCTTTTTCATGACTCTTTCATAATCAACCACCGGTGATTGACTTGCATTTTCTACGGTCTCAGCAGACAAACTTATCTTACTGTTTATAACAACTTCTTTTTTGGCCGCCTTTTCACTACAGGCAGTGAGAATAAATACCACAAAACATATGGCCATTAAGGGGCGAAAAATTGAATATTTTGTAATTGGGCTGTTCTGCATTGTAACCTCATCTTCTCGTTGTTTTTATCTATAAACGAACAACTGCAGAAAAAGGGTTAAATAATTATAATTATTTTGAGTTAGGAAAACTAAAAGTGGATTTCCCCATGATCGCTCCTTCGCATCCTGCAACCGCGACATACCGTTCATCCTGAACATAAAAAAACCCCAATAGAATAATCTATTGGGGTTTTTAGAATAAAAGCTTGGCGATAAGCCACAGGGATGTGGTGAATGCAGATATTGCCTGGAGCAATATATCTGTGACCTACTCTCACATGGGGGTGAAGATCAACGTCTTTCATTGCGTAGCAATGAGTTGGACTGAACGCGTAGCAACTTGTTGCGCAGCTGGACCGCGCAGCGGCCCCACATATAAAAATCGGGGTTTTCCCATAAAAAAACCCCAATAGAATAATCTATTGGGGTTCTTAGAATAAAAGCTTGGCGATGACCTACTCTCACATGGGGAAACCCCACACTACCATCGGCGATACACCGTTTCACT
>JABSRQ010000118.1 GCA_013215055.1 Pseudomonadales bacterium | reverse complement strand
GCCGATGATTTTTTAACAGCAGGTTTACGCGCAGGTTTTTTAGTCGCTACTTTTTTTGCTGCTGGTTTCTTAGTCGCAGTTTTAGCCGCTGCTTTTTTTGCTGCTGGTTTCTTGGCCGCAGGTTTAGCTGCTGCTTTTTTTGCTGCAGGCTTTTTAGCGGCAGTGGCATTTTTTGCTTTAGGCGTTTTTTTAACGGTGGCTTTTGCTTTCGGCGTTTTTTTCTTATCTTCGTGTTTAAGCGCTTTAGCCATTTTAGCGGCAGCTTCTTTTGTTAAACGTAGATCTTCTTTGAAATGTGCTGCTACAACTTTGGCTTCAGCCTTGGCAAGTTCAACGGCTCTTTTTAATGCAATTTTATCGGCAGAAAAAGAGGCTTTGGTTTGTGCTAAGGCATCTTTTAATGCGTCGGCTGCAGCTTTTTCTGCGGCATGGGCTTTAGTTGCTTCTTCAACCCCCACTTTTTTCTTCTTCGCCGTCACAACTTTTTTGTTAGATTTTTTAATTTTTAAGGCTGCAGATTTGATCTGCTTAGTTATTTTAGCAATTTCTTTTTCGGTTTGGCTGACGGCCTTCTCTTTAGCAGAAGCCAGTTTGGATTTTAACTTATCAAATTCTTTTTCCAGTTCAGCAACTGAAGTTAAAGAGGATTTTTTAGCAGCCATGATTTTGCCTTCTTTAAAGTGTGTTTCTTAATATATTTTTGTTTTTATACGTTCAGAAATGAACTATGTAAAAGATTAGTTGATTTAAAAAAGAAATAACAGCGCTAAGCCACTAAAAAGGCGTTTATTTCGGGGTTTTTGCCCTTATTTCTTTCAAAAGCTATTTAAAAAAACTGATTTGAAGTGTTATGGGAAAGTTAAGCATGATTTATTCGAAAATAGCTTACTAAAAATCATTAAACGTATGGCGATAAACAGCATAGATTTTTAACTGTTTTTATCGCCAATTCAGTTTTTATAAAACGCTGCCGTTAGGGATAAATTGATTGGAAGAATGTTGTTTTATCCAGAGTAAAAATTCTTTATCCAGAGCATGGCCACGCTTTCTTAAGCACTTATTAAACGCGATTACCGGTGAATCATTACCGGCTTCTAACGAGCTGTTATTCGCCTCAACAAGGGTGAAAAACCGGATTAAATTATGCAAATCTTGAATCGATAATGTATCGGCCAAGGTCATCCATAATTTTCTGGGTTGAGACATCAGCGGCTGTAAAGTTTTTAAGTCATCATCGCTGATATTTTGTGTTGATTTTTCTACGTCATCTTCTGCACCCAAGGCAATAAAATTTTGTAAATCGTCATCCGTTAATGCCAGGGTTTGTTTTTCTGAATCGGGTTGCCAGCTTGCTATGCTCATTTACGTTTCTCCATAGAGAAAAAGATAAAATTTATGGGGGTATGTGGGGTATTTTAAATCTGCTGGAAAATATTATATACTGTTTATGTATACAGCTATTTGTTTCGGCATTGAAAAATTAAGAGTGATTTTTATGACGGGTTTAAGAAAAATTATTCACATCGATTGTGATTGTTTTTTTGCGGCGGTAGAAATCCGTGATAACCCAGCGTTAAAAGGTTTACCTATCGCTGTTGGAGGCAAGGCCGGGTCCCGAGGGGTGTTATCCACTTGCAGTTATGAGGCCAGACGTTTTGGTCTGCATTCTGCGATGCCAACCTCTGAGGCGCTGCGGCGTTGTCCTCAGTTGATATTATTACCACATAGAATGGCGGCCTATAAAGAGGCTTCGGTTAACATGCATACAATTTTCTCTCGTTATACCACATTGATTGAGCCGCTATCGTTGGATGAGGCATTTCTGGATGTGACAGAAAGTAAATTACATCGCGGTAGCGCCAGTTTATTAAGCAAGCAAATACGTGCAGAAATTGAAACCGAGGTGGGTATTACTGCTTCGGCGGGCATTGCCAGCAATAAGTTTTTAGCCAAGGTGGCCAGTGATTGGAATAAACCCAATGGCCAGTTTGTGATTACACCGGATAAGGTCGCGGCGTTTATGCAGGATTTACCGGTTGAACGGATTCCCGGTGTCGGCAAAAAAAGCATGATTAAAATGTCTGCACTGAATATTCATGTTTGTGCTGATTTGCAACAAGTGGAAGAGTCTATCTTACATGAAAACTTTGGTGTTTTTGGGCAACGCTTAAAGTCATTAAGCTTTGGTCTGGATGACCGGCCGGTGTCTGTATCACGTTTACGAAAGTCGTTGAGTGTAGAGCATACCTTTGCTAAAAATATCGACGAAGAGCGGCACTGCGGCGTGCCGCTAAAAGATTTATACCAGCAACTATTACGGCGATTAGCGGTTTTTCATAAAAAAGCGGCCCAGGATAAAAGTCTGCAACAGGTGCAGGTAAAGTCGTTGCAATTAAAACTCAAGTTTTTTGATTTCACCGCAACCACGATAGAGTGTCAGGGCACAGAGGCTAATTTTGAAACGTTTCAGCAGCTATTACATAAAGCCTGGTTACGTACAGGCAAGTCGATTCGCTTAATCGGCTTAGGTGTGGGGTTTAGCTATAACAGTCACCAGTCGTCCCAGCTTCAGCTTAATTTTGAGTTATAGCCTTAATGTATTCAGCCGCATTCCATGTAATAATCGAGGCTTGCTTAATTGATGTGGTGAAGTAACGTTAAGTTACTTAACAAAAATAATAATGAATAAATTCACTAGTGACATTGTCAGTTCCGAATCTAAACACGTTTTTTTTCTGGGTTTTGTTTTACCGTTAATTTGCCTGCTTGCCTATAGCCTGACATTTCTGCCGTTTATCGCCGATGATGCGTTGATCTCATTACGTTATGTTCAACGATTTTTAGCAGGAGATGGCCTGACGTGGACGGATGGCATTCCAGTAGAGGGCTATTCTAATTTATCCTGGGTTTTGGCGATTTCTGGTCTGGCTTATCTGGGGCTGGATTTAATACTGGCCAGTCGTCTATTAGCAGCGGGTTTATACGCCTCGATCTTATGGATGAACTGGTGTTATTGGCGGCCATTCTTAACAGATGCCAATCGACAATTTTTCTATTTAGCCCAATATGCTTTTGCTTTTAGCGCCACCACCGGGGTTTGGCTGGTGGGTGGTTTGGAGCAGCCCCTGGTTGGCGCCTCTATTGCCTGGTCCTTGTTTTATATCTTGCGTGATCAACAGTCTTTTGAACAAAAAAATATGGCCACGGTAGATGGCTTTTTCCCCCAGTTAAAAAACAGTGTAACTAAGGCCATGATTTTATCGTCTTTAAGTTTGGGCATTTTGTGTTTAACCCGTCCCGATAGTCCGCTGATTTGTGTCTGTTTTGCGTTGGCCTTAGTTATCGTTAATGGCGTGACTCGGCAAAGTATATTGCGCATTGCGGTATTGGCTTTTTTCCCGTTGTTATTTGTGATTGGCCAATTGCTGTTTCGCCTGGATTATTATGATCAATGGGTGGCAACACCGGCACTGATTAAAGTACAGCCTAGTATCAGCACCTTTTTAATTGGTTTTCTGTATGTGCTTGCCGGGCTGCTGTGTTTAGCCCCTTTTAGCTATTATTGTTTACGCACCTTATTAAAAGCCCGGCAGTCGTGTCAGCGATTTTTGATCATTATCAGCAGCACCAGTTTATCGATCTGGTTGCTGTATTTATTATTGATAGGGGGGGATATTTTCCCCGCCTTCAGGCACTTTACTCTGGTTTCGGTTTTTTTTAGTTTATTGTTTCCGGCCGTTGAATTTTATTTTAACGCAGAAAATCGAGAAAATGACCAGCCGTTTCAGTTTAATGCGGTGCAGATTTCCATCATGGCCTTTGTCTATATTGCCTTGCAGTGGTTTAACCCCGGCACCGCTTTTGCCCGTGGGCATTTATGGGTTTGGGATGGTGAGGTCATCGCGAATGCTATGAAAACCGGTTTTGCCCAACAGCAACCTAAATTGGCTGTGGATGCGGCGGGGGCTTTGCCGTATTGGACCGGTTATCCGGTTGTGGATATGTTGGGCTTAAATGATTATCACATTGCCCGCACCGAACCGAGTAAAGCCATTAAATATGTAGGCCATCAATTTGGTGATGGTGATTATGTTTATCAACAACAGCCTGACATCATTAATTTCTGCTTCCCCAAAGGTTTTTTTCACCCGTGCTGGAAATCAGGCACCGAACTTTGGGCGAATACCGACTTTCATAAAAATTATCTACCGGTACGCATCAGTGGTGAAAGCCCATTTTTTGTAGAAGGGGTACAGTGGTTTTATAAATGGAGTGACATTACCGGTATACAGCGTGAACAAAACGCCTGGTCTATCCCTTCTTACTTTTTTAGTTTAAATGCAAAAATAGCTAATACCGATCTGGAAAAACCCATTATTACCTCGGCAGAGCAAGATGATATACCTGCACATTTAATTCGCAGCTATATCGCTGAGGATAGCCATTGGCAGATTGATGTGCCGGCTAATGGTAAAATTGAGTTAAAATTCTATCGCCTACCTTTTGCTGATATTGCCGATATTACCGTGTCTTTTATTCCTGATAATCACTTTACGGTGCGGTGGTCAAAACCGGATAATGATGGCAGCCGACTGTTAACGTTAACCTCTAACCGCGATACGGTAAGCCCTCTACAGCGTGTTAAATTGTTTAATAGCCATTCAGAATAAATGTTGATGCTTTATACGATGAAATCGTCTTAAAACAAGGCGGTTAAACGGCTAAGCCTGACTATAATTTTTATCACCTTTATTTTTTTTGGTGATGCAATATTGTAAAAAGGCATAGTCATGGTCAGAACACACTATACACCTGCGCGAAAACCCGCAGCAGCAAAGGAATCCCATCAATCCATTCAGGACCAAACCTCACATTTTCTGGCCAGTGGCGGGAAAATAGAAAACGTTGCGTTAGGAATGACGGGGCAAATGGGGATTAGCACACATCAATTTACCATCTCAAGACCCCTGTTCAATAAAAAATACCTGCATTAATATTCTTAAAGAGATGGCCTACGGTTAAATGTCTTATCTAAATGGCTTAAAATAACAGATTCTGATTCTGTTAAGGCCATTATTGATTATGGACACTGTTCTACACGATGTATTATTTAAACGTTGTCTCGCTGATAGAGAGAAAGGTTTAACCGCCGGTATTCTTAAAACCCTTGATGATGCCAATAGTCAAACTACCCTGTTGGCGGTGTTTTATTATGATGTCGCCATCGGCGGTTTTGAGCGTTTTGTCTATAATGCCAACGGCGTTTATCTACCGGAAGTCGCCGAGGTATTAGATAAATTAAATGCCGGAAATGCGACAAAGTTTCTGGATCAGGTGCTGCAATATTGCATCGATAACGCCGATGCCTATCAAGACTTCTTACAGGGTGATTTCTCGGATTCCGATTTTAAACTTGCCTTAACCACAATCAGCAGCACTTATACGGAAAGTGGAATGTCATTGATTGATGAAATCCCGGATACCTTAAAGAAATTATTACGCCAGCGCTAAGCTTTCGATAAGATCAGGGATGGTTTGAATTATGGCTTTTGAAGTCTATTTACTGGCCGAACTGGCGATCGCCTTCCATTTATTGGGGCTTATGGCGATTTGTCATGTGGTGATGGTGGGGCGTACATCGGAATCAACCATCGCCTGGGTTATGGCGATGTTGACCTTTCCTTATATTAGCCTGCCCATGTATTTGATTTTTGGGCGTAAACGTTTTCGGGGTTATATAAAAGCCCGCCGTGCTGGCGGCTTGCGTATGAAAGGCTTAGCCAGGGAAATTGCCAGTTATCAAGCGAATTTTGCCCAGGCTAATCATATGCAGCTGGCCAAGGTGAAAGTAGTGGAACGCCTGGCTTCTATGCCATTTACCGCCAATAACTGTTTTCATTTACTCATTAATGGAGAGCAGACCTTTAAACAGATTTTTGCCGCGATTGATGCGGCACAAGATTATGTTTTAGTGCAATTTTTTATTGTGAAAGATGATGCATTAGGGCTGAAATTAAGGGACTTATTGATTAAAAAAGCCGATCAAGGTCTTAATATCTACTTTATTTATGATGAAATCGGCAGCGTGATGTTATCCGGCAGTTTTCTGCGTCGTTTAAGAAAGTCGGGGGTACAGGTAAGCGCCTTTAATACCTCAAAGGGTTTTTTTAATCGCCTGCAGATCAACTTTAGAAACCATAGAAAGCTGGTGATCTGTGATGGTTATAAAGCCTTTATCGGTGGCCATAATGTCGGTAATGAATATCTTTCTTTAAATACCAAGATGGGATTTTGGCGTGATACTCACTGTGAGATTCAAGGCCCCGCGGTGTTATGTGCACAATTGGGTTTTATAGAAGATTGGTTTTGGGCAACAGAACAGCAGCTAAAATTAAATTGGCAGCACAAAAAATTAATGGATTGTGCGGCACAAGGGGGTTCAGATGTATTAATCTTGCCTACCGGGCCAGCTGATTATAGGGAAAATTGCAGCCTATTTTTTATCAGGGTAATTAATGCGGCTCAACATCGATTATGGATTACCTCACCGTATTTTGTGCCAAACAGAGAGGTGATGGCAGCATTGATTTTAGCGGCATTGAGAGGCGTCGATGTGCGCATTATGCTGCCGGATAAACCCGACCATCTATTAATCCATCTGTCATCGTATACGTTCTTTAAAGAATGTATCCGAGCCGGCATTGGCATTTATCGTTATCAAGCGGGGTTTATGCATCAAAAAGTCATTTTGCTGGATAATCACACCGCGGTTGTAGGCAGCGCTAATTTGGATAATCGTTCGTTTCGTTTAAATTTTGAAATATCGGCGATGGTTATTGACGAAACCGTGGCGCAGCAGGTGGAGTTGATGCTGGAAGAGGACTTTATTTATTGCCGCAAAGTTGCGCTGCAGGAATTTGATCGTAAACCGTTTTATTTTAAATTGGCCGCGCGTTTGGCGCGTTTATCCGCACCTTTGCAATAAAACTGCATTTGCCGCAAATTTGGTATAAAATCAGGCCACTTTTCATTTTCGACTTATTTTTCTATGTTTTCAGATACATTTTTAGCAGCATTTTATCAAAAAAACGCAGGCTCAATCACCGTTTCTGCTGAGCAGGCCAGTTCTTTTGCCAAAGATATCGCCAATGATTTTAATCCCATCCATAATCCGGAACACAAGCGTTTCTGTGTGCCCGGCGATTTATTGTTTGCGTTAAGCCTGGGGCAATATGGTTTACGTGAAAAAATGAGTTTTAGCTTTGAAGGCATGGTCGGTAAGGCTGTGAATTTAAAATTTCCTGAATCGACAGACACCGGTTTTGAGCTGTATGACGATAACGATAAACATTATCTGAATGTCTCGGTAGAGGGGAAAACACACCATGGCGATGCCGATATAGAAGCATTTATCCGCAGCTATGTCGCATTTTCAGGTTTAAACTTTTTAGAGGTTTTAGTGCCATTGATGGCTGAGCATCAGATGATGATCAATCCCGTACGTCCGCTAGTGATCTATGACAGCATGTCATTTGAGTTAGAGAGCTTTGATATAGGCACGCCGGAACTGGTGTTGGATAAAACCGAATTTGATATCAACGGCAAACGTGGCGATTTAAAGCTGTACTTTGATATTTTAAATAACGGTAATAAGGTCGGTACAGGTTTTAAAACCTTGATTTTAAGTGGTTTACGCCCTTTTAATCAGGAACAGATGGACAGCCTTGTTGCAGGTTATGTTGCCACGCAGCAAGCGGCTTAGTCGCTTCTGCTTTTTATTTGTCCACCATCGCGGTGGGCTAATCCCAATAGACTAGGCCTTTTAGGTAATAGTTTTCCGTTAAAATATTGATTAATATTTAGACATTATTAGCTGTTGTGCTGCAACCGATGTCTAAATGCCACATCTTGTTTTCCTTGTTTTTTTTCAGTATCAGCCCCTGCGTATTGGCTGAATTCTCCATTAATTTTTTAGATAAAACCGCTGTGCTTGTGGATAAGCAGTTTACATTAAGCTGGCATGATGGCGATATTTTAGAAGGCGTCGATAACACCCGTTTTCATACCGATTCAAAAGTCGAGGTTGATGAACTGGCTATACAGTTGAATGTGAACTGGGGATTAAGCCCGCGCTGGAAAATGGCCATGCATTCGATATCTGCAACAGGTATTAAAACGTTAACCCATAGTCTGTCATACAAACTTGATGGTAATAGCCGCTTTAGCTGGTTTTATAATGCCAAAACCGCTTCAAAGAGCCATTTCTCCGGGCAGCAAACAGGGTTTATTTATCGCATGGTGTTTTGACATGACGTGTACAGTAGCTTTCGTGGTGTTAGAGTCGATAATGTGGCTGCGGTTTTTAGTATTCAAGCCATTGAAGGCAGGTTTTAAACAAACGTCATAAAACTGTCATGAAAATATGTAAGGATGTACCTAGCTTAAACAACAAGAGGAAAGCTATGTACTATCAAGAGTTTGTTAATGCCGCGGTAAAGCCGGGGTTGGTGGTTGCTAAACCGATTATTATTGAGAAGAGACAGCTTGATACGGCGATAGATACCGATTTATCCAGCCTATCCAGCTTTAAATTATTATCCGTTTTACGCCTGCATTTCGTTAAAGGCTGTGAGTTAGAAAACGATTTTATTGAGCGGCTAAAAACAGAACTTATTCAACGTGGCGATAGCCAGATGTGGCAAGCTCCACATTAATTACGCTATTTTTTACCCTATATCCCCTCTATCACTGCCGTAAAGCGCAGATTATACCAGGCATAAAAAAGGCCAGCAGCGCCGACCTTTAAAACATCATATCAAATTAAACCGTTTAGCTGATGACATCAACGTCGTCGGCTTGTAGACCTTTGTCGCTATCAATAACAGCGAAGGTGACGGCTTGGCCATCAAATAAACGTCTGCGGCCTTGGCCACGAATAGAGCGGTAATGTACAAAGATGTCTTCGCCATTTTCACGGGTGATAAAACCAAAACCCTTGCTGACATTAAACCACTTAACGCTGCCTTCTTCTCTATCGGCATCATTGTCGCTGGATGCTTCTGAATTGCTTTTATTGGTTGCTGGCTTTTTAGTGTTGGTATTGCCAGATTTGGCAGTGTTGTTAGGCAATAGCTCACCGATTAATACCGAGGCAACACAGGCAAGAATAAAACAGGCCATTGTGATGGTGTCGATTTGGTAAATAGAACCTGACGCAGCGATGTAGCCTTGATAAAAGCCACTGATAATAACGGCGATTACGGCCGCGATGATTAAACGTAATAACATGGTAGAACCCTAAAGAATGTTAAATTATTTTCCCTGGCCTGCTATTTAAAAAATTTGTATAGGCCAGTCTCCAATTATTCGTAAATTTGCCTAATTAGCAAGCTCAGCGTGTGATAATCGTCCTTTATACTGGGAAAAACCAATAACAGGCTACAATCGCGGCAATAATACCGGCCATATCGGCAATCAGGCCGCAGGCAATTGCGTGGCGGCCGTAACGAATGCCGACGGCTCCGAAGTAGACGGCTAAGACATAAAACGTGGTTTCGGTAGAGCCTTGCATCACCGATGACAGCCTGCCAATAAAACTATCGACACCATGACTTTGAAAGTTTTCTAACATCAAAGCTCGTGAGCCACTGCCGGAGAACGGTTTCATTAACGCGGTTGGCAGCGCATCAGCAAAACTTGTGGGTAAGCCTGCTGCGGATAAAAGACTGACTAAGCCTTCTATAAATAGCGCCATTACACCGGAGGCGCGCAGCGCGGCAATGGCGGTTAACATGGCGATAAGGTAGGGGATCAGATTAATTGCCGTCTCGAAACCTTGTTTTGCGCCTTCAATAAAAACGTCATAGACCTCGAGTTTTTTCCATGCGCCATAACATAGGCTGAGCACAATAAAGCTAAACAAAATCATATTCGCCGTTAGGCTGGAAAACGCACTCAACTGGGTGCTATCCATGGTGGAAATGACACTAAAAAGTCCGGCCATTAATATCGCAAAACCTAGCATATAAGAGGCAATCACCGGTTGAAAAAGATTGATCCGTTGTACTAACGATACTGCTAAAAGCCCTGCAAGAGTGGAGCAGCTGGTGGCAATTAAAATGGGCAGAAATACATCGGTTGCTGAGGCGCTGCCTGCCTGGGCTCTATACATAAAAATGGTGACAGGTAGCAAGGTGACCGAAGACGTGTTTAATACCAGGAATAAAATTTGCGCATTACTGGCAGTGGTCGCCGAGGGGTTTAAGCTTTGTAACGACTGCATGGCCTTGATGCCTAACGGCGTTGCAGCGTTATCCAGCCCTAATAAGTTGGCGGCCAGGTTCATGGTAATAGCCCCGTGGGCAGGATGATTGGCTGGCACTTCGGGCATTAACTTGTGTAAAAGAGGGGAGAGTAGGCGGCTAATGTGTTTGATTAAACCCGATTGTTCAATCACATTAAATACACCCAGCCATAAACACATGATGCCCACCAGGCTGATACTGATATCTACCGAGGTTTTTGCCATGCTGAATAATGCGCTGGTGACTTCACTGAAAATAGCGCTTTGACCAAGGTAAAACGTTTGGTATAGGCAGGCTATAAAGCTGAGAATAAAAAAGCTTAACCACAGACGATTGAGCATAAGAATCCTTTCATTTTTTTGGGGCATATATTAAAAAAGGAGCCTAAGCTCCTTTCAAATACAGTTGAAAATATAAAAACCTGAGGTCTTTATTTTTTCAGGATTACCGATGAACCGTGGCCAAATAAACCTTGGTTTGCAGTGATACCCACTTTAGCATTTTCAACTTGGCGATTACCGGCTTGGCCACGTAGCTGCCAAGTCAGTTCACAAATTTGTGCCAACGCTTGTGCAGGTACGGCTTCACCAAAACAGGCTAAACCACCGGATACATTTACTGGAATACGGCCACCTAAAGTGGTATCGCCGTTACGCACTAACTGTGCCGCTTCACCGCGCGCGCAAAGTTGTAAGTCTTCGTACCAATCCATCTCTAACGCCGTCGATAAGTCATAGACTTCAGCTAAAGAGATATCTTCTGGACCAATACCGGCTTCTTCATAGGCTTTAATCGGCAGTTGTGCGCGAAAACGTACCGCATCACAAGCCACTGCTGAATCGGTAGCGATATCAGGCATTTCGATTATTTCGCCAGCAAAGGTTGGTGTCACCGTAGAAATAGCCGCAACTCTAACCGCATCGGATTTACCAATTTTCTTGGCAAAAGCTGCAGAACATACGATAACCGCAGCGCCGCCGTCAGACGTTGCACAGATATCCATTAAACGTAATGGGTTGGCAACCATGTTTGATGCTGCTACATCTTCAGCGGTGAAGCATTTTTTGTAACGTGCATAGGGATTAGTTGAACCGTGTTTGGCATTTTTCACTTTTACTGCCGCGAAATCGGCCAGCGTATCGCCATAAACATCCATACGTCTACGTGCATATAATGCGAAGTAGGTTGGGTTGGTGATACCAATGTGGAAACGTACCCAATCTGGATCATCTGGACGGTAACCTTTAGCGGGTGCCAAGAAACCTTTAGGGGTGGTGTCAGCACCAACAACGAGGGCACATTCAGCTTCACCGGCTAAAATTTTGGCTTTAGCAGCGGCTAAGGCTTGTGAGCCTGAAGCACAAGCGGCATAAGAGGTATTGACTTCAGCACCTTGCCAACCTAACGCTTGAGCAAAGGTTGCACCTGCTACATAGCCTGGGTAGCCACAGCGCATGGTGGCAGCACCTGAGATATAGTCGATATCTTTCCAGCTGATACCGGCATCTTTTAATGCGTCACGCGCAGCTTTTACACCGTACTCAACAAAGTTCTTGCCCCATTTACCCCAGGGGTGCATTCCTACGCCGATTACGGCAATTTCATTAGACATACTGCATTCCTCAATTAGGGGGGGAGTTAAGCGACAGGCTTCCACTTCCAGATGATTTTATTGGCTTCGTCATTTTCATATAACGTCTCTAAAACCAGTTCAACATCATCACCGACTTTTAGCTGATCGACACCCACACCAGCAACCACTTGGCCAAGCACAATCATTTTCTCTTTTTCTAATTGCACCGCGGCTACGGTATAAGGTACATATGGGTCAGCGGCAATAAAAGGCTCGGGCGGCTTGTATTGAGAATCGGTATAAGACCAAATTTTACCGGTACGGCTTAATTGTACTTCGGTAAATTCTTCACCTTCACAACTTGGATTTTTACAAAAAGTCGATAGTTTAGGGAAGTAATAGGTGCCACAGCTATTGCAGCTAGTGCCAATTAAATGCGGTTTATCCGCATCCATGGTGTACCAGCCTTCGATAGCGGCTATTGTTGGTTTATCTGACATCGATAGTCTCCACGTTTTCCGCTGTCCTTAAATGGGCAGGGGAGATTTAGTGGGGCTATTGTAACGATTTCAGGTTTTTTTGCCAGTGAGATGATAAACAAGCATTGTTCAAAAATATGGTTTTTTTACGAGCAATCGTTTGGGCATTGTTAGTCTTTGATTCTAACCGCCAGTACATCGCAGTGGGCATGATGTAATACATTATTACAGGTAGATCCCAATAATAAACGTGCGCCGTGGCGGCCGTGACTACCTAACACAATAAGATCAAAAGATTCTTTATTGGCTTTGTCGATGATGGCTTCTCCTGCATGAGAAAACTCTATACTGATATGTTCTTTGTTGATGCCGTGTTCAGCGGTTAATTGCTCAAAATGGGGAAGTAGCTGCGATTTTATCTCTAATAAATCGGGCATAAGCTGAGGTAGCGCAAGATCACCAAAATGACTGGGGTAGGGTTCCATGCAGTGTATCACTTCACAGTGTGCGCCGTAGGTGTCTGCCAAACCTTTACCGGCTTTTAACACCGCATCGGAGCTATCTGAAAGATCGATGGCAATTAATACTTTGGCAACCATATCAAATCCTTAGCTGAGAGGTGTTAGAGATGGGGATTACTTTTTATTACGCTTGAATAGCGAGGCTAAAACGCCTTTTTTGTCTGTGTTTGTGAGCTTAAGTTTGGGTAATACAATATCGGCTTCTACCACATCATTCCAGCTATCCAGAAGGCAGCCCAGCATTTCAGCGTGTTCTGCTAAATGTTCCAACTCAGGCATCAAGCCTTTTTTTCCATCAAACGGGGTTAGCAGCTGTAGTTCTTGCGCTAAAGTAGGGTCATCGGTGTTCTTTTTATACACTTCCAACTTCCAGCGAATATTATTGACTACACTATTATAAAAGCTGATTTTTGTGCCTAATGAGAGCTGACTGAAATCGTCTAGTTCACCCATCATGGTAAAGTCTGTGGCGATTAATGTGGCTCCTTCATCTTTGGAGGCGGCCAGTGTTGCACTTCTGACTTCATCATTAATAATGCCCAGGGCTCCAATAATTTGGCCCGATGAAAGTTGGCTAATGGCTTTTTTACTGGGTTCAAAATCCGGGAATACATCAACTTTCCCCTTGATCAGAGAATAGAAAGTTTTGTCTTGAGTCGCCTTGCGTAGAATAACTTCACCCGGTGCAAAGGTTTGTACCTGGGTCTCTTGCATGATGCGTTCAAATTGGATTTTGTCTGTTTCACGCAGGTCATTAAAAAACGGGATTTGACCTACAAAACGTTGAATTTCTTCCGGAGAATATTTACTGATGGCTTTCTTTTGCATTAAACATCCTGAATACGCTGTGATAAGCGAATACTTAAGTTTAGATGCTGTTTAAACAGCAGGCTATGTCTTGTTAGCTATTTTGTGATTGGTTTGGTGTTTTTAAGCGATTTATTGCAAAAACTATGACACTCCCTGCATAAAGTCAGGCTTTTTATTCGTAGAAGCTTTATCCCGTCTAAGCTTAGATAAGTTAACTTAAGTCACTGAGATTTAAAGAAAAGCTTTTAATAAAAAGGATTATTTAACCGTAACGTTAATTCCCCATTCTGCATAGTTTTTTGAAGGAGTCAAAGCATTATTTTTTATCTTTGGCTTAATGGAATATAAGGCTTTTTTTTAAGAGTTTTTGGTTTTATATTGAAATGACTGACGAAATTAAAACAACAACCGAAGAAGAAAGGTGTACAAGATATGCGTATTAATATTACCGGACATCATATTGAAATCACTAATGGTTTGAAATCTGCAGTCGCGATGAGTTTTGACAAGCTTATTAAACATTACCCGGATGTGGATAGAGTGGATGTTGTTTTAACCGTGGAGAAGAATGCTCAGTTGGCTGAGGCGATTGTGCATTTTATGGGGCAGGACTTAGTGGCAAAAGCCAGTTCTGCTGATTTATATACCTCCATCAGTGATTTAAAAAGCAAGATGGAGACGTTGTTGCAAAAACGTAAGGCGACGGTGAAGTCCAGGAATAACAGAAAGCCTGCCAATGCCAGTGTGCATGCAGAGGAGGCTTTTGCGTAAATGCATTTATTTACGAAGGCTCGCTCAAGATGATTTGAGTGAGCTTAACTAAAAATCGCCACTTCAGGTGTTTGACAGGAAAAGCATAGAGATCTAATTTTAATAAGTAGGATTCATTATAATAACAATTAATACTAAGAGAGCTTATCATGAAGAATCGCTCGAAATCGGTTTACCATCCGCAGCTGATCATTTATTCACTGAATGTTTTGGCTTGGCTGCTGTTATTATCCCCGCCCTTATTTGAAAGTGCTGCTTACGCTTTGATTTTAGCTTGTATCAGCTTTATTCCTTGCACGATTTTATTTGGTGGCATTGCTTATTTTCTAGATGCTGAAGCGCAGGGAGAAAAGCCGTTTATTATTCAATCGTCTAACCGGGTGATTTGAATGGAAAAGCCGAGGCAGAACTCAATTAAAGCTGACTTCTGTGCAATCGGCAGGTCGATTAACATTGCCAGATCATTTGTATATTCTTGTTGATGTACATGACCTTGGTGTATTTTTAAAAAATGCCGGCATTTATTTTCCAATGCAAAAGGCATGTTTAATCGGGCCTGCAGTAGGGCAATCTTTTTATCCGTATCCAGTATGTCCAGGGTTTGCTGTGTGGCATTGGAGTACGCCCTGACTAAACCGCCAGCGCCTAATTTGATGCCACCAAAATAGCGTATCACTATCACCATAATATCTCCCACCACCCCATGGTTTAACACGTTTAAAATCGGTTTTCCGGCCGTGCCTGAAGGTTCGCCATCATCGTTAAATGCCTGAGATTTAGGTTGCGAGGGGGAGCCTAATAAATACGCCCAGCAATGATGACGTGCATCGGGGTAATCACTTTTGGCTTGATTAAGATGCAGCATGGCCGCATCTCTATCTTCTACATGATGGATACGGGTGATAAATTTGCTTTTTTTCACTGCGTGGCAATGTTCTATGGGGGTGCTGGGGATCAGGTATAGGAGGCTCATGGCGGCATTATACTGCGCCAGTAAAATAATTGTGCTTCTTTGTCTTGTGGTGAAGGGTTAAGACATTGATAAGTTTAAATAGATCGAGTGTTTATCTTGTTTTTGCTGCTCGGCGGCGATAAAACATTTTTTTGCCAGGGCCTGGTATTGATCTTGTTTATCGCTTTCTTGACTGCGTTTTGCCATTAATTGATAGACTTCTGCAGCGTGTAATGGCCATTGCGCTTCCAGCTCCCTGGCATCGTGCTGTTAGGTTTGT
>JABSRQ010000117.1 GCA_013215055.1 Pseudomonadales bacterium | reverse complement strand
AGTAAAAACGGTGGATTGTCACCGATTGCGGCCGAAGAAAAACTTAATTTACTGTCCGGTATTAGTTGACCACTTCACTATTCCACAGGCAATACTCCCCTGTTAGAATTTAAGGTTTTAACAGGGTAGATTGTTAGTTTTAATCCTGCAGATTTATATTCATTTGGACCGTTTATACCAATGAAAGGCGGAGACTGTACATAGAGATTGAAGCATTTACGCGTTTATGCTCCTTATACCTCTTCGTACTATAATAAGCAGAATGTCGTACATTTTTATCGGTAGTATAAAAATGTTCGAGCAGGTCTTGTTCATGGACAATAACATGCCGGCGTTATTCACTGTGATAATGTTATTATCGCCGGACTAATTTCCGTTCGTACCCCGTTTCGTCTCTATTTAATTTTTTTATAGAGGTTATTCATACGCTGAATAATCACCTTAGACTGCGCTTGGACTTAGCTAAAACCTGTAACAATGGGGTTAGCCAAGTTTCTTATTAATCTCCTGTAGTAGCAATTGATGCTCGGTTAAAATTGTTAGTATTATGCGAGTCATTGTGGGATATTGCATTGCATTTTGTGAAAATATAGTCAGTCTGTTCCTATCATGCACTCTGATTTCTGAGAAAATAATGATAATTCCATGTACGTAGAATATGATTTTACGCAGCTACCTTCCTGATTAATTCATAGTCTTTCATTTACTGAAATATCAGCACATCTACTCTATCATCGCTATTAACAACGGGGGGGGGTAATTAGCCTGTATCTTTAAAGCCCCTGGCCTCGTATTATTTTTTGAATTCTTAACATCATTAATTTTATTCCATATCGCATATTAGTTTCGGTATTTACCATCTGGCCTGAAAATTGCTCTGGTAAAGAATAGCAGCAGTATCCAAATACAGACAAGGGACCTGATCATGGTAGCGATACAATGCGAAGAGCTGGATCTATCGCTGCTAACTGGCGATATCGATAATGAAATCCTACAGAAATCCTTAGAGAGTGGAGCGGTTCAGAGCTACATCCCCAAGTCCTGGAATAGGCAGGCATTAACGCAGGATGTTGTAAACGCCCTGTCAATTCGCCAGCAGCTACGTCAAATATCAGATCTTACTCAGATAATTAACAGCTGTAATAATGCCATGTTGATGTTATCAGACGATGCAGTAGTTATTTCCTGCAACCATGCCTTCACCGAAATTACACACGTCTATCAGGCCAGAATTATCGGCAATAAGATTCAGGATATGGTCGAGGGCATGGAAATATGGGGGGGAATAAAGCGTTTATGCCGTATCAATAAACGCTGGCACGGTAGTGGTAAATGCATGCGTAATAAACAGTGCCCACTACGGGTTAGTTTCATGCTGTGTCATATTCATGACACCGATGAAGGCGATATGTTTTGTCTGTGGTTTTCGGATCAAAGCGAATCCGAGAAAAGTGTGTTCCAACGTTTTTATCACCCCATCACGCAGCTACCAGGACTGGCATTGTTTAAAAAAACATTTATACCGCCAAATGCCATCAGTGCGCTTCAATCAAGCAGTGTTTTATTAATCTACCTTAATGTCAATTATCTCGATTATGTTAAATCTTCATTCGGTTCTGTAGTTGCCGATATATTGCTGAAAAATATCAGTCATGAATGTCGTTAATAAATTAGGGGCGAAAGAATACATGATTATACATTTTTATTATTGTCGTTTATGCCAGAAGGGGGGGATATGAAATATCAGTGCGAAGTTATTTTGATTTTTAGTTTCTTAATCGCAGTGTTTTTCAGTCTTTTAACGCCGCTTAATGTGAGCGGAAGAACTTTATATTCTAGTGATAATGTCGATTGGGAGTTGATTTTGGAAGATGAGTTTACTGGTTCGAAGTTAAACGATGAAAAATAGTGCGCTCTGCACGTGTGGTAATCCCGACTGGAGTAATACTATGTCGGATGACCCTCGATTGCTTAAAATAGAAGGCGGCTTGTTACACCTTCGCGTGATTGTTAATGATAAACCAGGCAAAGCCCCTGCTCCTTATTTAACGGCAGGTATTACCAGTAAGGGTAAGTTTTCTTAATCATGGACGGGTGGAGATTCTGGAACGTGTTAATGGTGCCCAGGGAGCCTGGCCAGCTCTTTGGATGTCAGGTAAAAAAATGGCCTGAAAATGGTGAAATTGATTTGATGGAGCACCTGAACTTTGATCGCAAGGTCTATCATTCGGTGCATTCCGAATACACCGTAAACATGGATAAAGACGATGCACTAAGAAACGGTGGTACCACAGAAATTAATCCTGATCTTTGGAATGTCTACGGTAGTATTTTGGGATGAAAATAATATTGATTTACTGTTAATGGAAAGGCTAGCTTTACATATCGACGCATGCCAGAAAAAGGTGATAAACAATGGCCATTTATTCAGCCGTTTTTTATGATTATTTCTATGCAGGAGGGAGGTGTATGGGGCAATAATTCATGTCCCAATAACGCCTCTCATTATCCAACTAGTATCGTAATTTATTCGGTGCGCGTTTACAAAAAGTCTGTAGATAATCGTAAGGACAAAGATGTTTCATATTCGGCCATTAAAGCGCTCTATATGGCGATGTTATCATTCACGAAAAACATCCTTTTTTATGCGAAAATCTATCAAATTTTAGCATTGATGATAGGAATACAACTGTGGTAGCACTGAACGGGATAATGAAAGAATATCGTTTTTTTTAAGTGCACTGATATGTGATGAATAGGTGGTTTTAAATAATCTGTTATTAGATTGAAGGTGGCTCTGTTTTTATTTGTAGACTTAGGGATCTGATTAATTTTCTGTACATATGAATATAAAATATAAGCTAAATATAACGAAAAACTAAGTTGATATTACGGGTGATAAATGTGAACTTTAATTATTACGAATGTTGTTGATGTATACCTATACATCTGCGTAAATTTCCAGCTTAAATCAGTGTTTATGTTGAATATTTATAGTTAAAATTGAGTGGGGAATAAGTTGGTAGCTGTTGTGGGTATGATAGTTTTTACACATTTTTTACTATATTTAAAATAATTTTTCTATAAATTATTTCGGGTGCTAGATGGGTTTTTATAACGGATACTATGTATCTGTTATGTTCATTAACTTTTTTCGATAACAGAGGGGGGCTTGATTGCGAATATAGAAAGATGGACGATATAGGTAGATCGTTTTTCTCTCTAGGCTAATAATTTTCGATACTTATTAATACAAGGTTTTTTTATAAAAGCTACGTCTATAACCATGGATAATAAATAATTAACCACCGTGCTATTACTGAGTAAACCAGATGAATAAATGGATCACTATTCCTCTTATTTTAACCCTGTCGACACTT
Source organism: Pseudomonadales bacterium (assembly GCA_013215055.1). Taxonomy (GTDB): domain Bacteria; phylum Pseudomonadota; class Gammaproteobacteria; order Pseudomonadales; family DT-91; genus CAKMZU01. Next base: position 12,470 of record JABSRQ010000117.1, on the reverse strand, counting down.
TTATTTGTTGCAAGTCCCCCCAGAATTGATAATCGCATATTCTATCAAATATGGGAGAGTGGGCATTTTATTCTGTTCGCAGTTCTATTATTCAGTCTATTCAAATGGAAAAAACTACATCTCTTTCCTATTCGATCAAACATAATTTCATTGTTAGTAATTTCTATGTTTTTGGCGGTTTCCAGTGAAATTATCCAGTTAAATATTGGCAGAAGTTTTCAATTATCAGATATATATAAAGACATGCTCGGAGCCGTTACAGGAATTTTAATTGCTTCCACCATCCCTGATTCTTCTAATATCATTAGCTTTAAAGCCAAATTATTCACTACTACGACTGCATTGGCGCTGACTCTTTTAGGGCTGCAGCCATTGCTGATAGCCACCATAGATGAATGCTTGATATTGCGCTCAATGCCTATGCTTAGTGACGCTGAGAGCAGCTGAAAAATGTGTCGCTGGAAATATCGGCGAGCGAGTGTGTGGGTATAGAAGATATAGACGTCCCGCCCTAATTCGAGCTGGGTGCTACCATCAAATAGGTGACACACCGTTTTCGGAGGTACGTTATGAAAACTTCAATCGTTCATATAGGCCTGGATATTGATGATGCACAATATCACGGCTCTGCACTGAATAAAGAGACCGGCGAGTCATAATATTTTAATGAAGACCTACTTTATAAGGTCTGTTAAATCAGTTAAATAAACTGAAAAAATACTTTTCCAACAACTCACTCAAGCTCTGTTATGAAGCTTCCTATATTGGCTTTACTTTGCAGTGGGATCTCACTGCTAAAGGCTATCACTGCGACATTGTTGCTCCTACTTCAAGATAATCTATCAAATAATAATGTTGTCAGTGACTTAGCGTTCGAAGAATGCAGAGTGTTCACTTAGATAATTATCGTTTAAAACTAGTGGGGGGGGATATGAAATATACATCGAAAGGCGCTTTGATTTTTCTTGCCTTAATCGCCGCGATTTTAAGTTTTTTTACGCAGATTAATGGGAGTAATAGTGCTACAACTTCCAGTCCACAGCTCGATTGGCAATTGACGTGGGAAGATGAATTTACTGGATCGAATTTAAACGACGAGAAATGGTCACTCTACACGCGAGGTAATCACGACTGGAAGAATACTATGTCGGAAGCCCCTCGATTGCTGAAAATTGAGGACGGGTTGTTACATCTTAGCGCCATTATTAATGATAAACCAGGCAAAGCCCCTGCTGCTTATTTAACGGCAGGAATTACCAGCGAGGGGAAGTTTTCTTATAAGTATGGAAAAGTGGTGATTAGGGCTCGTTTTAAGAGTGCCCAGGGGGCCTGGCCAGCTCTTTGGTCGTTAGGTGACAAGAATAAATGGCCTGCTAATGGCGAGATTGATTTGATGGAGCACTTGAACTTTGATCATAAGGTCTATCAGGCGGTGCATTCCGAATACACCGATAAAGACCCTACAGAAAAAAACGGTGGAGTCACGAATATTAATCCTGTTGATTGGAATACCTATGGTAGTGAGTGGGATGAAAATAAAATTGTCTTTACCGTAAATGGAAAGCCAACCCATGTGTATCTACGCTTGCCGGAAAAAGGCGAGAAACAATGGCCGTTCAATCAGCCCTTCTATTTCATTTTTTCTATGCAGGAGAGAGGTGGAGGGGGCAATCAATCAGGTTCCAATAATTCCTCTCACAATCCAGCTAGCATGGAGGTCGATTGGGTGCGCGTCTACAAAAAATCTGTGAGTTACCGTGAAGGTATGGTCAAAGGTATTTCATATCAGGCCATGACAGTGCTCAAATAACGAATAACATATTGATAATACGGATGATAAATATGTGGTTTAATTATTGCGAACACTGTTAAAACATACTTCTTTTTACTGCGTAGCATTGGCCGGTGCCACCGATATTTCTCGTAGGTGTTTAGTTTAAACGGGGTGTGAAAATAAGTTGAGGAGGGATGCTGATCGATTAAAGCGTTTGTACAGAAAACTAACTATCTCTTAAAAAAGGATTCTTCTTCGCTATTGTTATTGCTGATAGAAAAACTATTAGTGCGGCGACATGTATCGATGATATTGATGCAGGTTTTCTGAAAGTTATTAAATTTAAATTATATTAATGATTAAGATAAAAAATAATTTTACGAGACTAGAGGTATGCTTGATTGCGAATATAGAAAGTCCAGATTCTAGGGGGGAGCGTTCTTCTCTCTAGACTAAGCCTTTTCGCCAATAATTAATTAAAAGTAATTTTATGAAAGCTATTTTTGTCACCATGGAAAAGAAGTAATCAATTAACCACAGTGCTATTACCGAGTAGGACAGATGCATAAATGGATCACTATTCCTCTAGTTTTAACCTTGTCTACGCTTTTATTTGTTAGAAGTCCGCCGCGAATTGATAGTCGAATATTTTATCAAATATGGGAGAGTGGGCATTTTATTTTGTTCGCAGGACTCTCATTCAGCCTATTTCAATGGATCAAGTTATATTCTTTTCCTATCCGATTAAATATAATATATTTGCTAATAATTTCATTGGTTTTGGCAGTTTCTACTGAATTCATCCAACTAAATATTGGAAGAAGCTTTCAAATGTCAGATATTTATAAAGACATGCTCGGAGCGGCTACAGGGATTTTAATTGCCTGCACCATCACTGATTCATCCTGTGTCATTAGCATAAAAATAAAATTTATTTCTGCTTTTTCTGCACTGGCGCTGACTTTTTTAGGGCTGCAACCATTGTTGAAAACCACCATAGAGGAATGGTTGATAATACGCTCAATACCTATGCTTAGTGACGCTGAGAGCCATCGGGAAGTTCCTCGCTGGCAACATCGGATGGCGAGTGTGTCGCGTTCAATCGAATATGTAAAAGAGGGGCGACATGCTTTTAAAGTCAACGGGTCTCCAGATCAATACCCTGTATTTAGACTTAATTATTTGGCTTTTGACTTGCCTGAGTACAACCAACTAAACTTTAGTGTATTTAATGCACAGGGTTCATCAATAAAATTACCTTATAAAATTTATGACAAAACACATGAAAAAAATGGGTTGGGTGATAGCGATCGTTTTGACAAAAATATCCTGCCAGCACCAGGCTGGACAGAGGTAAAACAATCACTGGTAAAGGTAGAAAACTAACAACTTTCTCGTAGTATAGATATGGCGAGTATTGCCGAGATAATATTTTTTCCACTCATCTGCATTTTTACGTTTCATGGCGATTCCAATTGAATATTGGAGTTCACCATATGAGCATTAGGCCGACATGATAAAGGAGTGGTTGATTACACGCTTACTTTTATTCTGTTCGCAGGACTACCATTCAGAATAGTGACAACGTGATAATCACCTAGTTGATATAGACATAAATTACACTAAATTCCAAAAATTGTTTCTGTAGAGCCTTGGAATAAAAAACGTGATTTATTTATTTTTGAGAAATGATATGTCGCAAGAGCAGGAGGGAACACCCCCGTCAGTGGCTTGGCTTGGCCTGGCCTGGTCAATAGGATTGCTTCCATTTTAAAAGTAGGGGAAGTTTAATGTAATCTTTATTTACCTATTAGGGGGGGGATATGAAAAAATTATTAATAATAATATTAATGGCGCAGATGGTTGCCTGTTCTGGGTTTTACCAAGTGAAGCAGGGGAAGACTTTAGAGGATGCAATAAGACTCGCTAAGGAAATGAGGTATGTGGCCTTTTTGCTAGCTATTCAGGTAAGAGTCTATGGGTTTATCGGCATTATTTACAGCGTGATTTGGAGAGTGAAAGTTTAGATCCTAGTTTTCGTTCTATAGCAATAAATGAAAGTTTTAAGAAGGATGCATTTTTCAGGGCGACGGAAGGTAAACCGAAATCAATGGTCTCTGACATGGCTAGAAAGCTTTATGCTGATAATAGCTGTTCAAGACTTTTATAAACGCTTTCCGTTATTTTTTTGGCTGGTGCTGAGGGCTGATTAAGTGGGGGGAAGCAGGTGATGCTGTCACTTGATAATAAAAAAATTGGGGTGAAGTATAATGAAAATACTACTGATAGTGTTTTTGGAGATTTTACGCAGATTGGAATAAAAACCACAAACGACTTATCTCAGCTGAAATCAGACTGCTCACGAATAAAATTCGTTCCAATAAGGCCATGTTTTATGCTTTTTTAACAGGCCTTTCCTCAGTGTCTTCCATAATTTTACAGAGGCTACTGTGGCTTGTTCTCCTGCGTCAATTTCTGGGAGTTAATAAGACATATCTTTTAATTGGCGATTAGATAGAGGAATCATTCCGCTTAATAATCACCTTGAAATCAATGATATTTTTAATTTCGTATGGAGGGTAACGCTGTGTCGTTGTCAGGGAAAGATCGTGTTCAGAAGGGAGGTGGATATTTAAACGGAGAGGTATTACCTGGAAAAAATATTTCCCAGGATCTTGTTACTGCAACAGATAGGGTGAATAATAAATCACAGTACTTGGAGCTTGATCAGAAAAATATTTCTGATCAGCCGAGAGATCTGAGGTCCAGGTCTAGTGCCTTAGCCAGTTCGGGAACCCTATCCAGGCCTAGACCTTAGTGAAATTCAGAAAGGATTAGATGAGGATTGTTTAATTGGGCGAAAATATTTAATTATACAAAGTACCAAGCCTAACTATAAATAGTTGTATGTTAAATGTTAGCTTGGTAGTGGTGAGTCTGATGAACATTTGGTTATTTCATTATATTTATTAACGTATAAGTTAGGGCTGTTATAGATAAGCATAAGAAATATAAATCCAAGGTGTGGCAGGAGGTGCCTGATCTCCTGCCGTCTCATTCCTGATTTTACATGGTAGCTTGATCAATATTATTAGTGCTTAATGCTCATAATCAATATCCACATCAAAATAATGATCAACACATTTGGCATAGTCACCTTCGATAAAGGCGGAGAAGGCGGTCTGATAATTCACCAGCTTACAGCGGTGCTCGCCATTCCAGTCCTGCTCCCAATAAATATTCAGCGCCGCCGAGCCGTTGCCATTAAACTGCTGCATATTGGCACAGCCTAGAACCTCTGTCGTATCTATAGTAACGGCTAAATATTGTGCCATCTCGCGATAATAGTCGATGCGATTTGATGATTGAATATGTTCAGATGCGCCTCCACATTCAATGCCGCCATTGATGATTTGTGTGGTAATGCCAAAGCCGTGTACCAGCCCTGCACTGATGTCATTCTCATTGGGTTGCCAGGTGCCGTCTAGCGCATGCAACATGCTGGGTTTCGGAGGTTGTGGATAAACATAAAAGAAGACGGCCGAGGCCAGGTTTAACCAGGTATCGGCAACCAGGTCGGGGTTCTGTAATAAGACATTAACGTCAGCAAACATCGCCTGTGAAAACGGCCCATAATTATAGTTATAACTGAGTTGTTTAGCGCCTCTACCAAAATAACTCTTGTTTTGCCCAGCCAAGGAATGGCCTGCTGGAAACTTCGCACAAGGCCAGGTCGCTCCCTGCCAGGTACTGGTATCACAGAGACCATAGCCATTGGCCATGTTTTCACTCCAGCCTAACTCTCTTATATAGTGAAGACCCTGACGCCACTGAGGCTCAGGCCAGGCATTGGTGTGGCCGCCGGTTTCCTGAGTGAAATGGGCAAACATGGTCGCCAGGGCTTTGCGGCAGATACTCTCTGCATCACGCCCATCGTCATAGTCTGCACAGAAGGCCGGGAACTTGGCTATGGCTTGTAAAAACTTGGTATAGCTGTATTCCTGAGCGCGTCTGGGGAACAGATATTGCCAATCGCTACTGGCAAGAATGGCTTCTACACGTTTGACGTTCACCGGGTTGTCGGCATTTAATGGCCTGACCGCTTCTACCAGCTCATTATCCCGGGTCGTAATGGAAGATTTAACCCTGAGGATGGATGGGGCGCTGGTGAGTTCCGTTTCAATGGCGCGTAAATCAGAGACATTAACGGTATTGCCAGAGCCTGTCCCACCACCGCCGTTACCACCATCGCTGCCACAAACTTTCCACGCGTCTTGCCAGTATTCTCCTATACCTGGCTCATAAGCCCAGTCTGATGTCGAAGAGCACCAACCACCGATCAGACAGGTATACGAAGCGTCTTGATGGGTCACCTTATCGCCGTCGTTATAGCCGCTGCCTGAAACAAAACTGGCTGCATCACAATCTGCACCGGGGTTGTTTTCCATATATTGGCTAATGGTGACATTGCTGCTGCCACTTAATGCACCATCACTGACGATGAGCTGAAATTGATACTGGGTATTGGCATTCGGCGCGGGCAGGGTCACCAGTGTGGTGACCATATTGGCAGATGTTATTGTGGCTAGAGGTGATGCTGGGGCAGTCTGTAACCAGGTATACTGAAGTTCATCCCCGTCGGCATCATAGGATGCAATGCCATCCAGAGTAATGGTGGCGTTGCCCGTCACGCTGGCAGTACTGGCGCTGGCGCTCGATACTGGTGCCTGATTGCCGATTGCAGGCTGTTGATGAATAATCACCTCGGCTGCTGATGAAAGCAGGCCGTCGCTGACCGTCAGCAGAAATCGATATTCATGGGGAGTTGTGACGCTGGCTAGTTCTAGTTGCGTATTGGCGCTGGAGGCTTCGTTAATAATCGCTACAGGGGCTCCTGTGGGAATTTGAGTCCATAGGTAGCTCAATACATCTCCATCGATATCTGATGAGTTCTGAGCAGAAACATTGACAATGCCGCTGCCAGACAGATTTAGCGGTGAGGCTGTTGCCTCGGCCTGCGGAGCGCGATTCTCCCCGCCTTCTGTACCGCATGCAGTTGCAGTGGACTCCATGATTTTCCAGGGGGTATCCCAGGGGTGTGTCACCGTTGCCACCTCGGAGGGGGATTGCTTTGGATTGGCCCACCATTTTGCCTTATATAGATCTTGTTGATAGCAGACCTCATGGCCGCCGCTGTAATTTTTTTCACTGTCATATGTCTCGGCAGCATAAGAGATAATGGGGAGCGTCGCACAGTGGATGATGAACATTGTAGATGATAAGTGAAGCCTCATAATCAATCCTCAATATTAGTAATTGTATAGCGTTAAGTTTGTTTACTGCTTCACAGGCAGTAGGTCTGTGACATCACAAAATGTAGGCGATGATCTTTATCGGGATAGCTGTAGTTCGCAAGGATGTGATGAGTGGCGCATCTAAAAAATATAAAATTTATAGTGGTACTTATACGACAGCGTTAAAAACAGGTGGATATTAATAACTAAATCATCTATTGCGGGAGAGTCTTTTTCGGTTGCTAATAAAGCCGTTTATGCCGTTAACAGAAAATACGCTATCTCCCTTGAATATTCATGATGTTATGCGTTCAATTTTATGTGCTGGCTTAAATTTGATCCTCAGTAATTGAGGTGATGCAACTGGATTTGTTCCGTTAGTTGATTGTTGGTAAGGGGGAGGGCTTGGGATTCATAAATTTACAGGCAGTAAAATAGGGTTTATACAGCTTTATACTGAGTAGAAGTTTTCTCCCAGATAAATATCTGGCATAAATTTACGGTTTTAGTTTACGTTTCATCTGGCTAAGAGCCCAGTTACTGTGTCAATGTATTATTAAATGACACCCTTTTATGGCGGTGGTAAATATTAATGAATGATTTATATTCTTGTTTAATATGTGTCATCTCTTCGTAGCGCGTATAAATTTAAATCTGACCTGTATCTATTAGGGGGTTAATGCGGCCAAATTTCCATAGCAATATTTATTGCCAGGGCTTTTTTATTCGTGTTCATCTGGTTAAGGGCGCACCTTTATATGGAGTCGATCCAGTTGCTTTAGTTTAAATTTGTGGTTAACTATAAGGTCGTCAATTATAGCTTGTGCGCAAGTTGGAGTAGATAGTCGAGCTTATTAGGGGGGCATTCAATATTCTTAAAAATCATTGAAAACAGTTTCAATATTAGTTGTTCAAAGGGATTTCTGATGTATGTATTTGTGAAAGGCATATTTATTATTGATCGTCGCAAGAAACATACACCCGATCATGAGCTGGAGTTTGACAATAGACGTAATACTCCAGCGGAAATATTTACTGAGAAAGATGTTTTTGAGGAGTATAAGGATATGTTTTGCAAGAAAATATTAATGAACGAGTAGGGTCTATTAAGCCTCTATTCGATTAATTCTTGATATGTAGACTGGCGATGCGGATTAATAAAATGCCTGAAATGAGCTTATTTGAATTCTAATAAGCTTAACAATAAAGCCTATTATGCAAGTACAATTTATTGAATAAATACCAGCTCAAGTATGCTCTACAGAGTTTGATCTGGTAATTATTCCAAAAAATATCTGAGGTTTTAAGTAGAATATTCTCAAAATTTACGCAGGAGATTCTTCATGAAAAATCACGTTACTCAGACAGTTAAATTATCGCCATTATTTTTCTGATGAGACCGGAATAAAGATGAATTGACTAGATGATACGTTGCATTCATAGAGAAGTAATTGAAAGTTGGAAGGTAAGCGGATGGCCAATCAGCTTCTATAAAACTGTCATATATGTAGTGTATTTTGTAGAGTGTTTAATAAGTACTTTTCTTGTAGGGAGCGATCAATATGGAATCAATAAACGCATTCAGGGAGTTTGTCAGATGAGCGCTAAGTTCACTAATAATCAGGATGCAACAGATTTTGAGGCGTTCAAGACTAAGGCGTTAGTTAAAAATTATTCTGATCACTTTAAGACAGATACTACAAGGCCGAATAAATATTCAGGCTTAATTCCGTGGCGTAGCTAGGCATCGACCAGGCTGTTTTAAGGGTGACAAACATCATATTATTCAGAATGATTGAATATGATGCATTCTTGCGATAGGACGGGGTCGTCTAGCAGTAAGAATCCCCGTACTACTGGGCGAGGTGAAGTCACTTTTTAAACCAGACCTGCAGATAATCATAATCAATCACTTAAGGCTCACTGTGATGTAGAGTCGAAGGCCAAGTGGCATGAGTCTTCCGATGATATGCCTTCGTTGCAGGGAATCCAAACGGAATCTGAAAGCAAAGGGTAAGTAGTTTATAACTATCGAGAGAGCGCTTTATGCGCTCTTTTTTATTGCTTAGATAATATCCACGTCGAACCTTCAACGCCCCAGCTTCTATGGGAAACCTTTTCACACCACAGCTTATAGGCTTGTATATCGGGCACAGGCGCTATCCAGTTATTCTCAGCCATCTCATGGGCGAGCATATAGGATTGCCAGCAATGGGCGAAAGAGGTGGGGTGCACAATATCCCAGAAAAATACACGATCCTGATCCGGGCAGATATCATCATGATTGTCGCTACCCAGATAGCCTCCGGAATAGCATTTCTGCTGGATGGCTACACATGAAACGCCGCTATCCACGGTTTCTCTATTGCTGATAAAGTCGAAACCATAATCGAAACTGGCAGACGGATTGTCGGGCGTACTGCCGGAGACAATATGCTTAATAAAGCTGCCTGATTCCACCACGAAAACCGAGGCATCGGTATATTTCAGTTGTAATCGATCAACGGCCCGCTGTAAGGATTGATTGTGAAAGCGGGTTAATTCGGTCATTTTCTTAGAAAGGTTTACTCTACGTTCTTTATCCGTACGATTCTCCGATTTTTGCATATAGCTTTCATTCTGCAACACGATGGGCGTTCTACCGAGATCAGGAAGACTTAATAACACAAATCGTCGACCACCAGCCGCATAGAGTTTTTCGACAATCTGACTGAGACCGGCAATGGTTTCATTAACAATGGGTTGATAACCCGACGCACCTTCAGGCGAATTTAAAAACGTATCGATGACGCCAGTCACAGGTTCCTTGGAGATATAGTCGTTGGCTCCGGCCCAGATGACAAAGGCGGTTTCATCGCTATGCTGTAGCTGGCCATTCTGTAACGAAAGCTCGATATAATCATTGACTTGCAGCTGCAGACTGCCACTAACAAAGAGCTGGCCGCTTTCTTTGATGCGGTTAATAATACCCTCACCGGGAATGGCGTCGTGCTTTACGGTAAAAGCGCCGCCGTGTGCATGATTCTGAATGCTTAGTCGGGTAAAGGCTTCCATATAGTCTATCCATATCGGGCCATTGCTGAATCGACCCAGCCAGTAAGGAGCAGCGGGAAATACATGCAGCCGCTGTTTCAGGTTGCCGGTATCCGACAGGCTGTCACCGAAGACGACGATTCTTGATACCGCCGCTTCGGTGTTTTCACGGTTCGGAAATATAATAGGAGTATCGATGCTTTCATCTTGGCGCGCTGCTCTTACTCTTCCCAGTACCAGAGAATCCCCACTATCAAGTTGGCTGATGGTTTGCATGCAACGTTGGCGCAGGAATTTACGGCTGATAGGGGGCGATGACGTCGATGCATTGAGTTGGAAGAATCCATCAACCAGCTGCCCTTGTAATTTAATAGGCTGCCCTTCATCGTCGATTGCCCATAGCCAGTTATGATGATGAACACCAGGTGGTTCTTCAAAATGGGGAGAGTGGGATTTAGCCGTTTCACAGTGCACCTGCCAGGAATCGTTAGCATTGCCAATGTCTTGTTCGGCAACGGGCATATGTAGTTGCCAGCTGCAGGCCTGCAGCAGGGTGGTCAAGATTGCTGACGCTATGGAAACTGTTTTCTTCATGAATATTACTGTAATCCGTGCTTGATCAAGCTTTTGATAATGAGGACGGCATTATAGTGGCAGTGCTACATAAACTCTATGGTTGGATCATGCAATAAACAGGCTGCCTTGTAACAGTTTGTAACTGATGGTGTTGCGTATATCGTTATGAATGAATGTTGAGCAATGGGATAAAGCCTGTAGCTGCAGGTGATAAATCTTCAGCATAGGAACCCCTGGCTTTATCTTGTGTACTGCGGCGCTATTGAGTACCGGCAGAAAGTCTGGGTGCTTATTTTTAACGGCCATGATGCCTTCGCTGAATGGACTGGTATGAATTTTCCCCGTGCTCTTACAAATCTGGCCCAAATACAGGGTTTGCTTTCCTGCTTTGAATAGAGGAAAGATGATCAGCGATGTCATCTTGACGGCCGCCTGATCTATATCGTTAAACGTATCCAGGTGGGCATCTAAATCCGGTGCAATAATCAGCTGGCGATTATCCTGACTCTTCTGCACCTGATAATTGCTATACAGCTGATTCACCTCGGGGCAGACGATACACAGCATCTGTTTGGCATTCTCTATAAAGGCCAGCGTTGGAGATTGATTGGAGATGGTTGGCGGAATAGGCGCGCGCTTATCCGTTTGAGAGTGCATAACTGATTGCTCTTTAAAATAGGTTTATCAATAGATGGGATTCTAGGCTGATCGCGCTTAGATACTATTCACCGTATGGCTATTAAGTGGCCTAAGCCATATTGAGATCGAGTCGATGCAGAGGCCAATTTATTGTTTATCGATGATTTTTTCTTCTGCAATGACTCATAGCATTTTAAATGTTTTTTTACTGCTACATTTTTTGTAGCACTATGATCTTTACCTGCTACAGTTTTTGTAGCATTATAAATGGCAAGACTAATTAGAGTGTTGATTAAGCATGGTGAAGACAGCTGGTATCCCGTTACCCGGTCAACCGGTAAGGGGATCAAAAACGGGCAAGCCTATCATGGCCTTGTTGGATCAGATGGGCCGTACCTGGTCGTTAGGCATTTTGTGGCAGTTAAATATGCAGAGTCTGACGTTCAGGCAATTACAGACCAGCTGTGAGCAGATATCCCCGACTTTACTCAACACCAGGCTGAAAGAATTACGCCAGTTACAGTTGGTTGAGCATGGTAATGAAGGCTACTGCCTAACTGTGATGGGGCAGCAGTTATTCGAGATTATTTTGCCTTTGGGCCAGTGGTCTGATCAGTGGGCCGCAGCCATGGGCGTGGAGCAACGTAATGACGATTAAATATACTCAGATGCCGCTGGATAGGTGTGCTAATCAACGCTGTGATTCATTGTGGCTGCAGCTGCAATTTGATCATGAGCAGGCCGCATTTACCGTGCTTGATAAAGGCCTGCATCTTTTTAATAACGATTCATCTATGGTTTATTTAAGCCGTGCGCAGCTTGCGGTAGAGAAAAGGCTTACGCTGGATAAAGCCGTGTTTCTTGGGCTGGATACACAGCGCCCTGTCTTTGCCATCGATATGCAGTTACTGGAAGATACCGTGCAGCAACAGTTACGCCGCCAATATCAGTGGCATAATTTACTCGCCGTAACGGCCCGCATTGACCATGGTGATGCTGCAGTTTTGGGCTTTGCCAGAGCGATTATTCACTGGCATGGTACACATGGTTTTTGTGGTCGCTGTGGTAGCAAAAACACGCTGGTTGAGGCCGGGCATTCCCGGCTTTGTACGCTTGAAAGTTGCGGTCATCAGACTTTTCCCAGAACCGATCCA
>JABSRQ010000116.1 GCA_013215055.1 Pseudomonadales bacterium | reverse complement strand
TCGTCCTTACAGCGCGCGCTAAGAACAATACAGCCGGGATACTTGGCTTGCAGCTCTGCGGCACGCTCTTCTTGTGCAACGGCGTCGTCCAGATAGTCAATTTTATTAAACACCCGAATGCGCGGCACACTATCGGCACCCATCTCGGCCAATACTTTATCGGTCACATCAAGCTGCGCCTCAAAGCCTGGGTCGCCTGCGTCAATAACGTGCAGCAACTTACGATGCGCCAAGGGCTTCGTCCAACGTTGACTTGCACGAGGCAACCAGCCCACATTCTACAGGCTAATGAATGTACGGTAGATACTTAGCTTAGATGTTTAAATTAAAACAATAACTCTGGCGGTGGCTCATGCAGCTGAAAAGCCGGCGGGCCAGTATCTCTAAAGCAATAATCAGGTCGTCGGCATCTAATATTTCACTCACTGTACTGACTCCTAAAAAACTATAGCGCTTCAGAAAAAAGTAGGTCTGTTCGAATGTGAATCCATGTTAGACGTAATGGCTTATGATCTTTAAATCCATACGTCTTAAATATAGATATAATTCTACAGCTTGTTCTATAGCCCTAAAGGTTTGAGAAGTGTGTATGGCTGGCGGGTGTGTTTGATTGTCCATGAAAAATGGCCGCTGTTAACGACCCTTGATTATCAAGGCCTGGACCTTTGCTTTATGCAGCTAGTTTTTTGACTATGGGTAAAAGCAATACGGGTTGAGAATTTGGTTTTCCCATAGGATGCGTCGATCGATTTCTGATAGATTTGCTTCTTCACACAGGGCGTGCCAGTTTTCTCTGATTAAGCGGGTCTGCTCTTCACATATTTCTGTCGCCTGCCTCGCAGATATCCCGTAGATCTTTGCAGCTTTGACGCATAGCGATAATTGGCTCTGGCTTTCATTTCCCATTATCTTGATCGCTTGTGTTGAAACTTCACCTGACCGGCCTTGTGGGCATATATCATAGGCAGGCGTTAACTCTAATTGCTGGCCATCCCAAAATGCGGCGTGATTTCTAGCGTGATCATCGTTATTGCCAACGAGTATGTTGAACACAATTCTTTTGAACAATTCCTTCAGGTTGTCTTTAGGGTTTTTAAAGTGCTCTCTTATGTTTGCTGCAATCTCTTCATAGCTTGCATACCTAGCAAAGCTGTCTGGTAGGCTAAGTAGGGTGAGTGCAGATACAACATTTCGTCTTTCCCATTCGTCCCCATTCGCAATTCTATCGAAACGCTTAACCAGTAGTATTGATCTGCCCATTGTCTCTAAGAGTTCTACTTCCGCTACATTAATACCAACAATCTTTGCCAGCCTCATTGCTATGAATTCAGCCTTTACGACATCGTAGGTATCTAATGAAGTGGTAAATTTGGCGATGTACTGAGTGTCTTCATTGGTTATCGTAGCCTTTGGTCTTGCGCCACCAATAGGTGTGCCATGGAGCAGCGCGTTCCCTAGCTCTTCTGACAGTGGCGTGCCTGCGATGACTAGATCTGCTGCATTCATTAATTCATCGATCGTCGCACCAAAAGCCTGCCTTGGAATGTATTGCGTTGCTGAGTTCTGAAAATCCAATGCGCCTATACGGTTTGAAGAAGATTCAATTAAGTAGGTTAACTCATCTTCCAAGCCGGGGTCTAAGTTAACGTTGTACTTTTCTCCGTACAGGCGATTAAGAATAACTCTTCTACCCCATGCGTCTGGTGAGCAGTCCCTAATAGAACTCGCCATTTCCATATCATTTTCAGGCAGCTTTCTACCTTGCTCAAGTGGCAGTTCAGGCGTGTAAATGGCGATGGCATCTTTTCTTTTAAGATAAGATTGACCATAGGTAAACGATAGTAAGCCATTAATGCGTTCAAGTTTGCCTGCAACTACAGGTGTGGTTTTACCTTTAAGCCATATCCACACAAACAAACTTTGAATGTTAGAAGTCATCGTTAACCTTCTCTGCAACGATGCTTTTGCGTACTGATTTCGGCAGCAGGGCTTTTATTTGGTTTTTATTCATCATTGTGTTTTTCATCAGCCTTTCGTCAGCATCAAAAAGATTGATTTTGAGTATTGCTGCGGCTAAGAATACTGTACCGATATTTGTTTTAGGTGAACCGTTCTCTATAGCCGAAACAGTCTTACGGCTAGAGCCAATGCGCTCTGCAAGTTCAACTTGAGACATCTTCTTGGCGATTCTCTTTTCTCGAATCATTATACCGAATACTTTCACGGCATCCTCAGCATAAGAGATAAATCCATTACTTGCTTTTATATTAGTCATTTTGTTACCTCTGGGAAGCATAAGGATCTATATGTAACCTACAAGGTACAGGATAGACCATTTTTTTACCACATCCATTTTTCACACGATTTGCGCCCTACAGGGAGCATAAAGACCTATACGCAACCTGTAGGATACTAAAAAAGAGATGTAGCATGACTTTGGATTTATGCTGCCCCCCCCCCTGCGGCACGCTACAATTAAACTGAATATATAGTTATGAATATGCCGGTTGAGTGTAAATAAAACACTCGTAACGGTGTATTTTCAACAGTAAAAAAGTATAAGGGTATTAAGCCCCCTATTCCCATAAACCTTGAAGTACAACATGGCTGTAAGGTTTAAGGATAATGCAGGGTTCATCAAAAAAGAATAGAAAGAGACCTAACAGCATACCAGGTTTATCCAGAAATTAAGAACTAGGAAATGCCAGGCACAGGACATTCTAATCTATATTAACAATACAAATTTAGTACCTATAAACTATTGTTGCAATAGTGATGCTAACAATGATTACGACATATTAAAATTCGAGAAGCCATCTATCCACTAATTGAACGTCTACAACTAGGTCACTAAATTGAAGAATCTACATTGCTTCAGAAAAATCTCTTTTCTTGGCTAGAGCCATTCTGTTTTGTAGTTTTGAAATACGCTCTTCGATAAAAACCTTATGATCCAGAAAATAAATTGTTTGAAACTTAGCTAACAATTCATTATAAAAATCAATCTTTTTCTGTATGTGAGGAACTTCACTCCCTGACCAGGAATTAAGTAAAGGCTCAGTAGGAAGATTCTTAAACGCCTCAAATTCTTTACTATATTTAATAAATTCTGAATAAAGCTTAACCCTTCTATCCAGTTTAAAAGTAACAATTACATAAAATAGTAAACTCATATACTCCTGATCTGAGTGCCTCTGTTGTATTTCACCTAAAAGAAAAGCATTCTGATTTTCGACAACTGCTGAATCTCCAGCACTGTTAGCCTCTCTACTAAAAAAGCATTCTAGATAATTAAAAGATCGCCCTTCCAGATGATGTTGTAAAATACTGTTTGTGATGGTTTGAAAGATGGAGTGATAATCACTACGTAACCATAATTCAGTATAATTGTTATTATCATCATGTTTAGATAAATAGGTTTTCGAAGAAAATTTATTGTTTAAATATCTATTAATAAAATGACTATTTTTATCAATTAATGTTAAAAGAGCTTTAACTTTATAATCGAAATGATTCTTGCTTAGGCAAGAAAATAAATATGCATCTTCTAGCAAGACCTCCTTACCAAAAAATAAAGCCTCTTTTTCATTATATATAGCACCATATTCATTGAATAAGTCAGCTAAGAAAATAGAATATTTTTCATCATTTCTTGCCCTCTCAAGCAATATCCCTGTTACTTCAGTAACAAATCCTTTTTTATGTTTTTCGTAATTAAGTAAAAAATCTAAGTTACGATAAACATGATTATATGCGCATTTTTCATACAAGAACTTAATTTCTTTCAGGTCATCCACAGATGTCTCGTCAGGCTTTTTATGCCGATAAAAACTGAATAACCAAACATTTTTATCTTCTGTATCAAGAGAAGTTATGAAGTCGTATGTTTTTTCTACTCCGCAAACGTGTATTAAATCACCAACGATATAAGAAGGATCAATTTCATAAAAATTCTTGTTTTGAATGAGCTTAATAAAATCAAAGTATTCATTGCCCTGCTTAGCTAATATTTCTAGTGCTAACTTTAAACCCTGGGATATATTCCAACTGCTATTATCAGCTAGCTTCTTTGAGACTATAAACAAATCACTAAATATTAATTCAAGCTCATGAATATTAAGACCTTTGGTGTATTTGTTTAATAACTTTTTCTGATATTCACCGTATTCGTTATGATCCAGCTTTAATTGAAGTCGTTCAAATCTGTCCGTAAAAAGCCTGTAAAATTTATACGATGTTGTGTCAAATCTATTTATTTCACTAATAGTAAAGTCAACATTAAATCTTTTCATAAGTTTGAAATAAGAATGGGCTAAAACACAATGGAATAAATCACTGGAGTCTAGCTGTGTCACAATGCCTGAAAGTAAAATATTTTTATCATCTTCAACAATTTTAGATACAGATATTTCTATCCCTGAATAAGAATAATTTTTGAATACAGATAAAATATCCTGCCTATAGACGGAAGCCTTATAGTTTTTAACTAGAAAATTTAAAATATTGTGACGGATTTTCAAAATCTCATCACAAAAGGCCAAATTAAAACGAGTAGTAGTAAATGCATTTCCCCCACTACTAGATCGAGTTGTAGAATAATGAGTAGCCAAATAGTGATTAGCCAAGGCGATGAGTAATTTTGAGAATAAAACATCATCACCGTCTTTTGCTCGCTCTATTAGCTTATCAATTACTTCAGATTGTATGAAATAGCCATTATCGTATGACTCAGGTTGAAAACCGAAGTTTTCAGTTAATGAATACAGAACATTTCCTGCATCAGTATATTTTTTTTCATAATAATTAAATAATAAATCTAGGGCATTAGATAACCCGTCAACCGATAAATATTTAAAATTAGAAATAGGATTAAGAAATTTTGGCAAACCACCATTGCTTATTTTTTCAAAGGATACATCTTCAATAGCAACAGTATCGGGCTGAAGACTATCAATATTGCGTTTCATAAACACTAAAACATTAGTCGGCCGGAGAAACCAAAAAACATCAATATAATCCAAAAAAACGGCTACTTCACCTGCACTATAATCATCCCATGTAGCATCTATGCATTTGTTAAGAACAGGTTTGAGGTTTTCTAATCCAAAAGCACTTAATGTTGGATTTAAAGAATCAAGCAAGCATCTTTTATATTCTGGAAATGTTTTAACAATTAATTCTGTAAAACTAAGGATTTCTTCTTTGAAGAAGACAAGGTAGTAAAGATAAGTAGCTAATACTTGATCAGAAATCTTTACAACTTCATTTTCCCATATATCAACAACTTCCATATTGTGAAGTTCTATCACAGATCCCCAAAATATCGTCTCATTAATGTTAAACGTTTCATAAACAATATTCATAAATGCTTGATTGGATCTATCTGCAATACGGAAAAATGAAATAATTCCAGCTACTTTTAATACATCATTCTTACCTAACCCTTCCAAGTCTGATTTTATTGAACCAAAGAAGCTATCGTAGAGTTGTGAAACATCTCTAATGCTATCGAGAGTATTATTTTCAGCAGCTACTTTTGCAGCCATTACCGCTAAACGAGGATTACATTGTGAAATTTCGACAATTCGATCCTGATAGGAGGGGTTTTTTATTCCAAACTCATTAGAGACGAGTTCTTTGATGTCCTTCTCTTCAAAATGACTCAATGTATATTCGACGACACCAGAAAGGGATATACAGCTTTGTCTAACTTTCTCTAATGCATAGTCTCTAACAGTAACGATTATTTTTATATTCTGGTCATCTCTCTTAGTTTGTACATGCTGTAAAATATATTGAAATCCACTTGCCCTATTTGCATCATCAACAAATAAAAGGTGATCGCCTGAGTCAGATAAATACACTCTAATATCATTAAATAAGTCAGCTCCCCTGTTATAGACGCAGATAGGTTTATACGTTGGATTCTCTTCCAAGAATAGGCGCATACATTCAAGTGCCAACCTAGATTTCCCGCTCCCGGACTTTCCAGCTATTGTTACAATAGTATTGGATCTAAGTAATGAAATTACATCTTCAACTTCAGTGCTTCTTTTTAGGAATTTGGTATGAAGAGGTGTGGCCAGCTTGCTTGTCTCATAAAGCTTTACGAATTCATCGATGCCAACAAGCTGATGTGTATCAATTTCTATACCAAGAAAATCTTTAGCTAGACCAGGGTATTTTTGGTATAAGTCAAAGGCTATGGTATGTATACCAAAATGATTTAGTAAAACCCCTGAGTCTTTACACTGTGTAGTAAGAGTGTGGATTTCAGCTGCAGATAACTGAGATGTATAACATAACAAGATAGAGTCTATATTTTTTACTGGGACACCAGTTTTTGATTCATCTAAACATTTATCTATATCATCACTAAATTTATCAAAAATGTCTTTTTTAATAGTTGTATGTTCTGCGAATATGTAATGCCCATTGTCTAAAGCAATGAGGGTATCAGGCGTGCCTTTTCTGACCTTGTTGTTGCCAATGACTGATCCAATTGAATTTATCTTTTCGTAGCCTTTCGCGGTTAAGTATGCATCGATAAGTTTCTGAAAAGCTCCACCTTCAAGCTCCAATAGAGCAGTTTCAATTTGATTGACTTTGGACATGGGTACTTCCTTCTATTGATTTCTCATCCTACGATCAAAAGCTTTCAATGGCCGTATTACATCCGAACCATACTCATTACTGAAAGCCTCATGCCAACTTTGAAATAATACACTATATAGCTGTTCATTTATTAGCTTTGTCAGTGCTATTTCAGTCAGTTTCAGGCTGTATTTGAGTGTTTATGGGAAGCAAACGAGTCTGACACTTTTTTAAAAAAAACTGACAGTGCCAGTTTTGTTTAAAATATTCTAGAGTCTGTCTTTGATGTGGACTACATCGATGGCGATGTCAGCCTGCGGAGGTTGAGGCTATTGAATAGTGCATCTTGGCTCTTGCTGAGACTTAAGCTCAGTTGGATGCCACATTGGCCCAATATGGGAGGGGAAGATGAAAGCTGCGCCTGTTGATGGGGCGGGCTCAACCATTAGAAAATACCCTGCTAAACGTCCATGTCTAAAGCGCTTGTTAGGCTGCTAGTGTATCAGGTGGCCTCTTTTTATTTTATACAGCCTGGCTCAGCTCATCGGCAATGAAATCGAATACACGGCGCACTCTAAGGTTGGTACGAAGTTCTTGATGGCAAACCAGCCAAATCGGTAGTTGCATGGCAGGCCCTAGGTGCTCAAATGCACGTACCAGGCTTGGGTCTTTATCACCCATATCTTCGGGGAAGAAAATAACGCCCAGCCCTTCTTTGCACAGTTGCAGCTGTAGCATCTGGAAGGAAGTGATTAACCGAAAGTTCTGCTTCGACAAGTTCCAACCCTGTTGATTGAGGATGTCAGAGACGTTGTTACTGCGATCAAAGCCGATGATTTGCAACTGCGTGAGATCGGAAGCTTTTGAGATGGGTGGTAAGCGCGATAAGTAATCTTCAGTGCCATAGAGCCAAATAGTTTCTTCACCGAGCTTTTTGGCGATTAAGTCATTCTGTGTTGGGCGGAAACTGCGAATGGCTATATCCGCTTCTCGGCGCTTGAGGTCGCTGGGCTCATTGGTCACAATCACTTCAATATCGATACCGGGTTCTTCTTGGCGTAATTTAGCGATAATTTTGGGTAAGCGAAATATGGCATCTAATTCGCCAACCGAAAGCGTCACCGAGCCTTCAATTTTTTGCGATTGCCCGCTTGCCGCTAATGAAAAATGCATTGCTGCATTGCCCATTAAACGCGCATGCTCTAATAACTCCACCCCACTCTCGGTTAACACCAGCCGCTGACCTACCCGCTCAAATAAGGTAATGCCCATCTCGGCTTCAAGTGCTGCAACTTGACGGCTTAACGTTGGCTGTGTGAGACCTAGGGCTTTTGCGGCAGCCGATAAGGTGCCCTCTTCTGCCGTGACCAAAAATGCGCGTGTGTGGTTCCAATCAAATTTCACCGACGTCCAAGTCATACAAATATGCATACCTATAATGTAATTTTCGTCAATTTACCTTCTATTTCCGTATAAGTATAGTGGTGACCCATGCATTGAACTATTCATGAACTAGGAGAACCGCGTGATGACTACACTCGTCGTTGGAGCCAGCGGGGCAATCGGTCGTTTATTGGTTGAACAATTGTTAGCCCAGGGAGAAGAGGTAAAGATTATTGTTCGCTCAATCGATAGCTTGCCGGAACCATTAAAACAACATCGCCTGCTAAGTATCACTGAAGCCAGTTTATTGGAGTTGAGCGATGCTGAGCTATTAGCCCAGGTGCAAGGGTGTAGAGCAGTGGTTTCTTGCCTGGGGCACAACTTAACGTTTAAAGGAATGTTTGGTCACCCCAGGCGTTTAGTCTGTAATGCGGTTCAACGCTTATGCGCCGCCATTGAGAAAACCCCTGCACAGAGCCCGGTAAAATTTATTTTGATGAATACCACCGGTAACCAGAATACGCTGGCAGGTGAAACCGTATCTTTGGCACAATCTGCCGTTATTGCACTGATAAGAAACCTTTTACCTCCGCATGCCGATAACGAAATGGCTGCAGCGTATTTACAATCGAACTTTACAGCGCATCAAAAGCGCATTGAATGGACGGCGGTTCGCCCCGATAGCCTTATCGATGAAGCAGCCGCCACCGAATATCATGTGCATAAATCACCCACGCGCAGTGCCATTTTTGATGCCGGTAAGACTAGCCGCATTAACGTTGCCCACCTTATGTCACAAATGATCATTAACGATGATCTATGGGAACAATGGAAATACCAAATGCCGGTGATATACAATGCGGCTTATTCGAAGGTTCACGATGGTGAGCTCAATAATCATCAATAATTTTGTCAGGAAACAGCGTTTGAAAACATATACGGTTAAAAAGGAAATCCTCATCGAGGCTTCAGCTGAAAGCGTATTTTCGGCGCTGACAAACAGCGTTGAGATTCCGCTTTTTTACCCTTTAAGCTCGGTAGAAAGCAGATGGGTAGAGGGCAGTGAAGTTCTTTACAAGGGTGAGGTTGATGGTGCAGCTTTTATCGATTACGGTATCATCGAAAAACTCGATTCACCCAGAGCATTCCGTTACCGCTATTGGAGTGATAATCATGGTACAGAACGCATCGAGGAAAACTACATTTCGATGAACTACACGCTGGAAAGCATGGGTGAAAAAACGCTGCTCACACTGGTGCAAAGCAATATTAAATCATTAGAACTTTACGAGCTTATGCAGTCTCAGGTGTGGGACTTTTTATTGGGTTCTTTAAAGGAATACCTTGAATAAGGGGCCATCAGTTTTCGGCTTAGCAGCGCTTGGCATTTGATGCATTGCCAACATAGAGGATAAACGATGAATATAGCGATATTAGGCGGTGGCATTGCAGGCTTAAGTGCCGCAATAACATTGAAGCAAGCAGGTTTTGATGTTGAGATTTATGAACGCCATCCAGGGCCCTCTGAAATTGGAGCGGGTATTGTCTGTTGGCCCAATGCGGCTTTTGTCTTGGACCAATTGGGTGTTTTAGATGAGGTGGCTCAAGTTTCCGGTGTCGTTAGTAGCATGAATCGTTTTTCTAGTGATGGAGAGCTTCTGGGCTCGCTAGACATTCATACATTAAGTAGCGTCATGGGCTACCCCAGCTACTCTATTATCCGCAAAGACCTTATGAATATACTGAGCCGCCGAGTGCTTGAACTGGGTATTAAACTTCATTATCAGCATAAGGTCAGTGGCCTATCCGATAATGCTAGCGGGCAGGTAGAAGTCACATTTGAGAATACCGCGTGCATACAGCCCGATATTATCATTGGCGCCGATGGCCGCATGAATTCGATAGCTAGAAAGTATGTTATTGAAGATAACCAACCCGTTTATCAAGGGTTTATTAATTGGATAGGCGTGTTTGAGAGCGCAGATGCGCTATTTACCGATAGTACCGTCTCCGATTATTGGGGAACAGGCGAGCGTTTTGGCATAGTCCCCGTATCAAGTACCAAGGCGTATTGGGCCGGTGGTGTGGTTTGTGAAAAAATAGGCCTCAGGGATCCGCTGATGTATAAACAAGAGCTCAATGCACTGTTTCGCCATTGGCCCAGCCCTATTGATAAAATCATTAATGATACGGCTGAATCCCGTATCAATAAAATATACGTGCATGATCACAACCCCATTAAAACCTGGCATAGAAATAATGTAGTCTTGCTGGGTGATGCGGCCCATTCACCGTTACCTACCTCGGGTCAGGGGGCTTGTCAGGCGTTGGAAGATGCGTGGCATATCGCTAACTGCCTAAAAGTACAGAGCCATAACCTGGATCAGGCATTTACTCAGTTTACCCAATTGAGAGTTGATAAAACGACAGGTATTACCCTGGGCGGGCGACAGCTTGCTGCATCCATTTTTAATCAAGATGCAGAATTTTGCAGGCAAAGAAACTTGGCAGCTAAGAACACCGACTATAAGAAGTCGGTGCTTGGCATGGCAAAGGGCTGGGCAAGCGGACTACCGATGAGCGCCTAATGAATCAAGTGGACACTGTTAATTGAACATTTCACTAACAATGAAGATTGTTATATCGCAGTCACTTTGCTGAAGCTTGTGACTTTATCGCTTTGCCCCCCCTATTCCAAAGTTTGTATATAAGCCTGAAGTCTTGGGGTCATTTCTGTGACCCCGTCATTTCCGGACTTAAAGCATACAGATGATAATTCTGATGCGCGCTGGCTAAATGAAATGTAATACCAGAAAAGTACGACATCACTCAGTAAAAAGCCTATGGGATCACAGATAGGTACTAAGGCAAAGATGTCATTGTTCCTAGTACGGGTGAAGTTCTTTCAATAGTGCATCACAGGATGGAAATCGCGATCTTCCGCTCTACTGAAAAAGCTAAAAATCTGATGAAATTAGTAAAAGAGGGATTTGTTTTCTCTGCTTAAAAATACCGCCAATAATCTAAACTATTTGACGGTAAATTGATCACACTATACAAATAAAAACAGAATCAATTACAAGCTGCTATTTTCCAATCTAGAAGAGTTTCCTCATAGGCCACTCCTGCGCAACGCCCAACTTCAGCGCCCCATTTTGATCCATCGTTAGGCTGAATTAATAGGTTGGGAATCGAATCTGCATATTCATTTAAGCAACGATTCGTTTCATTGCTGGCTACGGTTAAGCACGTATCTCTAGAAACATTAAAACAGCGCTTGAAATAGAGTGAAGATTTACAAAATTCTCCCGGAAGTTCTTCAGCCATCAATGTAATCCATTCTGATTTGTAGACAGCATTAGGAAAGTTAGACTGAACAATTTCACCAACATCATTTAACAAGACGGTATCAGCGAGAATATTTTGTAGTTTATTCTCTTTGTGCTCACTTTCATCGTATATAATTTTTGCCGTCTCATCGATTAAAGGATCATCTAAATCATCTACAAACATAGATTGCGTATAGTCTTCTGCTAAAGCGTACTCAATATTTTTAATCGTAAAGTCATTCCAAATCGGCACTGACGATAAATTCTGAATTTCAATAATCGCAATATCATCATTACTCTCTGAAGGCTGCTGAATAATATGAATTTCATCCTCTATCCAAACGCTTTCAATGGCAATATCGTTAACAAAACCTTTAATCTGAAAAGTATCTGAGGTACATAAGCAAAAAGCATTATGTCCTTCATCAGGCCAAATGGGATACCAGATTTCATCATTAATATAATGAGCTGAAGACTCTGAATAAACCCGACCAGGAGCGGCTTCATTAATATGTAACCACCACATATCTCCACCTTGAATATAGAGGCGGCTCTTAGAAAAACCATCAGTCAATACTCTAACAGCTATAGCATTTTGATCTAATTTCAGCTTTTCATGATCTATTGAATTTTCCGCTGAACCAGCATCGTTGCTGCCTCCTACCTTGCTCCCGGCTTTATTCCCCTCATCACTTCCTGAGCCACAACCCCCAAGTATTACCAGCGTAATAGCTGCTACCAACAATCTTAAATCCATCTTACATCCCTGCTATTTTTTCTATGAGCAAAATAATGATGAAGCATTAATCGTCTCGAATAGTCAATTATTTCGCGTATCAAAAGGAGTTAATGCAAACAACATTTATCCTAACAGGAATGCTGTGCATTACTCCAAACAAAGATGGCTAGCTTTGCTAACCATCGGAATGAATGATAAGGGCTTATAGAGGTATTTTTATAGCCTAAACCAATGACTAACAGCACGGATTAAACGTGAAAAATTCAAAGCAATGCAATAACGCCAGCGCCACATCGGCCGAAGAGTTACAGGCCAGCATTGAAAAAGGTAGCGTTCAGTTATTAGCAGGTGAATTATAAACGCAGGGGGTTATTGGTTATTTTGATGTGTGGGTGATTTGGCAGGCTTATCATCAGAGCTGGTGTAATCCAGCATAATGGCGCCTGTTAGGAGGATAACAAACACACCGGCAAGTTGTTTTGCGATTTCGCCTAGGTTTTTAAGATTATCAAACATGGTTACGTCCTGTAATAATACTGCATTAGCAGTATGAGCATATTTAAGCCCGTTAGAGTAAAGGCTTGCCCTGCAAATAGCTATCTTAAAACAGCCCGTATCAGCCCCGGAGAAATATTGGCCTATATTTTAGATACATTTTTAATGTGTGGGTTTTTAAACGGGGTTTAAACACGATTTCAGAGAGGATATCAGGCGCATATTGCTGCATCGGATAAATTCAGGCTGAATAGCCTGCAAATATTCCCCTTCTGCCCCTCTCAAAAATAATACAAATCTTTGTAATTCGGCTTAACCATCATTAGCTATTTAATGTTGGCCTATGGCTATTCAAACACTTGTACTCGATCTTCAATACAACGAAACCGGCTAACGCCCCAGCTGGTTAATGCTGCTTCCTGCAGGTTTTATCCAGGGTCGCGATGATTGCAGCGGGATTAATGATCAGCCCGTAGCCGACATTGCCCATTAGACAAAAGCTTGGAGTTCTCACTGGCAGCATGTACTTTTACGTAAAAAAGGCCATCTACTTTCATCTTTATAGCGATTAGATCTGGTCTGGGTATTCCGGTTAAAACAGAGGCTGCTTGCCTGGCTTTAAGCTCAGATAACAGCAGCGGGCTCTTGCATGAATCTGTATTTTTAATCAATTTGGCGGTTACATTCCAGCCAGCCAATGGAAGGGTTTTGATCATCAAAAAAGCAGCGAATCAGGGAGCGACGATATTCAGTGCGTTTGGGATTAGCGTAAACATGGGTGATATCAATCTCGGTGCCTGAAATGGTTTCGATACGGCCTTTAATCACCCTGCCACTGTCACAGCTTAAGGTGAAACTGCCACTGACGGCATTGGCGGGATCGTCGGCATTATAATTTAAGTCAAAATCGGCCTCGGTCAGATGTTCCATGGATTCTCCCAAGGCCTGAAAATATCCGATTTTAATCAGCGGCCATTCGGGAATATTCACCTGCGTGGCCTGCAGGCTAAATTGAGCATTGTTGACCACAAAGAATTGCCATTGCATATCCCACGGTCTGGGGCCCCATGAGTGATCACGCTCACCACGGACCTCAAGTTCGGTGAGACAATTATCGATACACATCTGCCCCACTCCCCGTATCGGCTGTTCATAACGATTGGTGCTAAAGCCTTCGGCGCTATGGTTTTCCACGGTACCGCCACCGCGTGAATGAGCAGGCCCCTGGGCAGTAACATTCAGGCTTAGCTGCACAGGCAAAATCATACCCTGGCGTTTACCGCTTTGTACCCGGGCAAAACCTTTGACCCTTAACATGCCCATCATCAAAGGCAGGGCCGGGTCATAGCTAAACTCAAGCCCCCAGCCCTGATAAGCAAAGGCTTTATTGTCCTTTAGCAGTTGCAAATCGGAAAAAGGCAGGCGAAATTCCTCGATCACCAGCCACTCACTGCCATTAAACAGATATAACCAGAACAGCACACGTTTTTGCACCGGATGCCAGCCTATACGGCAATGCCCGGCATTCGTGCCCTGTTCATCATACCAATCGAAGAAATAGGACTCATTCCAATCCTGATGATCTTCACTGAAAGCATGTGGATACTCATCTTCGAGCTCAATGCCAAACTGTACCAGTTGCTCTTCGGCTAACATTAATCAACTCCTGCCTATTATTATTATTATTATTATTATTAGAATTTCAGAATACTGCCTTGCCAGGGATTTAATCAACCCGCTAAAGGCATCAAAAAGGCCTGTTTTATAATATGGTGACAATGCCGGTATTGGCATCCAGCCTGATACGGTCACCGGTTTTAAGCCGTTGTGTAGCAACACGGGTATTCACTATCGCAGGCAATCCATATTCCCTGGCGATAACGGCACCATGGGATACGGCACTGCCCACATCGGTAATAAGGCCCGAAATCATGCTGAAATAAGGGGTCCAGCCCACATCGGTGATGGGTGCCACCAGTATCTCACCCGGTAACAAGGCCTGCGCTTCACTGATACTAAAAGCCACTCTAGCATTGGCTTCTACCACACCACGAGACACCGGCCGGCCAACAATCTGCCCTTCGCCGGCCTGCAGCGCAGAACGAATATCAATCGGTACAGGATTACCGACACTGATTTCAGCAAAGATCAGCTGGTCCTGAAAAGGCAGGGCCAGCTGACGTTGGCGAATTTTATGCTGCCAAAATTTACATGCAGCTGGGTCAAGGCAATGCTTATTAACAAATTCCATCAATTCCTGATGGGTAAAAAAGTATAATAAATCGGCATCATCCAGCTTGCCTTCGGCGACTAACTGAACAGATAAGGCACGATAACTTTGCTTGAGCCGATTGGTAATATTAACCAACAGTGATTTAGTTGCTTCCCTGCGCCGCACGGCATTATGAGCCTTGGGCACAATCCAGCGTAAAGCCCGGCTTAGGCCCGAGAGGTCAATAGGTTCTGGTTTGATGCTGGATGGCATGCCCTGCAGTTTAGCCACTACAGAGGCCTGCATCGACACGATAAGTGTTTCAGGTGCATCAGCCCAGCAGGCTTCACGCAGACACAGTTCACGATAGCCTCGATGGCCATGGCGCAGAAGAAAACCCTCAATCAGCGCCTCTAAAGGCCCCGATTTTGAACTGCTTAACCAGCACCAGGCCTGCGAGGCATCAACATCGATAAAATGTTTTTTAATGCAGGGGGTTTTAGCGATCTGCGCCACAATCGTATCAACAATCTCATCCAGTTGTTCAACCAGAATCGCACTTTCTACACCGTTAATGCCCGTCATCAAACGTGCAGCTTCAGCCTCTTCCTCGGCGCTACTTTCCTGACCTCCGGAAATCATCGCCTGTAACACATTGGAGGCAAAACCCGAGGTGGTTGACGATTGCAGGTGTACACAAAAAGCTTCATAGAAAAATGCCTGCGCCTTATCCAGATCAGCCGCGATGACCTCGCTGCTGCCGATAAGCAGCGGACGAAACTGTGTGGCCCTGGCACTGAATTCGGCAATAACCTTATCGGCCTGTTTAAGGTAGGTTAACAGGCGGATCATGCCCGTCAGGCGTAACCATAGGGATCCTTTGTCGGGTTCTTCAAGTTCATCAACAATACGGCCACAGACACTATGCCCCAGGGATTTAACATCCACACCCAGGACGCTGGATGCCGCCGCTGCTGCGCCGCTTAAGTTCAGAAACAGCTTGCCGTGGCTCATCGCCAACTGGGTCCATTCTTCATTAATGCCCGGGCGACTGGCATAGCTTACATGCATATGCTGCAGGCCATATTCGATGGCGCGCCCTGTGGTTGAAAATGTCAGCGGGCAACTGGCACCCGGC
>JABSRQ010000115.1 GCA_013215055.1 Pseudomonadales bacterium | reverse complement strand
TACAGCGCATTATTCCGCCGGCGAATCTGAAAGCCTGGGATTTATTGGGTGATGGTCAATTACAGCTGTATTTGATGGATGAAAAAACCAATATAGAATCCCTTCCTGCTGAAACGGTTCAAGCGGTTATGGATAATCCGCTGTACTGGATGTTTTGCTGGGCCAGTGGCAAGGTTTTAGCGCAGGAGATTTTGCAAAATCCTGCATGGGTTAAAGGCAAGACGGTGATGGATGTGGGCACCGGATCCGGCGTTGTCGCGATAGCCTGTGCCTTGGCGGGAGCCAAGCGGGTGATTGCCAGTGATATTGATGACGTGTCACAAAAAGCGGTGAAACTTAATCTGCAGTTAAATGGCCTGGCAGATGTCGATCATATTCAGATTATGGGTGATTATCGTCAATATCAGGGCCATGTCGATTTGATTGTGATTGCCGATGTGCTGTATGAAGAAAAGAATATTCCCTTATTAGAGGATTTATTAAAGCGCAGCGATGAGATGATTTTGGTTGATTCACGGGTGAAAAATTTCAGTTATCCTGGGCTTGAAAAAACGGCGACGTTTGATGGCTGTACTTTTCCGCACTTGGGTGGCTTCGATGAGTTTTTTGAGGTTAATCTGTATCGCTCCATCCGAGATTGAGAAATGATTCAAAAAAGGACAAAAAACAGCTTATATTCGTTAGAACAAGCCTTTGTTATTGTTCGCTATGACTGTTAAATAAACTCAAATAGTGCTATTTTGTAAAAAAATTATAGACACGCCGGTAGAAAGATTAAGACTGTGTTGAGGACAAGGGAATATGCCAGATTCTGATGAAGCCTTCGAAGAAGAAATTATTGAGATCTTTGTTGAAGAAGTGACAGAAGTACTTGAAATTATTGATGACAATCTACTGCTCTGGGAGAAAAACCAGGTTGTTGATAAACCATTAAAAGAGCTGCGCCGTGCTTTTCATACGCTAAAAGGCAGCGGCCGCATGGTTAAGGCCAATGCCATTGGTGAGCTAGGTTGGGCGGTTGAAAACCTGCTCAATCGTATTATTGAAGGTGGGCTTACTGCTAGACCTGAAATGGTAGTATTGATGCGGGATGTTAGATCCGCCGTACCGCCTTTATTGGATGCGTTCAAAAATCGTCAGGCGGCTGCGGTTAGTGGCATCAATGTTGAACATTATATGGAACGTTCCAAAGCGCTTGTTGAAGGCCGTGCTGTGGTGGCTGCGCAAGCACCTATTGCGGCGGTATCTACCCCCGCTGCTCCTATCGATAATGTCAGGCCTGATCCTGCGAAGCGTAACGAAGAAATAAGTGAATTGCAGGAGGTCAAAGACGTTCAGAAAGGGCTGGTTGAAGCGGTTGCGTCGGCCAATCTGGATATGGCTAACTTCAGTGTCAAACTGGATGCGTTAACGCTGGAATTACGTCAATTAACGACGGCGGCCCATCAAAATAATGGGGCCAATGAACTGACGGAAAAACTGCAGCAGTTGGATCAATTACGTTCGGAAGTCGGGGATATGCAGTATTTTGTTAATGCCAATTCCAAGCAGGTTGCCGCGGATAATCAATCTCAGCAAAAGCAGTCTAGTGATGTGCAGCAGGCATTAACCGAAATGGCGTCTCAGCGTGAATTATTGCTGGCGCAATTACGTAAAGAAATTAAAGTGTGGTCTCTTGGGGCTGCGGCAGCTGCAGTGGTCATTGCCCTGGTATATTCGATCTTTATTGCATGATAAATCGGCTATACCGTGAAAATATTTAAAAGGCGCTAAGCGTCTTTTTTTTATGCCTTTTATTTTATGAATCAAGTAAACTAGCGGCATAACTG
Source organism: Pseudomonadales bacterium (assembly GCA_013215055.1). GTDB lineage: Bacteria > Pseudomonadota > Gammaproteobacteria > Pseudomonadales > DT-91 > CAKMZU01. Next base: position 14,310 of record JABSRQ010000115.1, on the reverse strand, counting down.
GAGTACCTCGAATGAGCAAAGACAAATTAATCATTTTCGACACGACCTTACGTGATGGTGAGCAAAGCCCTGGCGCGTCGATGACTAAAGATGAAAAAGTTCGTATCGCCACAGTATTAGAAAAAATGTCTGTGGATGTTATTGAGGCGGGTTTTGCCATTGCCAGTCCGGGTGATTTTGAAGCCGTTCAAGCTGTCGCCAGTGTGATCAAAGATAGCCGAATCTGTAGCCTGGCTAGAGCCAATAAAAAAGATATAGAGCGAGCTGGTGAGGCGCTAAAACATGCCAATGCCAGTCGTATTCATACCTTTATTGCAACCTCGCCCATTCATATGGAATATAAACTGCGTATGCAGCCTGACCAGGTGGTTGAGCATGCGGTTAATGCGGTGAAATATGCGCGTAAGTTTACCGATGATGTAGAGTTTTCCTGTGAAGATGCCAGCAGAACCGAATTTGATTTTATGTGTCGCATCATCGAAGAGGCGATTAAAGCGGGTGCAACCACGATTAATATTCCCGATACCGTAGGTTATGGTGAACCTGCTGAATATGGCCGCATTATTGGTCAATTGATGAATACCATTCCGAATGCCGATAAGGCGATATTTTCGGTCCATTGCCATAACGATTTAGGTTTGGCGGTAGCGAATTCATTATCTGCAGTCAACTTCGGCGCGCGTCAGGTTGAATGTACCATCAATGGTCTGGGGGAACGTGCCGGTAACGCATCTTTGGAAGAGGTGGTGATGGCGATACGTACACGCCATGATTTGTTCACGGTTGAAACTGATATTCAAACCGAATATATTGTTCCTGCATCACGCTTGGTATCTTCCATTACCGGTTTTCCGGTGCAACCTAACAAGGCGATTGTAGGTGCTAACGCTTTTGCTCATGAGGCAGGTATTCATCAGGACGGCGTATTGAAACACCGTGAAACCTATGAAATTATGCGTGCGCAAGATGTTGGTTGGAGTGACAATAGGCTGGTGTTGGGTAAACACTCTGGCCGTGCTGCGTTTAGAGCTCGATTAGAAGGCTTGGGCTATAAATTCCAAAGTGACGATGAAGCCAATGTTTTATTTGCCAAGTTCAAAGTGCTGGCCGATAAAAAACATGAAATCTTTGATGAAGATTTACAGGCGCTGGTATCCGATGTGGTAGAGAGTGATGACGGTTATCAATACGTTAGTATTGAAGCGGTTTCATCAACCGGTAAGTTACCCAAAGCCACCGTTGAATTAAGCCTGAAGGGTGAGGCTATGTCGGCCACCTCCGAAGGTGATGGCCCTGTTGATGCGGCCTTTAAAGCCATTGAATCTATGATTCAGACCCAGGCTGAATTAAAGCTGTATTCCGTTAATGCGATTACCGAAGGCACGGATTCACAAGGTGAAGTGACCGTACGTCTGCAGCGTGATGGCGTCATGGTGAATGGTCAGGGTGCCGATACGGATATCATTGTTGCCTCTGTAAAAGCCTATATCGATGCGGTTAACACATTAAATAATCGCAGCGAGAAAGCCCATCCTCAAAAAGGTGGTGTGTAAAAGATGCTTGAATCGCAGCGGGTTGAATTGCTGAATACGATGGGGCTGAAAACTTTTCAACCCCGTTTTCAGTTAAGTGCTGCGAAACCTTCTGCTGCATTGGTCTTGGTAAAAGATGAGGGCGCAGAAGATAATGCTATAGAGGTAGCCCCAACTGCTGCTGCCCAGTCGTCCGCTCAGGTCTCTGCTCAAGGAGGGGTGCAAAACTCTGGCACTCTGGTTGAGAAAGCGGCGGCCATGTTGCAACAGCAGCAGATGCAGGATGTTACTACGCAGATAGCTGCGGGTACAAAGAATTCCACAGCGTCTGCAACGGATAAAAAAACCACTACTACAGTCACGGTCAATGCCGATAAACCTTTGCGTTTTCGTCAGCGTTTATTTCGCTGTGGTGAATTTTTGATGATTTTACCTCAGCCTGCGTTGCAGTGGCAGGACGAGCGAAAAGCCAAGGCTTTTTTTGATGATATTTATTTTGCATTAAATAAACAGCGTCCAGAATTTTATGCCACGGATGTCTTTGAATGGCCGCCGGCAAAAAGCTTTCCTCTGGCACATGATATTTCCGCGGCAAGAGCAACCTTTGCAGGCTTTCTGCAACCCAAGATAAACAACCCAGCCTGTACATTGATTATTTGTTGGGGCGAGGCTGCGGCTAAAAACTTCCTTGATGAAAAATTTGAGCGGGGTAAAATAACGCATTTCCAGTCCCGGCCGGTGTTATTTGCGGATGAGCTGCAGGCTTATTTTTTACAGCCTCGATGTAAAAAGCTTCTGTGGCAAGACTTGCAACAGCTTAAAGCTTCTTTAGCCTCAAATTAGTGTTATTGATGAAGTCGATGCGCAAGGCTTTATTGTCTGATCTTGCCGATATCGTGAATATCGAACAACAGGCGGGTTTTAATGCCTGCTCTGAAAACCAACTGAAAAACAGTTTACACAATCACCTTGTTTGGGTTTTAGTCGAAGATGCAAAGCTGTTGGCTTTTGCTATTTTTCAATCTGTTTTAGATCAGTCTGAACTACTTAATATTGTGGTGAAAAAAGAGCGCCAAGGCCGCGGTTTGGGGCGAGAATTATTACAAGGCTGCTTGGCACAGTTGCAGCTGCAGCAAATGGCAACGTGTTTGCTGGAAGTGGGGCGGGAAAACGTCGGGGCCCAAAAACTCTATAGCGATTTGGGTTTTATCCAGATTGCGGTGCGTAAAAACTATTATCAGTTGGCATCGGGATACCAAGATGCGCTGATTTACCAATATCACTTTTAATCTCAGGTTTTATTATGAATGAACTCACTACCGATCTATGGGCGTTGTTATTACCACCTGAATGGTTTGCCGATCAGGATGAAGAAACCATCGTTATCACCGACAGTGACGAAGTCTCGGTCATAGAAATTTCAGCTTTATATGCTGAAGAGGGCCAGGATAAAGCAGGCTTGTTAGAGTCGTTGTTAATGAAGGAAAACTTCAAAACCACCTTGGCCGAATTGGACGCCATTTATCAGGAGTTTACTGAAGACGATATGTATTGGCGGGAGTGGTTTATCGATCTGGGTGATTGTTATTTAGCCATCAGTCATGGCTGTGATATTGATAATAAAAGCATGGATGATGCATCGGTAGATGAGATTTTATCCACCTTGGCTCTAAAAATACCAGATGATGAGTAATGTCTGACTTATCGCTAATACTTATTGCCGCCGTCGTAGCCCTACTGTTTTTTTCTTTAGGTTATTTACTAAGCACACTGCGTGTGATGGCACGGTTTCAGCGGCTGGAAAAAAAGCTGGCTGTAGAATCTAACAAAGCCATTCAAGTTGATAGTCAATGCCTGCTGCAGGTTGATGAATTGGCTGCGCAACAGGAAAAATACCAGGCTCTGCTGGTCAAATATCATCAGGTTGCCACTCGTTTTTCTGAGCGTGAATCGGCCTATGATAAGCAGTTACAGCAATTTGAACAGCAGAAAACCCTGTTAAAGCAGGAGTTTGAAAACCTGGCTAATAAAGTTTTTGATGATAAGCAGCGCAGTTTCAACGAACAGTCACAGCAATCGCTGTCGCTATTGTTAAAGCCCTTTAGAGAGCAGATTGATGGTTTCCAGCGCCGGGTCAACGATGTGCATGGCGAGTCGCTAAAAGGTCATGCCAATCTCAGTGCCGAGATTAAAAAAGTCATGGATGTGGGGCTAAAAATGCAAGATGAGGCCAATAATCTGGCCTCTGCGTTAAAGGGGGATTCACAAAAACGTGGTGCCTGGGGCGAGGCGCAATTGCAGCGTACATTGGAGTTATCCGGATTAGTAGACGGCGCACATTTCTCCAAGCAGCAATCCTTCAGGGATAAAGAAAGCAAACTAAAGCAGACGGATTACTTGATTCATCTGCCCGATGGCAAGCATATTATTATCGACAGCAAAGTGACATTAAATGCCTATGACCAGTACTGCGCCAGTGATACAGAGGAGGCGCAGCAGCAAGCTTTAGATGCACATGCGGCAGCGGTTAAAAAACACTGTGACGATTTAAGTGGCAAGGATTATACCAATCTTCTAGGTATGCATAGCCCCAGTTTTGTGTTGATGTTTATGCCTATAGAACCCGCTTATATCGCGGCATTACAATACAAAAAACAAGATCTATTTGCTTACGCCAATAATAAAAATATTATTTTGGTTTCTCATACCACGTTAATTCCCATTCTTAAAACCGTCTCTAACCTGTGGATGTTAGAAAGTAGCAATGCCGAGGTTAGGGAAATATCCGAACGTGCAGGCGATATTTATAATCAGCTGTGTCTGGTTGCTGAGCGATTTAATAAGCTGGGGAATTCATTGGCTGCAGTCAGTAATCATTATAATGCCACTGCAAAGGCGTTAGCGGGCCAGCAAGGTTTACATGGCAAGGTTGAGCGTTTTAGTCAGCTATCCAGCAAGGTCACAAAAACGCTACCGGATATACCCTCTTTACATGCTGATTTTGATACGGATAAATTATCCGTGATGATTGAGGCGCTTGAAACAGACGTCAATAACTAGGGGTTAAAAAGATGCGTTTATTACATACCATGTTGCGTGTAGGCAACTTAGAAGCATCCATTGCTTTTTATACCGAGATTTTCCAGATGCAGCTTCTGCGTCAAAACGATTATCCTGAGGGGCGTTTCACCTTGGCTTTCTTGGGTTTTGGGCCAGAAGAGGATAACACCGTGTTAGAGCTTACTTATAACTGGGATACTTCATTCTATGATCTAGGTGAGGGTTTTGGTCATTTGGCGATTGCGGTTGATGATGCCTATAAGGCCTGTGAAGAGATAAAAGCCAAGGGTGGTAATGTGGTTAGAGAGGCAGGGCCTATGCGCCACGGTAAAACGGTTATTGCCTTTGTTGAAGATCCTGATGGTTATAAAATTGAATTGATCGAGCGAAAATAACATGCTGCAACCGAATTTTTCAGAAAACTTTCATCAGGCAAGAAAGCTTTTATGGGCTTTTTTATTACTTTTTGCTGTCGCTACGTTTGCTTATCAGTGGTACGAAGATAGGCAGATTATCAGTAACTTTGCCGCCGAAGGTATTATCATCAAGATAAATAGAGCCACGCAAGAACAGCCTGCTTTGATTGATATTGTTGATGAAAACGCACATCTACGACGTTTAAGCCATAAAAACCTGATACTGGGGCAAGATTTAAGGGTGGGTGATGCTTTTTATAAAGAAGCCGGCACCGTTACCGCAAGAATCAATCAGCAGCTTGTTGATCTGCAATAGACTTTTGTGACTGGCTTCACGTTTTTTTGCGATATTTGTCCTTGTTGGAACTTTTTGCGTAATCACTTCTCAAAGTAATCACTGTTTCTGATTAATGGGTGAGAGAGTGCTTATGAATGTTATGCCAACGTTATTACGTGTTAGCAATGTAGACCAATCCATTCAATTTTATACGCAGGTGCTGGGCCTGCAGTTATTACGCAAACAGGATTATCCTGCCGGGCGTTTTACCTTAGCGTCTTTAGGTTACGATGATGAAGAGCCTTCATCGATAGAATTATCCCATAACTGGGCTGAAGACGATTCTCTCGCGGTGTTTGTTAAAGGTCGATTAAGGCTTGAAGTGGACGATGCGATAAAGGTTTGTGATCAAAGTAAATATGCCAAAGGGGAGGTGCTTAGGTATACGGTTGATAAGCAACATCACAGTGTGCAGGCTATTATCAAAGATCCGGATGGCCATGTTATCAAGGTGGTAGAGCGCACACATTAAACTTGCATTATAAATCACTGTTAATTGTTTAGCTTGGCTGCCCAAGGTAAAAAGAATCACGTATAGTGTTTTTGTTTTACATTATCGTGAGGGCTTAAGCTTGGGCATTTATGCTAAGGGATTTAACAACGTTGCCGTGTTAACGCTGGCGCAGGCGTTTGCTTTTACTGCGGTGCCCATGTTGATGTTTATCGGTAGCTTTATCGGCGCAAAGCTGGCTCCCGATGCTCAATATGCGACCTTGCCTCTAGCGGTTATGGTGGTTGGCTCAGCTTTGGGCACGGTGCCTGCGGCATTATTAATGCAGCGTTTTGGCCGCAAGGTGATATTTATTCTGGCCAATATCTTTGCCGCATCTGCCTGTCTGGGCGTGAGTTATAGTCTTTCTGAAAATAGCTTCTTTCTGTTTTGTTTTTTCATCTTTCTCATCGGCATGGCGATGGCTGCAATGCAGCAATTTCGTTTTGCTGCGATGGAGTCGGTTGAGGCTAAAAAAATGCCGACTGCCGCCTCCAGTATTCTATTGGGTGGTGTCGTTGCTGCATTTGTTGGACCTGAATTAGCCTTGCTGGGTCAGCATTTTACCGATGTTGAATATCAGGGAAGCTTTTATTTAGCAATGCTGGCCTATCTGCTTTGTGCTGTGTGCCTGCTGTTTTTTAAAGCCGCTGTGCCGCCAGAGCATGATGAGAAATCTGCCGCTCCAAGACCTCTGCGCATTATTTTAAATTCTCGACTATTGTGGCTGGCGATAGGTAGTGCGGGCATCGGTTATGCGTTGATGTCTTTTATTATGACCGCAACGCCTATTAGCATGCATCATCTACATGGCCATAGCTTGAGCGATACCAAATGGGTGATTCAAAGCCAATATTGCCTTTATGTTTTTACCTTCGCTCATTTCGCCCTTGCTGATTCGAACCTTTGGTTTAAAGACCCTGGTGATGTTGGGTTTATCGGCTTATATTGCCTGCATCGTTATCGCTTATAGCAGCACTGCATTAACGGCGTTTTGGACGGCGTTAATTCTATTGGGTGTGGGCTGGAACTTCTTGTTTGTTGCCGGTACCAGTTTATTACCAAGCTGTTATAAAGAGGGAGAGCAGTTTAAGGTGCAGGCCTTTAATGATGCCTGTGTGTTTAGTTTGCAGGCGGTGGCTGCGTTATCGGCAGGTTTTGTTTTGCAGCAAAGCAGTTGGCCGGTTTTACTTTTATGCTGTTTGCCATTGATGGCGTTATTGGCCTTTTTATTATGGAATACAAGGGTGCGAGAGCCAACACAGGTTTTATTGAAATAGTATAGTTTTATCAACGGAGTGTCTGATGCAGGCTAATGATTATAAGCGTTTAGGCTTAATGCAAAAGCTATTAAAGGTGGCGATTGTGTTGTTGATTATTGCGGAATTGGCTTACCTGTTATTAAGCATGTTTGATTATTTCTGGGGTGTTATAGGTGCGTTGGGGGTTTTGTCGGCACGTTTTGTGTTGTTTAAATTTTCCAAGAAGGGGGGCTGGGCACATCTGCTATTGATGATTATTCCGGCGTTGATGATTATTGGCCCCTTGCTATATGTGTTGGTTGATTTATTTATAGGTACCGGGATTTCCAGTCTTATTGATGTCTTTCTGATCAGTGCTTTTGTATTGCCTATTCTAATCCTATTTTATGTCTCCAAAAGTCTGGCGCAGATACAGCAAAGAAATGCGCCAGAATAGGCTTTATGCTTTGATCTGTAGTAGGCATAATCGACGCTGTCTGTTTTATCGTGTTTCTCACTTGGGTTTATTAAAAGGCTGGTCGTGGAATTTTATCTGATTATTGCTGTTTTATTAGTGCTGTCTATTGCATTGATTATTGTGTTGGTTTTAAAGCGCCCCAGGGCGGTTGAAGATTATTATCGTCAGCGTATTCAGCGCAATATTGGCATTTATAAGCAGCGCATGGCGCAGCTGGATGGCGACTTGGCTGATGAATATATTTCTGCTGATGATTATCAACGTAGTTATAGTGAAAATGTCAGGCAGTTGATTCAATCAACGGAACAATTTGAACGAGCACCGTTAACAGCCTCTGATCATAAACTTGGCTTGTGGCTTATGATGCCGGTGCCACTGTTGGCTCTGTTAATTTATAGCGCCATTGGCGCTTATCCTGATTGGCAAATAGCCCAGCAAATGCAAGCCTTAAATGCCGCGACATCCGAGGCGCAATACCAGAGCCAGCTAACAGCGGTTTATGCCAGTATCGATCAACGTTTGCAGAAAAAACCCGATCAATTTGAATACCGTATCATGTTAGCTAGAGCGGCAATGGCTAAACAAGATTACGATAGAGCGGTTTCTCATTATGCGATATTGGCGGAAATGTTGCCGGAAGATGCGGATGCTTTGGCTTATTATGCCCAGGCTGAATATTTACGGGAAAACAGAACCATCACTGCCAGGGTGGCAGAATATCTGGATAAGGCGTTAAAGATTAATCCGCATCAGACAACCGCGTTGGGGCTTTTGGGTATTTCAGCTTTTGAAGGTGGCGATTTTGTAGCTGCGATAGCGGCCTGGCAGAAATTATCCCAAGTCTTAGATCCCGGTTCCCAGCAGGCGATGATGATTCAGCAAGGTCTTGATGAGGCTAGAGAGCGTTTGGCACGCGAAAATGGGGCTGATGTAGAAAAAGTCGCGGATAATGCAGTTGAGGGTTTTGCGGAGAAAGGTATTGATATTAACGTGAGTGTGGCAGCGTCGTTAAACCATCTGGATGCAGGATTATCGGTGTTTATCTACGCCAAGGCGGCAGCTGGCCCGCCGATGCCGTTGGCGGTTAAGAAGCTTAAATTGGCTGATTTACCGCTGCAATTAACCTTAACCGATGCGATGGCCATGATGCCACAGATGCGTTTAAGCCAGTTTAAACAGGTGGTGGTTGGTGCCAGAATTTCTTTTTCGGGTAAGCCCGTTGCGGAAAAAGGCGATTGGCAGATTGAGAGTCAGGCCTTTAACTGGGTCGATAGAGATAGACCTGTGCGGTTGGTGATCAGCGAAAAAGTACAGTAGATTATACAAAAAACGCATTAAGACTTTTGTTGTTTTTGCAGGGCCTCTTGGCGAGCGAAGGCGGCCAATAGGTGGTTGACGGCCATATTGCAGCTGCTGTGTTTGTAACGGCCTATGGTATAAGCTTTGAGGCCTGTAGGTTTGTGGGTGGCGATAGCCCCCACGCAGCGTCCGCTGCTTTTTATGGTTCGGGTTTCTATTTCGCTGGGTTTAATGCTGATATTCATATTAGCTTCTTGTTGACGACAATTTACTGCTGCGTTTGAATTTTAATCGAATCTTTCTTTCTGCGAAAGCCTGTTAGTTATCCTTAGGTTTACTCTGGGTTAATAAATAGGCTCTGCGCATGCGCATGTTTGGATTTAATGCGATGGCTGCTGTTGTCATTAAGATAAGTGCTATTGGCAGTAATTGATTCATGGTTGGCCTCGGTTTTAGGGGGTACGCTCAGCTTATTGCTCTGCGGTTATGTATCTAGACCGCAGTTTTTAAAGAGGTTCCATGGTTTGAAGCGTTTTAATGTTGACTGTGGTGTAGATATCTCTTTTTCATTCTTAATGGCTGTTTAGTGCCTTGCGGTATTGCCTAGAAATGTGGGGACGATGTAAAAACAACTGTGTTATAAAACGGAGATGCTTGAACGTGCAGGAAGAATGTTTTTGTAATCCTGCTTTTTCATCAGCGTTTTTAGGCAAAAACTACAGGTATCAAGCTGGGAATGTTTCCCCAGTTTTTTAAAAGCAGCTGCTGGCTGAGATTAAGACACAGCTCAGCCTTATCGTATTCATGTTGCTGTTCAAAGCAATGGATAAGATAAATGGCACAAAGGGTGATATGACGAATCTGAGTGTTTTTATCACCTTTATCGTTGGCTAGCGCCAGGCAGCTTAGTTCAAAGGCACAACCCATATAGGCGCATGCCTCTGCCTATTTGTTCCCGTTCATAATGCAAAGAAGCCTTATTCATCCATTCAAACCAGAGTTTATTGAGTGTTGTGCTGGATTAGTGCGCTAATTGTTTGCGATGACCGGGGCATAAAAAATTCAGAGGGATCCAAAAACGTGAGTTAATAAGAATGATTTGCATTAACATTGTAGTTAATGAGAATCATTATCAATAAGGAGGTTGTTTTTTCTGTCTTTTTAATGTGTCTCTGTTAAAATTCTGGCTTGAGTGTGTGTTAAATACTGGGACAAGTTTATGATTCGTTTGGAATTAAATGATCTACACGAGTTGATGCAATTATATCAATGTGCCATGCAGGGCAAGTTTGCTGGCGCGGATGCTGCGGCTGAAAGTGATAACGGTTTATTGAGCAGCCCTAAGCTGGGTTCGGCGATGGATATTTTGGTTGATCGCTTAATTACAGAAGCCAGAGCCAGCCAGAATGAACCTATGGTTGAGATGATGGAGGAGTATCGTCAGTTACAATCAAACTATCCCCAATATGCGGCTCTTTTGGCTTATGCCAAGCAGTTGCAATCATCTGAAACAATGCCCTCAACAGAGAGCTTACGTGCCTTATTGGTGATAGCGGCTAAACCGCTATTGCTCAGTGATGCTATCTTTGAACAAATTTTATTAGACAGTACACCGCGCGGTGCTGAAAAGGCTGATGAATGAGATCTCTTAATCAGTTCTTTTTTTACAGTGTAATCTTGCTACTGGTATGTGCGTGTACCACCGAACCTGCCGTGAAAAAAAATCGTATGCAAGTCGGCTCGATTTTATTATTGCCGGTATCCAGCGTGCATGATGATCTGCTTAAGGGTGCGGATCAGGTCGACGCAGAAATAGAGAGGCAGCTGAAATCAGATGATTTTCAGGTGTATCAATTGCCGCCTATAGTTGTGGATGAGATGAAAGCGAAGGCGTTGGAATTATCGGGTTCTGTGTATGATCCTAAAATTAAAAAGTCAGTGCCTTTGGATAAAGCTAAATACAACTACCACCTGGTCAGCCTTATTGCCCATCAATATGATTTTGATGTATTGATTATGCCCCAGCTTTGGTTGCGCACCACAAGAATGAATGTCGATGAGGCACAGTGGGATGGTGTTAGCCGCGAAATTGAATTTATTAATAAACCCGAAACCACCTATAAGTTACCACGATCTGCCCGAGGTGTGTCGTTACGCTTCGAGGTGTTTAGCGGTGGTGGTGGTAAGGTAGATGCCAGTTTTGGCGGTATGTCTTTGCCTTACAAGATTGATTACGCCAAGGGTAAAGCCGGCTTTCATTTGAAATCTGAGTTTTATACCCGTAGAGAAATTAAAGACGCGGTTAAGATTGTTGTAAATCATCTGAAAATAAAAGTAAAAGCAAAATAATATGTCTATAGAAAATCTACAATTAAAACCCAGGCGTAGCGTGTTATATATGCCTTGCTCCAATACCCGCGCCTTGGATAAAGCACAGACGCTGGATTGTGATGCGGTAATCTTCGACTTGGAGGATGCGGTAGCGCCCGAGGCAAAAGATCAGGGGCGTGACAATATCGTGACTTATTTACAGGAAAAAGATTTTGGCCATAGAGAGCGTGTGGTGCGTATCAATCATGTTGATAGTGAGTGGGGCTTGGCCGATCTTAAAGCCTTGGTCGATGTGGAGTTTGATGCGATTTGCCTACCCAAGGTTGAATGTACCGAAGAGTTAAATAAAGCCCTGGCGGTTTTAGGGAAGACGGTAGATATTTGGGTGATGATAGAAACCCCTAAAGGTGTGTTAAATGTTGAGGCGATTGCAGCGCATGAACAGGTGAGTGTCGTGGTGATGGGCACCAACGATTTGGCCAAAGAGATGCGTGTGTTGCAGTCTGAATCACGTGAAGAATTTCAATTTGCCTTTGGTCGCTGTGTGATGGCTGCAAGAGCCTATGGTGCTGATGTGTTGGATGGGGTTTATAATCAACTGGACAATGCAGAGGGTTTTGCTGCTGTGTGTGTTCAGGGTAAGCGTTTGGGTTTTGATGGAAAGACCCTGATTCATCCCAAGCAGTTAGAGGCGGCCAATAAAGCGTTTGCACCTTCTGCCATTGAAGTTGATGAGGCTAAAGGTATTATTGAGGCTTGGCAGGACGCTGCAGAGAAAGGGGTGCTGGTGCTTAATGGGTCTTTGGTTGAAGAGCTGCATGTGATTGCAGCTCAGCGATTAGTTGCCATGGATCAGGCTATCAATGCGCGATAAGGTATTGCAGGCATTTATTTTTTTTGCTTAGCCTCAAAAACAGCCATCTGCTCAGCGGTGGCTGGTTTTTGATAAAGATCTTTCCATTCGGAATAGGGCATGCCATAAACCAATTCTCTGGCCGCTTCGTATTCCACTTCCTCACCCTGCTCCTTGGCTTCGGCGACATACCATTTAGCCAGGCAATTACGACAGAAATCCGCCAAGTTCATTAACTCGATATTTTGCACATCTTTGTGTTCATCTAAATGGCTTATTAAATGGCGAAATACAGCCGCTTCGATGTTTGTATTGTCTCCGGCTTTTAATTTTTCCGTCATTTTTCGGTCTCGCTTTATTTTATGGGGGACTGGAATAGGCGCTACATTATGCCTTTTTAATTACTTTAGTGCCGTGTGTTTCCTTTAATAGGTAAATTTCAATAAAAATAATGCCTTAGCTTATTGCACAACGCGGGAAAGTCTATATAGTGGGCGTCCTTGCAATGGTGGCCCTGGTCGGTCCTCTCGCAATGATAGATGGTGAATTCCGCCAGGCCCGGAAGGGAGCAACGGTAACCGTCGACTCATGTGCCGGGATGTGGCTGATCAGGGTTGCCACCCAAGCTTTTTCTAAGCTGATCGTTATTCCAATCTTCTATTTATTTCACTTTCTGATTTATTGTCGCAGCTGCTGCGGTGAATATAATCTTGTTTCCGTATCTCGCTCTGCTTTGTGTATAATGCGCGCATGCAAAAGGAAATTCCTTCATGAGTTATCAGGTTCTGGCCCGTAAGTGGCGACCGCGTTTTTTCCGTGAAATGGTAGGGCAGGAGCATGTGCTTCAGGCGTTGATCAATGCGCTGGACAATGATCGTCTGCATCATGCTTATTTATTTACCGGCACTCGTGGTGTAGGTAAAACCACGATTGCGCGTATTTTAGCTAAATGTTTAAATTGCGAAGTGGGTGTAAGCTCAGAGCCCTGTGGTGAATGTTCTTCCTGTTTGGAGATTAATCAGGGTTCATTTATTGATTTGATTGAGGTGGATGCGGCTTCACGTACCAAAGTTGAAGACACACGTGATCTGTTGGATAACGTGCAATATGCGCCAGCGAAGGGGCGTTACAAGGTGTACCTTATCGATGAGGTGCATATGCTTTCAACCCACAGTTTTAATGCCTTGTTAAAAACCCTGGAAGAGCCACCTGCGCATGTGAAGTTTTTATTGGCGACCACGGATCCGCAGAAATTACCGGCGACGATTTTATCCCGTTGTTTGCAATTTCATTTAAAAAATATGCTGCCAGAGCGCATCGTTGGCCATTTGGATTATGTTCTGGGTCAGGAAAAGGTGGAGTTTGAAGAGCCTGCGTTGTGGGCGTTGGCCCGATCTGCCGATGGCAGTATGCGTGATGCGTTGAGTTTAACCGATCAGGCTATCGCTTTTGGTTCGGGTAAGGTGTTTGAGTCACAAGTGCGTGAAATGTTGGGTAGTATCGATCAGCAAACGGTATATTTATTGGCTGAGGCTTTAGTTGCGCATGATGCTAAAAAACTATTGGCAGTGATTACCGATTTTAGTGAGCAGGCACCGGATTATGCCGGTGTGTTAGACGAATTATTATTATTGTTACACCGTATGACGATTGCACAGGTTGTGCCTGATGCGATTGATAATAGCCTGGGTGATCAGCAGCGCGTGATTGCTTTGGCGCAATCGGTGACGGCTGAAGAGTTACAGTTATTTTATCAAATGGGTTTGATGGCGAAAAAAGATTTTGCCCTGGCTCCGGATATGCGCAGTGGCTTGGAAATGGCCGTGTTGCGTATGTTGATCTTTCGCCCTGAAGGTTTGGCTGAGCCACCGAGTCAGGTTTTGGTGAATGCGCCTGCGGTTAATGAAGTGCCTGCAGAGGTCAGTGAAAAGCCGCTAGATATGAATGAAAAACCGGTAGCGGTTGAAGAAAAGCAGGTAGTGGTCGATGTCATTGAAGAGAAGCCTGTTCAAACAGAGGTGATAGAGCCGGAAAAAAAGCCTGAAGCTTCAGTTGTAGCCGTTGCTACCGCTGAAGTTTTACCGGCTACGGCTTTACCTGCTACGGCTGCAGTTTTACCGGCTGCAGAGAAAAATGTCGAGGTGGTTGCTGCAGTTGAAAAGGTTGCGGCGACTGTCACTAATGTGGTGCATATTAGCTCTGCATCAACTTCGCTTGAAGCTGCACCCGAACCTGTAGCCATACCTCAAGCAGATTTGGCACAGCTGATCGAT
>JABSRQ010000114.1:14130-16388 GCA_013215055.1 Pseudomonadales bacterium | reverse complement strand
GGAAAACTAATACCGTTGATGACTCATTTGAGATGAGGCAGAAAATCTATGAAAGCATTAATCCCCTCGGAAATAGCCAGTCTCCAATTGGGCTTTTCAGGCTCTGAAGATAAACCCTGGCATATATTGATTGTGGATAATGATACGGCGAGTTCCGCGCAAACAGCGCAGGATTTAGCAGGTTATGGTTATCAAATTTCGATTGAAAACCAATCAGAACAAGCATTATCCCGGGTTCTTGCGGAGCAGCCGGATCTACTGCTTATCGATTATGATCTAAAAGATTGTAAAGGCACGGATCTTTGCCAAAAGATCCGTTCAGACTTTCACGGCTCGATTATGATGTTGTGTACTGAAATCGATGATATCGATCATATACTCAGCCTGGAATTAGGTGCGGATGAATGTGCCAGTAAAACGATGAGTAGTCGGGTGTTGCAAGCGCGGGTAAAGGCGATTAAACGAGCGCAAAGTCGTTATATCAAGGCTGTTGATAAAGAGTCACCGGCCATTAATAAAGATTTGCTTCATGTGCATGACTTGCTGATCAATACGGTTACGCGGCAGGTGAGCCTGGCGGGTGAGTTTTTCCATTTAAGCGCCCCCGAATACGATATCTTAACCTTGCTGGTTGAAAATGTCGGCAAGATCATCTCTAGAGAAGAGGTGTTTCTTAAGGTGCGTGGATTTCAATACGATGGCAATAGTCGCTTTGTGGATGTGCATATCTCCAGGTTACGTCAAAAAATTAAAGCCTTGTCTCCGGTTAATGAAATCGTAAAAACGGTGAGAGGCCGTGGTTATTTAATTATCCCCTGATGTTCTCTATAGCTGTTTTTTCTGTACAAAATAATTGCTACTATCACGTTTGAACTATTCTGGAGTGAGAACAAACGTGACAACTGAGATCCCCGCTGAATTATCGGATTTACCTAATATCGTTAAAGAGGCTTATATTCAGCCTACGCAGTTTTGTCAAAATATCGACACTCATGCCGAACATAAACCACGTATTTTATTATTATATGGCTCACTTAGAGAGCGTTCCTTCAGCCGCTTAGTGGTTGAAGAGTCAGCCAGAATTCTGCAAAGTTTTGGCTGTGAAACCCGTATCTATAACCCTTCGGGTCTACCTCTGCCCGATGATGTGGAAGATACTCACCCCAAGGTGCAGGAATTACGTGAGCTGACTCTGTGGTCGGAAGGGCAGGTCTGGTGTTCACCGGAGCGCCACGGTGCTATCACTGGCATTATGAAAACCCAGATTGACTGGGTTCCTTTATCGATGGGTGCAGTACGCCCTACACAGGGAAAAACCCTGGCCGTGATGCAGGTAGAAGGTGGTTCTCAATCTTTTAATGCGGTGAATCAGCTGCGTATATTAGGCCGTTGGATGCGTATGATCACGATTCCAAATCAGTCATCGGTGGCTAAAGCCTGGAATGAATTTGATGATAACGACCGTATGAAGCCCTCAGCCTATTATGATCGTATCGTGGATGTTTGTGAGGAACTGGTGAAATTTACGTTGTTAACCCGCGATCGCTCTGATTATTTGGTGGATAGATATTCAGAACGTAAAGAGAGTGCTGAAGAGCTGATGACTAGGGTGAATCAGACCGATATTTAATCCACATGCCGTGGTGAAATCTCCCACGGCAATATCTGCTTTTAGTCTTTTTTTCTAGGTTGATAAACATCAAGGTTCTGCTGCTGACCTTCACTAATGCCGTATTTCTCTATGATACCTAAGGTTTTATATAGGGATTTGGGTGATGCCTTACCCTCGATAACCTTTAGATAGGCTTTGATCTTTTTCCGTAACGTGGCAGCATCTTCGCTTAAGGCTTCGATCCTAAATTGCTTAACCCCGGTATTTAATAAATCGGGAATTAACGAAGCTGCCGACTGCGGAGTGCCATTAAACATGGTGTTTCTGCATTCCTGATCGGCCTGCACCGGATGGCCTATACCTTTCTTATCAACAATCTCCAGCGTATTATTCAAACATGGCATGCCGCAGTCTTTAATGCTGGAACCGTCAGAAAGGAAGGAGGCAAACACACAGTGTTCCATATGAAAGCTGGGCATATATTGGTGAATGGTGATTTCGCTGTGTGCAGCTAAGCCCGTAGCCAATAACTCTTTGAGTTGGCTAAAATTTAAATCGTAAGAGGGCGTAATGGTTTTTAAACCCTTGTTTAAAAAGTATTCGGCCGATAGGTGATTGGTGATATTAAAAGAAAAATCCCCGGCTA
>JABSRQ010000114.1:0-14120 GCA_013215055.1 Pseudomonadales bacterium | reverse complement strand
CTCTTTGAAATATTGAAACGCGCCGGCATTACGCATCAACACCACATCGGGTTTAATTCTGTCGATGATGCCCAGCAGTTTTTCTCTGCCAGCCTTAAACACTCGTGTGGTGGCGATACCGGCTTTAAAACCCATGGCCCGAATCTGATCAACAGATTTTTGATAACGCTGGCCGTATTTATAATCTAAATACACAATATTAATCGGCAGGCCTTCCAAGGCTTCTAATTGTGATTCTTCACGGATCAGGATATTCAGCATGGGGCTAATGTCAGGGCTAGAATGAACAACGGCAGGGCTGTTGTTTTCTGCCAGCCACTGATGAATATTATCCAGCCCCTGAAGTTGGATCTCATCACGCTGAACTCGCATGAGTTCAAGGGACTCGGTAAGCTGACGCCTTAAGGTTTTGATTTCTTTGTCGGGGATAAACAGCGCAGCTTCAATCGTAATGTGGGCATCAATCAAGGTGAAAATACTGCCACCTAGCGCATTAAAATGTTTGAGGATCTTAGCTTTATCCAGCGGTGTATTGTCGGCTTTACTCAACACAGAATCGCTGCAATGCGAGATGTGATTGTTGCTGTCATCAAAGGCGCTGACTTGTAGGGGCTCACCTTCAATCGCGGTTACCGTGATAGATAACGGAATACGTTTGAGTTTTTGTTTATCTTTCCAGCTCTGCTGAATCTGTTTATCTAAACTCGGCGAACGGTTGATATACACTTCATTACCCTGATACAGCGCGCTGACATCGAAGCTTTTATCGAAGCTTACGATCTGTAATTTCTTCTTATTTCTAGTGACTTCAAACGCCTTGGCCGCGGTAATCATCTGCTCGTCGGCATCCACAAAGATCAGGCTATCACCTTTAAGAATCTCGCGTTGGCAATCCAGCGCCAGGCTGGGGAATTTACTGCCGGTGATAAGATGAGAAATCTTGCCAACCTTTAAACCTCTATGGCCACTGAAGCGCCCATCCACCAATTGGTTGTGATCGACGCCATGCATCCAGCCGGTGAAAAAATCCCTGGAGAACGCGATTTTTAAATCATTGGGGTCTATGACTTCAACCACAGAGGTTCCATCGCTATGGTGGTCGACATTTCCTTTTACATTGTTTATCGCATTAGCATAGGTGCGGGCAGCTTGGGCGACATATTCAGGGGCTTTATAGCGGCCTTCGATTTTAAATGAATCAACCTTTAAATCCATCAGGTCTTTGACCATATCGACGGCAAAGAGATCTTTGGGCGAGACTAAATACTTTTTAGCACCCATGTCTTTGATTTCATCGTTCACTTTCAATTTATAGTCTAATCGACAGGATTGGGAGCATTGTCCTCGGTTTGCCGAGCGCCCGCCCATGGATTCCGAGGTTAAACATTGGCCAGAATATGCGACACATAACGCACCGTGTACAAAAACTTCCAGTTCCTTATCGGTTTTTGAGCGGATATTAGCCATCTCATCCAGCGAATTTTCACGTGCCAAGACATATCTATCCATTTCTAAATCCGATAAAAACTCGATATGTTCGGCCGAGGAAATGGTCATCTGGGTTGATGCGTGAATCACCTGCGTAGGGGATAAGTGTTTGATCAAGCGCACCAGACCAACATCCTGGCAGATGATGGCATCGGGTTTTAAACGTAATAACTGCTTGATGCCTTGCAGCGCGACGCTTAATTCCTTCTCAAAAATCAGGATATTAAACGCAATATGGACCTTCACCCCATACAAATGGCAGTAATCGATGATCTTTGCCAGCTCTTCAAAGGTATGGTCATAGCTTCGGGCACGGGCATTAAAGCCCGGCATGCCCACATAAATAGCGCCAGCGCCATTGTGTACGGCGGCCAGGCACATATCCCAATTGCCCACAGGGGCTAAAACTTCGGGTTGATAGTGGGAGGCGGTGTTTGTATCTACATCTGGATTTTTCATGCGGCTATTTTAACGCAGCTGGCCTTCGGTTGGCATCAATATCGTTTAAAAAATCGTGTATGATCTGGTGCATTAATAAAGATAAAGCTGGCTGTGAAGGATCATAAACATGGATTTATTACTTAATTTAGATATTGAGCGTTTAAATACGTTTTTAGTTTATTGGTTGGGTCTATCTGTTCTCTCAACGCTGGGCATATTTCTGACAAAACAGCTGCCGATGAGCAGCCGCATTGAAAATGATAAAATTGCGTTTTTAGGTACCATCGATAAAAAGCTGGGTTGGATTTTAATGGAGATCCCGATCCTGATTGTCGTGATTTATTTTTTTGTGGTGGGTGAACAACCTTTAAATGCTTCGGTGGTCATGATTGCACTTTTTGTGATGCACTATTTTAACCGCGCGATTATCTTTCCACAGCGTATCAAGGTTTCGGGTAAAAGAATGCCAGTTGTGTCGATGGTGTCCTCCATGGCCTTTTATATCGTCAACGGCTATATCATCGGCCATTATTTTGGCGCGTTAAAAGCTTATCCGATTGAATGGTTATACGATCCTCGTTTTATTATCGGATTTGTGATGTTTATCGCAGGGTTTATCATCAATATTCAATCGGATAATATTTTAATCAATTTACGAGGGCCGGGTGAAAGCGGTTATAAAATCCCGCACGGCGGCTGTTTTAAATTTGTCTCCTGCCCCAATTATATGGGTGAGATGATTGAGTGGATTGGCTTTGCCATCATGACCTGGTGTTTGCCGGGTGCGGTGTATGCCGCCTGGGTCGTCTTGCCGTTATTTGCGCAAGCCGTGGGCGCACATCAGTGGTATAAAGAAAAATTTCAGGAGGAATATCCCAAAGAGCGTAAGGCGATTATTCCTTATCTGTATTGATTAAACGTGGTTAAAAAACGCAAAAAAAGGTGATAGCTCAGTTATCACCTTTATCTGCAATTTAAACGTTTAACTTTGATGATTAAAAACATGCACATCGCGTTGAGGAAAAGGAATCACGACCTTGGCTTCATCCAGGGTTGTTTTTATGGCTTCATTCATATCAAAAAACACATCCCAGTAATCTTCAACTTTACACCAGGGGCGTATGGCCAAATTCACCGAACTGTCGGCCAACTCACTCACGCCAACCATCGGTGCAGGCTCAGACAACACTCTTGGATCCGCGGTTAACAACGCCAATAAACGCTCTTTAGCTAATTTGATATCGGCGTCGTAAGCGATGCCTACGCTCAGATCAACACGTAAAGTGCCTTCAGCAGAGTAATTAACAATAGAGTTGTTGGATAATGGGCCGTTAGGGACAATGATACGTTTGTTATTGGGATCCACTAAAACCGTGGTGAAAATCTGAATTTCTTTAACGACACCCAGGTGACCTTCAGCCTTGATTAAATCGCCTACCTTATAAGGTTTAAAGAATAAAATTAATACGCCGCCGGCGAAGTTTCCCAGGCTACCTTGCAAGGCTAAACCAATGGCTAAACCGGCTGCACCAAAGATGGCCACAAAAGAGGTGGTTTCAATGCCGACCATGGACGCGACAGATACGATTAATAACACTTTAAATAAAATTTCGATCAGATGGGTTAAAAATGTGGCTAAAGACACATCAACCTTTTGTAATTTCAGTGAAGCCTCAAGCAGTTTAACGACTCTTTTTATCAGCCAAAAACCAATCAGCAGGGTTAAAACGGCCATCATTAATTTCGGGCTGTATTCAACGGCTAAGGATATAAACTGGTCGATATATTTTTGTGCGTGGGATATTTCTTGATCTAACATACGTACTCCATGTTATGTAAAAAGCTTAGATTTAAGCTTTCAGGGGGTGATGATATTATGCATTGTTCTGCATTTATTCCCATTAAAAGTGAATATTGATATTTGCCTTAAGGCGTCTTGCTTAGCTGATGTATTTCCACTTACGATTACTTGAACATAGATAAAATCAAATTATAGAGGCTCATATGAAATTACGTTTGTTTATTTTATTAATAACATCAAGTTTATCGGCTTGTGTGGCGTTAACGGCAGCGACTATAGGCGCTGTTGTTTATTACAAAAATCAGCATCACGAAGTGGCTACGGTTAATATTCAAGCAGATGCGCAAAAAATTTATGCTTTCACCCTTAGTCAAATTGAGAAGAATTCGGCTATTGAGCTTGTTGAGAAAGATGATGAGGATTTGATGGTGGTGATTACACAAGGTGATATTGCCAGCAGCATAAAATTATCATCGCTTAAAGGTGGCCTTACACAGTTGATGATTACCTCGGATACATCAGCTGACGAAAGTGAAAAACGTGTATTAGATGCTTTGTTTAAAATATGTGACGAGTTTAAGGTGCGATGTACTCTGCAGGAAAATTAAAAGCCAGTTGTTGCCTGACAGTTTATAAAATATCTACGCAATTTAGGCAGGCTAAAAATAAGAAATACTTCTATCAGCCATTTATTGATCGCTCTTATGCTTACCTATTATAGGTAGCTGAATGGATGGAAGGTCGGCTTAGTGTTCTTATATGCTGCCTGCTGGATTATTTTAATGACTCAATCAGCTGTATCAGCTCTTCAGGATCAAAACGTTGGCGAAAATCTACATCAACAAAGCTGAATAAAATCTGCCGCTGCTGACCAATAATATAGGTGGCAGGAATCGGCAGTTCCCAGTCTTCACTGGCATTGATTTGACTTAAATCGGTTTTCCATTGGCTAAAGAGTTTTTGCTGAGCAGCATCCACCGAGTAGGCAATACCAAAAGCCTTGGCAATTTGGTTGTCTGTATCGCAGCCATAAGATTGTTTAATCTGCTTAACCAAAGGTGCGGGTATAGAGTCATCTAATAATGACTGGGCACAGAAACCTTGCGGGCTTAAAGAAAGGTATTGATAACCGAGATCGTTGATTTGAGTGATATGATCAATAAAGGCGTTGAGTTCGGTTTTACAATAAGAGCACCAAAAGCCTCTAAAAAAGTTCAGAACCAAAGGACCATCGGCTAAAAGTTCACAAAGGTTTTTTTGTTGACCATCGGCCATCGTTATGGAGAAATTGGGCACTGTTTCGCCAACTTGCAGGCAGGATTCAGTGATGCCACTTTTTTGTAACATCACCGTGGCGCGTTGTAAAACAGCCAGGTCTTGAGCGGCTAAATTTTTACAATAACTCGTATTTAATAATTTAAGCATGTCTTGTAGCGACATATAAGGGCCTATGTTTTTTTGCTACCTTGATAACAACAGAGTAATCTATTCCGCAACTAATGTTAATGCCGATCATGATATAGGTATTATTCCTCTCGTTTATAAATACCCAATCTTACTGAAATGGAGTGACCTTAAATGGATAGACTGGTAGCCATGTCTATGTATGTGCGTGTGGTGGAAACCGGCAGTTTTTCGGCGGTGGCGAGAGAATTAAATACCACGCAACCTACCGTCAGTAAAAATATCGCCGAACTTGAGAACTGGCTGGGAGCCAAGTTATTAAATCGCAGTACCCGCAGCCTGCATCTGACCGAGGCCGGGGCCGATTATTATCAGCGTTGCCTTTCTATCTTAATGGATGTGGAAGAAGCTGAGCAAAATATCGGCCAGATGCAAACGCAGGCAAAAGGCACCTTGCGTATCAATACCGTGGTGGCTTTTGGGCGCTTGCATATCATGCCGCTGATCGGTGAATTTCTAGAATTGTATCCCGAGATCAAGATAGACGTGTTGTTAAATGACCGCCGTATCGATCTGGTTGAAGAAGGTGTGGACTTGGCTATTCGTATGGGCCCACTGGCAGATTCGTCGTTGATTGCTAAAAAACTGACGGCCAGCTGCATGGTCACCGTGGCTACACAACGTTATCTGGATAAATGGGGCATGCCTGAACATCCCTCTGAGTTAAAAAATCACAACTGTATTTTATATAACGGTAGAGATAATTACCGTCAATTAGATTATCTGGAAGACGGCCAGGCTTTCCATGTGCGAGTGGATGGCAATATCAGTAGCAACAATTCTGAAGCGATACGTGAAGCGTTATTGTCATCCTATGGCATAGCGCTGGTGCCTCGATGGTTGGTTGGAGATGCGTTGTTAGATGGGTCTTTGTGTGAGGTGTTAAAAGACTTTGTACCTGCTGAACATGATATTTTTGCGGTTTATCCCCCAGGGCGTCATCTACCTTCCAAGGCGCGTTTTTTTATTGACTTTCTTGCTGAAAAAATCGGCCACTGTGCACAAATTGGCTCCTGCGATAAGATGTGAACAATGGCCGCCATCCTGACACCGCAGCTGCAAAAGTAGGATGGATTGGGAAAAGAGTAAACTTATATTTTGTAAGTGATACCTCCATGAAAGGCGATATCCGGGCTGTTATAAAAGGTCAATAAATTCTCTGTCACGGCGGTTTCAAAAGCCCACTGTCTGTTCTGCCAGCGATAACCCAGTGAAACTTCATGATTCACCGCCGAGAGTTCGCCCATATTTTCTACCGCACCTTCATTACTCTGATATTGGATTTGAATCGCACTGTGTTCATAAACGGCCCAGGCCGCACCCAGGTTCAGCATAAAAATCTCATTTTTTAACGGTAGACCCAGAAAGTCGTCCTGATCCAGCCAGCTATAGGCTGCACTGGCAAAGAGGGCGGTAGCCGCTAATTGATAACGTAAATCAATCTGTACAGCGATATCCAGGCTGCCTTTTTTTGTCCAACTATCGGCGGTTTCTAATTGGCTAATAATTCTTACTGCGATGGCTGAGGCTTCACTGTCAAAAATCTGTTTACTGAGTTGCAACTCAATAGGTCTGGAAAGCGTCAGGTGATTAAAATCATCGACATAAATAGCATAAGCATCTATGCCAATCAGGCTTCTATGTTTGGCTACGTCCAAGCGCCCATCCTGGCCTAATCCCATGGCTTTATGAAAGCTGATGGTAGGCTGATCCAAATGGGTATTCATGATGCGACGTTCACTGAACGAGGCGATCATATTCCAGCCATTATCTAAGCCCCAGGCCAGATTTAGACGTAAATCGTTCATATTAAAATCCATCACAAAATCATCCGAATTCGCCCAGGTTGAGCTGATATCATCGAAGATTGAAATCTCTGCAGCGCTTGGGTTTAATGCCTTTGCATTCTGGCTATGGGTATTTAAACGCAAAGCATGAAAAAACGACTGAGAGCGTAACTCTAACGGCTGTAGTTGATTTCCACTTAGGCTGGCTTGAGATTCTAAGCTAAAGCTGAGAATAAAAAGCAGCGTAAGCAAACTTAAAAAGAAACTGTTTTTTGTGTTGTCTGAAACTGACATAAAGCCCCCAATGGCGATGATTCATGGGGGTGAGTCTAATCAGGAAGAGGTTATTCGATAAGACGAGTAAATAGCATATGACTCATGCCTTAGAAGAATGAATCAGCCGAATGAGCGCCGTGTGCAGGTTTAATCTTTAGTCAGTTTGTTAAGAAAAAATAATTGCAGCAGCAATAAAATGATTAATAAAAGTAGGTTCATCGCCTGTAAGCTTAAAACATGAAAACCAAGAAAATGATTCCAGAATGGCCAGTCTATGCCTAAGGTTAAAATAAAACCCAGGCCTATAATGCGTTGCGGTTTATTACATTTTTTATAGCCATAGCTAATGCTGATAAACAGCCCAGGATAACAATAAATCAAGTGATGGGTATATAAAATAGGGGAGGCCAGTAGCATTAAGCTGAACCACGGTAAAATTAATAGCCAGCGATGAGTTTTAATGGTTTTAATGCTGATTCGTAATAACATCAGCCCCAGAACCGATAAGCTTATCAACGTGATTAATATGCCTGTATTTTTTCCAAACATCTGGCCTGTGACCGATAACAGGGAAATATTAGCCACTGCAACTTTATCCGTTAGGCTGCCAGTATCATTGCTGGCGGTGTCGATAAAACTATGAAAAAACGCCAACCATAAGTTAATTCCACCATCAGATAGCAGGCTTAAAACAAGCCCCATGGCGAGAGTTAATAAGCAGCCGAGAACAACCTTATAACGTTTATCAAGCAGGAAAAATAAGATAAAACCTGCCGGTGTGATTTTTATAAAACAGGCCAGAGCTAAGAAACTGCCAGCCAGCAGGTGACAGGATCTGTTATAACTGCAATAAAAAGCCGCCATAATCAGCAGCAATACCGGCATATTAATTTGCCCCAATGTGAGATTGGTATGCAGAGGCACGGCAAGCAGCGTTAATGCCGCGATGATGGCCAGCTGATTTTTTGAATAGCATTTTTCGCTGTGTAACAGTATTTTTATCGATAAAATCAGTGTGCCAGCCATGGCGAGGCTGTTAATTATAAGATAAACCGGACCAACCCATAACACAGGCAGAAAAAGAAAAGGTTTAAAAAGTTGAGCCAGGATAGGGGGATATAAATACGGATAAACATAATCCGTTAATCCTATCTGTTCAGATAAGGTTTGCAGATATTGAACCTGATACGGAGATTGACCCAGTTCAACAGCTTTTGCGGCAAAATAAAAGCTGCGTAAATCAACCGCCATCTTATGTTCGATGATATACCAGATGCCTACCGGATCGATAAAATACAGCCCCAGCAGCACCAAGAAAAGAGTACTGCGCTTTTCGCTAATGCTTTTTATTAATGAGCGGGCAGGGGAGGCCATTGTTCCGCTCCTGTGATCAATTGCTGGATATATTGCAGGTGGTGAATAAAAGGTAGATTCTGCGATTGATAACCATCAAATAATAAAACCGGGACTTGAGACTGAATAAATACCAGGAAAACCGCCAGAATAAGGCTTTTCTGCCAGCTGATATTCGGGTAATGCTGATTGTGGCTGTGCAGCTTGATATTGATCAACATCAAGAAACAGCTGCTTAATACCAGTGCATTCCAGCGAATGGTGTCCCAGGCGACTAGATGTAATAGCAGCGGGCTGATGGAGGCTAAAACACTCAGAATCTTAATCGATATTGGCTGATGCTTTAACAGCGCAAGGCTATAACGCAGCAGAATCAAACACAAAGGAAACAGCAGCAGCGCCGAGCCTAAAAACATCAATAAACGCCCGGGGTTAGACCAGTGTTTTATCAGCAACGGAAGTATGTTTTCGCTTGAATGCCATAATAATTCAAAATGTATCGGGTTCAGTGTTAGATCTGCCCGTTGCTGCGCCGATGTTTGCATTAAGGCTGCGGTGGATTTATCCAGCGTCTGTGTTGTGATAAATAAAAACAGAACAATAAAATAGAGTGACAGCGCTGCCAAAGCCTTGTGCTGATTTTTATTTTGTCTATCGATGGTGAAAATCAAAGACATAAAAAGTGTCGGGAAATAGAGGATCATATTGGCTTCATGAATCAATAAAAGTAGGCTGAAGGCGGGGCCAATAAACAGGATTTTTGATTTAAATGAAGGGATCAAAAAGCTTATCAGGCACAGGCTTAAACCGATGTTTTCGGCAAACCCTATGCTGTGAGCTTGATAGACAATGCTGGCCGAAGAAAAATAAATCAGCATGGCGGCAATGATGCGATGATCTTGTGAGGCGGTTAGGCGAGAAATTAGCTTTAACATCAGCACCGCGTTCAGGCAAAATATGCCCAAACTTAAATACAAAAAACTGGAATAGGCAAAGGCCGTTGGATTAAACAATCCATACGCAGCACCAATTAAACCACGGCGCATAAAACCAAATTCATAGTTAAATAGAAAGTGGGTGTAGGTCCATAAATTGGGGATTCTTGCGCCCTTTAATAGGGTGCAGATCAAGATAAAACCGATTAAAAATGTGAGTAGTTTGCTTAAGTGAAGTGGTTTTTTATTATTGTCTAAAGAAGTCATTTGTCTCGCTTTCTTTATCTTCTTGCAGCCTTAGATAAAACGAGGCGAATGGTACTGTTAATAGTAAGGCTAGCAGTTTACGAAGATATGTTGGCTGTGTCCAATCGCGTTTATGCATCGCCAGATCAAAGCCGCTTTTTTTATAAGCTTAACTGGGATCTAAGCGATTCAATTTTGTTGTAGAAATAGGTTTCTTGTTCATTAGACATGCCCAAGATCACATCGACGATATCATTATCGAGTTTATTGTTACCATCGGGGGGTTATAGAGTGACTTTAATGGGGGACAGGCCATTCTCCAAAGCATTGGGATCTCTATGGGCCATTTATTTATTAGCAATAAGCTCAATGAGGCTCTTGGTTAGAGAGCCTTATTGAAAGGCCTGTTGCTAGGCTATCGCCTGCATAAATTCGGCTTCTTCTGCCAGGCGTTGACTGACGATGGGGTGTGCCTTAACTCTGGCGATGAAGGCACTGAACTTGGGCCATTTATCGGCATCGACGGTATAGCCTGCGTATTCGGCATTGATAAAATGTGTGGTCAGCGCTATATCGGCTAACATCAATTTTTCACCAAAAAGGTAGCCATTTTCCGGTACCTGGCTTTCCACATAATCCAATTGCGGCGGCAGTAATTCATCGATAATACGTTTAACCCGCTGTTCGTCGGCATCTTGTTTTTTTATCAGACGTTTGAGAACTCGTTCAAAAAATAGGCCGCTGGCCAGTTCTGCCAGTTTGCTGTCGGCGTATTCTTCAAGCCATCTGGCCTTGGCTTTTTGTTGTGGGTCTGTAGGCGCGGTGGCTGTTTCAGGGTATTGATCTTGTAAGTATTCACAGATAACCGAAGAATCGCAGAGGCTGAAATCGCCATCCTCCAGGGCTGGTACCTTAAGTAGTGGACTGAGCTTGATATAGTCCTCAGGCGTTGCCATAGGCATAACGTCGAGCCGCTCATAATCCAGGCCTTTTAATTCCAGGCAGGTCAGAACTTTACGTACAAAGGGGGAGGGGCATACACCGTGTACTTTTATCATTTTTCTCTCCAGCAGCTGAAATTTTAGTCACTTTAAAAATGCAAGTAAGTATCTTATGCTAGTTTAGTCACTTTTATTTTGCAAGTGACTTTTGATGAAAGCCTGGCAATGCTAAACTAAGCTTATGAATGACAAATCAACAGCAGCTAGAACTGCAAAGATAAAACCTGAAAATGCCTCGCAAAAAAATAGCCAGAATGTTTTATTGGCAGACGCCAGATCGGTGTGCCCGGTATCCTGCGCTTTGGATATTCTAGGTGATAAATGGACGCTGATTGTGATACGCGACATGTTGCTGGGGGCAAAAACCTATGGGCAGTTGCAGCGTAACCCTGAATCCATACCGACAAATATATTAGCAGCCAGGTTAAAAAAACTGGAAGCCGCAGACCTTATAGCCAAACAGTTGTATCAAACAAACCCCAAACGCTATGAATATCATCTGACCGAGAAGGGTAAGGACCTGACCCCGATGATGTTAGAGCTGGTTAGGTGGGGGCTAAAACATGTGCCGGGTACTGTCACTCACCCTAAGGTTGAGCCTTATTTATAAGCTTAAGTTTTTTGCAGGGCAGCAGGCTGAAAAATAGTTTCGGATATCTATTTTTAAATATAAATTTACCTATTGAATTCATGGATTAATAACGAAGACAATGTAGCTAGCGTACAAACCAATTGGCCTAAGCCATTTCTGGCGTTTTATGGCATAAAACTGTCGTTTATAGCTTCAAGGTATAAACCAAACATTTAATACAATGTGATCATCTTTTGAGCAAGGTGATATTTATGTTGTCAGCAACCGCTTCTACTTTTTTGAAACGACTCAGCACCGCTTTGACTTTATTCAGCGTGCTGATTTTGTCAGCTTGTGGTGGAGGCGGAACAGAGAGCGAAAATAATCCCGTCATTGAGCAATCAGGAACTGTCATCAGTAATACTGATAATACTGTGTCATCTGAGAATATCCCCGTCATCGATATGCAAGAGACGGACAAAGCCGTAGCTTGGCAATTGAAACCCGCATCATCTCAAATCAACTTTCAGTCGGTGAAAAACACACATATCGTTGAAAGCCATCAATTTGATGTCTTTGATGCGCTGATTTTTGACGATGC
Source organism: Pseudomonadales bacterium (assembly GCA_013215055.1). GTDB lineage: Bacteria > Pseudomonadota > Gammaproteobacteria > Pseudomonadales > DT-91 > CAKMZU01. The sequence continues at coordinate 2,156 of JABSRQ010000114.1, read as the reverse complement.
TACAGCTGCTATGGAGATTGACTTAAGCAGCGTCAATACAGGCATCGAACTTCGTGATGAACGCCTGCAAAGCCTGTTGTTTGATATCACCCATTTTTCCTCGGTAAAAATATCCAACAAGATTGATCTTCAAGCAATAGAAGTAATGTCTATAGGCGACATTAAACCGCAAACGTTGCAAACCACTATTGAATTACACGGTGTCACACAGTACATCAGCAGCCAAGTTGAGGTGTTTAAATTATCTGAAGATAAACTCATCGTACGAAGTGCTGCCCCGATGATGATTGATGCGCTGGCCTTTGCCTTTGGCGATGGCATTGATGCGTTAAAAGCGATAGCCAATCTGGCCTCGATAGCTACAACCGTGCCGGTGGAATTCACGCTGGTATTTGAAAGGGCTTAGTCAATTCATGTAACGCAGGGTTAAGGCCCTTATCGTCTGGATGTATCAGAGTCAGCTTACAGAAACATGGCTCAGCTACACTCAATAAGAGAAACCGAGTGGTATAAATATGTGCAATTTACAGGCATTACAATCGTTTAAGCGGTTTGTTATTTTCTCAATGCTGATATTCCCAGCATCCCTTTATGCCGATTGGTTGTTGCAGCCACAGCAATCGGCGATTGGTTTTATCACCTATAAAAACAATAATATTGCTGAAAATAGCTCTTTCACTGGCTTTCAGGGCAGCATCGATGCCAATGCTACCGCCAGAATTTTAATCGATGCCAACAGTGTTAATTCCAATATCGCGTTAAGGGATCAACGCATACGTGATCTGTTATTAGAAACACAAATTTTCCCGGCGATGTATTTTACTCTGCCGTTGTCTCAGCAGCAGTTGAGTTCACTGAAAATTGGTGAAGAAAAAAGGCTGACAGTGACGGGTGAACTAGAAATGCATAGCCAGAAACGTCCGGTAACCATAGAGGTGCTGGCCAGTAAACCCGATGCGGATACGTTATGGGTAAGTAGCCTCAAGCCCATCATCATTAAAACTGAAGATTACACATTAGATGCTGCGGTGGAAGCCTTAAAAGTATTGGCGAATCTAACTGGCATCAGCAATCAAATTCCGGTCAGTTTTGTTGCCGTATTTAAACAGCAAGGTGATGCCGAATCGTTATCAAAGCAATTTTATCCCAGCCCCGAAGCTGCTACAGGCCTTAACATTTCCGACAATGGCGGACAATTACAGGCCAGTTGGAGCGGGCCTAGTATTAATCAAAACCATTATTATCTGCAGTACCGTGCAAAAGGAAAAAGCTGGCGCTCTGCGGGCATAGTGGCAGGTTTTGAACATCAGTTTTCATTTATGCCAGAGGTTACTGGAGAATTAGAGGCTAGAGTCTTTCATCTTTATAAAGGCCGAGCTTCACGCGCCAGTAATACGGAGTCGTTTAACTATCAAGGCAGTGGCAGCGGTGAAACAAAGCCTGAGACTAGCGAGAGTTTATGGCAGACAAAAGGTTGTATTAGCTGTCATGGCGCGGATGGTGATACCGGTATTTCGGTGATTGCGAGTCTTGAGAATGTCAATCTTGTCAATATCATCCGTGACTCCATGCCGCAAGGCAATGCAGAAAATTGTGATCAAGACTGTGCTGTATCGATTGCCAGCTGGATGAAAAACAATTTTGTCAGTGGTGACAAAGAGCCCGACCTGGAGCCAGAGCTAGAGCCGGTAATACACGATGAATTGTTTTTACATTGGGCCTTTAATGGCAGCGGTGACACTATTATTGATCGCTCGGGCAATGGCCATGATATTGCGCTACCCGATGGTAGTAAGCGCACAAATTATAAGGGCCGTAACAATGTGTTGTGGGTGTACGATCCAGAACTGACGTTTGGTACCGAGGCGCTGGATGTGGATACCAGCAAACCCTTTAGCGTATCGTTTTGGTTAAATACCCGCAGTAATCCCAAAAGTACCAGCCATTACATCAGTGCCGATGATGATACCTTCTGGTTTATGATTGATGCAAAAGAGGGCCTGAGTCGTGTCTCTGTCGCCATGCAGGATAATAAACGCATCACCCGCAATGATAATATCCAGATTCAACACGGTGACTGGAATCATTACACCATCACCAGCAATGCGGGTACCGGCACGCTTTACATCAACGGTAAAAAAATCCTCAGCCGAGAG
>JABSRQ010000113.1 GCA_013215055.1 Pseudomonadales bacterium | reverse complement strand
AGTCTTTTTGTGAAATAGCTGCCTGGCGCACACCTTTAAGCCCAAACCATTTCATTGGCTTTAATACACCGCTTCTAGGTACACGAAGTATTTGCAGAATTAAGTTACTTGCTTGTCCTCCAAGGGTCAGGACGATAAGAGAAAGCCCAGTGGGTGCAAGAAAACCTCCTGCCAACTTGGTAAGATTAGTAAGCAGAGTACTTTCAACATAGGCACGCGCTTTTGCTTTAAATAAAAGCCCTCTAATTGCGGATTGGTTAGCAACTGAAAGAAATGTGCCTATAAGTAAAGATAAAGGAATCAGATAAAGCATATTGGGTGTTTGTTGCATACCTGTCCAACTTGCTAACCAAGGCTTGCCTAGGTGAACAGCAATTAAAGTAACAGGAGCTACAATTAACCCACACAGCACGGAGAGCCTCGCAACGGCTGCTGCATCATTATCGTTATCGGGCATCACAATAGCGTTTGCATACCCCATAGTTGCTAGTGGTGTAATTATACTAGCAATAGCAGCAAATGAAGCAGCAATACCAAATGCCTCAGGGTTATATAAACGAGTGAGTAAAGGCATAAATGCAAGTGAAATAACTTGTGCAGCGGCAATACCACCACCTACCATTGCAACTCTACGTACAAAATTACTAGATAATACTCGCTCGATAGTGTTTCTTATAAGCATGAGGAGCTAGTCTTTATTCTGTAGAAAGCTAACATACCAAGGCATGGCTTGGCTTATGCCTTCAGTGATTTTATGCGTAGGTTCATAACCTAAATTGTCTTTTGCCTTAGTTACATCAGCTTGTGAATGGCGCACATCACCGGCACGGAAATCGCGGTAAGTTGGCTCTGCATCTTTTACGTCTTGGCTATTTTCTAGCAGCGCATCTTTGATGCTGGTGAACAGGTCATTAAGAGTAGTTCTGTCTCCTACCGCCACGTTATACACCTCGTTTTTGGCATCTTTTTTGGCGGTAGCTGCGAGGATGTTCATCTGTACGGTGTTATCGATGTAACAAAAATCACGGCTGGTTTCGCCATCACCGTTGATGTAAACCGTTTCACCGTTAATTAACGAAGCTGTCCATAAGGGGATAACAGCGGCATAAGCACCGTTAGGATCTTGACGTTTACCAAACACATTAAAGTAGCGCAGGCCTATGGTGTTGAAATCATAAGTTCTAGCGAATACGTCGGCGTATAATTCATTCACGTATTTAGTTACTGCATAAGGGGATAGTGGATTACCGATGCTTTCTTCAACTTTGGGTAACGCTGGATGATCGCCGTAGGTGGAGCTTGATGCGGCATAAGTGAAACTGGTGACTTCGGCATCACGTGCTGCTACCAACATATTTAAAAAACCACTGATATTATTGGCGTTGGTGGTTATTGGATCTGCGATGCTGCGCGGCACAGAACCTAAAGCAGCTTGGTGCTGCACATAATCAACGCCTTTTACCGCTTTTTTGCAATCTTCTAGGTTGCAAATATCACCTTGATGAAAGGTAAAACGTGCCCACTGCTCATCACTGATCTGAGCCTTCACTTCATCTAGATTGTGCTGATGGCCGGTGCTAAAATTATCTAAGCCCACCACATTTTGATTCAGCTTTAATAGCGTTTCCAACAAGTTGCTGCCGATAAAACCTGCCACACCGGTGATTAACCATGTTTTAGGATGCTGTTTAAGTTCTGCTTGTACGTCTTCGTAACGGCTCATATTCTACTTCTTAATTTTTTGGTGATTTCGAGATCAATGCTTTTATAAATGCATCAAAATCTGACAAATGCTTTTCTATTACCGCAATAACAATATCTAAATTTAACGCCTGATAATCGTGTACGGCTATATTCATTAATCCGATCATCTTTTATAAAAAGATCAGCCACCGCTACTGGAATTATTATTTCATCTGCTAAAATTGTGAACACTTCACGGCTTGATTGAGGAATCGGTAAGCCATTTAACTTTAACTGACCAAGCAACAGTTAAACCCAGCATGAATTGATTATTTTAGGTACTTTCAATAGCCTCTGACAATGAAACTAATGCCTTTTTTAATGGCGTGAAATCTAATTCCACCATCAACCCGTTAATGAAAAAACTTATAAGCGCCCATCAACCGCATCTGCGGGCAACACGTATTTGATGTCATATAACACAGCATCGGGTTTGCCTAATGCACGTATAGCTTCTGCGCCCATATCTTTAAACTGTGAATGTGCCACCGCCAGAATAATCGCATCGTAATGCCCGGGTTTGGGCTCTTTTATGGGCGTAATGCCATATTCATGCTTTGCCTCGGCGGCCTTTACCCAGGGGTCATACACATCGACATTGGCGCCGTATTCTTGGCACTCGGTGATAATGTCTGTGACCTTGGTGTTACGAATATCGGGGCAATTTTCTTTAAAGGCCAAGCCTAAAACCAAGATGTTTGAGCCTTCTACATGTAAACGACGTTGTATCATTTTTTTAATCACTTGAGATACGACGTAAGACCCCATGCCATCGTTAATTCTTCGGCCCGCTAAAATCACTTCTGGATGATAACCAATCTCTTGGGCTTTATGGGTTAAATAATAAGGGTCTACACCGATGCAGTGGCCGCCTACTAAACCTGGGCGAAACGGTAGGAAGTTCCATTTACTGCCTGCGGCTAAAAGTACTTCTTCGGTATCAATATCCAACTTGTTAAAGATAATGGCCAGCTCATTGATTAAAGCGATGTTTAAATCACGCTGGGTATTTTCGATGACCTTGGCGGCTTCGGCTACTTTGATGCTGCTGGCCTTATGGGTGCCGGCGGTGATGATTTGCTTGTATAAATCATCCACATAATTTGCGACTTCTGGCGTGCTACCTGAGGTGACTTTTTTGATATTGGTGACTCTATGCTCTTTATCACCGGGATTGATTCTTTCTGGGCTGTAACCGGCGTAGAAATCTTTATTGAAGGTTAAACCTGAAACACGCTCTACCACTGGCAAACAATCTTCTTCTGTAGCACCTGGGTATACGGTTGATTCATAAATGATGACGTTATTTTCTTGCACCACCTTACCCAGCATTTCACTGGCTTTAAGTAAGGGGGTTAAGTCTGGGCGCTTGTATTCATCGATGGGGGTCGGCACGGTAACGATGTAGATATCGGCAATGGCAAGTTCTGCTACATCACAGGAAAAGCTTAATTCTGTTGCGGCCGCTAGCTCTTCTTTAGAAACTTCCAGTGTGGCATCTACACCATTTGTAAGCTCGGTGATGCGTGATTGATTAATATCAAAACCAATGGTTTTAAATTTTTTGCTGAACTCAACGGCTAACGGCAGGCCTACATAACCTAAACCAATAATGGCTAGCGTGGGATTTGTTTTTAAATGCATTGTCTCATCCTTACGTCTATGATTCGTTATTTTTCACTGTCGTAATCGTACTGGTAATAACCATATGTGCCGTAGCCATAACCCGAAGAGCTGGATTTTGCTTTATTGATAACCACGCCAAGTATGGGTGCACCTACTTGCAATAATCGCCCTACTGCATGTTTGATCACTGGAGCCGCAACCTTGTCTGATTCAACCACATAGATCAGGCCATCGCAGGATTTTGATAATACGATGCCATCGGCTACGCTTTGCACGGGCGGGCAATCGATGATGATATGATCATAGATTTCTTCTAATTCTTTTAATACCGTGGGGAAACCTGATACTAAAAGTTCTTGCGGGTTTGGGGGTATCACACCCGCGACTAATACATCTAATTCACCGTGTTGTTTGATAACTTCGTTAAGGTTCACCGCACCACTTAACACATTAGCTAAGCCTAAAGTGCCAGGTTTAAAGCCTACTTTTTTAATAATGCCTGGGCGACGTAAATCCGCACCTACTACGATGGTTTTACCCATTTGGCTTAAAGAGGCGGCTAGCGCCAGAGCAACCGATGACTTACCTTCACTGGGCGCTGTGGAAGTTAACATATAGGTTTTACGTGGATGCTCCAATGCCGATAAAGTTAAGCTGGTGCGTATGCTGCGCACGGCTTCACCGTAGGCTTTATCTCCTTCATCGGAAAAGGCTTTTAATACATCAATATCTTTGCCTACACCACCGCTTGCATCTTTTACATATTCACCGGTTTTACTGATATCGGGTAAAACACCTAACACCGGTAGGTTCAGTTTTTCTTCTACATCATGAATGGAGCGAATGGTATTACTTAACATATAAAGCAAAATAACCAGGCCTGAACTCACCAAGAATGAAAGTAACATTGCAGCTATCACAATCATTTTTTTGTTCGGTTTTATCGGTGTGCCTGGCACATAAGCTCTGTCTACAATGCGAGCATTTACCTGTTGAATACCCGATGTAGCTGAAGTTTCTTGAATACGTCTAAAGAAGGTATTGTAGAGTTCTTTTTTAGTAGAGACTTCACGTTCAAATTCTAATAACTGGAACTGTTTACGTGTCGTTTTTTGCGCTCTGCGTTTGGCTTCGTTTAGTTGGGCAGCGAGTAATTTTTCTCTGGCTAAGTCAGCGTCATATTGTTGACTAACACCGGCCAGAATACTGAGCACTTGACGCCTGATACTGGCATCATAGGCATTTCGTTCAGAGAGGGCGGCTATCATTTTGGGGTGCTTGGGACCATAGCGTTTTTCTAACTCTTCTACCTTGCTTTGAGCAATGGATTGCTGTTGCTTCATAGATTGAATTAGAGAATGGCTTAATACTTCGGGCAAGTTAAAAAAAGCATCGGGGTTTTCGGATTTACCGATTTTTTTAATTTGTGCCAGGATAGTTTGGCTTTGACTGCGTTTTTGCCGCGCTTCAACATAGCTCATGCTAATGCTTTGTAATTCGCTGTTGGTCAAGGTCATGATGCCATCAACATCTACCAGATTTTCACGTTCTCGGTAATCTTGTAATGCTAACTCAGCTAACTTCAACTCATTACCCAAGGCTTGCATCTTTTCCTGCATCCAGGCATGTGCAATTGTGGTGAGTTCTAATTTAGATTCCAGGTAACTGTCGATATAGGCTTCTGCAATGGCATCGGAGGCTTGTGCTGCCAGTTGTTTATCTGAAGACATAAAGTGAATTTTTACAATTTTAGTTCTTTTTATCGGTGCAATTCTAATGCCTGCTGAGAATGCATTCACTACGCCATTAAAAACCTGCCGGGCCTGTTCTTCAGTTTGTGTTTCATCCTTAGGTAGAGACACACCCAACCATGAACGCCAATCAAAAAGTTTTTGCCTCCAGGTTTTTTCTCTTAATGATGCATTAAAGAGTGGGTTATTGACTAAATCTAATTTAGTTACCACTTTCTCGGCAATGGTGCGTGATTTTAAAATTTCAAACTGGGTATTGTAGTAGTCGGAGGTTTTCATATCTGCACCGTACATTTCTTCAATAGAAAGAACTTTATTTTCTTCCTGCTGAATTAATAAGGTGGTGGTTGATTGATAGATAGGAGTTAATGAAAACGTAATTAACACCGCAATTAAGGTAACTACTATCGTGAACCCTATAACTTGAAATTTATAGCGTAGTAAAACAGCCAATAATTCCATAGGGTTAATAGCAGCAACCGAAGCTGGTAGAGCAGAGCTGGCTTCTTGATTGGCCGTTGGATTAGATAGCGTTTCATTTAACATTAGAAAAAGCTCTCTTCAACAATAATAATATCACCGGGGGCAACTGTGTCTGTAATTGGCAAGATGATTGTTTCACGCCCACCTTCTTTTTGCTCGCGGCTTACTTCCATTTTTTTACGGCTTGCACGTTCGGTGAAACCACCGGCAATAGCCACCGCCTTGCCTATGGTTAAACCGGGTAAATACGGAAAACCGCCCGGACTTTTGACTTCACCACGCACATAAAACTGGCGGTATTCAACCACGCTAACATTAAGCTGAGGGTTAATGAGGTAATCACCTTTAAGCATGTCCGCTAAAAGAGCCGCCACTTCATTAACGGTTTTACCTTGAACTTTTACTGCACCTAATAAAGGCACGGAAATATTGCCGCGGCTGTTTACCCTGCGCTCTACCGAAAGATCATCTTCACCAAATACGACAATTTCGATAACATCGCTGGCACCCAGCGTGTATTCATCATCTTGATTTAGGGAAGGGATATTGGGCGGCTGCTGTGCAAAGCTTGCGGTATTGCATAAAAGCAATAGAAGCAGCAGAAAAGGCTTAGCCAATCTGTTATTCATGAAAAAAACCTATCTAATGCAGCAGATAGTTCTCAGGAAAAAACAAACCTGCTTAAATTAAAAAAGCGTCTGCCTAAATTCGGTATTACCGAGGGCGGACGCTTTTCTTTATTTTTAAATTACAACTTGTTAATTACAAGCTTAATTCAATACCTACGTAGAAGTAGTTACGCTTGTATTCATCACTGGTGGCGTTTGGCGTGCTTGCTTCAGCATCTGCAGTTCTATCTGTCAGCTCATAACCACCGGTTAATTCGGCCCAGCGATTAATATCATAAGTCACATCAAAACCAAAGCCTACGGTTTCACGCGTAATTAAGGTAGTACCTACTTCAAAACCTGCGCCCCTACCATCGGTACCGGCCAGCAAGTCTTCATCTTTATAAGATACAAAAAGTTTAGTACTCCATAAAGGAGACCAATCATGTGCCCAATCGGCGCCAACATCCATATATTGCGTGTAATCACCCGACTGTGAATCTAAACCGAAGGTTTGCGCCGTATTGAAGTTAAACGTAGAGTAACTTTTTGGTGCCCAGCTGACTTCAATCTCCCAGGATGGATCCGTTGTACTATCACCATCAACACGTTCTTGTTTCTGCTGACCGACTTTAACCGTACCTGTGGTTTTTGCCGTAGCTTCCCAGGTTACACCGACGTAGCCGGTAAATACTTCTACATCGGATTCTGGGTCATTGGTGTAACCGATATCCGAGTTATTCACTTCTAATAAAGCTTTTGTACTTGGCGCTACGGCAACATAAGCAGTACCACCGGCTTTTACGTTTTCAGAATCACGAGATTGATCCACTTGTGAGCTATACGTTTTCTCTTCGTAATCAGCAAATAAATCGAAGCTGAACATGGCAGATTTTGCACCGAATCCGTAAAGGATGCCGGCTTTAACACCGTCGTATTCGGGTAATTCGTCTTGCAGCTCAAAGCTTTTATCTTCTGAGTAGGTACCTACTTCTAAGTTTACATCTAGGCGGTTACGGCTGTTAAACACTTCATTGATTTCGCCGTATAGATCCCAGTTAACATAGTCGGCATCACTTACATCGTAGTAAGTTGCGCTGTTTAACCCTAGGCCTAATGTGTACTGGCTGTCTTGTCTATGCGCTTGCAATTTTAGATCAGGGATGATTTCTAATTTACCTGAAGACTTTTCATCAAAAGTTGTGGCGAATACGTTATCGTCATAACCTTGTTTGATTTGTATGGTGGGGATAAAGCTAATACCACTTTCACCCAGCTTAACTTCTGCAGGCTCTATAGCAGCAGCATTAAACGCGATAGTTGCAGCACCCGTTAAGAAAGCGGCCGAACGAATCAGCTTGAAAGAATAGTTACTTCTCATGTCCCTATATACCCGAATAGTGTGAAATTGTTTAAAAGAACTTTTAGTTAGTAAGCAGTGAAATACTTAAGAGGTAATCTAAGACGCTCTACGATTTTCTGCAGCTCCATTGCTCATCGCACCATGAGGTAAATTCCATGCTCAATGAGAAGCGGTGCACATTTTATATTCTTCCGCGCCCTAACATCAAGTTGTTTCTTGACATATTTTTAACATCTGCTGACTGTATCAAATCGCCCCCTAACACGACCACCGCGTTTCTATATACGATTGCAACTTTCTGTAATAGACAATAAATAGAGTGGCTGCTAAGGTCAGCCATTTCGTAACATAGCGCAGTGTATTGTGCCCTGCATATTATAAGAAGATACATGAAAAGCTTTTCTATCTCGGGCCTTATCGCTTCGATGTCTCATATCAATTGGGTAAATTCGCTAATATTGGGCGGAATATTAACCTGTGCTTCCGGGATTTCATCGGCAACGCCCGCTACCCATAGCCTTGAATTAGATCAAACTAAACAAGATGGGAATAGCACACCACTATTTACACTTAAACCTATAAACCCCGAAGCAACATCTCCCGCATCGTTGAGCATCATTAACGCCAAAGCAGGGGAGATATATAGTGCCAGGATAGAAGCCCCCGAGAACATGACAGGCCAAGCTCACTTTAAACTGTTAGAGGGGCCTGAATATTTGCTGCTAGTTGATGACGGTTTATTTCAATGGGCACCCGATTTTACCGATGCAGGCCGCCACAAGCTGCGCATTGAAATAAGCACCGCCACATCACAGATTATTGCCGAGGCCATTCTGCTTGTTGCAAGCAACAACCGCGCACCACAATTCACCTCCAGCGCGATTAGAAAAACCGGCGAGTTAGAAAGTTACAGCTACCGTTTTAGTGCTGTAGATGCCGATGGTGATGTGTTGACCTACACACTTATCAAGGCTCCAGAAGGCATGTCCCTTAAAGGGCAAACTTTGAGCTGGACACCCAACACCACCCAGGCAGGCCAACATTTATTTACGGTTATGGCCAGTGATGGGCATGTTACCAGCGAACAGAGCACCTTGCTTACCGTATCTAACACAAACCGTAAACCGCAGTGGATTACAACAAGCCTGAATGGTGGCAGCGAATCAAATTTAATTGAACAGCTGCTACGTGCCGATGATGCCGATAATGATGCGCTGTACTTTTCCATCATCCAGGGTGTCACCGGCATGCATATCGATGATCGCGGTCTCTTTAGCTGGACCCCAGACTTTCAAAGCGCCGGGGTACATAACGTAGAAATTCAGGTCAGTGATGGCCATGACAGCATTCGCCAGCAATTCACCCTGCATATCGCCGACACGGCTATCCCGCAGGCAAAGACGAATAACCTGGCCTTGCTCAAAAGCCTGGTTGGCATGCAAATAAAAGCGGTGCAAATTTCACTCAGCAACGAAGATACGGCACGGCTTAAAACCATAGACAGCAACGATAAATCCATCAACATAGCCTTATTAAAAACCTTGGTTGGCATGCAGTTAAAGGCATCAGAAATCGCTAAGCCGGTTGACCAGGACACGCTGCTAGCCACGATAGAGACAAATGACAAGACCTCAAACCTTGCCCTGCTGAAAGCCCTGGCCAGCATACAATTACAAGCCACTGAACGGTCTTTATCCCCGGCAGATCAAGAAAAACTAAGCACGATTGACAGCAATGATGATGCCAGCAATCTTGCCCTGCTGAAAATGCTTGTAAGCTTACAATTTAAAGCCTCAGATTCGGCGCAGCCTACATCCAGTGAAGATTTGCTTGCCGTTATCGACAGCAATGATTACGCCAATAACCTGGCCTTATTAAAAACCCTGGCGATCATGCAGCTGAACGCCGATGAACAAGCCAGCGCTGCCGCGTTTGCAGCGGCCAATATAAATCACCCACCGGTGTGGAGCACCACCACCCTTGCCCCCGCAACCGAGTCACTGGCCTATACCCAGCTATTAATGGTAGCGGATGAAGATGGTGATGCGATTTCCTTCCGCCTTAAAAAAGGCCCAAAGGGTTTAACCTTAAGTGAAACAGGCATGTTGACCTGGCTGCCTGACTTTGATGCGGCCGGTGAATATACACTGCTGATAAGAGCAGAGGACGATGAAGACAGAACTGACATCAGCCTGACCCTGACCGTAGCCAACACCAACCGTAAACCTGGCTTTAATAACACCCCAGCATTGATTGCTACTGAGAACACCGCCTATACCTATGAAACCCTAGCCCATGATGCCGATGGTGACATAGTTACAGAACAACTGCTGCAAGGCCCAGAGGGCATGACATTGTTAAACGGCAAGCTGCAATGGACACCGGATTATGAACAGGCGGGCAGCTATCCCATCACCCTGGAAATCAGTGATGGCACATTAACCCAGCAACTTAACTTTATTTTGCAGGTAGACAATAGCAACCGCAAACCGGTTTTTTCACAGCCCGACAGTGTCTTATTACAATTGAGCGAAAACAATGCCTGGCAACTGCCTATCTCGGCCAGTGATGACGACGGCGACAAACTAGAAATCACGTTGGCCAAGGCACCTGAAGGCTTAAAGCTACAAAACAACACACTGCATTGGACCCCAAGCTACCTACAGGCAGGCAATCATAAAATTCAGCTGATTGCCGCAGATGCCGAATCGGTGTCGTATCTAATCCTGAATTTAAGCATCAGCGATACCAACCGCACACCGCAGATCAACAGCCCGGCGATGCTTACCGGTAAAGAAGGCGCGCCTTATGAATATGAAGTGTTGGCCATAGATGCCGACATCATCGAAGACCTGAGCCACGAACAGGTTTTGCGTTACAGCATGATTCAGGGCCCCGAGGGGTTAAGCTTCACCCATAACCGCCTCTCATGGATACCCGGATTTGATCAAGCCGGGCAGCATCCCGTTATTATCGAGGTCTCGGATGGTCTGTCTCAGGTACAGCAAAGTTTTATGATTGAGGTGAGTAATACCAACCGTGCACCTATATTTGATAGCCACGCCCTGAGCTATATATTAGAAGACCGATTATATGAATATGAAATCGAGGTGGTGGATCATGATGGCGACAGCACCGAACTGACCCTGGAAACCGCTCCCGAGCAACTTAAGCTTAACGGCAACACGTTGAGCTGGAAGCCCTCATTTCAAGACGCAGGTGAATATCTGGTGGTACTGAAAGTGACGGATGGAAAACTACAAAGCACACAGGAATTTAGCTTACTAGTCGACAATAATAACCGCCTGCCTACGTTTAAAAGCACACCGGCAACCATCGCCCACGAAAGTGTAAAATATAAATATCAGTTAAAAGTTGAAGATGCCGACAATGAACAGCTTGGCCTGATATTACTGCAAGGCCCAAAAGGCATGGCCCTTGGCCGCGATGGCAGCATCCACTGGACCCCGGGGTTCCAGCAACACGGCAAACATACGGTTAAAATTTCTGCCTCCGATGGCATAGACACTCAATTTCAAACCTTCTTCGTTAGCGTGGGAGATACCAACCGCGAACCCTTACTGAAGAGAATTAATGATCAACATATCGTCTCGGGTAAGAAGTTTCGCTACCAACTGCAAGCTTCGGATGCCGATGGCAGCAAGCTTTCTTACAGACTTGTTCACGCGCCCCCAAATATGGAGATCAATCGTAAAGGAAAGCTTTATTGGAAAACCAGGGATACGGATATAGGTAAACACACCATTATCATTAGCGTCAGTGATGGTGAGTTAAAGATGCGTAGGCACTTTGATATCGACGTAAGCAAAAAGCTGTAGATGCATTAAGCAGCCCCAGCCTTTTATTCACCGTACTGATAGGATTTACAATTGCGTAATAGACATCTGTGTTTCGCGCTGCTCGCCAGCACATCAATCCTGCTATGCCCGACTGCGGCAATGGCAGGAAAAAGCCATTTTATAAAGCTAGATAATTCAGGCAAAGAACTGGCAGTGCATGCCGAGCAATGGGCCTGCGTGACCGATACAGACACGGGGCTTACCTGGGAAAAAAAATCCAATCGTGGACTGCAAAACAAGGATTTTGTCACCACCTGGAATAACACTTCCGCCTTTGTGAACCTGGTTAATCATCAGCAATTCTGTGGCCAGAACAACTGGCGCCTGCCAACTAAAGAGGAGATTAAAACCGCAGGCATAAATGCCAGCGAGGGTAGTAACTCACGCCTGGACAGCCACTTCTTCCCTAACACCGGCATGCACCTGTATTGGACAAGCTCAGCAAAGCAAGATCTAAGCCATGAACAATGGCTAATCATGTCTAAGTTTGGCTTTTTACTGACCAGAGGCCACAGTGAAAAGCATCACATACGGCTTGTACACGATTAGTAAGCACCTACTACTAATACGCTAATGATACATATGGCGATAGCTGCCGACTAAAATATTCCTTGGCTTTAGCGCCTCGCTTCAGGCTGGCCTGCTGTATCAGAGCGGCCTGCTGCCAGTTTGGAATGCTGTAAATAGGTTTGTAACGGCTATCATCCCGGCTATGCACACCGAGATTATCAACAATATAATCGCCACTCACCACCCAGGCATGCCCTTCATAGTGACCATCTCTATGCCTTATTGTGCCAATGGTTACCGGCACATTTAATTGCTCTGAAAAATAGCCCGCATAGGCGTCACAATCCCCCTGCTTTAATGCTTTAAACTGTTGGGTTGTGGGCCAATAATCATCCACGCCATACAGTTCTTTATCTGTTTTATATTGGTAATGATATACAGAGTCATACACCCGATATTCAATTGGTGAGCAGCCTGCACCACTCAGCAAATATAACGTCAGAATCAGGCAGAAAGTTATGTCGCGCATAACCGATCCGCTTCTGAGATGTATTCAATCCCTTATCTCAGTGTCGTATCCCTATACATACTTGATGTTAACGACTTAATTCTGCGAATCCCTGCAATCATCCGGCTATGCTTTAGCCCATTCCCTCAGCGGGTATTGATTGTGTTATCAACACTCGCTGTTTAATTCAGCATAGTTAGACTTAGCATTTCTGCTCGAAAAACGTACAATTAATTAGCTGTAATAAGCTGAGGAAATAGCGGGAGAGTGTTAATAGAATTTGGCATTCTATTAACTTAAGAACTGCCATCGGAATCGATAACAGTGTAGATAATCACCCACTCTGGAACAGAAGGTGATTATGTAGATAATACTAGGGTTTATCAGCTCTGGTCAGGGTTTTACCCTTCATATAATCAGCATCCACTTTATATATGTTTTTTGTCGACATCGCATAAAGTGGTTCGAAATACCATTCTTGATCCGGCGTTCTGATATCCACATGCATATTATCCAACACAACATGCCCTCCATTAGGCATCTTTACAACAAAGATGGCATGCCATTGAGCGGGCTTGGCCCTATGATTTTTACCGACAACCAGATAAAAATCCTCAATACCCCAACCGAGGTACTGCAGTGATAGCGCCTTTAAAAATACGTAATCTTCGCAATCCCCCCCTTCAGTTAAGGCTTCTATAGGAAAGCCCCATAAGTCAGCCTTGCCAAAGTGGTCATAATCTTTCATATAGCTCACTCGGTGATTCACCATCTGCTGCACCGACTGTAACTGCTGCATAGGGCTTAGTGATTTCATTGTCTCAAGATCGTCGCGCCAAGCAACCACCTGCTTAACATTTGATTCATAAAGTGTACGTTTCTCAACCCGAACCGACATCCTCCCCATTGCAAAGCGGTGTGACCATAATTCACTGCCATCACCTTTTTTAGCCTCATGCACATCTACCGCCCAGTTTTTGTCTTTTTCTGGTTCAACAGTCTGACAAGCGGATATAATACACACCGTTAAAATACAAATTATTACTCCATATTGCCTTATCACATCCAACTCCATTTAAATTTTTATCAAATACACATTTATTTATCGAAAAGACGGCGAAACCCGTTACAAGTTGTAATAGTTTAAATTGAAATCTATGACAGTTCCCACTATTAATGTCTCCACAGTTAAATAGTTGCATTTATTCATGAGCTAAAGGTCTATCAACGTTGTTTTTTTAATCATCAGCATTTAAAATACCGCTATATTTATTTAATTGGTGGCATGGACTGTGAAGAAACAATTAATTTTAGGCTTAACCTTAAGTGGCCTTCTTGGCTTCAACATCGCTCACGCAGATTTGGCTGCCGACTTAAACGGCCTGGACATCTCAGCTGAGCTAAAAGTCGCAATGCAAGCCGAAAATGCAAACTTCGCCGAACTGATTGCTACAGCCATGGCTACAATGCCTGAATCTCAGTACGGAGCGTTCATTACCGCTTTAGTTACAGCGAACCCCAAGCAAGCAACCGCGATCACATCAGCCGCATTAACTGCTGCACCTAAACAAGCAACTGCTATCTTAACTGCTGCGTTAGCAGCCGCACCCGATCAGGCTTTACAGATAGGCACGATGGCAACACAGCAAGGTATTTCGGATACAGCTTTGATTGAAGCTGCTACAAGTGCAGATGGCATCGTTTCTTCTGGAGATGACAAGTCAGGAACGGCTAGCGACTCACCAGATACAGATCAGACGGACGACAGTTCTGACAGCAAAGATACCAGCTCTTCAGAACCCACCATCAGTAAAGAAATTCAAAAACTATTAGATTCTGTTAGCCCTAACTAAACGCTGACATTCTTATTCATTAAAAGCCGCAGTTTTGCGGCTTTTTTATGCCTACAATCCTACCGCCTAATTACCTATGCCATCCATCAGCTCATCACACTCCGCCCCCTTCTATGCATTATTAGCCTTTATTTTACTTGCGCCTATCCCCTATGGCAGTAATCGAGAGTGGGCAGAGGCGATTCTTTTATTGTATAGCTCGGCTTTAGCCATTATCACCTTGTTTAATCTCTACAAGGGTAAACTTAAATTACCTAAGCTCTTGCAAAAATCATTACCACTGCAATGCCTGTTTGGTTTGTTTATTGTGTGGCAAATTTTGCAAATCAACATCATTAATTCTGCCGATATCAATCATGCTCTTTCTGGCCTTTTATTAAGTTTTTGTTATTGGATTGTATTTAATCTTGTTCTCATTTTATGCCAGCAATCTCAACAACTTAGCGCCTTACTTTGGACGATTGTGATTTCAGGGCTGTTTCAAGCTTTTTATGGCAGCATGATGGTGTTAACGGGTATTGAATGGCTATTGGTAGATAGCAAGCAAATTGGACAAGGTGTCGCCACCGGTACATTTGTTAACCGAAATCACCTGGCTGGCTATCTTGAGCTAACACTGGCCTGTGGCCTGGGTTTACTTATCGCTCAACTTAAAAATATCAGTTTCGCTAATAATAGGGAACGACTTCAGCACTATTTAGAAACCCTTCTTTCAAGCAAAATTATTTTACGATTAATACTCTGCATATTGGTTATTGCCCTTGTGATGACGAGATCCCGCATGGGTAATGCTGCATTTTTTACTAGCATGTTTTTTTGTGGCGCTTTGCACCTGTACTTGATGAAACGATTTAACCGTAGCGCTATTTTCTTATTTGTAAGCTTATTATTTATCGATACCTTAATCGTCAGCCAATGGTTTGGGCTGGAAGAGCTTGCCCAACGCATGAACATAACCCTTGGGGAAATTGAGATTATTGATGAAAACAATAAACCCGGCCAATCTAGCTCTACTGCTGCTACGGAAAACATAAATTCGCAACACAGCTATAAACTCATCACCGGCGATAGTCGAGATGAAGCCTGGGCTCAAGCCAGGTCGATAATTACAACAGCCCCATTAATGGGATATGGTTATGGCAGCTTCTACACACTTTTCCCTAAATTCCGTGACGGCAGCACAAGAGGCTTCTTTGACCACGCTCACAATGATTACCTAGAAATCATCATCGAATTCGGCTTTATCGGCGCAGGCTTGTTGTTTCTTATTGTATTGATAGCAGTCATTAATGCCATTCAAACACAGCGCCAACGCCGAAGTGATATTTACATAGCCGCCGCCTTTGCCAGCATGATGAGCATTACCTCAATAGCGATACACTCTTGGACCGACTTCAACCTGTACATCCCTGCTAACGCCATGCTGGTAACTATAATCATCGCAATATCTGTTATCGCTCGCTGGCAGAAGTCTTAAGCACGATAACAGAGCTTCACCTATACTTAAGCTAAACCCAGTTTAGGTGCCATTATGCGTCGCTTTGTACGCCACCCTAGTAATATGCCTATTGATATTAGCACGATGGTTGATGGCAAGGTTAATTCAGATTATTCACATAAAGAGTTCACACAATTAGATAACCTCAGTAGTGGTGGCATCTGCTGTAAAGTTAAGCATTTCATCCCCAAAGGCACTCACGTAAACATTCACATCCCCTCTGTTCAAAAAGATTATGAAGGTTATGGCGTATCAGCTTGGTGTAGAAACAGCTCCACATCAGGTTATGAGTTAGGCATTAGGTTTGATAGTGACAATGATGCATTTAACTATCATATGGTTGAACAAATTTGTCTTATTGAAGAATACCGGCAATTGGCTCTATCAAAAGAGGGTCGTACAATCAGCTCAGAAGAAGCTGCAATAGAATGGATTGGTAAATTCGCAGATAAATTCCCCAGCAGCCTACATTAATTAAAGACATACAATACTGCTGCCTAGAGAGGAAAACTAAAAGTGGATTTCCCCATGGTCGCCCCTTCGCATCCTGCGACCGCGACATACCGTTCATCCTGAACATAAAAAAAACCCAATAGAATAATCTATTGGGGTTTTTAGAATAAAAGCTTGGCGATAAGCCACAGGCAGGTGGTGAATGCAGATAT
>JABSRQ010000112.1 GCA_013215055.1 Pseudomonadales bacterium | reverse complement strand
GATACAGCAACGGCCTATGCACCCATTTCACCATGCTAGCGGTACCCCAACTGGCCCCGGTATCATATAACAGGACTTTATCTTCAACCTGAATCAAGATTGACAACCCCTGCCCCACATCCAAAACCCGCATGTTTAAGACAGGCCTGGTACTTGATAATGTTTTAGCTGGCAGGATGTCAGGTAACAGATTCGATAACAAGGTATTGCCTAATACAGTCAATAACAGCATAAAGCCCAGCATTCGGTTAGCCATGATGGCAGGCCCCAACAGCAGAATCACCGCCAATAATAAAGCGACAAACTCAGCTTCACCGAAGCCTGAGAAATATTGTGCATCGCCACTATAAGCAACGGAGCTATGCAGAATCGGCATAATAATCTCAAAGACGGCTGCCAACTGCTGCAATAACCATTGGCTCAGATGAGCATCAAGTGGATTTATCAACCACAGCGCCATCGCCGATAACAACACAGGGATAATAAAAAATGACATCAGTGGAATAAAAATCAGATTCACCAGCAACATCAGCCACGACCACTGCTGAAAAAACAGCAATAAAAATGGCATCAACGCCAGAGAAATAGCTGCCTGCAGTAACAGTAATTGCCTGATTGAACTAAAAAATGCATGAATCAAACCTCTGCCCGAGCCTGCCTTTAAGGCTACGGTTGACAAGCAATATTGATTCACCCAAATAAGGAAAAAAACTGCCGAAAAAGACAAAATAAAACCGCCATTTAATCCGGCCATGGGTTGAAGACATAGAATTAAAAACACCGCCACGATAAAACGTCGCCACAAAGACCAGCGTAACCCCAGCAAGCTGGTCGACATAAAAATAAACAGCGTTAATACGGCCCGCTGCACAGGCAATTGCCACCCGGCCATCAACCCATAAGCAATGGCGGCCATTAATCCCAGAACCGATGCGACGGGACGCCAGTCTCCACTAAAAACCTGAGCCCCTCCTAAACGGCGCAATAACAACACTGCGGCATACACAAAACCTGCAACCAAACCAATATGTAAACCTGAGATAACAAAAAGATGAAACGTGCCGGTTAATTGCAGCAATGACTTTTGCGCAGTATTTAATAGCGACTTATCTCCCACACTTAAGGCGATCAGCCAGGCCACCGTGTCTCGCTGTAAGGCAAGGGTCAATAAATACCTGCGCCATTTTTCACGTAAACCGGCTATACAAAACGTTTGATCCATATGTAGCTGCTGGGCAGAACGCAAATAACCCCGAATTTGAATACCTTGTTGAAATAAAAAGCCTTGATAATCAAATCCGGCACCGTTTTTTAGGCTATGCACAGGCTTTAGACGCATCACCACCTGCCAACGTTGACACGCTTTGATATCAACATGTATGGTGCGATAAGACTTCAATAACAGTTTTTCGCCGATAAGCCCCTGAAGGTCAGCCGCATCAACTGCAACCACCACAGCCTGAAATTGCCTGGCACGGCCCTTTTCTACCGGCAAACTGACAATATCAATCACCGCGGGGATATCGCTATTCCAATAAGCATGTGGCAGGCGTTTGCTTAAAAGCTGTCCCGCATAAAAATGGCTATAGCTTAAGCCAAATAACAGTGCTGCTAGCAGGCTTAATAAAAGACTTAAAGGTTTTCTCTGTACACAAAAGGCATGCCGACTTAATAGCCACACAAGGCTGGCAAACAACACCATGGGGAGAATAGTCACCATCGGCAATAATTCAGATTGCCAGCGAATGCTAAAAACAACGCCAGAAAATGCTAATAAAAAAGCCATGCAATGCACAATACCGCTATAATTAATGCTGTTAATGATTATAGCAGCGCTGAATTTTTACAGACTTTTTACTAAGGCGCTGATAAAACAGATATTATAGTCGTGCAACTTATCGTAGAATCATAGCCAAAATGAGAACCCGCCATCTTTGCATTTTATTTAGACTAAAAAGTAACTTGGCTCAGATAAAGAATATCTTGATAGAACATGCCTAGGAAAGCCCTTAAACGAATAATGCCCAATAAAGATCAAGTGATGCAGGGTAAATCCATGCAGCTGATCAGCGCTCTATTACACCGTAGTGGTGTCTGGCATTTTAATCGACGTTATGCTGCAAGAGCCGTATTGATTGGTGTATTCTGCGCCTTTATCCCGCTACCCATGCAGATGTTTATTGCCGCAATTATTTGCATACTGGTCAAAGCCAATCTGCCGCTTAGCATTGCTTGCGTGTGGATTACCAATCCACTGACCATCGCGCCGATATTTTATACCACCTATAGACTGGGGGCTTTTATCCTGGATGTACCAGTCAGTGATTTTGAGATTGAACTCTCGGTACGATGGGCGCAAGAAGAGTTAGGCAGAATTTGGAAGCCTCTTATTTTAGGCAGTGTGATTTGCGGCACCGCCTTTTCAGCATTGGCCTACACCACGGTAGACCTGTTATGGCGCTGGAGTACGGTTAAGCGCTGGCAGAATAGAGAACACCGCCACAGAAAAAAGTAACTTATTCATACCTTAATATCTGGGCTGGCTGTACACGGCTGGCCTTGATGGCCGGGAAAATTGTCGCCAATAAAGATAACACCAGCGCGATACCTGCTATCACCATCACATCGTGCAGACGAATATCAGTAGGCAAATGATCAATCAAATAAACATCGGTTTGCAAGAACTGATAATTCAGCACCTCTTCTAACCACATCACGCCGTCACTAACGGCCAGGCTGAGTAATAAACCACAAACCACTCCGATACTGATGCCCAACATCGCAATGACACCACCCTGAACAATAAATATGCCTATAATCTGCTTTTGACTGCAACCCAGGGTTTTTAAAATCGCAATATCCGAAGCCTTATCGTTCACCGCAATAACCAACGTAGAGACCACATTAAAAGCGGCCACAGTCACAATAATCAATACCAACATCAATACCAATTTACGTGACATCTGCACCGCATGAAACAAGTTACCATGAGTCTGCGACCAATCACGCACATAATATAACGGTAATACTCGGCTAATATCCGCCGCGACAGCTTTGGCCTGAAACAAGTCTTCAACATAGAGACGAATGCCATCCACCGCATGGGCTTTATTATGTTTAACCGCAGCAATCGAATTAATATGCGCCAGTGCAATTTTTTCATCCAGCTCACTGCCGCTATCTAACAAACCGATAACGGTGAAAATCTCAGTTCTAGGCAGGGAATGTTTATTCTCTTGCGGCACAATTAAACGGATCTCACCTCCAACATCTATATTCAGTTTTTGCGCGAGTTTATTTCCCAGAATCAGCGTATTAGGCTGATTTAATTGTTTTAACAGTTTGCTGCCTAATAAGGTACGTAAAATAGATTGTTCAGGTTCGTATTTCTCATCCAAACCATAAATCAAAACCGCCTTCACCGATTGCCTATGCATTAACAAGGCCTGTAGATGACTAAAAGGGGTGGCAGCGACCACCCCCGGAAATTCCTCGGCACTGGCAAGCATGTCGGGCCAATCGGTAGTTTCCTGAAATCCTGTTAAGGTGGCATGTGGCACTATCGCCAGAATACGCTCCCTTAACTCCCTATCAAAACCGTTCATCACGGATGTCACCGTAATTAACAAGGCCACGGCTAACGCCAAGCCAGCAGTTGATATTCTGGAGATAAAAGCCACTAAATGGCTTTGTTTACGTGAAAGCGTATAACGTAAACCAATAAAAAGGCTAAACATGCGCGTTGATTTCCATAGCTGGATCAAGCTCGGTTAAATGCCCGTCGTGCAGCTGCAAAATACGATTTTGCTGCCTGGCAATATGCATATCGTGGGTTACCAAGACAAAGCTGATGGCCAGCTGTTGATTCAACTCTACTAATAAATTCTGGATTTTATCTGCAGTTTGTTCATCCAGATTGCCGGTGGGTTCATCCATCAATACACAACTGGGTTTTGCAACTAACGCCCTGGCAATAGCAACACGCTGACGCTCACCACCGGATAACTCTGAAGGACGGTGATGTAGTCGATTTTTAAGCCCCACCTTCTCCAGCATATCAGTGGCTTCAATAAAAGCTTGTTTACGCTTTAAACCACGGATTAATAAAGGCATGGCGGTATTTTCCAGTGCGTCAAATTCACTGAGCAGATGATGAAATTGATAGACAAAGCCAAGCTCTTCATTACGCAGCTTAGCCAATTGAGCTTGATTCATTACAGCCAAGTCATGCCCTAATAACTTCACTTGGCCTGAACTGCAATTATCCAGACCACCTAACAAATTAAGCAAGGTAGACTTACCCGCACCTGACGCGCCCACAATAGCGACGCAGTCGCCACGATTAATGGTAAACGAGACATCATTAAGCACAGACACACTCTCTTCGCCCTGCTTATACACTTTACTGATAGCCGTACATTCGATAACCGCGCTTGATGAAGTGGTATATGTACTCATAAAAAAATAAAACCTGATTTAAATGTCATTTTATTGATACTGCAGCGCTTCAACCGCTTTGATCTGTGTGGCTCTGTAAGCGGGGTACAATATAAAGAGAAAGCTTAAGATAAAACTGACCAGCACCACGTAGAGCACATCATTAAACTGCAGATCTGAAGGCAAACCTGAGATATAAAAAACCGATGGATCAAAAATATAAAAACCGAAAGTGTGTTCTAACCAGGTGATAAATTCCGATAAATACAACGCAGATA
This sequence comes from Pseudomonadales bacterium, assembly GCA_013215055.1. Lineage (GTDB taxonomy): Bacteria > Pseudomonadota > Gammaproteobacteria > Pseudomonadales > DT-91 > CAKMZU01. The sequence continues at coordinate 11,797 of JABSRQ010000112.1, read as the reverse complement.
CCGAGCCAATAATGCCGCCGATTAAAACACTGATCATGGTTAAACTTAAGCCCTGCGTTAGAAATACCATCAATACAGAAAACGATGACAAGCCCATCATCCTCAACACCGACACTTCATTACGTTTCTCGGCCACCATCATACTCAGCACAGAAATCAAGTTAAACGCAGCCACCGCAATAACCATACTCAGCATAAAACTGACCATCATTTTTTCCATTTTTACCGCCTGAAATAAATGTTGACGTTCCTGCGACCAAGGCAGCACCGATAACGCAGAGTCCACCGTCTGATTTTGTTGCAGCGCTGTATTTAAGCTGCGCGCATGTGCATCGGCCGTCAAAACATCAGGGGTTAAATAACGGATCGCCGACACCTGCCCCAGATCACCACGTTTTAAACCATATAAACGCTGTGCATCCGACAGACGAATATACACATGTGTGGTATCCATATCGGCTCCCACTTCAAATAAAGCAACGATACGAAATTGTTTGATTCGGGGTTTCACACCAAAAGGCGTCACTGTAATTTTTGGCAGGATAACAGAGACCTTATCACCAATACCTAAGCCCAAGTTATACGCCAGGCTTCGCCCCAGAATCATGCCATAACGAGTGGTGATAAAATCACCGATATCACCTCTGACAATATGTTGATCTAACTGTGAGATATTTTGTTCACTAGCCCAATCTATGCCATTAAGCTGGGCAGCTTTTAAAGTTTTGTTAACCGACAACATCACATCCCCTCCCACCAATGGAGCCACTGCGGTAATGCCTTCCTGAGCAGATAGCCAATCGGCGACACCAGACCATTGAGGTATGGGTTGATGGTTTTTAGTTACGATTTTACCATGCGCAATCAGCCCTAACATGCGGTCTCGTAATTCTGCCTGAAAACCATTCATCACCGACAAAACAATGATCAAGGCGGCTACACCTAACATCATACCGATTAAAGAGATCCAGGATAATAACGAGAGAAATCGCTGCTTATTTGATGAACGGTTATAGCGCAAACCTATCCATATAGGTAAAAGCACTTTTCGAAAAGCCTGCTGGAAAGTTTCTGTCACGTAAAATACACTTGCGCTGTTAGTTTGAAAGGTTATTATCCTTAAAAGTCAGGCAAAAAGACACAGTGATGTTTTGATTAGAAAGACCAAGAGAAACAAATAGGCTGTGCATCACAACTTAAACACCTACAATATCAGCTATAATAAAAATATTCAGATTATGGAGTTAGGCATATGAACAAGTTTTTGGCGTTTACGGTATTAACGCTATCATTATTAGCTACACTTAGCAGCGCAGCTTTTGCGGCTGATACCCCTAGAGCTGGCACCAGTAAAGCATCCGTTGAAACAAAATATGGCACACCTCAAACCAAATCACAAACAGTGGGTGAACCACCTATCTCCAGCTGGGAATACCCAGAGTTTACTGTCTACTTTGAATTTCAACATGTGATTCATACGGTAGAAAAAAAGCAGACTAAATAAGTCTGCTTTTTATTGTCAGAACATTAAACACGACTTAAGATTTTTTTGCCGTAGCATCGTAGAAGAGATCCAATGCCTTCAAATCCTTTTCTTCATTATACGAATCACATTTATTCGGATTCCCCCCACAAATATCACACTCTTCATAGCCCATTAACTTGGCAACCCCCCCACATGAGCCCTTTAATGGCTGACCTTTAATTATCAGGCCCGTAGCCATAAACAGAAAAAAAACAAAAAAGGCGATAATCGCCGCAATAATTTCCATCATAAATACCTCTTATTTCATACACCAGATCATTCAGCTAAATACGGCTGCATAGCAGCGGTGTATTTTACCGCAAAATCATCGCCATCACGATAGATCATATAAATAGCTAAATTTAAACTCTTGGCTAATTGATAACCTTTATCTTGCCCTAATACCATTATAGCGGTTGCCCAAGCATCTGCGACAGCAACCGTCTTCGCTATCACCGTGACCGATGAAAGCTTATGGTCAACCGGATAACCGGTTACAGGGTCTATCGTATGGGAATAACGTTTACCGTCTATTTCCATATAATTGCGGTAATCCCCCGATGTAGCCACAGCCGCATTATTTAACTGCAACGCCTTAAAGGTTTTACCTCGCACATTACTCGGCTGCTCTATGCCGATACGCCAGGACACACCTCTAGGGCTAAGCCCTGCAGTCATGACTTCGCCGCCAATTTCAACCATATAATTAAGCACATTAAAACGTATCAATAAATCTGCGATTTCATCAACCGCATAGCCTTTAGCGACCGCAGAAAAATCCAAAGACAGCGGCTTCAGCTTACGAATTTTATTCACATCAAGGATCAGCGCGGTGAAATCAAGCTGAGACAACTTAGCTTGAATATGCTCTACAGCGGGCTTTTTCTGGAAATTCTCAACCGACAGAGCCGGGCCAAAACCCCATAAATCCACCAGCGGGCCGATGGTTGGATTAAACGCGCCATCAGACTCCTGATAAATCTGCTTAGAGATCAACAAGACCTTTACAAAATCCGTGCTTACCGACATAGCTTGCTGCACAGCCAGATGATTAAATTGCGATATTTCAGAATCGGCAATATAGGTAGACATGCTCTGATTGATATCAACAAGCCTTTGATCAATCGCCGCTTTCAGCGCTGTCGAATCTAAATCTGCAGGAAATTCTGCCGTGATATGATAAGACGTGCCCATGGTTGGACCCGCAATCTTTTGATAGGCCAACACGGACTCTCGGTTTGAAAAGTCACAGGCCATAAGTAAAAAAAGCGAAGCCAGTAAAACTGGCCCCGCTTTGTTACATCTTTTAATGATGTTCATGCAATATTAACTACCGAAATCATCTAATAAGATATTGTCGTCTTCTACACCCAGATCTTGCAACATGGAGACAACCGCAACTGTCATCATAGGAGGACCACACATATAATATTCACAGTCTTCCGGTGCGGCATGATCTTTCAAGTAGTTTTCATAAACCACGTTATGAATAAAACCTGTTTTACCGGTCCAATTATCTTCAGGCATAGGATCTGATAACGCCAAGTGCCATTCGAAGTTTTCATTCTCTTCGGCCAACTTATCAAACTCTTCAGAGTAGAACGCTTCACGCATGGAACGTGCACCGTACCAGTAAGTAATCTTACGAGTCGCAGACAAACGCTTAAGCTGATCAAAGATATGTGAACGTAATGGAGCCATACCCGCACCACCACCGATGAATATCATCTCTGCATCGGTGTCTTTAGCGAAGAATTCGCCGTAAGGGCCCGATACCGTCACCTTATCACCCGGCTTCAGGTTAAAGATCCACGAAGACATAATGCCCGGTGGAATGCCTTCAGAACCCGGAGGTGGTGATGCACAACGAATGTTGAACTTGATGATACCTTCTTCTTCCGGGTAGTTAGCCATGGAATAAGCACGAATCGTGGTTTCGGTCACCGTTGATATATTGTTAAACACACCAAATTTTTCCCAATCACCACGGTATTCTTCTGGAATATCGAAGTCTTTATAATCCACCACATGTGGAGGACATTCTATCTGAACATAACCACCGGCACGAAACGGTACAGATTCAGCACCAGGAATTTCTAAAACCAACTCCTTGATGAATGTTGCCACGTTATCATTTGATAAAACCGTTGTTTCCCACTTCTTCACGCCGAAGAACTCAGGTTCAACTTCGATTTTCATGTTTTGCTTAACCGGCACCTGACACGCTAAACGTAAATGTTCACGCACTTCACCCTTGGTGAAATGACTCTCTTCGGTAGGCAAAATGGAGCCACCACCTTCGATAACATGACACTTACACTGCGCACAGGAACCACCACCACCACAGGCAGAAGAAAGAAAAATACCTTTTTCAGCCAGTGTGGTTAATAGCTTACCACCGGCAGGAACGGTGATCGTTTTTTCAGGATCGCCGTTAATTTCAATGCTTATATTACCGCTGTTCACTAACTTTGAACGGGCAAATAAAATAATTAATACCAGCGCCATGACCACAATAGTGAACATGACAACGCCAGATACAATAGTACCAAAGTCCATACTCTAAACCTCTCTCTCTAGCGTCTGATTAAATGGTCATGCCGCCGAAAGACATAAAGCCTAACGACATCAAACCAACAGTGATGAATGTAATACCCAAACCTTCAAGGCCTTTAGGTACATCTGAATATTTCAGTTTCTCACGGATACCTGCCAATGCAGCGATAGCCAGTGCCCAACCAAAACCAGAACCAATACCGTAAACCACGGATTCACCGAAGTTATAGTCTCGCTCTACCATAAACAACGTACCACCCAAGATGGCACAGTTAACGGTAATCAAAGGCAAAAACACACCCAGCGCGTTATATAAAACCGGTACATATTTATCCAGAACCATTTCCATGATCTGAACAATGGCGGCGATCATGCCGATGTAGGATAAAAAGCCCAAAAAGCTTAAATCAACATCCGGATAACCGGCCCAAGCTAAGGCACCATCTTTAAGCAAATACGTCAGAATCAGGTAATTCGCAGGTACGGTTATCACTTGAACCACAACAACAGCAACACCTAAACCAATCGCCGTTTCAATTTTCTTGGATACCGCCAGGAAGGTACACATACCCAAGAAGAAAGCCAACGCCATATTCTCAATGAATACGGAGGTGATAAAAATACTAATTAAGTTTTCCATTAGTGTGATTCCACCCCTTCAGATTGTTGGGCCATGGTGAACTCTCTCTTCTCCTGCTGCTCTGTTTTCCACTGACGCAGAATCCAGATAAAGCCGGCAATAATAAAGAAAGCCGATGGTGGTAATAACATCATGCCGTTAGGCAAATACCAGCCGCCGTTATCGATGGTTTGTAATATTTCAAAACCCATCAAGCTACCGCTTCCGAATAACTCACGAATGACCGCGATGAAGATCAATACAACCGAATAACCTAAACCGTTACCTATGCCATCCATAAATGACTTAGGTGCGGAGTTATTCATCGCAAAGGCTTCTGCTCTACCCATAACAATACAGTTAGTGATGATTAAACCTACAAACACCGATAATGATTTAGCGATATCGTAGGCATAAGCCTGTAATACCTGATCAACACAGATGACCAATGATGCAATAATCGTCATCTGTACGATGATACGGATGCTACTAGGAATAAACTGACGAATTAAAGCGATACAGAAGCTGGAACATGCAGTAACCAGGGTTAATGCAATACACATAACCAACGCCGTATTTAAGCTGGTCGTTACCGCTAACGAGGAACAGATACCCAGTATCTGTAACGCAATAGGGTTAGCGCCAAAGATAGGTTCTATCAATACTTCTTTAGTTGATTGTTCAGCCATGATTATGCCTCCCCTGCTTTAAGGTTTTTCAGGAAGTTAGCGTAGCCGTGTGTGCCAAGCCAGAACTGAATCGTGTTATGTACACCGGCTGTGGTCAACGTAGCTCCGGATAAGCCATCGATGAAACCAGCACCGTTGATATTACCGTTTTTGTTACCTACCACAATATTAATGTCACCAGATGCGGTATAAGCCGCTTTACCAGGCCATAAAGCTTTCCACTTTTCAGTATCCACTTTAGCACCTAATCCAGGTGTTTCTTTATGCGAGTAGTAAGCCAGGCCTTTAATGGTATTGATATCAGCTTCCAATACCAGGAAACCGTACATCGCACCCCATAAACCAGGACCACGAACCGGCAGTACCAACAGATCAGTTACACCGTTTTTCTCAAGGGCATAAACCGTAGCAAAAGCAGCGATTCGGGTCAGACCTGGTGGTGCACCTTCAACCACAATCGCCGTTGCAGATTTAGCTGCAGCACCTTGATTATAATTTTCAGTATTGATGCCCGCGGCTGCAAGTTCTGCATCGGTGGCAAATTTACCGGTTTTAAGGTTAACCAGCTTCAGAGTGAACTGGGCAAATGCAGCTTCAACTTCTTCAGCCGAAGCACCGTCTTCTAACATGTCGGCTGCTGCCAAAATATTTTTATTACGGTCCAATAATTTATTGGCATCCTGCAGAGGTTTTAAACCTACAGCGAGGGTAGAAACTAAAATCGAACACACCAGACATAACACGAAGGCTACAATCAGGGTGTTTAATGAATCTTTATTAAACATTACGTGCAACCCTCCGTTTAACGTTGGCAGCAACCACAAAGTGGTCAATTAATGGCGCAAACAAGTTAGCAAACAAAATGGCTAACATCATGCCCTCTGGGAAAGCCGGGTTGATCACACGGATAACCACCACCATAAAACCAATCAAAGCACCAAAATAGAATTTACCGGTATTGGTCATGGACGCAGAAATCGGATCCGTTGCCATAAATACCATACCGAAAGCAAAACCACCGATAACAAAATGCCACCAGAAAGGCAGGCTCATCATAGGATTAGTAGAATCATCTCCACCTACCCAATTGAAGATCAACGACGTGGCTACCATGCCCAGCGTTGTACCGACCATAATGCGCCATGACGCAATTTTAGTCCAAAGCAGGAACACAGCACCGATCAAGATGGCGATGGTAGAAACTTCACCCACAGAACCCTGGATATTACCGATAAAGGAATCCATCCAAGTGATAGCATTACCAAAAGCATCCGTAGGCGCTAAACCGATAGCCAATTGACCTAATGGTGTCGCACCGGTAAGGCCATCTACAGCAGTCCAAACCGTTTCACCGGAAATATCAGCAGGATAAGCAAAGAACAGGAACGCTCGGCCGGTTAAAGCCGGGTTCATAAAGTTTTTACCGGTTCCGCCAAAGACTTCTTTACCGATAACCACACCGAAAGATATACCCATAGCGGCCTGCCATAAAGGCAGATCTGGCGGGCAGATCAATGCAAATAAAACCGAGGTTACAAAGAAACCTTCGTTAACTTCATGACCACGGATAGAGGCAAATAATACCTCCCAGAAACCACCGACTAAAAATACGGTTAAGTATAGAGGTAGGAAATAAACCGCGCCGTACCAGAAGTTATGCCAGGTGTTATTAAAGTCATAACCACCCAATAAAGAAATTAACGTACCGTGCCAGTCAGTGACTGCAGCGACACCCATTTGATCCATCGCGAAATTGGCTTGATAACCCAGGTTATACATACCGTAGAACATCGCAGGAAAAGTACACATCCATACGGTGATCATGATACGTTTTAAATCAACACCGTCTCTAACGTGAGAACCGGTCTTGGTCACATGATCCGGTTGGTAAAAGATCGTATCTACGGCTTCAAACAGCGCATAGAACTTCTCGTACTTCCCACCTTTTACAAAGTGCGGCTCAAGACCGTCTAAAAATTTACGTAAAGACATACTTAGCCCTCCTTTTCAATCTTGGTTAAATTAGCGCGCAAGATAGGGCCGTATTCATATTTGCCGGAGCAAACATAGGTACATAAGGCTAAATCTTCTTCATCCAATTCCAACACACCCAGCTTAATCGCGGTATCTTCATCACCCACAACAATCGCACGCAGCAATTGTGTAGGCAGTATATCCAGCGGCATGACATCTTCAAACGTACCTAAAGGCACCATCGCTCTAGGTGAGCCATTGGTATTGGTATTAAACTTAAACTTTTTCCCGCCCATAAAGGCTGAAATATAGATATTCAACTTGGAGTGACGATTAGCCCCTGGTGACAACCAGCCCATAAACTCTCTATCACGCCCTTCTGCCAAACAACTGACCTGAGTGGCGAATCGACCTAAATAGGCCGTCGCGGCTTCGGCAGTACGGCCCGATAATACAGAACCTGAAATAACACGATTTTCACCGGAGATTAATTCACCTGCAGTTAAAGCGGTTAAATCCGCACCTACACGTGTGCGTAATAAACGCGGTTTCTCTACAGCAGGACCCGCTAAAGCAACAACACGTGTCATGTTTAATTTACCGGTAGTGAATAACTCACCTACAGCCATCACATCTTGATAAGCTATATTCCACACATGGCGTGACTCTGAAGCCGGTGCCAGAAAGTGATTATGGGTACCGGAGTTACCCGCTGGGTGTTTGCCTTCAAAGATCTCAATCTTAACGTTTTTCACATCAATCTTTGGGAAATTATGCGCATGGCCCTGACATACAAATACACGGTCAGATAGGTGGCTTAATGCGGTCACACCGTTTAAAAACTTTTCACGGCTATCGTTGTCTTCGTTAATCACTAACATGGGATCCAATGCTAAAGGATTGGTATCCATGCAGTTGATAAACAGAGCCGTAGGTGTTGCATCAATCTCAGGTGTTTTTGAGAAAGGACGGGTACGCAACGTAGTCCATAAACCAGAGTTAACCAGATTATCAACCACATGCTGACGTTCAAGCGATGCCAATTTATCCGCATCGTATTTCTCAAACGTTATTTCATTGGCATCCGCATCACCGTTAACATCAATCACAATGGATTCAAATACACGTTTAGCACCACGGTTTATCGCCGTAACAGTACCTGCTGCAGGTGCGGTGAATTTAACCCCCGCCGTTTTTTTGTCTTCAAACAACAGCTGGCCTTTGGCGACTTTATCGCCAACAGCAACAGACATAGTCGGTTTTAAACCGACATAGTCAAAGCCGACGATCGCCACAGAACGAGCAGGAGTCGCATCGTAAATGCAGGCCTCCGGCGCGCCGTCTATGGGTACATCCAGCCCCCTTTTGATTTTAATCATAACGAGATCCTAAGTTTTAAAAATTAAATCGGTTTGACGCTTATGCTATAAGAATAAAAAAGCTGCTAGACACAAAAAAGGGTCTACAAATGTTTTCAGCTTAGTCGAGATTCATCAACTCTGTGAGATGAAGCCCTTTAACTCTGGCTACTATTCAACCATGTGACGAATAGGCATAAACGCAAAAAATTCGCGCGTATAAAGCTGCTTCCAACTTACGGGCGAATTTTATTTACCCACCTCTTTTCATTGTGAAAAAGAAGGCAGGCTTATAAGTTCATTAGCTTTTTGGGTAAACGGCGTATTGAACCCCTGACATTTGCTCTAATACACGATGAACCTGGCAAGAGTAACCAAACTCATTGTCATACCACAGGTAAACCACAGCAGACTTATCATTAACAATGGTAGCGACTGAATCGAAGATACAAGCACAGCGAGTACCAACGAAATCAGTGGATACAGATTCTATAGAGTTCGAGAAATCGATTTGTTTACGTAAATCAGAATGCATGGCGATATCACGCATATAATCGTTTAACTCTTCTTTAGTGGTACTCTTCTCTAATTGAAGATTCAAGATTGCCATAGAAACATTAGGCGTTGGTACACGAATCGCATTACCGGTTAATAAACCTTCAAACTTAGGTAACACCTTGGCCACAGCTTTAGCCGCACCGGTTTCGGTAAGCACCATATTCATCGCAGCAGAACGACCACGACGGTCAGCAGTATGGTAGTTATCGATGAGGTTTTGATCGTTGGTATAAGCGTGAACCGTCTCAACATGACCATGTTTAATGCCAAACTTGTCATCCAATGCTTTTAGCGGAGGCGCAATCGCATTCGTGGTACAAGACGCGGCAGAGATAATGGTATCATCATGCAAAATATCGGCATTATTGATGCCGTATACGATATTTTTCAGATCGCCTTTACCCGGAGCCGTTAAGATAACTTTTTTAATACCGTTACACTTTAGATGTTGTTCCAAACCCGCACGATCACGCCAGATACCTGTGTTATCAACAACGATGCCATTAGTGATGCCGTAATCGGTATAATCAATTTCAGCCGGAGAGCTGGCGTAGATAATTTTGATTTCATTGCCGTTGGCAACCAAAGAATTGGTTTCCCTATCAACACGGATGGTGCCTTTGAAACGCCCGTGTACAGAATCGCGGCGTAATAAAGATGCACGTTTCTCTAAATCATCAGCGGCTTTACCAGGGCGTACCACGATAGCTTTTAAACGTAGGTTTTCACCACCGCCGGTTTTCTCAATCAATAAACGCGCCATTAGTCGTCCGATCCTACCAAAACCGTATAAAACAACATCTGTAGGCTCGTGCTCTTCATCAGAAACACCCACTAGATCAGCGACTTCTTGTTTAACATAATCTTCAACAGAAATACCCGAAGACTTGACTTCTTCATAAGCGACAGCCATACGACCCACATCAATATGGGCTGCACCTAAATCTAAGCCTGATAAGGCATTTAATACCGGGTAGGTTTCAAACTCAGACAGTTCATTTTTCTCTACTTGGCGAACCGTACGATGAGACTGCATAATGGCTATGACAGATTCATTATAAAGAGAGTTACCATAGATATAGCTTTTCACATTCTTTTCACGGTACAACTTACCGACTAAAGGCACCATGCTTTCAGCCAGAGCTTCACGCTCTTTCCAATCAGAAAAGTAGTCTTCTGGGCGATCACGCTTTATATCTGTCACAGTTTTTACCTTTTGAGTTTTATTCTCTGCTGTTCTTATCTATTTTAGAGAGACAGCTTAAAAAGTCAGTCAAGATGTGTCCAGTCAAACACACATAGAAAATTCGCGCACATTATCTAGCTTACGCGACTTAAGTGCAATGAACTGACGGGTTTTTATTGCACTTTTGTTTCATTATTATAATTTATAGGCTACCGATGAAAACTAACTGCATCTGACAAGACCGCCCTATCAACTTTTGCCGCATTCACAGCGGCATTGACATCTTCATAACCAAAAGAGATACCAAACAATAACTTCCACTGAACATCGATAGCCAAAACATCCCTGACCTTATCCGCATGAAAGGCCAAAGCCGTTTGCGGGCAGCTGGCTACATCATGCGCCTGCATACTTAACATCAAATTCTGTGCATACATGCCTACATCTGCAGCCTCACGCAAACCAAAATCTTCATGCATAAACAAGAAGACCACATGCGGCGCACCAAAAAACTCGAAATTACGCATAAACGCGGCATTACGTTTATCTTTTTCTTCTCTGGCGATACCCATAGAGGCATACAATTGGTTGGCCGCATCATATTGGCGCGCCTTATAAACACCGCTATATTTACCTTCATACGGGAAATCCATAGAAAACTCACCGTTAAACAGCGCCTCAGGCAATAATTTGCGTAAACGCTCTAAAGCCTCACCACTGACAACATGAACATGCCAGGGCTGCGTATTACAATTGGAAGGCGCGGTCTGCGCCAATGAAAAAATGCTTTCCAATTCAGCCTCAGGCACAGGCTTATCAAGAAAAGCCCGTATAGAACGCCGAGTTGTAGCCACCTCGGCAAATGTTTTGTTGTTTGACATACCCTACTCCTATCATCAATCGCTAAATTAGCTGATTACACCTGCAGACTTTAAACCTTCAATCTGATCCGCTGTTAAGCCCAGACTTGAAAACACCGCATCATTATCAATACCAGCAGGTTTTGGTGCCTGTGGTGTTTCACAAGCAGTTCGGCTAAATCGTGGCGCTGGCGCAGCTTGCTGAACACCCGCAATATCCACAAACGTCCCCCTGGCCTTATTATGCTCGTATTCAACCGCCTCATCCATATCTAGCACAGGGGAAAAACAAGCATCCTCACCTTCGAATATCTCACACCACTGATCACGGGTTTTCTGTTTAAAACGTTCAGCAAATACAGGCCTGAGACTGCGCCACTTCTCTTTATCAAATTGGGCGGGATAGGAAACCTCACCGACATCAACGTCCATTTTATCAATCAACAGCTGATAGAAATGTACCTCAATAGCG
>JABSRQ010000111.1 GCA_013215055.1 Pseudomonadales bacterium | reverse complement strand
GCCAGAAGAAAGTGCATGGGAAGCTTTTAGAGTTGATATTGATAGCAAAGAACTGCAACAACTTTCCCTCTTTGGCGAAGATGTACGCTCGCTTAGCCTCTCCCCCGATGGCCAGTATCTGGCCCTGTCTATCATGTCGGGTAACTCTAATATTGGTGATAACAACGATAACCTGACTCAGTTTCATACCGATCTGTATATCGTTGAGATGCAAAAGGCACAGGCAATTTGGGATGCCGGTGAAAAATTGACTAAAGCCGATATGTCTGTGCTGGTGAGCTCGCCTGCCGCAGAACAATTTTGGTATGAAGAATTGAACTGGAATCCTGTCATGCCAGAAGACGGTGGTGAGCCGGTATTGGCCTATACCAAAACCTGGCGCTATGACGAAGATGAGGTGTCTTACACACACGTGTACAGTATCAGAGCCGATGGCCTCGATCAGCAGTTGATCATTGAAAATAAAGATATGCCTGTCTGGGACTTTAGTGGCGAAAGCCTGTGCTTCCTTGATTTAAGCTGTTATGCACTGAGCGAAGCCGAATCGATTCAGCTAAATGTCAGCGACATAACCCTTGAAGTGGCCTCGGCAACCGTATCCCCCGATGGTGAATTCATCCTGTTTGAAGTCGGTGATGAAAACCGCAAGGCCGGCATGGCACGTTTAAGTATAGAGGCTGAAAACCCAGGAGTTGTGATTGCAGGAGGCAATGCCTACGAGCCGCGTTGGTCTCCTAAGCCTGTGCAGTAAGGCTCACCGGTTTGCCAAGGAAGGCAGTTTTTTCAGACATTATTGACCAAATAATAATAATAAGTGGATTAAACCGCTCAATGCTACTGCCAATATCTATCTTACCATTCTGCAATTTCTCTCTCGTTAAAAGGCTCTTGATACAACGTATAAAACGTTGCTAATCATGGCAGAGAGGCCTTTCCGTTTCTTTAGCTGTAAGGAAGGATCATGTTTCAATTATCGTTAGGCTCTATTTTTCATAGCTCAATTTTACTTTTTAGTATCAGTGTTAGTTATGCTGTAGCAGCGCAAACATCGACTGAACAAACCGCCGCTGACATTGATGAAAATACCTCATCCAATAATGCCGCCATCGAAGAAGTGATTGTCACCGGCGATGCCAAAAATCAACTCTCGGAGCCCACCGAAATGACCGAGAAATTATTGAAAGTGCCCGGCGCTTTTGGTGACCCTATGCAGGCCGTGTTTTCTATGCCGGGCATCGTACAGAGTGAGGATGGCGGAGAACCTGCCGTGCGAGGCAGTGCACCGGAGGATAATGCCTTCTTAGTGGATTTTTTACCGGCAGGGAATATTTTCCATAACATGCTGGGCAACAGTATTTTTAATGAAGATTTGTTACGTGACTTTGGTCTTAAGGCCGCAGGTTTTGGTGCGGAATACGGCAAGGCTACCGGAGCCATTTTTGATATTACCTTACGTGAACCGCGCTTCGAACCTTTATCCGTTACGTTAGATGCCAGCATGTTACAAATGGGATTATTAACCGAGGGGGCTATCACCGAAAACCAGGCCTTCTATTTCTCCTATAGGGAAAGCCTTATTCACCTATTTATTGAAGAAGGCAAAGATGACGATGGATTAACCGTCACTAATGAGCCTAGAGCTAGCGATTATCAGGGTAAATACTTTTGGCAGGTGAATGATAATAACTCACTGTCATTTCTGATGTTAGGCGCACAAGACGAAGTCGGGGAGGAAATCAGTGCAGATTCGGAAGAAGGTCTGTTAGACCCAGCCGGTGTAGGTAAACAAACGATGGATACACGGTTTGATAGTCAGGGCCTTACCTGGAACTACATTGGAGATAATGCAGAAGATGCGATTGAATGGCGAACCGCTTTGGGTCATATCCGTGATCAACAAAAATACCGTATGGGTGAAGAACAAACTATGGATTTTCTTGCCGATAGCTGGACTCTAAAGAGTCAATACAGCTTTGCGCTGAATCAAGATCATCGCCTCAACATAGGGGCAGAAGTGCAGCAGAAGAACTGGGATTATAACATACGTATGTACCAGGAAACCTGTACGGATTTCAATCCTGATTGTGAAACTGATAGAGGGCCTATCGTAGAAGAAAATAGTACGCAGAAAATTGGGCTTATGGATGCCTTCCTGGAAGATGAATGGATGATAGGTGATGACTGGTTAGTGACCACCGGACTACGCGCCTCCCATAATCGCTATTTGGATGAAAATCATTTTGAGCCACGTCTTGCCGTATCCTGGCAGGCCAGTGACGATTGGGAATGGCATGGCTCCACCGGCCTTTATCATCAAATGCCCGGTATCGATCAAATCATTCCGGTATTGGGTAACCCGAATTTATCCTCCCCCACAGCCACTCACTATGTAGCCGGTTTCAATTGGGATCTGGGTAATGAATGGTCATTACTCTCGGATGTGTATTACAAAGACTTAAATGATTTAGTTGTTGATGTGGATGATGCAGACCTGCTTTATCAGAATGCGGCTACGGGCAAGGCCTATGGCATGGAGTTTATGTTAAATAAAAATATCACCGATAAGTGGTATGGCTGGGTATCGCTGAGTTTATCCAGAACCGAACGTAGCAATGAGTTAACCGGAGAAACTGCACCCTTTCATTATGACACACCCATCGTACTCAACTGGGTGGTCAATTATCAAATCAATGATTTATGGAATATCGGTGCACGTTGGAATTTTCGCAGTGGCATGCCTTATACGCCTATCATTGGCAATAAGCCTGATCCGGATTTCCCTGGCCATTATGTACCGGTGTATGGAGATCTCAATAGCGAGAGAGCCGATGCCTATCACCGCCTGGATATTCGCCTAGAACGGGAATTTCACGGCGAAAACCTTCATGGCAGCTTCTTCGTGGATCTTATCAATGCCTATGGTGCAACCAATGGCGGCTCAGTTGAGTACACCCCCATTAAAGACAGTGATGAGTATGTGCTGGAAAGCGAAGAAGGCTTTGGTTTCTTCCCATCCATTGGTGTAAAGGTAACGTATTAATCCTTTGCTGTTGATGATCTAACAATCAGTCAACAGCCCACTGCTGCTTTAACCTCATGAGCGGCTGTTGAAATATCTCAAGAATGGAAGATTCAACACCCGCTGTGAGGCGTGAATTCAACCGGACACTCAAACTACTCAGCATGGGGAGGATAGCAGCCATTTACCTCCTCCGTTATACACACTCAGCTAACAAAAAATATATGCCATCAAAAAATATAATCCCAATAGAAATTAATTACATATTAGGAAGCGATTTTTAGCTATTTATATAAATCGCAATTTCGAAGATAAGCCATGCTCAGAAACTTAACCGACTGTACGTCAACTTAAGCTCCTCCAAATTTTCAATGATACCTGAAGAAAAAGAGTTAGCCGTTAAGTCAATGTATGCATTGTTAGAAAAAATTGAAGAAATCCCCGATACCTCTACCAGTTGATTTTCAGAAGCATTAACAAATTCGAGCAAACTGTTATTAGAAAAATCAAGACTGTTGAGCCGATTATCATTCAACCACAAAGAATCCAAGCTTTCTAATTTTGATAAGTTAATATCCGAAATATTATTTGATCTCAGAATTAAAACAGTTAGATTTATATTTTGCCTAACATCGATAGCACTGATGTTATTATCAGACAGATTGAGAACTCTTAATCGTTTCAGATTCGAGGTATCTATTTCCTCTATCTGCGAACTAGATAACCTAAGATATTCAAGTAAAGGGTGCGATTCACCAAATATGAGATCCCTTAGTGCAGTATTATTAGCGTCAACGCTATACAGACTCTCGGAAGATGACAAGTCCAAGACTTCTATCTCTGTGCTATCAATATCAATATCACCCAAATCTAAGTGAGCAACATCTAGTTCTGTTACGGCTGTATTCGAAATATCAAGGCTGTATAAATCATTATTATTTGTCAGATCCAGCTCAGTAATCGAGGTATCTCTTGCCTCTAAAAGTCCTAGCTTAGAGTTGCCTGAGAGGTCTAGTTGCTCAATTGGTGTATCGAACACCCACAAAACTGAAAGATTCTTATTCTGACTCAGGTCAATCTCAGTAAGTTTATACATTTCATTAATATAGAGCCCGCGCAAAAAGGGTAATCCACTTATATCAACAGATTCTAAAGGGTTTAACATCAAGTTAAGACCACCAAGGTAAGGGCGGCTATTAATACCTGATAATGAAATATCACTTAAATTGTTTCCCGCTAAACTTAATCCCTTTAACGCCTTAAGTTTTGTAACCCCAATAAAATTTAAGCCATTCGATGATAAGTTCAATGACTGCAGGGCTGTAGAATGCTCGAAGAATGCATTGCTGATGGCGTTACCGCTTAAATCTAACTTCTTAGTGTAAGGGAATTTTTCAATTCCCCAGATAGAGCTCACTCCAGCATCTTCACAATCTATTTCTTCTAACTCATCGGTATACATATAACCTGCGGTAGATGAAATTTGCTCAATACATGCTCTTAAGTTGTCATCCGTTACGAAACTCAAAGCATCAACAATTCTTTCTCTCTGTCTGCAAGTCACTAGAATATCGCTTACATCTGATTCTAAATAAATATGGGTGGCAACTTCAATGCCGGATTGTGTTGGGTGATCCATCCAGCAACGCTGGCTCAATGGCTGTTCTTTGATCTCGGCAATATATCGCTGTCCTTCTTCAACAAAAAATTCGAAATCAGAGGAGCCTTCCAAGGCTTGACTTGTATAACCAAACTTCAAAGTCACGGTCTCAGAAGCGTTTAAGCCATTCACTTTACCGGAAATAGAGAAAGACGTTACAGGTGGATCAGAGGGAGAAGGAGAAGGATTGCTACCTCCACCGGAATCGCTGCCACAAGATGAAAGGATCAGAGAAATCGAACAAACAAATGACTTAAACAACACTGACGAAAAAGACTGCATATACGTTACCGCATTAATTCCTTTTAATAATGGAAATGACTATATCAATTTGCACTACTTCTAACAACTTACATCCATGCAACTATTTATATCCCGATATGTTTTCTTGAAAAATGATACATCTAATACTATTTAACTGATTGTCAAAGATGAGCTTATCCTCAAGTCGGATCTTAACTTGCTCTCACTCACTATTACAAATATCTCCCTATGAAGAAAAAATACATCATTTGCTTCCTTACTTTACGGTTTCACCGAAGACCACTTTAGCCTCTGAGCGTTTGTTGGCGCATCTCAGGATTGAATAAATACAATGCCTGGAGTGAAGCTAAAGCATCAGTGAATATTTTATCCCCTTAAGCAAGCATCATATTTATCAATTTTTTAAACAGAGGCTTGGCATCATAATCTGGCTTCTTGACGATCATCAGTGCAGCCTCAGCCATTGCAGCCGTTAGCATATGTAAGAGTAGCGTCTTGTCCTCATCCGATAAGCCAATAGCCGCTATCAGATCGGATTCAAAAATAGACACATCCAGCTGTTTTAGCACCGAGGTTTGAAACCAACGATCATGCCCTAAGACATGAGGCGCATCAACAAGCAGAATCTGAACAAAGTGAGGGTCTTTGCAGGCTTGCAAAAAAACCTCCCATACCTCCATCAGTGTATCGATATCCTGGATGCTTACAGAAGCCGCGATGTCCTGCGTTAACAGCATTTCTCTGTATTCAACCACGGCAGTAAACAACTTTATCTTATTGCCATAGTGGTGATAGATGGCGCCTTCGGTCTTACCCGCTGCATGGGCAATCTGATTAATAGAAGTTTGATCAAAGCCCTGCTTGCCAAACAAATGAGACGCATGGTCCATGACTTTTTGCTGAGTCGATTCTGTTCGCTCAGCATGGGATAGCCCCGATTTTTTCTTGTTTGAAACAGCCATCGATATTTAAAACCTGGTTAAGTTTGCATTTCATCTGCTAAATACATAGTATCACTATGCATATACATAGTGACACTATGTAATCATAAAAACAATATGACGATAACCCATGATTCCAGTAGCCGAACAGCAGAACACCCCCTCACCTGCTCTGTGCCACTCAGAAGGCAAGATCAATGCGCTGCGGCTTAAGAACCGCTTCATTAAAGCAGCTACCTTCGAAAACATGACACCAGAGGGCAAGCCTACCGCCAACTTATCTCATTTCCATGAGAAGCTTGCCGACGGTGGCATTGCGATGACAACCATTGGTTATTGCGCGGTAGAGAATGACGGCCGCCTAAATGATCGCATGATGTATATGGGTGAACATATTCGCAGTGAATTAACTGAGTTTATAGAACGCTTACATCATAAAGGCAGCAAAGTATCGGGACAGATGGGACATGGTGGTGGTTTCTCTCAAAATAGCCAGCTCAGTAGAAAAAGGCCGTTAGGGCCCAGTTTTGGCCTGAATGCGCTGGGCATACCCAAGGGCAAGTTTTTTTGTGATGCGATGACTTTGCAGGATATTGATAAGCTTGTGCAGACCTATCACGATGCCGCTGTATTTATGAAATCCGTTGGCTTTGATGCACTGGAGATTCACTTTGGCCATGGTTATGGCTTGTGCCAGTTTATGAGCCCGCTTACGAATCGCCGTAAGGATGAATACGGTGGCTCACTGGAGAATCGTATGCGCCTGCCGTTGCGTGTATTACAAGCCGTCAGGAAAGCTGTTGGCACGGAATATCCATTGCTAGCCAAGATCAGCCTGACCGAGGGAGTGCCAGGCGGCCTAAACTACGATGATGCGGTAGAGATCAGCAAGATGCTCGATACAGCGGGTATTGATGCCATTATCCCCAGTGCAGGCACAAGCACCATGAACCCCATGATCATGTTCCGAGGGGATAATATGCTGCCAGCGATGCTCAAGTATGAAAAAAGCCGGATGATGAGGCTCATTCTCCGATTAGCTGGGCCTATTATGTTCAGGAGTTACCCCTATGAAGAACTGTATTTTTTCGAATATTCCCAACGCATTAAGGATGCTGTGCAGTGCAAGATGATTTATGTCGGTGGCGCCAGCACCAATGAAAGCTTCACGAAACTGATGCAGCATGGCTTCGACTTTATTCAGCTGGGGCGCAGTTTACTCAGCGACCCAGATCTACCCCTTCGCTCACAACAAAGCCTGGACTATAAAAGCCGCTGTATCCATTGCAATGAATGTGTCGGCACCATCGGCCATGATGATGGCATCTTCTGCCCGCGTTTTAATTAATCTCAAAGAGGTTCTATGAAAGTTTTAATTACCGGTGCTTATGGCAATCTCGGTTTAATGTGTATTCATCAAGCACTGGAGCTGGGTTATGAGGTGACATGCTTTGATCTTGATACCCCCAAGAATAAAAAGCAGGCCAATAGCTTTCCTACCGTCACAACCATTCTTGGTGACATTCGCGATGCTTCAGTATTGGAGACTATTGTTTCTAATGTAGACGCCATTATTCATAACGCTTCTGTTTTGCCTCCTGTGACCGATAACCTTCCAGAGCTTGCCAGGGAAATCAATATTGATGCCTGTGAAAAGCTGATTCAAGTTGCAGAACGCTCGGCTAAAAAGCCGGTGTTTGTATTCCCCTCATCTGTCACCGTGTTTGGTCAGCCAACGAGTCAACCTTCGCAGAAGCATGCAAGCGACCCGGTTGATGCAACGGATAATTACACCCAGCACAAAGTAGCGATTGAGCAATATTTAAAAGCCTCTTCAATACCCTGGGTTGTCTTGCGTGTAGGGGTATCTGTTGATGCCCGTACACTGGCTACCGATAGGAAAACATTCAAGAAGCTGTTGAATGTTAAAGCCGACAACCCGCTTGAGTATGTTCATCCAAAAGATGTGGCCCTTGCCATGTGTAAAGCCATAGATAACCAAGAAGCTATTGGCAAAGTGTTATTAATAGGCGGTGGCCCGTCTTGCCAAGTGAGCCAACGAGAATTTATAAGCACAGCATTTAATTCGCTGGGTCTTCATCTACCCTTCTCAGTGCATGGACAAGAGTCGTTTTACACCCACTGGATGGATACCACGGAGAGTCAGCGACTATTGCAGTTCCAACAGCATGATTTCAATACATACATCGAGGAAATGAACGCCACACTGAAGCCGCTTAAATACTTGTTATTTCCTTTTCGTTGGTTAATTAATCGAGCGCTGCCTTCTGTATTAAAAATGATTTAGCGATGCAACAGCGGCACTAGCCTGTGAATGCTCAGACCGAGTTCAGACTTTCACACCCGTATAACTCCAGGCCTGGCTGATCTGACGATTCAGACTTACAGGGCTGGATCTGATTAGACAGCTGTAGTGAGGCTATTGCACAGCAAAGCAGTCTGTAGCATAGGTATAAGGTCCAATCCCATTAACCCTAGAGGTATAAAAAATAGCGATGAGGTTTAGTGATCTGGCAGAAATCGCTAGTGTGGAATGCGAATAAGTCTTACAGCAGGTCCTGTAAATCCAGTAGGTCCTAACAGGTAAATACAGGCTAACATATATCCTACAGGGCTATGCCTGTACGACCGCAAGCTTGCTTAACTTAGATAAATATCTCTGCTGCTGTTATTGACGTTTTATTGTTCATCCTGGGAAAGAACTTGTAGCTCTACCCGGCGATTTTTTTCACGTCCTGTTGCGGTTGTATTGCTCGCAATAGGCTGACCTTCCCCCAGAGCCTGAGTTATCAGTTGTTCGGCATTAATACCCAACTTAACAAGATAAGCTTTAACCGTATCAGCACGGCGTTGGGACAAAGCCAGATTATCTGCCTCACTGCCGATATTGTCGGTATGGCCGATGATATTCAACTGTGTATCAGGGTGATCAATAAGAATACTCAGATAACGATCCAGTTCTTCTGTATTGATGCTGGCAGCATAAGAGCCTGAAGCAAACTGGCTATTCACAAATGTGCCTGTATATTTCACACAACCATATTGATTCACACGGTTACGTAAGTGCTGGGCGGTGACACAGCGATCTTGAGTATCAATGACGCCATCCGCATCCGTATCTGCAGGTATCTCTGTCATGCTGTCAGCTTCTGCTATGACGATTGGCGCGGCCGCAGCCTGTATGACTTGAGACGATTTATTTTGTCTATTAGCGGTGTGTGTCCTGCCACCGAATAAATAACTGATGGATAAGCTGCTGAGGTGACTGTCTTCAGAGAAAGCCTCAAAGTCTGCTTTTAATGCCCATTGAGTTGATAAAAAATAACGTAAGCCCAGGCCCCAAGCAAACTGCGCTGAAGCATCCTCATGTGCTAACAGTAAATCACTGCTGGAGGATGTTGAAACCGATGCCACGCCTATCTTCGCCAATATATCCACTGGCAATGTCGGCAAAGAATAACTGCTGCCAATAAAAACGGCGGGAGTTTTATAGCTAATGGTTTCGGTAGCTGATATCGCAGTATTACTATTGGTAAACTCGGCGCTACCTAAATCCACATAGCCGGCTTCTAGAAAGCTATAACGGCTGAAATAATACTCCGCCGAAAGACGAAAACCGATATCTTGATCATTGTCTATGGACCAGCTTGAATCGGCTGTATTGGGTGAAAACTGGCTCAAGCCAATGCCGGCATTGATGACCACGCAGGCATGAAATTGATCGTCTGCATCAACGGCTAATGGGCCACCGCAAACAATCCGTGAAGAGGCATCTGCAAGGCTATGCACGGATAATAATATTAACCCTAAAACAACTCTAATCATGTGACTGCAACTACTTAGGAAAAGGGCGGCTGGTAAGGGGGGCTTGACGGCGATTACCTGGCAATATCAACACCGCAAGCAAAGCCAATAATATAAAGATAGGTGTCTTACCTGCACCGCTGCCTGCGGTATAGACGCCCGATTCAGCTTGCAAATGATCATGAATCTCATCGCTGTTTTTATCTTCATATTCCAGCCGATCAGGGATTTGATCATTATCGCTGTCTGTATCGATAAAGTCCGGCATGCCATCGGCATCGGTATCGGCAACCTGGAATCTATCATCCATGCCATCGGCATTGTCATCACGACCTTGGGTATAAAAGATATCGATGCTGTCATCGATGCCGTTGAAATTGCTATCACCTATTAAAGCCGGTAATGCAGATTCCACCGTATCACTGATACCATCATTGTCGCTGTCTAAATCCAGCCTATTGAGAATGCCATCGTGGTCAAAATCACCTTCGCCTTCGATACTGTCGGCAATGCCATCACCGTCATCATCGGGGTCTAAATAATCGGTGATACCATCGCCATCCGAGTCTATAGGTTTTAAACCAAAACTGTGTGGTGCAGTATCGACCGTATCATCGATGCCGTCTAAATCGCTGTCGCTGGTGACATCAACCTGGCCATCATTATTAAGGTCAAATTCCTGCAGGCCTTGATTCACAATCGTGAATTGGCCTGCTTCAGCCGTCACATCAAGATAGTCAGGTAATGAGGAGCCATTACTGTTGAGTAACGGTAGATTAAGTGAATCAGTAGGGGCATTAGCATCGAGTAATCCATCTTCTTCGCGGTCATGTATACCCACCTCGCTAATATCAACTTTGCCGTCGTTATCACTGTCTAAATCGAGGTAATTCGGTAAGTCATCCCCATCGCTGTTAACAAGGCTTGTTTCATCGATGCCATCGCCATTGGAATCAACACCTGAGCTAAAAATCACTTCATAGGCATCGGCAATGCCGTTGTTATTGCTGTCCAGTCTTAACTGTTGTGATTCGATGAAATCACTAATGCCATCGTTGTCGCTATCACTATCCAGGTAATTAGCGATGCCGTCACCATCACTGTCTAAGGCAATAATGGCATCATCGATACCGTCATTATTTCTATCAGCACCCAGAGTTTTATCCACATCATAATAATCATCGATACCATCGCCATCATGATCATGACTTAAACTGCCTTCAATCGTATCAGGAATACCATCGCCATCAGAATCTAGGTGAGAAAAATTTATCTCGGCGCAACTTCGTCGCTCAATAACATCTGGGATAAAATCGTTATCACAATCTCTGTCTAAGTAATTTTTGATACCATCGAGGTCAAAATCCTCATCCGTTTCATCTAGGTCGGTGATACCATCGACATCACTATCGCTTGAGCGAAAGTTCGGCATACCATTTTGACTGAAGTCAAATAATGGGTCTAGCGCTAAACCTGCAACGGGGGCATAGCGGCAAAATTTTCCTGAGCTATCAACACTGCAACGTGCCGCAACACCATCACCGCGATTGTTTGCATCAAGATAATTCGGAATATAATCACCGTCGGCATCGCCATAGGGATCTATATTCGTACTTTCATCGAGGTTACTGATACCGTCGGCATCGCTGTCTGCCTCGGTGGCATCGGGTATCATATCTTGATCTGTATCTAAGAAATCACGTGTTACATTAAAATCAGCCTCATAAGGGTCGGTGCCTTCTGCAAGCTCATAACGCGTTAATACGCCATCACCGTCATCATCCCCCTCATGAACATCTTCAATCGTCACATTCCAGCCAATTAAGACCTCATTGCCTGATTCATCGGTGGCTTTGACCATAACACCGTAGATATTATCTTCACCCCTCTCACTAATAGGCCTATATACGTAATAGAAGCCCCTCTTCCAACTGAATTTAAGTACCCGCTTATAAGGTGTCAAATCTTCAGGGTTTTCAAAGTCTTTTGCCGATAAAAAAACCTCTCCAGTCTCAGGATCGAGCGTAAACAACGAGTTATCGGGGTATTTTTCCTCTCCACCAAAAAGGTCAGAAAAGGTTCTAACTTCGTCTGTTGATGCTAAGGAGAATGTCAGTATTGAATTTGTGTCTAGGCCAGTGACGACTATAGGTAAGCCTTGATAGACTTGATTCTCCTCAACAAGCAAATCATCCACAGTCTGCAATTCAAATGCAGCTATTGGCAATGAGAGAACAAATATAGCTATCGCGCTCAACAACTTAGTCATAAAAAACATTCACTTATTTTTTTTATTATTAGAATGTACTGTGCACTGTTTCACACTTTATCAGCTTTTGTTGCGTTTTTGTATCAACCATTTATATCTGTATCGTATTTAATGTTTTAGCTGAGAGTCGTATCAAATGGGTGAAAAGATGGATTTGAAATGCCAGTATTTGTAGTGTGGTAAAAAATCGTATTCAATTGAAGCATTTAGTAACAAGCTGTTCTTATTTGCTGATAGTGGTTAAGCAGAAAATCCCCCCTAAGGTTTTTTGCTTCTATAGTTGTGGAACAACTCGTTTTGAGCCGGTGATGTGCCCTAACATCACAGGATTTTTTATGTCGTCGTTTTGACCTTTTTGGTTTTTCTGCATCAGTCTGTAATAAACGCAGTCGTTCAAAATTAAGTGAAACATCCCCCCGTACCTTGGCTACCGACCGTAAATATTCAAAGATCTATTGAATGTTAAAGCCGACAATCCGCTTGAGTATGTTCACCCAGAAGATGTGGCTCTGGTCGTGTGTAAAGCCATAGATAACGAAGAAGCTATTGGGAAAGTGTTAATAATAGGTGGTGGCCCGTCTTGCCAGGTGAAGCAACGAGAACTTCTAAGCACTGCATTTAATGCCTTAGCTCTTAATCTGCCTTTTTCATCACATGGAGAAGAATCGTTTTACACTCACTGGATGGATACCACGCAGAGTCAGCGCCTATTGCAGTTCCAAAGCATGATTTTAATACATACACCCATCAAACCACTTAAAACGCTCACTGCCTCTGCGTTGGATAATTAATCGAGTGCTGCTATATATTTTAAAAGCCATTTAACGTAAAAACAGCCTAGAGAGGTGGTAACGGCTAGGCAGAATGCATAGCAAGCAGCGAAGGCACGTCATTGGCACAGCTATGCACAATTCTATAAAGGGCTGAGTGTTTGTTCAATGGCATCCAGTAAATCGCCGCTATTTAGCGGTTTATGCAGTAACAAAGCGTCTTGGGCCAAGGCTTTTCGAAGCCGTTCAGGTGAGGTGTCGCCGGTAATGATAATCGCAGGTGTATGATGCTTTTGTTGATGCCGAATACTGTTTATAGCGTCTCCTCCTGTTTTTCCTTCTTTGAGCCTATAATCGGTAATGATCAGGTCTAAAGGGGAGTCCAGCGTATTTAACGCTTCAATCGCGTCAGATTCATTGGTGACTAATATGCAATTACAACCATAAGGTGCAAGTAATGAATCCATGGCATCCAGTATAGAAATATTATCATCGATGACTAAAATATGAGCACCGTAAAAATCAAGTGATAATCCAGCCGGTTTTTTCCGCTCAGTATTAATTAATACAGGGTTAATGGATAAAGGCACGGAGACTTTAAAGACAGTGCCACGACCTGGATGTGATGCCATCGTTAACTCAACCCCCATCGTTGCTATCAGTTTCTTTACGATAGCCAAGCCTAAACCAAAACCTTTTTCACCATCACGCTCTGAATTATCAATCTGATAAAAATCATTGAAGATCTGTTCTTTTTCAACGGCATCTATACCAATACCGGTATCCCATATTTCAATCTCAACACTATTTCCGCGCTGCCTACTGGCTAACAGCAGCCCACCTTTATTCGTATAACGAATGGCATTACTGACTAAATTACGTATCACTAGCTCCAATAGTTTTCTATCAGCAAGTACAATGGCTGTAGACTCCCTACACCTAAAATATAAATTTTTCTCAGCGGCTACTGAAGCATATTCCCCTTCCAGCTTAGAAAATAAATCCTGTAATTTAAAATCTGTTGGAATGGCCTCTATAACACCCGCATCCAACTTTGAGTAATCTAATAGTGACGCCAACATGTCTTGTGCAGAGGTGGTTGCTGCTTCAACTTTCTCAAGTAAAAAATCTTGATCTTCAGACAACTCTGTTTTTCTAAGAGCAGCCAAGAATAAACTTAAGGCATGCACTGGCTGGCGTAAATCATGACTCGCCGATGCCAAAAACACAGACTTGGCATTATTGGCCTGTTGTGTGTCATTCACTGCAGTTTGTAATTTTTCAATCAACGCTCTATTTTCAAATTTTAGCCTTATCGATTCATAAATCGTCGCTTCAAGATTAATTGCACAAACCATTAAGACTATGGTGTAAATAATTTGACATAGTCCAAAAGCCTTATAAATGGGGTTTTCTGCGTTAACGTAAATAAGCGTAATGGGAATAGCAATACTGAAAAGAAAGGCAAGATAGGCTGGCAAATAAGAGGATTGCATAAATGCACCGCCACACATAATACCCACCGTGACGACAACAATAACAAAAACCAACATATCATTAGCATGATCAATGTAAGCATAATGCAGATATGTCCAAAGCAAACCGATGGCTAACAAAGAGATCACCTGAGCCTTTGCAACAAGCAATGGTTGAGCTGATTTTTTATGCATGGCATATTGAATGAAGCTGATCAAACTAGACGTCAATAAGACTACAGACAACCAATTAAAAATAGCCAAGCTATTATCGAACCAATAAACCACAGCAGTGCAAATCATTGCACAAATATTGTAACCAGCTAACACTCCCACAGTGAAATTTTTTCTAACGAGCTCAACTTCTTCTCGAAGAATATATTCCGGCCTACTTAATCCTTCTAACCCCTTCATACAAATACATCTAACCCTGGTTTAATAAGCTTCAATAGCCGTCTATTAGCATTAAATCATATGCCGACTTAAAAAGTAAAATGCAGAATAAGGTATAGTATAAATACCTATTTACAATAACATTGCATCATCACAACGAAGCTTATTAGCTTTCATGGGATAAGTTAACCCGTTTATCGAAAGTTGGTTTAAATGCTCAACTAAACCATCAAATCCTCTCTACACAGGCATCACAATGGACGATTTTCATACGCTTCTCGTTGTCCGGGGGTTTTATTTTTGAAGGCATACAAAAACTGATATCCCCTGAACTGCTAGACACAGGCCGATTTATCAATATCGTCATTCCCTATGCCGAAATCTGGGGCCATTGGTAGGCTATCTTGAACTGATCTGTGGCTTGTTACTCTTGTTGGGACTATTCCTGCGCATAGCCGCCATTCCTCTGATACTGACGATGATAGTCGCCTTAATCTCTAGCAAGTTGCCCATATTATTAGCTGCCGATTTTTTCAGCTTCCAGCTCCGAGAGCTCTCACGCTATGGTTTCTGGTCTTTTAGCCATGAAAGCACAACCGACTGGCCCATGCTTATGGGCGCCCTGTATCTGTTCTGTGTCGGCGGTGGAACATCGTTTCTGGATTTTCTTCTACACCGCAGATTCAAACAGTCGCAAGCCAGCTCTGCATCTGTGCGGGTATAGAAGATATTAAGGCCAATGGCTTCAACGTAGCATGTACAACATAGCGCCCCTTATTTGCATGCAAGCAATGTGTAGTCAATCACCTGAACCTCGGGAAGCTAAAAGCATCTGTGATCACAGCGCTGGAATCTGTCATTCATAGCATTCGCCAGGCCTGATAAATCGGTGACAAATGAAAGCAATGACTAAGACAAGTTGATATGAAGCATTTATTAAAGACATAAAAAAACCGCAGATGTTAGGGACATCTACGGTTGAACGAGTTGTTCCACAACTCTTGAAGCAGAAAACCTTAGGGGGAATTTTCTGCTTCAGCCACTATCAGGTAATAAGAACGCCCTTTTCCCAGTTAGTTCATAAATATTCGAAAACTCTTTAGTCATTAATATTCTGATGAATAAATCAGGCAATAGCAGCCTCGCATTAGACAGGAAATACCCTACAGCTTATTCCCCTGCGGCTAATCGATGACATCGGCTAAATGAACAGCTGCAATGGCGGTGCGACTATGCCCCCTCAAGAAACCATTCAGTGTTGGCACCCGTGCTTGCAATCCTATGTTAGCCAGAGTGATATCACCTATACTGAATAAAGTTATTACGCTCAATTTTTTGAGCATTCTGGACAACATTGACAGATGTCGCCGCCTATATTCCAAGTGAGATTTAGGAGCGTGTATGTATCCAGCTAAAGCACTCTTAAGGTCATGCTGTTTAGTGATTAATGGATTAATACTTTCTACAGCCGTACTCGCACAAGATTCCAGCCCTGATTCACTATCAGCAGCAAGCACTGACTCGGATGCTATTGAAGAAGTGGTGGTGGTTGGCACCAGGGCCTCCCCACGTTCGGTGACAGATTCTTCGGTACCCGTTGATGTTATTTCTGCCAATATGTTAAGCAAGAGCGGCAATACCGATATGCTGGAGTTGCTCAAGACCTCCATCCCTTCTTTTAACATCAATGATCAGCCCATCAGCGATGCTGCAACCATGATTCGCCCTGCCAATTTACGCGGATTGCCTGCCGACAATACCTTAATACTGATCAATGGTAAGCGTCGCCACAGAGGCTCGGTCATCGCCTTTCAGGGCGGAGGCGTTAATGACGGTGCTCAAGGGCCGGATATCTCTGTTATCCCCAGTATTGCGATACGTCAAATAGAAGTCTTACGCGATGGCGCCT
>JABSRQ010000110.1 GCA_013215055.1 Pseudomonadales bacterium | reverse complement strand
CAGGCGCTTTGTGGTTTTTATAAACAGTTACAAAGCGCTTAAGCCGGCTTTATACAGCTTTAAAGCGCTGGACTAATAGCAGTAAACAGCGGGTGATTTGCAGCGTAATATTCGATGCAAAAGTTAAGAACCAAACAATCGCCATGGCCAATACACCCCAGACCGCCGATGAAGGCCCGTCAACTTCTATCACACTGGCCATTAAATCGATATTTAAGCCCATCGCCATAGGCAGCAGACCTAAAATAGTGGTGATGGTGGTTAACATCACCGGGCGTAAACGCAGATAAACCGCATTCATCACCGCATCTTTCACCGATAAACCATCGGCCACCAAGCCATTAAACGTATCAATTAAGACAATATTATTATTCACCACAATTCCCGCCAGCGCGATCACGCCAATGCCAGACATCACGATGCTAAAAGGCATTTGCTGTACCATTAATCCGATTAACACCCCGCCACTGGAAAAAACCACCGCCGATAAAATCAGCGCCACCTGAAAATAACTATTAAACTGGGTCACCAGAATAATCGCCATCATAAAAACCGCGACACTAAACGCCTTGATTAAAAAACTGCCGCTTTCAGCCTGATCTGCGGCCTCGCCTTTAAATTCATAAGCCACATTAAACGGCTTTAATAACGGTTCAAAATCGTTTAATACCCCATTCAACTGCGCACCTTCGATCAAATCCGCCTGTATCGTAATCGCCTGCTCACCATCAACCCGGGTAATCAGGTTATTACGTGGTTTCACCTGCTGGCTAATAAAAGGCGCAATAGGCACCAGGCCACTGCTGCTATTCACGGTTAAATGATTTAACTGGGAAAGGTGGCGATATTGCTCACTTAAGCGCAGGCGAATATCAATATCTTCATCCGCATAATCGGGGCGATAAGCCCCAACATAAACACCGTTAGTTAATAACTTCACCGTGGTGCCAATATCCTTAATGCTAACCTGTTTCTGTGCGGCCAGGTTTTTATCGTAAATTAAATGCCATTCCACGCCACCTGCGGGGCCATTATCTTCAATATTGGTGAAGCGGCCATCATCCGACATCAGCTGCTGTATTTGTTTATTCACCACACGTAACTCATCAAACGGTAAACCGCTTATCTGCAATTTAAAGCTCTTGCCACCTTGGGGGCCGGATGCATTTAATATATCCAGCTCCCAGGCAAGCGGCTCTAAGATGCCACGCAGTTCGGTCATTAACGTGGCCGATGAAGGCCGGTGTTGCCACTCCAGCAGCGTAATCGCTAAAGCGCCGATTTGATCTCTGCCACCGACTAAAACCTGGACATCCTGAATATAATCCAGTTTGATTGCCTCTTTGTACACGGCATCAACAATGGCGGTTTGTTCCTTTTGAGAATACGGTGAACCATCATCTTTGATAATCACCTGAATCACGCGGTTATCTTTTTCCGGGAAAAACTCCACACCTAAGCCGGAACTGCCATAGGCATTAAAGATTAAAATTAAAATCACAACTGCGGATGTAACCACCTTTTTAGGGTGTAACAATGAAGCTTCTAACAGCCTCATATAATGGCGGCTAAAACCAATAAAATTACCGCCGGTGACCACCTTATCGTGGGTATTTTCTTCGCCATGTTCATCATCCAACGGTAGCGGATTTTTATCCAATAAACGCCCCAAGGTTGGAATAATCACCAAAGCCACCACCAACGATGCCGATAATGTGGCAATCAAGGTAATCGGTAAAAATTTCATATATTGGCCAAAAAAACCGGGCCAGAATAATAACGGGATAAATGCCGATAACGTGGTCGCCGTGGAGGCGATAATGGGCCAGGCCATTTGCTGCGCGGCACGAATATAGGCTTCACCACTGTCCAGACCCTGCTGCAATTTTCGCTGGGCTAATTCAATCACCACAATCGCGCCATCCACCAACATGCCGACCGCCATAATCAACGAAAACAACACCACCATATTGACCGAATAACCGAGCATACTGATTATAATGATGCCACTTAAGAAGGAAATGGGAATGGATATGCCCACCAGCAAAGCAGAACGTAAACCCAGCGCAGCAACCAGCACAATCACCACAAGCACTACCGAAGACAAAATACTCGATTGCAAATCGTTGATCATATTGGCGACATCTTCGGCCTTATTATGTAGATAGGTCACCTTTGTTGTCGCGGGCCACTGCGTTTCTAAGGCGCTGGTTTTTGCCTCTATCAACCCCACGGTATCGAGAATATTCACCCCGGATTTTTTATATATTCTCAGTTCTATGCTGGGGTCCGTATTTAAACGGGTTTTTTCATCCGGCTTTTTATGGGTAAAACGCACATCGGCTATATCACTCAGTGTTAATACACGCACATCGTCCACCACCACAGGCAGGGATAACACATCATTGGGCTGGCGAAACACCGAGGGGATTTTTATCGCTAAACTGCCCTGTTCTGACTCCAGAGAACCTGCAGGAATCAGCGCACTATTCGCTTTAATCAGCTGCGATATGCTGGCAACATCCAATTGATAACTTTGAATCCTGACCGGATCAATTTCAATGTCTATCACTTCATCACTGCCACCGATCACCTTTACTTCAAGAATTTCGGGCAATAATTCCAATTGGGTTTTTAATTGTTCGGCCTGAGTCACCAAGGAACGATAATTTTGTTGTCCGGATATAATCAGGGTTAATATCACCTCCTGGTTAGCCGCCGTGATTTGTTTGATATTCGGCTCATCCACACCCTTGGGGAAGTTGACCTTGGCCTTATCCACCTTCTCCCTCACCGCACTTAATAAACGGCTTTCATCGGTACCTGATACAAACTCAATGGTGATACCGGCATGGCCTTCAGTGGCCTCCGACAACAGGATTTTAATATCATCTAAATCACGTAATTCCTTCTCCATCGGTTTAATCAGCAAACTCTCTGCATCTTCGGCCGAGACGCCATCAAACGGCACGGAGATAATCACCATGGGCATGGCAATATTGGGGCTGGATTCTTTAACAATGCCGATATAAACCATCACACCGCTGACAAACAGCAGGAAAGTGATCATTAAAATCGTGCGAGGACGCAGGATTAAGCTCTCTAAAAATTTATTCATAACAGGCCCCAGCGATTAAAACGTCAATGTATCAGAGGACGTGTCCTGCATTAACTCGATCCGGCTTCCCTCTAATATGCCTTGGTGGCCAGCAATAATCACCTGCGCATTGTCACCTAGGCTATCCACCCACAATTGTTTGGCGTTGGATTTTACAATATTGGCAGGTTTAAATCGGGCCAGCCCATCTTCCACAACATAGAGCCCTGATTGCCCCAGTTCATTTAAACTCAGATATGCGGGAGAAATAGGGGTTGCGGCCAAACGCTGGGTTTTTAATGTGACCGTGGAACTGATGCCTGCAGGAATTTTATAATCACTATTATCCAGTTCCAGCTCAACTTTAAAGGTATTGGTGCCGCTATCGGAACTTGCCGCAATATAGGTCACTTCGGCTTCATAATGTTTGCCATTTAATAAACTCACATCGGCTTTTTGGCCCTTGGCTAAATCGACAACGGCCGTTTCAGGTACATGAATCACAACAATAATCGGGTTTAATACCAGCACTTGCGCAACCTTATCCCCCACTTTCAAATAATCGCCCTGCTCAACAAAGACCTGATTTAAGATGCCCTGAAGAGGCGATTTGATCAGTGTATCGCGTTGCTGATTGTTAAGATCTGCTAATGCAGCTTGCGCCTCCGCCAGTAGGGTGGATTTTTGCGCAACGATTAAACGTGCCTGAAATCCCTCTTCTTGCAGACTTATGGCCGAATCGTATTCCAGCTGACGCTGCTTTAATAAGGCCTGAGCATGAAGAATACGATTTTTCAAATTGCCTGCATCTAAACGCATTAAACGGGTTCCAGCGTTAACCGCGTGTCCCTGCTGCAGGAATAGCTGCTGCACGGTTGCATCACGTTCACTTCTGAGCAACAGGGTTTTATGTGCCTGTGTACGGCCATATATTTGCAGCTCTTTTTCAATAAACTGCGGGGCTATCTCAACAACCTTCACACGTATCGGTTTATGGTGGGTCTTGGAGGCTTGAGGGGCTGGCTCTGAGGACGGGCTTTTACCCGCCACAACCACATCGCTATTCATCAGATGAACAATAAGAAAAAGAGAAAAGACCAGGCTAAGTAAATAACCCTGCCAATCTTTACGGGATTTTAACTGCTGAAAAAACATGGTTGGCCCTAATATTTATGATCAAATACTCGACTATGGCGTCGAATCTAGAGTCCCTAACACTGCTTCACTCACTACGCCCACTCTATAAACCGAGGGGAAGTCTTGATGACACGTCCTGTGTTTTGACTTTTTATAAGTAAACTGCACGGTGTAGTTTACAGAACAGTATGCAAAAGTAAACTGATGAGTGTAGAATCCGCCCTATTCAATAGCGCTTCGGAAAAGCCATGAGTGAACCCCAGGCAGGTAACGGCAAAAAAACCAAAAGCCGTTCAGAGCAAAAACATCAGGATATTGTCGACGCTGCGGAGTTGGTGTTTATCGAGCTGGGCTTTCAAAAAGCCAGCATGGATAAAATCGCTCAAGTCGCCAAGGTGTCCAAACGCACGGTGTATAATCATTTTGATAATAAAAATGAATTATTCCAGACTATCCTGCAGAGCTGCTGTGATGAGCTGTATGTATCCACCGATCTACCTTATCAAGCCGATCAACCTCTGCACCCACAATTACTGGAGATGTTAAGTTGCGAATGGGATCTCTACACCAGCGACCGCTTTGTTAAATTAGCCCGAATTGTTATTGGTGAATACGTCACTACACCTAAATTTATTCAACAGTTTATTGAACAAACCAAGATCAATGAACGTGGTTTACAACGCTGGATTTCCATTGCCATTGCCGATGGCAGGCTACAAGCTATCGATGCCAACTTTGCCTATGAATACCTCAATGGCGCAGTAAAAACTTTTGCTCACGACCCGCTGCTATTTGATCAACCCAAACCGGATGAACAACAAAAAGACTTTATCTTAAATGAGATTGTGGCGATGTTTTTACAGCGTTATCAGATTCATAGCGATATTCATGCCCTATAAGCCTGTACTCTCTAATTCTAATTCAGCATAAATGGGATTATGGTCTGATGATTCGGTCACCCAAGTCTGGCTGGATTTAACCTTAAATCCACGCACAAAAACATGATCCAGATGTAAACCAAACACCTGCACACGATGATCTTGGTGAAATTCAATAGCACTTAATCCGTGTTCCAGGGTAAAGCGAGTCAATAAATCCAAGCGCTTTTTATTCCAGGTATTAAAATCCCCGGATAGAATCACCGGCCCGGCATGGGATTTTAAACGCTCAACAATCGCCATCAACTGCCGGCGATAATCTTTAAGACCCCACGCAAAATTGACACTGTGTACATTCACCACCAACAAGGTTTCAGCTACACCATCTAAGGCATACCAGCTAATATGCATCGCCTTAGGTGTACGCAACCACGGCTCTTGATGTACGTGATAACACGAAGACAGTGGTGGCATTTGGGTTGCCGTCAACACACCGGTTTGCTGCTCACCATCATGATAACCCGGGGCCAAGGAATGAAAACCTAACTGCGGCAAATGCTTAGCTATAGCCACATGTTCGGTAGCCTCTTGTAATAACAGCAGGTTAGAATGTTTGGCATAGCTCATTAAATCTTGCTGCCACCCCGTGTTGCTGATCTTTTGTACATTCCAATTAAATAAACGTATAGGTAAAGAAAGCCCCGTTTGCTGATCAGCGACAAACTTATCACCCACGCTTAAAGATACAGCCGCCTTATTGCCTTGTTTTAAAGCACATTTCTCGCCCACAAGCACAGCCTCAGCCAAAGTAAGCGGTGCAGCTAATAAAGATAAAATCACAGGGGAAAAAATACGAGTGAACATCCACAGGCCTTTTTACGATAATGGGCATTTGACCACTACAACACAGATAAGTTGCTGAAATAAACGTTTATACCGACATAAAAAAAGCGAACCTTAAAAAGATTCGCTTTTAAAAGTAAGCCTGCAGAACGCGCTATATTTAGCCCATCTGAGACTGAATATAATTAGGTAAACCGATTTTTTGAATTAAACCCAGTTGTTTCTCCAACCACCAGGCATGATCCACTTCGGTATCTTCCAATAACTTGCCAAGAATTTCACGTGTATGGTAGTCCTGCTCTTCTTCGCAGATTTTAATCGCATCTTTTAAGGCTTTACCGACGGTATATTCCACCTGTAAATCACTCTCAAGCATCTCAGGTACGCTCGAGCCAATATTAATCGTCGGGCGAGTGACCATATCCGGTACACCTTCCAAAAAAAGCATACGTTCAATCAACGCGGCGGCATGGCCTTTTTCATCATCAAATTCATGGTCGATGCGTTCAAATAATTTTTGCAGGCCCCAATCATCATACATACGTGAATGAATAAAATACTGATCCATCGCGGCCAGTTCCCAGCCAAGAAGGCCGTTTAATGCATCTATAACTTTTTTATTACCTTTCATCGCCCTTCTCCTTACATTTGTGATTGCAGGTAATTTTCTAAACCTGCATTGCTGATTAAATATTGCTGCGCTTCAATCCAATCAACATGATCTTCTTCATAAGCCAAAATACCTTCGAGAATTTCACGGCTGACATAATCACCGGCTTTTTCACAGTAGGCAATCGCTTCGCGCATCAGAGTTAACTGATCTAATTGAAACGTCATATCACAGGCCAACATTTCTTCGGTATGTTCACCGATGCGTAAGCGCTGTAATTGCTGAAGATTTGGCAGGCCTTCTAAAAATAAAACCCGTTCTATCAGCTCATCGGACTGTTTCATATCCTTAATAGATTTCTTATAAGACCTGCTATTTAAGCCCTCCAGGCCCCAGTTTTTGTACATACGCGCATGTAAAAAGAACTGATTAATGGATGTTAATTCGAAGGTTAACACCTTGTTTAAGTACTCAATGACTGTTTTATCGCCTTGCACAGTAGCCTCCTCAAAAATCGTTTAAATGTTAATATTTTTCAATTTTATCAAGCATATTCATAAAAACGTTAGAATGCAAACTTTTCCTTTTAAATCAATCACTTAATAATCTAAATGGCAAGTATTATCATTTCATTTTAGGGGGCAGATTAAAGCTCTTACCAGACACAAAAATCCCGGCGCTAATGCAAGATTAGGCCGGGATAGAGATTTAACTTAAATACCCAATTAAGCGGAAGCAGAAGCCTTAGCTTTTTTCGATGCCCGTTTCGCTCTAGGTTTACGTGGCGCTTTAGGCTTTACTTCGGCGCTAGACTCTTCAACAAATTCAGCAGTGTCAGCAATGACTGCCTCTGCCTTCTCAACAACCAGATCCAGCTTTTCATCCAGGTTCAGGCCACTATACGTCAGGCGGTTAATCTCTTCTTCAGAGGCATTATCAACCGCGGCTTTTAACTCGGCAAACGATTCATCTAAACACGCCTTATAAGCACAGGGATCCGGCAACATTTCTCGATCGGCTAAAACAGTAATACTCACCTGACCGCAGTAAGTGAAAACCAGATGGAAAATGCCCACACCCGGCGTTAAAACACCCAAACCATGGTATTGCAATAATTTTGCACCCGAGCAGTACAACGGGAAACTAGGCCCAGGCACATTGGATACCACGGTATTGATCTTCATCGGTAAATGCTTGGTCAGCTGATTATCCACATAGGTGTTTATCAAACGCTTGGTTAAACGCGGTGATAAAGCACCAGCCAACTTCAACGCATCTTTTAACGGCGCATTTTCGGCAAACTCTTTGGCATCGTCAGTACTTTTATGAATCTCAATTAAACGTTCTAAAGGATCATCAATCGTGCTGTTTAAGCTGGTAAATATAGATCCCACTTGATTAGCTTCGCCATTATCCCCATTACGCGTACGCATATTCATAGGCACAGAGGCCACTAATGACGTATCAGGATGCTCATTATGGGTATCCAGATATTTACGCATCGCACCGGAAACAACCGCCAGCACAACATCATTAACCTTGGTTTTAGTTTTGTTTTTAATGGTTTTAACATCGTCAAAATCAAATCCACAGGCTTCAATCACACGATGTCCACCAACCGGTTGATTAAAGCGAGTAACCGGAGCATCGGTAGGTGGTGCTTTTAATTCACCCTTGGCCAATTTAATCGCCGAACGCCCAACTTCAGAGCTCAGTTCAAAACCACCTTTGGTTAAGTTCCAAACGTTGCTGTAATAACTCTTGGTGCTTTGTTTAATCAATTCTCTTGCGGTCGGTTTCTCTTCAGCTTCAAAGACTTCATCCTCTTCATCTTCATCATGAGACATGGATTCGAGGTCATGAATAGCTGCCATAAACTCATCGGCACCACCACCATCAACAATGGAATGATGGATTTTAGTGTAGATAACAAAGCAGCCTTTAGGTAAACCTTCGATATTATCCAAGCCTTCAATCACATACGTTTCCCATAAAGGGCGGCTCATATCGATGGGGCGAGAATGCAACCTAGCAATCAAAATACACAGCTGACGCCAATCACCGGGCTGTGGCAACGCGATATGACGTAAATGGAATTCCACATCAAAATCATTATCAACCAACCAGTAAGGTCGGGCAAAACGACCTGGGGCTTGAATTAAGCGGGTTCTGAACAACGGAATTTTTTTAATCTGATGTTCAAAATGTTTGATCACCGATTTAAAGCGTACTTTTCCACCCGGTGCGGTAGATTGGTCATATATACCGAAGCTACCAATATGTTGAGGCACATTTTTATGCTCAAGATTGATAAAAGCGGAATCCAGAATACCAAGTTGTTTCATAGGCTGTGCTCAAATTTTGTTATTTGTGACGTCGTTCACTCGATTATACCCAGCTGTAACAGAATGGCTAGAAAAACAATTCTAATCGGAAATTGGCTGCCGAAAAGCGGCAAACATTCGCCACAAACACACATCAAGCCTTTGTTTTTTATACATAATAATCAGATATTATTGGCAAGGTTAAATTTTAACCACTACACTTAAACCATGAAAAACGCCTTCATGCACACAGGCAGAGGTTTAATATGAAAGACTTCGACAAAGATTATGCATTTGCAACACTGCAAATCGAAAAAACCGTTGAATCTATGCCCAGCAAATTATTAATTCGTGAGAGTGGTTTTGATAAAAATTTAAACAAAAGTTCACTCTCCGATACCGGAAAACTGAAAAAGATTTATAAATTACAGCAGGAATTAAGTGATAAGATAGCCCCTAACACCCACTGTCAGAAGGGCTGTAGCCATTGCTGCCATTACAATGTGGATATCCTGGATATAGAAGCCGAGCTGATCAGTCAAACCTATGGCATTCAAATCAAAAACCCTGCTACGTTATTTGAACCGCAGCCCACCGGTAATCAACGTGGTAATGCTAACTTTCACGGCCAGGTTTGTGGTTTTCTAAAAGATAATCAATGCAGTATTTACCAGGCCAGGCCCTTTATGTGCCGAAAACTCGCCTCATTTATGCCCGATGAACACTGGTGCCACAGCGATATCAACGAAGAAATAGACATGCCGCATATTGCCTTCAGTGAAATCAATCTGGCTTATGCCCGTTTGATAGAACACCATGAAACCCGGGATATACGCCAATGGTTTGAGCAACCTGCACAGATAAATCCTACTACCCAAAAAGCCGTTGATCAGATTCCTGTTATCGAAATCCACTAAGCCCATTAAAAAAACGTATAATGCCTTTTTGATAGAATAAAGAAGGTGATTTATGGCAACCGCGATGGCCAAACATATCCTGCTAAAAAACAAAGTCGATGCCGAAAAAATCAAACAGCAACTCTTAAACGGCGAAGACTTCTCCAAACTGGCGAAAATATTCTCTACCTGTAATTCTGGAAAAAATGGCGGCGACCTAGGCGAGATTCGCCCAGGACAACTGGTTAAACCGGTTGAGAATGTGATCTTTAAAAAGGCCTTAAAGACCATTCACGGTCCGGTTAAAAGCCAGTTTGGTTTTCATTTAATTCAGGTTTATTACCGCGATTAGCTGACTAAGCTGCCTTTTGAACCCGCTTCAAGCTCGTTAACAGCATCCAACGTAAACTCAATATCCTGCTCTAACATTGAAAAGTCCACCCCCTGCCTTACTCCAACTTTTATACGATTAAGCAGACTAACCACCATGGGGTTGTCTTCCATATTTAATAGATGATTAGCCAACGCCAGCAATAGTTGATTTTTATCCACGTCTGTTTGCATATAAAAGCTAAAAGTTCAGCATTAATTCTATAAAAGGCCCCTGTTCAATATAGTCTGCTTCACCTCGGTTATCTGCTGCCATACCTGCATTTTCTAAACTTTCTGCGGCATAAACATCCTGTAAGAGATAATCAAACATGATTGAATAAGTGTAGCCGCCGGTAATACTAAAACTCTCTGTCGCCTGAAAGATCAGAGCCACTTCACCGTCTAATCCAAACCAGCTTGACGTCTCAGTATCCGTCACACTGGTATTCAGTGTTCCGCGGTAATCACTTTGTCGCTCACCATACACCATATTCAACGCAGCCCCGGTTGATATTTTCCACTTCTCGTGTAAAGGGAAATAGACCTTATCGGCAATATGTACACCCCATAAACCCTGTGAGTGAATCGCCTCATTTATACCGATTTTAGGCAGCCCTTGGGCAAAAATCTTATGTTCAATATCATCATAACGCAGCGCAAAAACTGTCTCGTTATACGTTGAAAACAGATAATGAGGTATAAAGAGGCCGATATCATACGTGCGTTTTTCAAACTCGGTGGCGCTGCGCTGAGGACCAGCCAGGTTTGTCACATAATCATTCGCCGATAACGATTTATAACGCAGATAAAAATGATAAGGCGCTTTAATAGGTGCTACAAAAGCCAATTCATAACTGCTGACATTATTTAACTCGGCGCTGGGTGCAGAAAAAACATTAGCCTCATCATCTGTCACACCCCCACCATAATGCCCACCGTCCACATCTATATCGGCAAAACGTAAAATCAGCCCCGCCTGGATATTGTTACTTAATCCTGCCAGCAATAACAAGATGACTAACATGCTTTTTACAGACTTTGATACAGATAGTTGATCACGAAGCAGAATCATTACGGTGATACGCCTTTTAATAATGAGAGTTTTGCAGAAAAAGCTCTACGGACCAACTCCGAAACCTTAGCATAAGGAATGGTTTCCAGCTCGTGATCATCAAAGGTTGTAACATTGATAATCTCAAGCGATTCTTTCGTTCGATACTGAACCTTAAGCCCATTTCCAACAACAATCTCGTCATAGCGTTTTTGCTTATTAATCGCGCCCATGGATGTGGTAGAAAAATCTTTTTTGGCATCAAACAGGTTCAGGGCTTTTCCATCCATCAGTGATGAGGTATCAATATTAAGTTGCATCAAACTCAATATGGTTGGCATAAAATCATGATTATTGGTGTAGGTATACATATTTTTAAAGTCACCTGGGGTATACATCATGCCAACAACCCTTGTCTGCTCATCGACAAAACCATAATTGTGGCCAAAACGATTATGCTCCCAAAACTCCTGCCCATGATCACCAAAAACAATAATAACGGTATTATTCATGTATTCGCTATGCTCAAGGGTCGAAAATAAATTAAACAGCAATGAGTCGATAAAAAGAACTGAATTCTTAAAGCGGTTAAATAACATATTCTTGCCACGCTCCAGCTTGTCTCGTTGATTGGGGGCGTAAGAAATATCAGGTGCCATAGCCGGTTGGAATTTTGCAAACGCTTCAGGGTATGAATAATTAAAGTGGGTTGAATTAATCGCCATGTAATCAAAACGGGGTTGATCACTTGTCGACGTCCAGGCCTTCATTCGGCGGGTGAATTTTTTCATCA
Organism: Pseudomonadales bacterium; assembly: GCA_013215055.1. Taxonomy (GTDB): domain Bacteria; phylum Pseudomonadota; class Gammaproteobacteria; order Pseudomonadales; family DT-91; genus CAKMZU01. The sequence continues at coordinate 4,776 of JABSRQ010000110.1, read as the reverse complement.
TGGCTTGTTCACGCACCGTTATGGAACCGTCCATATATTGGATCTCTTCAAATTGCGGAAACTGTAAATCACGTATCTGCTGATAGCTGTTGTCATCCGTTGAATGCAGTTCCAAATCGTAGCCAAGCTTTTTCAGCAGCATTGCTGGGGCGGGTTTATAAGGGTTTTCCCTGAAATTTTGATAAAAAATACCCGATAGTCCATGCACCGATCCAAAAATCGAGTTCCCCGTATTATTGCTTGATGAGTAATGTTTATCCAAAACCGTTATTTTACCTGATGAGCGAATAAGCGCTGAGATTTTTGGCATATTCACATCGTTTAACATATCTGAGCGAAGTGCCTCTACATGGATAAAAAGAATGTTGGGTGTGTACTTGGCCGAGAGATTCTCTGGTGCCTTGTAGTTATAAAGTTGCTGAATGATTTTTTGTTTTTCGCTTTCAATATTTTTAAGGTCTTGCAGCTGAAATTTAGCCTGCTCAAATTTTTTCTCAATGCGAATAAAGCTCAGCCAGGGGATTTCTTTTTGCAGTTCGGTTGAATGCCAATTAGCAGGAATAATATGTTGAATCACCGTGAGAGTCAGTAACGTAGAAAATAAGAATATAGCACCCGTCTTATAAGCGATGTCATCAAATCTGGCCCCAAAAGAGGGCCTGAACTTCAGTAAAAAAAGTATCAAGCTGAGAACAAGGCATAAGCCAAATGTCCCGATAACTATCTGAATCAGCGGTAAATCCATAGGTACTTCACCCCCAGCAACACCCACAATAGCCGTTGCGATACTTTCAACATTCCAATGTTCCTGGAATAGATAGAAGTGAAAATAGTTTGAGGCAATCAATAATAAGCCGCTTAGATGCGAGACGATAAATAAAATAAATCGCTGTTTGGCCGATAAATTGCGCCTTAGCATCTTGGCAGCCAACACAATTAGAATCCATAGTGCCCAGGTTATGGCAATAACCAAGACCCACCAGGAAAATTTGATTAGCGGTACACGGTATCCGCCCATGGATTCGGTAATTTTAAACGAGAGGCTAAGATAAGCGATGGGGATTGCAAACAACATTGAACAGATGAAATATTCTATTGGCTGAAAAGGCCTTTTAACGGTGCTAATCAATTGTTCAATATATCGATTCATTAATAGTGATCTGTGCCAGCTTAGGGTTGCCTGGATTAGGGCCCAGAGCCTAAATGATTGTTATGTAATAGGGCAAATACAAGCCATCTATAATAGTACCTCATTGTTATGATATTCACGCCATTCGTCCAGAGCTTTTTAACGTTGTTCTATATGAAGACCATTAAGTTCCATGCGGTTCAGAACAACACTTACCTGACATCGGCATCAACTCCCCACAAAATCTAAAACCTATACGTTTATAACAGCGATGCGGAATGAAGTTGACATAAATGCATCAAAAAAGCATAATTCACACACGCATTTGAACCTCATTCGAATGGCATTCATAAGCTTACTATTCCTATGGCTCCAGCCCCACGATATAGCCCTGAACAACAGCAGAAAATGATTATTTCTGCGGCGGCCATCTGTATTGAAAAAAGCTCGCTGCTCGATTTCACGATGTCGGCCATATCCAAAGAAACCGGGCTTTCAATGGGCTCCATCTATAAACATATTCAATCTAAAGAGGATGTATTGCTGGCACTGGCAACCGATATGTTTGGCCATATGCATGACATGTTTACCGAGATAATGCAATTTGAACTGCCCATAGCCGAACGTTTATTGGCTCTGCAATTATTTTGCCCAAAAAAAGCCCAGCTTTTTAGCTTTGATGCACCTCTACGCATGCTAGTCAATAACGATGCTATTTTACAGCGCGCCTCCAGTGCCTGGATTGAAAAAATGAATCGGGCCGATATAGCCGTTGAAGATATGATAAACACGCAGCTTCAAAATGCTTTAGATGCAGGAGCGATGAAAGCCTGCGATGAAAGTGAACAGAAAATGGCCAATGAGATTCATCTTGGGCTCTGGTCTTTATGTGTGGGGTTTCAGCAAGTAGCCCATCAACGCCACTCACGTCATCAGATTCATGAAGATATTGAACTGCCATTTCCATTAGCCGTAGAACACAGCATCATTCAAGCCAGCAAACGCTTTTTAAACAGTTTCCCCTGGCTAACGCCTGCAAGCAATCAAGGTTTGGAAAAAGCCTGCGCCATGCTTGTTGAAAAACACTATCGCTAAATCAACTGAAACACTAACAAAAAAATCAGATTAGGGCACAAAATGAATTTCCGTAAATGGAGCCTAACCGCTGGGCTTTGCCTCAGCGTATTCGCCATACTAGCCATCGTAAAAGTATTAGAAATAAAAGCCGCCATTGCCTATGGTGAATCATTCCCTGAACACTCCGAATCCGTAGAAATCTACACGGCCAGCTTTAAACATTATCAAGCCCAATTTAAAACCCTGGGCGAAGTGCTTGCAGAACAGCAGGTGGATATTAGCAATGAGTTATCCGGGCGCATCGTGCGGGTAAATTTTATCGCCGGCAGCCAGGTTCAAAAAGGCCAGATATTATTACAGCAAGATATTCAAACAGAAAAAGCCAATGTCGCCGCAGCCCTTGCCCGCAAAGACCTGGCTCAGAACATCTATAACCGTGCGCTAGATTTACGCAAAAACAATGCCGTCAGCCAGGAACAACTAGATAAAGCCAAGGCTGATTTGGCCGCACTGAAGGCCGATATTGAAGCCTTAAAAAGCACCATTAATAAAAAAACCCTCAGAGCACCGTTTAGCGCTCAAGCAGGATTACATGAATTTGAAGTTGGACAATATCTACAAGCCAATACCGTTATCACTACCCTGGTGGGGAAAGGCCATACCCTTTGGGTCGACTTTAAAGTGCCACAATTTTATCCACCGCTAACAATAAACAGCCCAATAAATTTGCAAAAGCTACAATTCAACAAACACAATGCCAACTCGGATATAAGCGCGCCCTATTCTGCCCAGATTATTGCCAGCAATACCGTCATCACTAAATCCAACCGCAGCCGTCAATACCGGGCAAGGGTAGATAATCGCATCTTCCCTCTCACACCACATGCCATCGTTGAAGTGGAGATTCCTATTGGTGAACCACAATCCCTAATCGCCATTCCCGCCACAGCCATTCAACATGATAACTTGGGCCAATATGTGTACAAACTTAAACGTAGCGAAGATGCTAATGGCCAGCCAGCCTTTAGGGCAGAACGCCAACAAATCACGATAGAGGCTCAACATAAAAATGATGTATTTATCATAACCGGGCTGGAGCAAGGCGATATTATTGCAGCAGCAGGTGCTTTTAAGTTACACCCTGGCATTCTAACGTATGCCAGAGAACGCGCATCAAGCCAGAATGAAAGTAATAGTAGTGCAGCTGCCGACAAGGCAGCCCACTAATGCACATTTTTGTTAAACGCCCTATTATCGCCGTAGTTATTTCACTGATTTTCTTACTCGCCGGTGGTTATGCGGCGTTTAAGATTCCAGTCTTACAATTCCCTCAGCTTGAAAGCTCTTCATTAGTTATTACCACAAACTACCAAGGCTCTTCAGCAGAAGTTATTCAAGGTTTTATCACCGAACCTATTGAACGTGCAGCCATGACCATACCGGGCGTAGATTATGTCGATGCCAGAACAACTGCAGGTAAAAGCACCGTCACCGTATGGCTGGAATTAAATGAAAACAGCACAGAGGCGCTGGCCGAACTGTCCGCCAGAATTGCTCAGCTGCGTTATGAATTACCCGAAGGTGCAGAAGACCCATCCATTCAAGTACAGCGGGCAGATAGACCCTCGGCGTTATTTTATCTCGATGTACATGGCCAACAATTTAACCGTGCCCAGCTGACCAACTTCCTGGAACGCCAGGTCAACCCACAACTTGCTGCTATTAAAGGTGTACAACGTGTAGGCATAGAAGGCGGAAGATCACCGGCGATGCGCATATGGATTGACCCGATGAAACTGGCCGCTGTGAACTTGGGGGCCGACGATGTTTTTCTCGCGTTAAAAGCCAATAATGTTATTGCCAGCGTCGGTAAAACCGAAAACCAACAGCAACAAATAAACTTGCTCAGCAATGCCACATTAAAAACTGTCACTGAATTTGAAAACCTGGTTATTAAAAAAATTGATGGTGGCATGATTCGCCTGGCCGATATTGCCCGGGTAGAAATGGGCGAAGATCGAGGTAGGGTTGATGCTCGTTTTAATCAAACCACCACACTGTATATTTCCATCTGGCCGCTCCCAGGTGCTAACGAAATAGCTATAGGTGATGAGTTATATAAAAGATTAGATGCAGTCAATAAAACCCTGCCTACGGGCATGCGTATCAAAGTCGGGTATGACGGTACGGTTTATATGCGTGATGCATTAAAAGAAATTTTTATCACTCTGGCTGAAACCGTCATTCTGGTTGGTTTGGTAGTATTGATTCTTATGGGGTCTTTTCGCACCGCCTTAGTGCCTCTGGTAACCATCCCGATCTCATTGCTTGGCAGCGTAGCAGCCATGTTAATGATGGGATTCACACTAAATCTGTTAACCATATTGGCTATTGTGCTTTCCGTAGGTTTGGTCGTGGATGATGCTATTGTGGTGGTTGAAAATGTTGCCAGGCACCTCAGAGAAGGCCGAAGCCGTATCGATGCAGCCCTGATCAGCTCCAAAGAACTTCTACGCCCCATCATTGCCATGACTTTTACGTTAGCTGCGGTTTACCCCCCTATCGGATTT
>JABSRQ010000109.1 GCA_013215055.1 Pseudomonadales bacterium | reverse complement strand
CGTACAGGCCATTGGTATGGGTAGCTATTCCACTTGCGTTTTACTGGCAGATCAAACGATGCAATGCTGGGGGGACAATCAGTATGGGCAGCTAGGTAATGGCAGCAATATCGATTCCAATGTGCCGGTGGCTGTGACCGGGCTTGCCAACGTACACAGCATAGCGGTGGGTGATTATCATAGCTGCGCGTTAAAATCAGATCAAACGGTGGCATGTTGGGGGCTCAATGCCTTTGGCCAGTTAGGTGATGGCAGCAATGCGGATTCATTAACGACAGTGGCAGTGAATAACCTGAGCAATGCGCTGTCCATCAATGCCGGCCCTTTCACAAGTTGTGCAAACCTTAATGATGGTAGCCTGCAATGCTGGGGGAACAATAACGAGGGGCAGTTAGGTGATGGCACCACAACAAATTCCAATGTGCCGGTCACGGTGCAAGGGCTTTAGCATTTCCGATTAGCGTGTTTATTAGCCCCTTTACTGGGGCTTTTTATTGCCTGTAATCAAGCTAACCGCATCGTACAGACATAGCCCTGTAGGGCATACTTTACCTATATTTTACCTGTTAAAACCTCCGGGCATTAATAAAGTGTGGCGTTAGACTTATTGCCATTCACCTCTACTGAATCTCATTCCAGCTACTAAGCTGGATCAACATTTTGTATTTCAAGGTTTTAGTGAATAGGGGGTATTGCCCCTTATACTCTTGCTTGGAAATGTTGTTATCAATCGAAGCTGAAGGGCTGCAATAGCCTTACTTCTTACTAATGATCTGCCTAAGTTCTGAGGGTATGGCCGGCTGGTATTGACACGCTGAAGCCTAAGCGGGGTCATTCGTAGCAATCACTAACAGACTTAATATGATCGGTAATAGGTTGAGACTTCAAAGTGTCAATTTCAGCCCTAACAAATCAGGTAAATCTGGCAGTTTTAGGGAGCTGCAATGAGGCTAAAGCAGCTGTCCGTAATTTCTAGATATTTTTCAATGTTGTCCAAAATCTGAAACTCACGCTTTCGGATACTGACTTTAGGCATGTCCAAAACGTATACCTTTAGGGCGTGATTAATTTGATGATTTGAGATGAGCTTGATTCCTGTTCAACTCATGGAATGATTCATAACCACCTTCTGAATAATCTGATAACCTTTGAACAATCGACCAGTTATTGCCCTGAAGCTCAACAAGTTCTTCAGAAGAACTAACGCCATAACCTATTATTAAAATCACCTCAATATTGCCGTCTCCATCTTTATCAAGAATGAAATCTTTTTTAATACCAATATCTCCATTTATCACTGGGTAAGTATTGGTTATTTGTAGATTGTGGTTGTCGTCTAGCTTTGCAATACCAGTAAAAGTTAATCCGCCAACACCTTCTCCTTGCCAGTTACTGCATGTTTTGGTGAACATGAAAATAATATCTTTTGAGTTTTCAAATTTATTATATTGATTCGTACTACACTTTATTACTCCCCACCTACCAATCAGTGGTTTCCATTTCAAAAAGTATTCTTTTTCAAACAAGCTCTCAAGCCTCAACTTTTCCTCATCTGAAATTGGTTTTTCCATAAAACGTGAAGGAAACATATCCTCATTGGAAGTAGTAATGAAATTTATTGAGCTCAATTGTTTAGGTGGCGCATCTGAAAGAAAAGTATGCATAAAAGGCTGAGTGGTTTGTTCTTCGAGAGGATATTGAGCAGAAGCTTCGTGAGTAAGTTTATGTTTGTTATTTTCAGTGTCTATTAAGTATAAATCGGGTAGTGATTCTGGCTTTATTTCATTAGTAGTCCAGACACTGACAATACCTTTTCCTCTATAGTTTCTACCTACTATAAATTGACTATAAAATTTTTGAAGCATCACATCACTTTCTATTACTTCTTGTCTCCAAAAGGTGGTCTTTGGTATGTCTGCTTCAGAATTTGTCTTAAGAATATTACTTAACAACTTTAAGGTAAGCTCAGTCTCTTGATACAAATTATCATTTAAGCGCCTTTTCCAGAACGAATACATCCATTCTTCGTATGTAATAGACAGGCTCAAGTACTTATTATTTGACGCTGCTACGTTGACACTATTATGAGTGAGGCACTGACTATCACTTTTTGGAAACCCTAATTCATAAAGCTCTTGGACAAACTTTTTAACATCAGTGACAAGGTGAGTTCTTTGCAATATTACTTCGCCTTCATTAACAGACTGAATCTTTTTAGAGTATTGCAGTAAATCATCAATCAACGCTTTAGAGTAAGACTTTTGAAAAATAGAAGCTCTATTTGAAAGGTTTGCATTGAGTAAGAATAAACTCAAAAATTCTGAGTTATCATTACTTGTAGATGCGGCTTTTAATTCTTTATAGACATAGTGGAATCTCAACCAAGCATCAAGGTGTTTAAGCTCACTATCTGAACACACCGCCTTATCTTTATCGTTGTGACTGGTGATAAAAAATAAGTCAGGCTTAGCTGTTCTCTCTAAGATATTGGAAAAAGGTGAGGATTCATCTTCAATGATACTCACTTCAAGCACAGGCTTATCCTTAATGTCTTGAAGTTGGGTTTCTATCGATTCAATGGATTTATTTGCTGCTTCCAGTTCGCTTTTGAGATTCAATTTCTCAGATTTTAGTTGCTGATTAGATATTCTATAAAGCTCAATATCTTCTTTTAGTTGAAGACTTTCATTAGAAAAGTCATTGAATACGAAAAGTGCGCCTGAAAACAGAACTGCAACCACCACCAATATGAGAATAGATTTGTTATTTATCACGACGAGTCCATTTGAGATTAGATCTAACTAATTATTTACATCATAAATCCTTCTTGGGTGGTACACAAATCGTAAGGTAGTAAGACTTGGGAAAGCGTAAGTGGTTGATTTTACAGGCGTAGGTAGTCGGGTGAGTTCAAGTGTTCCTTTCCGCCCCCTTATCATAAATAATATACTCGCTTTTGATTGGTGGGTTTATTACTTCTGATGAATGAGTTTTATTGAGAGGCGCTTTTGAGGCTATTGCAGCCATTCAATACCAACTGCTAAATGGCCTGTAGTCTCATCAGTTAATTGCCGAATTTTCTTGCTCTATCTTTGTGAACTTTACCTCCCCAAAGTTCATTAATATTGGTTTGATGAATTATTTCCTTCATCATAAAACCATTTTGACATCAACAGCTTATTTCTATAACTTATATGAATAAATAGCATGGATTTAAGCCGATTTATGGACAATATCGTAGATATCAATGAAAAAAGAAGCGTTCAAATCTTCAACGAAGCAGACTATTCTGATATCTGTTTTGATTCCATTCCTGAGTTATATTCATTTTTTCAAAATATTAAAAATGCGATTTCAAAACTCATTGAGCAAGAAGCTCCCCTTGAAAACTTAATTTATCATTTTTCTCATAAAGGTAGTGATGGGCAAAAGTACCTATGTATTCAATTGATAAGGGAGGGGGATATTGAAATATATATTGATGAGATTATCTCAATATACCATTCCGGTTCTCATCGATTAAAGTTATCTGTCTTGTGGCTCTTGGCACAATCTCCAATTTTATCAACAAAAGATCTTGTTTTGGCAGCCTGTGAGGCTGAAAACCCTGAGATCAAAACTGAAGCTCTAAAAGTACTTTCTTTATATGAAAATGATCAATCGGATATAAGTCGGTTCATAGCAAACACCAAAAGTAGAGATAGAAACAATCGTTTAATTGCTTATAGCTCGCTGAAAGATCATCTAAATAAAGTACCTTTCACTATTTTCATGGAGGCGATGCATGATGAGGATGGAGATGTTAGAAAGCTCGTCTGTGAAGTCATTGTACTGAGTGATGATGGCAAAGTTCAACGAATCATGTTGGAATCTCTCCATGATAAGGAGTGGATGGTTGTTAAATCAGCACGAGATTTTTTAAAGCCTTATGCATCAGTATACCGAGAGGAACTGTTGGCTAATTTAGTCGATTCTAAACACCATGCAGGAAAAGCTTCCTGTCAAATCCTAGAATCGCTAAAGGATACAAGTTTAGTGCCTGATTTTATTGAGGCATACCATAAGACAACTTTATCTCAGACTTGCAATGCATTGTATCAAGCGGTAAAACGTTTGTGGTGTGATGCTTCAATAGACTTTTTCACAGGAAACCTACTAAATGATGGTTGGTCTGATGCAAGTGAGCTCTTTGAAAGAAAACCATCAATCAAGACGTTACCTACATTGGATAAACTCCTAAATAGTGATTTACCTCATAAATTCATTGCTCTTGATTTATTAAAAGTACTAAATACTGATCAAGCATGGGGAATAATCGAGAAAGCTCTTTCTCATCAAGATATCAGTATTCAAATCGAAGCGTTAGAGGCGTTAATTGAGTGTAATAAAATTGATAATGAACAGGCCTATAAATTAATTGAACAACATATTGTAGGTGGTATAAACCATTATAATAGTGGGTTGTTATCAATAATCAGAGAAAATGGATTTACTCGATATATAAAGCTTTTAGAAAAATTATTGGAGGCATTGAATAAAGAAGATATTCACAAATATCAGATAGAATCTACGCTGGTAGAATTAAAAGAATATGAAGAAAGTAATACTCAACGTCAAAGTGCTCCCTTTGATGTTAATGCAGACAAGACAGTCATTCTCAAGGAGTTGGACACCATTGTCCCTAAGCTGTTAGCCAGAGACATAATATTCTTAATTGATTTAACTAAACGGAATGATCGTAGTATAAATAAAAAGCTCCAGTCGGTGGTTTTTAACTTTCAAGAAAATATAACTGAAAGGCTGTTTGAATATTTCAGGAGCTGTGCAAATAAAGCGATTCAGTTAGATATTCTCAATACGTTAGGTTTTTTAGGTGTTCCCACATGTTACCCGCAAGTGATAGATATTATCTTGTCAGATGACGTAGATTTGTCAAAAGAGGCTAATTCAGCACTGAAAAAGTTAATTGATGACAAAGAGAAGCTAAAGGAAATACAGCAATACATTAAAATACGGAAGCTAATCTACAACGTAAATAAAAAGAGTATTCTTAAAATAGGTGAAAGTATTGTCCCCATATTGAGTGATATCTTAGTTTCAGTTCCACATGATCGTCACATGTTGATTAGTGAAGTTCTACAAAGTTATAGCTGGCAACCATCCTCAGTTGAAGAAAAGGTGTATTTCTATTGGGGGCTGGGTAAATACGACAGTATTGTGGAACTTGATAAGCCTGCCATGCCTCCCCTCAAGAAGTTGATTCTCAACTTAGGTAATTGTCATAGAGTAAGAAATGCATTTGGCTGTTTTGAGAAATTAAAGGCCCCCAATAATCTGTATCTCTCAATTTTTAAAGAAGGGAAAAAAGAGTTACAAAAAAAAATGGCTGATTTTTATATTGATAAGCAATGCTTTGATAATATAAAACTGATCGAACTAGTATTTATCAATCAATATGAAACGAGCAATATTGCACTCGATGTATTAATTCAAAGTAAGATTTCCATAGATGCAGATTTATTATTTCAACAATATAAAGAAGTGAACGCCGTTGCGCTTAAATATGTGGAAAATGATTGCTACTTAAGCGATTCACAAGGCCCTGTGCAGTTTATGAAACTGGCACTATCACTATTGCGAAATGAGCCTAATCGAGAGTTATTTTCCTTTATAGAATCACAACTAGATGGTGATAAAACTGTCCAAAAATCCCTTGCAGCTCATTTAATAGAAGCGCTACCTTTCTTTGACTACAACGAAGTTAAGTTTATTCTTCGTCGATTATTTATTGATAACATCTATACAGTTAGCCAATCTTTATTAAAACTGAAGATTGAACCTCAATCGAGCTACGATCAGATAATATTCTTTTGTGTTACTAAACAATGGAATCGACTTGATGAGTTCGGTATTGAATTAATTGAACCTTTTGAGTTTATTCTCACAAAGCACCCTGTTTACGCTGATCGTAGTAAATTCAATAAACTGTTAATGAAATTTGATGACGAACGAGCTTATATGTTTCTCGTGAATTATTCCTATGAAAGCTCAGATGATATTGCACAACACCTATTAAAACAGGGGAATGATGTTGTTAACTATGTGTTTGAGCATACGTCAGGTTTAAGTCGAGCAGGTATAATTAACATTAGTAGATTAGCAAGGCTCACGGCTTACCCTGCGATCTCGCCGTTCTTAATAGCCTCCTTGTCTGATAGAAGCATCTGGGCAGAGGATAAGTTCCATATTGTAAGGGCGTTGGGGAAACAGAAGCAAAGCTGCTCTATTCCCTGTTTAATAGAGCAGCTTAGTGATAGTGATGCGAAATACAGAAGAGTTTGTGTTGAGGCTCTTGGTGTTTTGAAGGCGAAAGAAGCTATTTCTGCTATCGAAGAATCCAAGAAGTTATCAAATAAGAAGTTGAGTGACTATTGTGATAAAACCATTCAACTAATCGACAACTCATAGAGCATCAGTAAGAATGGGGCTGTAACCATTGAAGGACGTGTCATGAAGTATTTAAACGCTGCCAGTGTTTGAGTCGTCAACATGAATGCCTGCTTAAGCCTCATTGCAGCTCCCTAAAGTTGCCAGTCTTACCTTATGTGTTAGGGCTGGAGTTGACACAGGCTGTGTGAAAACGTTATTTCATAATTTCTTTTCGTACGGACAGTTCCCTGCATTGATTTTACAAAAGAGTAAATGCAAACGAAGACGCTCTTGTGCGCGTTTTTTCCTTCAAATTAGTATCTGAACTTTCTTTATTTACGTTTTCACACAGCCTGGACACAAAGCAGCTTCAGAAAGGATGATACTTTATTTAAGTATTATGTACCCATTTCCAAATGGGCTGGTACAGAGGTTCGGGAGAGACTACTACAATCGGCTTTCAGTAAGGATGATATTCAATAAATGAAACAAGAATATGAAATGCGTTTAACTTGTTATATTGAAGAGGTTGTAGAGGGAAGTCATGGCGAGAGTATCGATGACAATAGCCAGGTCAATATTAACAGCCAAGATCTTGTTTTTAAACGCTATGGTTTAATGGCAAGTTAATCGATGAGTTTCAACACTTGTGCCTTGGCGATCAATGCCGCGACGGTATTAACCTCGAGTTTAGACATAAGATTACGTCGATGTGATTTTATCGTTTCCGGTGACAAACCCAGCTGGGTGGCGATATCACCACGTTTCATGCCATCGGCAATCATAGCGAGTACTTGAAGTTCGCGCTGCGTGAGTGCTACTGCCGAGTGCTGTAAATACGGCTGTACCAGCGGTGAGATATACTTCGCACCACTGCGAACCTGACTGATGGCATCGAGTAGCTCGTTGGCCGAACCTTCTTTTCTAAGCAAACCATCAATTTTTGAGGCCGCTAGTTTTTGCAATACCAGCGGGGAATCCGACGCCGTTAAACAAATAATAGAAATTTCCGGATAACGCTTCTTCAGGTATTGGGCGACGGCAAAGGTATCACCCCCCGGCATTTTATAATCGAAGATCAATATATCAGGTTTGTATTTTACGGCGGCTTTTTTAAGCTCAGGAACCGTCTCCACCTCGGCCACGATTTCATGCGTTGTTTTACTTTCGATCAATAAGCGCAGGCAATCTCTAAAAATGGCGTGGTCTTCTGCGAGGATAATTTTAAGCATGCGTGGATTTTATACCTGGATAATGGGCTTGCCTGTGGCTCTATTTTGCCTCATCGATTTTGTAAATGCATTAGCAAATGGCGCAAATACTTGAAATTTATCGCGGCTATATAACCGGCCTTGATGCACTGAAATCGGGGGCTGACTCAATGGCATGAATGCAGTAGTCGCGATAATTCTCACCCAATAGGGGGAGTTTGATTCCTGCTGGAAATTGTTACATTGGCTATTAGTGAATAAGCCTGCCTGGGCCGTGAGGCTTTATAGGCTGTATAGATGAACGGCAAGCTATATAAACTATGCAACGTTGCAGTTAAAAGACTGCCTTATTGAAATCTTTTATCTGTTAGTGAATGTTCATGTTTATTGATGCAAAAGGTCGCTGTGCATGCCCTGTCATCGTCAATAATAATTTTAGAGATATCATCATAATGAAGCCAAGCTTATCAACCCCATGCAGCCCGCCAATGATGTTGCTGTTGCCATTGGCAATCTCGCTTAGCGTGTTAATCAGCGGTTGTAACGACGTCTTGTTATATAGCTCTACAGAAATCAATACCGATGATACGTCGAGCAGCACTCAAAATCCTGGCGATACACTGGCAGTGACGTTGACGCCGCTGGATAGCAGCAGCAATGTAGCAACCGATATAAACATTCTAGCCAAGTTTAATCAGAGCATGGTGGCCAGCAGTATCGATGGCAGCAGCTTCAGCCTTAGCAACGGTAATTCTGTTGCGGTCGATATCAACTATGACGCGGGCAGTACGACGGCGAGCTTAACGCCGCAACAGCCCTTGAATCTGTTGACCACTTACACCGTCAGCCTGACATCGATCATCGAAGATCTGGCTGGTAACAGTCTGGCAGCCAGCTCCACAAGCTTTACCACACGTGATGGCTTGTGGCAGGGAGCCGAGATCAATGATATGGGCTCGGCTAATATAAGCCAGTTTGAGATAGGCATGGATAATCAGGGTAATGCCATGGCGGTTTTTCAGCGTTATGACGCGCCGGGTTACAATATCTATGTCAATCAATACACGGCGGTCGGCGGCTGGGGCACGCCGCTGCTTATCGAGACCGAGGGTGGTAATGCCTCTTATCCGGTGATTGCCGTTAATTCCCGTGGCCAGGCCGTCGCTGCCTGGCAACAATCTGGTGGTAGCAGCAATACGTTTGCTAATTATTATGAGCCGGGTATGGGCTGGGGTACAGCAGTGGCTATTGAAAACGATGACAGCGGCAGCATCATCCAGCCTCGAGTCGCCATCAATGATAATGGTGATGCCGTGGTTGCCTGGCTCCATCACGATGGCATCAGTAAACGTAGAATTGCCGCTAATGTTTACAAGGCAGGCATAGGCTGGGCTAATCACGCAGTGTTGACCGATGTGGCTGCAGAAACGGCTGATAACGCTGAAGTGGCTATCGATGCCACCGGCCAGGCTCTGGTGATATGGAAGCAAGGTTCAAACATCTATAGTGCCCGCTACGATACCGCCAACGGTTGGCAAACCGCAGAGCTGATTCAAAGCAACATCGTCAATGCGGCGTATTCTAACGTGCTCAGTGTTAATGCCGGTGGTGATGCCATGGCGGTGTGGCTGGAAGCTGAATCTGGTGTGAGGAGTGTCTATGCCAACCGCTATATCAAAGGCCAGGGTTGGCAGGGCGCACAACTGATAGAATCCGAAACGGACAACATAACAATTGCACCGTCCGTCGCCGTTGCTGATAACGGCCATGTCATGGTTGCCTGGCAGCAGAATGTGATACCCGGTAGCCGCATCTACGCTACGCATTACAGTGATGCAGGCGGCTGGTCAACGCCTGCGAAAGTTCAGGATAACGATGAACGGGCAAACTATCCCCTAGTGAAAATGGATGCTGCCGGCAACGCCATGGTTATCTGGCTGGAGGAAGATCCCATTGATTCATATAATCTGGTTAAGTCTCGACGTTATGTCGCAGACGGTAGCTGGAATGGCGTTGAGCTGTTACTGCCTAAAATCGTCGATCAATCTGCACAGAATTTACACATCGACATCTCCGCTAGCGGCTCTATCTTCGCCTTGTGGAAACAAAGCACCAATCCTGGGGCTGTGATCTATAGCAACAGATTTGATGGCACTTCCACTGCAACTTATGCCATTGGTGATACCGGCCCTGCCGGTGGTACGGTTTTCCACATCACTAATGGTGGCAGAGATGGCCTTGAGGCGGCCCCCGTTGATCAAGGCGCTGGCAGTCGTGTCGAATGGGGCTGTTACGGTGTTGAGGTTAGCGGTGCCGATGGCATTGCTATTGGCAGTGGCAAACAGAATACTGCCGATATAGCGGCGGCAGGCTGTACCACCTTTGCCGGCCAAGCCGGGGGCTTAGCCGTCGATCTCGTTAATGACTACAGCCTAAACGGTTATAGCGATTGGTTTTTACCGTCAAAAGATGAATTAAACGTTTTGTTCGCAGCCAAGGATATCGTCGGCGGCTTTGTCATTGAATATTATTGGAGTTCCTCTGAGATGGATACTCAGTATATATGGAATCAGTATTTCGACACAGGTGCTAATACCTTTAGCGGAGACTATAAGGACGATAAGTTCAGAGTACGAGCGATTCGGACTTTTTAGTCTGTGTTGTATGGCGTGAACACGCTATGCAGGCAGCAATGTGTTTTATGTTACCTAATGTTTTTGGAGTGAGCTTTGAAGTTCAATTATCTATCTTTAATTCCCGTTACGCTGCTGCTGTCGGCCTGTAATTTTCAATGGTCATTGAATATGGATGAGCGACTGACTCAAGGTGAGCCTGACAAACTCGACTATCTGATCAAGCGCGATAGTCGAGATAACGACGGTGATGATAAAATCGATCGCATTTACATTGAACATTATAACCAACAGGGCTTGATGATTTATGAAGCCAGGGATCAACAGGCCGATGGCAAGTTAAGTAATATCAAATACTGGCAATATGATGCCATGGGCAATCAGATACGTGAGGAAAGGGATAGCGACGGTGATGGACACATCGATTATATCAAAGAGCAACAATTCAACGCTGCGGGTGTGCAATCGTTGATGCGTATCGACAATCAAGCTGATGGCTTGTGGGATTCGATTTTGCAATGGCATT
Source organism: Pseudomonadales bacterium (assembly GCA_013215055.1). Taxonomy (GTDB): domain Bacteria; phylum Pseudomonadota; class Gammaproteobacteria; order Pseudomonadales; family DT-91; genus CAKMZU01. The sequence goes on along the minus strand of JABSRQ010000109.1, from coordinate 6,174 downwards.
TTGATGCTAATGGTTTCTTGAACCATAGGCTGCGTGACTTTGATGGCGACGGTGACCCTGAGGATGAAGAGTTTTATGTTAACGATGTCATGGGCAACCGGCTAGAGACACATATTGATTATGACGGCGATGGAGCCATTGATATTAGCGAAATTCAGAGCTTTAATGTGCACGGTTATCTGTTGACGGTTCAAAGCGAACGCCAAGCCCAACTGGAATATTGGTACAGCTACGAATATGACCTGTTAAATCAAATAATTCAGTTGCATCAAGACACGGATGGGGATGGCACCGTCGATGTGATCAGTTACTACCGCTACGATATTTATGGCAATCAGATTGAACATCAAATCGATTTTGGTGGAGAAGGCGATATCGATCGCATTGAGTATTGGAGTTATAACGCCAATGGTGATGAAACCTATTATGCCACTGACAGCAATGGTGATGGCCAGCTTAGTTTCAGCCTCACACGCACATTCACCGCAGATTTCCAATTGTTGCTGGAAGAAAAGGATTATGGCGGTGATGGCGATATTGATATCACCTTGAGACGTAGCTTTAATGCCGACGGTAAAGTCATTTCCGAGGTATTGGACGCCTTGATTGAGCCGTCAGGTAATTACACGAATATTCACCGCTACGATGCCAATGGCTATGTAGAGTACAGCAGTTTTGATCAGCTCTCCGATGGCTTGAATATGATCGTAGAAAACAGCACTTACGATGCCAATGGCAATCGACTCTACTTCGAACGCGATGGCAATGGTGACGGCCATTTTGAGAATAAACAGGCGCTGCAATACGACAGTCAGAATCGCATCGTCGTATTAGATGTGGGGGATGCCAACCTGGATGGTGAATGGGATTCACACTATGAATATGGCTATGATGCCTATGGCAATATCGTACTGGATAAGACCGATCACAACGCCGATGGCAATGATAACTTTATCAATACCCGTGCATACAACGCTTACGGATTCAGAACCTACAACGAATTTAAAGAGCTGGACGATGCAGGTGTCCTGCTCAACAGAAATGTCAGGCTGCTAGAGTTTAGTGGTGACTTATCCATCTTGGCTCTGCTGGAGCCTTAGCTCTTTTAATGTTAGTTCCTTCCCAAGGCAGCGTAGATGGCATTTGATATTGTAATGGCCATCATCGCTGGTTTTGCGATGAAGATTCTCTGAGTTTCTGTTTCAAGGTCTGGACGTTGGCGTATTAGATATTGTTGACTGTCCATATTATTCTCAACAAACCGTTTACATGGTTTGTCGAAACCCTAAGGAAGTCGCCTGGCTCAATCAAGTGTGGTAATGAGTGGGGAGTCAGCGGGACTGGTCGCAATTTAATCCCACCCGCGTACCAGCTACCTGAGGCCCAAGGGCCGCCATCTAGATAATATTAATGAACCAGAAGAGCTAGTCACTTCAGCCTATCAACTGCCGAGTCACATAGCCCACCAGCTGCGCTAATCACCTAGTTGAACTGATTAAATGATGTTCTTTTATGTATTGCTGCGTAAATGCCTAAGCCCGTTCGCCTATCGACTATTTAATAAAAATAACAGACCTAACAGACCTAACAGGTTAACTCCGAGAGTGTATTGAATGCTATTAGGTGGCCCGCAACATTATATGGTTCCATAGAAATGAATGGCAATACATTTCATGTATGGCGAAATTCGAGGTTGTATGACTTATGCCCAAAGCCGCTTTTAGCCTGATTGCAGCTCCCTAAAACTGCCAGATTAACCTAATTTGTTAGGGCTGAAGTTGACACTTTGGAGTCCTAACCGAATTCCGAGCATACCAATCCTGTTAGTTGTTACTACGAATGGCCCAACTTAGGCTCCAATGTGTCACAAACAGTCATAATGCCTAAATTCGAGAATAGATTAAATGCTCCAAAGCAGCCCCTATACTCGAGCCTTTGTCTAAGCCATATTAGCTAAAACACTTCGTTTTAAATGATAAAACTAAGAGCTACATTGCTTTATTCCTACAATTAGTTCTGTAAACTCTTGTTAATGCGTTGAGTTAACTTCAACTGTTCAGATATGTCAAAGTGAGACAAATGGTATTTAGTATGATTGAAGAATTACTAAGAAATAGGGAATACGAGAAAATAGAGAGTCTATTTTTAAAGGATCCTTCAGTTATTATGAAAAGGGTTGAGCCAACCGATAGTAAAAACAAAAAACCTGGTAAATACTTACCCGTATTAGTCGTTGAGCAAATAAAAGTAGATTATGCAGGTAAAGGCCTGAAAGAAAGAGTAGTAGAAAACAATAATAAATTAATTGAATTATACCTCTCTATAGCTAAATTAGCCCCCGACATTAATCACGAGTTTTTATTGATTGGCTCATTATTTCAAATTGCGCAAAAATGTAAATCTGCATATCTTCTCAAAGAGTTAGTTAATCTTGGAGCCAATGCGGATGTAAAAGACTCAAAGCTAGGGCACAGTTTTCATTCGCTAACTAATACACCTGAAATGGTGAGAGTTTTTCTCAATGCAGGTATCGATCCAAACCTGCGAAATGAGAAAGGTCGGACTCTACTTCATTTGAATCTCGATTCAATTGAAGTGTCAAGGGTATTGTTAGAGTTCCACGCTGATGTAAATTCAATGGATTCGATGGGAAATACTCCCCTGATGATACAAGCAAAGCAATCATCTCTTGGATCCCAATCAACGATTGTAAAAAGATCGAGAGTGATAGATTTCTTGATTGAAAATGGTGGTCTTCTAAATTTTAATAATTCACAAGAAGAGGGCATATTTGAGTTACTCTCAGAAAACACAGATAGTGACGATTTCCTCCCCATATTTCACAAACATATAGACTATTCTACGATCGGCCAAATTAAGGCGTTCGAGTTAGCAAAGGCATACGTTTCTCTGGAATTATATAAGGAATTATCAGTCTTTATTTCAGACCTTAGAATTACTGGAGAAAAATATCTAGAAGAACTAGTGGAGTCAATTTGTGAAAGAGTTCCGCGTGAATGGCTAGAATCGGAGAAGTTAATACTTATAACAAAAATCATTACAAAAAGTTCACAAAACAAGGAATTGATTCAGTTTTCCTATGATGCGATTAAGAATAGCAATAATGATAATCTATTGCGTTATACAAACAAGTCGTTAGTTTTTAAGTCTGTAAATAGTGTTACAGAGGCTGATTCGAGTGATTTTTCGGATGCTCTTGAAATTATCCGAGACGTGGTAGGTAGGAAAAAGAACAAACCGTTGGCAGCATGTACTCTTTCTGATCTTCTTGATACATATACAGAAATGTGTGGAGTAAAGCATGTTGATGTTGAATCAATTGAAGGGGCTGGTTCATATACTGCTTTACTTGGAGAAGTAGTCAAATTAGCAACTGATTGGTGTGATATTGATATTTTTGAGGAAGAAGTTAATGGTCAAGTGCATCTTAAAGTCAGGCATGAAAATTGGTGTAAAGATATTTCGCTAAAAATTGAAAATGATTATGTGGATGGCGAGTTCTTTGGCTTTTTATGTGATATATCTAAAGACTTCTTGGAGTATCGTTTTTGTCTGTTGCCAGCGATAGATCAGGTAGTAAGAATAGTTTATATGCCAGATAGACTATTAGATATTTTCGAAAGAAACGGATTAATATAAAGTTAGACATTAACCTAACCATGTAATCTGATTTCGTAGACTATCACCTTTTATGCTCGGAAAAAAATCGCGCCAGCTTGCTAGGCTGTTGTTCGCGGCGTTCGGATGGCCGCTTTTATCTTCCCGTACCAATTTGTATTTTTAGTCTGACGACTGCTTGTGACACTAACCGGCTTGTCGACCTAACAGCAGCACACTTTCTTGTTTGGAAATCTTGGAAGGACTGCAAAGTGTCAAAAGCAGACTTATTACCTATTCTGGTAATGGCAGCTAATCGCTCCATACCGGCCATTCGATATACCCTTATATAGCAATTATCATCACCAAAGGAATCGGCCATTAGTGGATGGTCAGGAATAGGGGAAATCGTTCCTCCAAAGCGGAAGTTTGAATTGCAGAACCCTCCAAGAGTAGCTGCTAAAATGACAAAAGCATTTTCTATTATTGTTAAGAACAAGCCCTTACAGTTTGTTTGGCTCTTAATGATTTAAGTACAGCAAGTATGTATTCTCCAGCACCTTCATCAAGACTAGAGTTTTCTCTTATGCTCTCGGAGATACTCAGCTGTTCAATCTTTCCACTAGTATTAACTTTCATCGCCCCACAAAATGAGCCTTCCATCAAAAAACTAGCATAGATTTGGGTTAAACCTATATTGTGCATATCCATGAGAGTGCGATTAACTTCATCAAAATCATCACCTCGAATACTCCAATGGAAGTCTAATACACCATCATCTAGCTTCTGCGCCCAATCATACGATGGTACTGGCTCAAGCTTGAGGAACATCGCCCTGTCTTTTTCTGGTAGATCATCTTCAAACAAGGGGCGGTCATCATCAAGAAATGTGTAAACTAATCTTTGGTGCTCGTTGTCAGAAGCAACTGCTGTAATAAACAAATCAAGAGACATAAATTGTTACCCTTTGCTCGCCACAAAGTCATCCCAATAAGCCATTAAGTTATCAGGTAGACTACGACTCTGAAACTGCTCTAGAAGGTTCTCTCGAAGCTTGCATGCTAGATCACTATCTCTTTGGGCATCTTCATGAGTATCAAAGTCATGCACAAATTCAACCATTATTTTGATATCCTCATCAATAAACCTATCATCAAAAACCTCTTCTGGGTAATGCTCACAGTTATACACAAAATGATTCCAAAAACTCTGCCGAACACTACGTCCATAATTGGCTCTGGACAACGCTAGGCCTATTGAATTCACAGAACAGTCTCCATCTGGACGCATGCCTGTTGACTCACGGCCATCGCAAAATATCATCGGAGTTTTATAATCTAGGTTAGGATAAAGCGTCTTAACAAATAGCTCTTCTCGTCCCCCTAACATTCCATAATCAGGAGGAAAATCTACATTCTGGAATTGTAGGTTTAATAACCATGTTAGATGGCCATAACGAGATAAGCTGACATGTTTCATTATGTCATTAAAATTTTCTAAAGAAGGCTCTGGGTGATACCACATCTGGAAAAAAGGATATGACCCCTTTGGAAAAGGCTCAATCAAATCCTGATCTTTACGTTTTTCCCAATCAAAATATGCGTCATCAATTTCACCAGTTAAGAACAACTTCTTATGTACGTTAATTGCTCTTCTAGGGACAAAAATGGACATCTTCGCAAGATTTTCCTTAACATGCTTCCATTCCTTTTTTCTAGCATCCATCCAAGCCTTGTCATCGGTTTTCCAATACGAAGTGTCTAAGTGATATTCTTTCATGGGCTTTTCCATGGTTTTCTGATGTCATTATTATCCCAACAGAATACCATTATCTATCCATGGGGCAAAGGTGGCTATAGGGCTTAATGAGGGAACAGAATGTTTATTATCTTAGTTTGAACTGCCACTTTGGAGAAGTGATTTTAGCCCTTTATGACCTGCAGATTTGGGTCGTTTCTTGAACTCATTGAATGAGTTTGCCTGCCTGATCTGAATGGCTGCTTACAAACTAAGCGGAATACCTCATATAGCCAGCCTATGCCCGCTAATGACACAAACCGGCTTTATAGATTGGCCGGTTAACTTGTTCCAAATAAACTAATATGCAAACTCTATAAAGGGATGCAGCGTGTAAATTCAAACTATTGTTGGATATCTCAGTTGAATGAAATGACATCCCTACATTGAGGATTAACTAGTCTGTTTCATCCTATGCTCCCACAATGTCCATGTAGAATGGAGTGAAAAAGATAATAATATCCATTAGTTATATTATTAATTACAATACGAAAAAAATATTTAATGGATCATTTCCCTCATGACTCGCTCTATAAGCTTATTGGCTCTATGTCTGATTTTATCTTCCTGCGATGATTCGTCCTCCTCTGACGACTTAACTCAAAGTTCTAATCTTGAAGCGGGAACTGACATGGAGTTTAGTTCTGACGTTGCTGCTGAGACTGAGGCTGGTACTGACTCAGGAACCGATACTGACTCAGGAACCGGTACTGACTCAGGAACCGGTACTGACTCAGGAACCGGTACTGACTCAGGAAC